>JAEWYW010000051.1 GCA_023458535.1 Bacteroidota bacterium
TCGGCACTAGAAAATGTCGCTCTTCCCCTCTACTATCAAGGAGTTCCTAGAAAAGAACGAGCAGCAAAGGCGATGGAATATTTAGAAAAAGTAGGTTTAGCACAGTGGGCGAACCATTTACCGAATGAACTCTCCGGTGGACAAAAACAGAGAGTCGCTATTGCTCGAGCATTAATTACCAATCCAAAAGTAATCTTGGCAGATGAACCAACAGGTGCATTAGATTCTAAAACCACTTACGATATTATGAAACTGCTTCAAGATATTAATAACGAAGGAAAAACCATTATTGTGGTAACCCACGAGCCGGATGTTGCAGCACAAACCAAAAGAAATGTAGTTTTGAAAGACGGCGTTATAGAAAGCGACGAATTCATCAAACAACATGTACTAGTGTAAATGTATATGAGAGCAATACTTAATTAAAGAACTTACTATAAATTCATAAAAATGTTCGATATAGACCGTTGGCAGGAAATTTACAGTTCTATTCGCAGTAACCTATTGCGAACGGTGCTTTCTGGCTTCACGGTAGCGCTTGGATTGTTTATCTTCATTGTACTTTTCGGTATCGGAAATGGTCTAAATAATGCCTTCACACAGGGCTTCGCACGAGACGCTCAAAATTTAATTACCATCGTTACTGGTCAAACCTCAATAGCCTTTGAAGGCTTACAGGAAAACAGAACCATTACCATGGAAAATAGTGACTACGATGCTCTTGTGAACAGTGATAAAGACAAAGCAGAACACGCAAGTCCAAGATATTCTGCCAATTGGATGGTAAAATACGGCAAAGAAAGTGGAAACTACCAGATTAACGGTGCTGTTCCCGATGAACAATTTATTGAGAACCGAAAAATGATCGAAGGCCGTTATCTGAACCCCAATGATATCAATAAAAAACAAAATGTAGCTGTCATCGGTAGAATGGTGCAGCGTGACCTCATTAAAAACGGAAGCCCCGTAGGAAAAGATTTAGACATTAACGGAACAATGTTCAAGGTGGTGGGTGTTTTCTCCGATGATGGCGGCGACTGGGACGAGAGGCATATTTCGGTACCGATTTCTACGCTTCAACAAATGAAAAAAAGTTCCGACACGCTTTCGACAATCTATATTGCATACGACCCAAAACTTTCTCCTGATGAAGCCATAAAATACGGTGATAAGCTTAAAGATCAATTAAAATCCCGTAAAAGAGTTGCGCCCGATGATGAAAATGCAGTTAGGGTTTGGAATAATGCGAAAAACATGAATGATACTTTTATGTTTATGGCGGTACTAACAGGTATTGTGGGTTTTATTGGCATGGGAACATTGCTGGCGGGGATTATTGGCATCAGCAACATTATGGTGTACATTGTGAAGGAAAGAACTCAAGAAATTGGGGTAAGAAAGGCAATTGGTGCCAAGCCTAAAAGTATTGTTGCATTAATTATTCAGGAAAGTATTGTTATTACCGTAATTTCGGGATTAATAGGTGTTGGAATTGGGGTCTTAACTCTTTCGCTCATTGGTGACAGTTTGGAAAAATACTTCATTATGAATCCGAGTGTTGGCTGGGGCTCTATTCTAATGGCATTTGTGAGTTTGGTAATTTCCGGACTTATAGCAGGCTTTATACCTGCATACAGAGCCGCCAGAATTAAACCTATTGAAGCATTAAGAACAGAATAAATATACTCAGATAAAATTAGAGCTTAGAACGATCAACTTAAAAACTCCCACTAAAAATGAACATTTTATTTAGTAAAGATACGTGGCAAGAAATTTATTTTTCCCTCAGGAACAATAAACTTCGAACGTTCCTTACCATGATTGGTGTAGGCTGGGGAATGTTTTTATATGTAAGCCTATTGGGGGCAGCAAAAGGCATGGAAAATGGCTTCAACAAATTATTTTCAGGTTTTGCAACCAACTCTATATTTTTGTGGGCTCAAAACACCACGATTCCTTATGAGGGTTTTCCCAAAGGAAGAGCCGTTCACCTCAACTTACCGGATATTGATATGCTGAAAAGCAAAATCCCCGAGATTGATTATATATCACCTCAAAATTCCAGAGGCAGTTTTACGGGAACACCAGGCGAAATCATGTCTCGAAACGGGAAAAATGCTACCTATGCACTTACGGGCGACTACCCTATCGGAAATAAAATTTCGGAGAAAAAACTCATATTTGGACGATATATCAATGATGCAGATGTTGCAGGAAACAAAAATGTAGTGGTTATTGGTGAAGAAATTTACAACAACTTCTTCGATTCTAAAAAAAATGAAAATCCATTAGGAAAATCCATCAATATCAAAGGAATATTTTTCAATGTGGTAGGTGTTTTCAGAATTAAGAAAGGTGGAGGATTCGAAAACGACAGAACGGCTTTTATACCGCTTTCCACCTATACCAAGATGTATAACGCAGGCGATGAAGTGGACATGTTCGCCATAGTAAGCAAACCAAATGCAGATGTGAATGTTGTAGAAGAAAAAGTAAAACAAACCTTAAAGGCCAAAAATAAAGTTTCACCTGATGACTCTAACGCTTTTGGAAGTTTTAATTTGGGTAAAGAATTTGGCAAACTGACAGGTTTCTTAAGCGGTATGCAACTTCTCACCATTATTGTGGGTACCTTAACCATATTAGCTGGAGTTATTGCGATCTCGAACATCCTTCTGATCACCGTAAAAGAAAGAACCAAAGAAATAGGAATTCGCCGTGCTTTAGGGGCAAAACCTTCTGAAGTACGAAACCAGATTTTGCTGGAAAGTGTTGTGATAACTCTGGCATCCGGATTAATAGGTTTTATAAGTGGTATTTTGGTTTTGATGATTGTTGATGCGCTCACTAAAGGTCAGGATGAATTCCCATTTTACAACCCAACCGTCAATTACGGAAACGTATTTGCAGCCATGTCTATTATGGTAATTTTAGGTTTGATTATAGGCATGATTCCCGCGCAGAGAGCAGTTAAAGTAAGACCTATTGAAGCTTTAAGAAGTGAATAATTAAAAATAAAAAATTAAAAAAAACGATAACATATGAAAAAGAAGTTTAACTGGAAAAAAGCACTTTACATCTTTTTGGGGTTAATATTTGTTGTAATATTAATTTCAGTAATCAGTTATCTTGTTAAATCCAATTCAAAGGAAAATGAAACTTTTCTCACCAAGAAGCCTACCGTTCAAAATATGGATGACAAGGTAATGGCAACAGGAAAAATTGTTCCTCGTGAAGAAATTGAAATTAAACCGAATATGCCTGGAATTATCGATAAGATAATGGTGGATGAAGGTGACCATGTAACAGCTGGTCAGCTTATTGCTACGCTTAAAATTGTCCCTAATGTGTCTTCTGTAAACTCGGCTCAACAAGAAATAAACAATGCGAATTTACAGATCAGTAATGCGAAAGTAAATTTAAGCAATCAGCAGCAGCAGTTTGCAATGCAACAAAAGCTATACAGTCAGGGTGTTATTTCTAAGCAGGAATTTTTAACGGCACAGCAACAGCTCATGTCAGCACAACAAAATGTAAAAAATGCCAACCAACAATTGGCTACTGCTCAAAAAAACCTACAGATTGCAAGAACGGGTGTAACACCAGAGCTTCAGAGTATGGCAACAACACAAATACGTTCTAAAGCAACAGGAACCGTTCTAGAAGTTCCTGTAAAAGTTGGAAGTCAGGTGATTGAAGCCAATTCATTTAATGCAGGAACAACCATTTGCTCCATTGCAGATCTCAATTCTTTAATTTTCCAAGGCGAAATAGATGAAGCCCAAGCAGGTAAATTAAAAACGGGAATGAATATGAATGTGGTAATCGGAGCTCTTCAGAACAAATCTTTCCCTGGAAAACTTACCATGATTGCTCCTAAAGGAAAAGATACCAATGGAACGATAAAATTCCCCGTTGAAGGTGATGTAATGAATCCTACTAATGAATATATCCGCGCAGGATTTTCTGCCAATGGTGAAATTGTTTTAAGCTCTCAGAAGAATGCGTTGCTGTTGGATGAATCGTTGGTTCAGTATGAAAAAGTAAACGGTAAAGACAAGCCTTTTGTTGATGTAAAGCAGCCAAATGGCAGTTTCAAGAAAGTATACGTAAAACTCGGGGCTAGCGATGGTTTGAATGTTCAGGTTCTTTCTGGGATAACCAAAGACTCCGAAATAAAAGTTTGGAATCCTTCAGACAAAGACAAAGAAGCTTTGAAGGAAAAGAAAAAATAACAAAAAACTCCAGCGACGCTGGAGTTTTTTTATTGTGTGTAATAATTTTTGTATTCGTTGAGCAAACTTGCCAATTTTTTTGCAGACATCCCATAAGTATCTGGCAAAGCACCTCTTTTAATTTTTGTTTTTGCCACTTGCATCGCCACATCATTAAGTTCAAAATATACGGTGCGATTAATCACCAACCACCCAGGTTCAAAGTTATTGACTGCAGCCCAAGGTAATATTCTGGTTTTAAAAAGACTTGTCATTTCCAACCCTTCTTCTTTTAAAACAATTCGTGAAGCTTTAGGTATAAAATTGATGATGGACACTACCAAGCATAATCCAAAGAAAACGATACTAAAAACGCCGATTAGCGTACTCCCCTGTTGCATGTTAAAGATTCCCAAATAAATAAATCCCAGACTTAACAATAAGAGTACAATATTTTTCGGTTTGCTGTAAGTGAGCACTAATGGTGTTTTCATGATGCAAATATATTAAACTGATTTTATCAAACTCCCCTT
>JAEWYW010000052.1 GCA_023458535.1 Bacteroidota bacterium
AAAAGAACTTCATAACCTTTATCTTTCGCTGCCTGAATGTAGCTGTATTGCTCATCGATATTGGTTGCGTACAGAATCACCAAGTTTCCGTCTTTATCAGTTTGCTGAGGTTTGATTTTCTCTTCCAATTCATTCCACAGATAGAATTTGTTGTCAGTTGTTGGATACATCGCAAACTTATCTGATTTTTCATAGAATTTATCTTCGGTAATCATTCCGTATTCAATCACCACCTTGATGTCATTCCATTTCTGTTCGTAATCTTCGCGGTTTTCATTAATTAAGGAAACCATTTTATCGGCTACTTTTTTGGTAATGTAGGAAGAAATTTTCTTCACAGCACCGTCTGCCTGTAGATACGAACGTGAAACGTTTAACGGAATATCTGGCGAATCAATCACCCCTCTCAGAAGCATTAAGAAATCAGGAACGATACCTTTTACTTCATCCGTCACGAAAACTTGATTTTGATATAATTGAATTTTATCTTTTTCGATATTCAGATTATTGCCTAATTTCGGGAAGAACAAGATTCCCGTTAAGTTGAAAGGGTAATCCACATTCAAATGAATGTTGAAAAGTGGCTCCTCGAACTGCATTGGATACAGCTCATGGTAAAATTTCACATAATCCTCCTTGGTCAAGTCGCTTGGTGCAATCGTCCATGCTGGATGTGGGTTATTGATGATGTTATCAATTTCCACTTTCTCAGGCTCAGTTCCTTCGGGAGCATCGGCTGGCAAGGGAAGTGTTTCGGTTTTTGTTCCAAATTTAATCGGAACAGGCATGAATTTATTGTATTTCTGCAATAATTCGCGGATTTTACCCTCTTCTAGAAACTCGGTGGAATCTTCTGCAATGTGTAAGATAATGTCGGTTCCGCGTTCTGCCTTCGTAGTTTCTTCCAAGGTGAATTCTGGACTACCATCGCAAATCCAATGAACTGCAGGCGCATCTTTATAGGATTTAGTTATGATTTCCACTTGGTCTGCCACCATAAAAGCGGAATAAAATCCAAGTCCGAAATGGCCAATAATTCCAGCATCTTTAGCCGAGTCTTTGTATTTTTCAAGAAATTCCTCAGCACCAGAAAAAGCTACTTGGTTGATGTATTTTTCAACTTCCTCAGCCGTCATCCCGATTCCTTGGTCCGAAATGGTTAATGTTTTTTTGTCTTTGTCGATTTTAACATCAATTTTTGGATCTCCATATTCAACTTTGGCTTCTCCAATTGAAGTTAAATGTCTTAATTTTAAGGTAGCATCTGTTGCATTCGAAATTAATTCTCTCAAGAATATTTCATGATCGCTGTACAAGAATTTTTTAATCAGTGGAAAAATATTTTCCACACTTACATTAATGTTTCCTTTAGTCATAGTATTTTGTATTTTTTAATTATTTTTTTTGAAATTGCAGTAAATGAAATTTTGTGTGGTGTCAAAAGGCGTTTTGTGATCTTCCGTGAAGCATTCTACTTTCTGAAATTTTTCGTTCAATAAATCTTCTAAACTTTCTTCATTATACTGAGTGATTTCTAAACCACTGCACTTGAGCGGACCTTCTTTTGAAAATGTACTGATGATCAGGTTTCCATCCAGATTGGTATTTAACAATTCTATATATTTTTGAATGTCCTCTTTTTCAGTTAAAAAGTGAAAAGTCGCTCTGTCGTGCCATATGTCGTAGTTTTCGTTCGGTTGAAATTCGGTAATGTCTGAAACAATCCATGTGATTTTTTCTGCATCTTTTCCTAAACGCTTTTTCGCATCTTCCAAGACTTTCGATGAGATATTGAGGACGCTAATATTTTCATAACCTTCATTCAAGAGCGCTTGTATAAAATTCCCATCGCCGCCCCCGACGTCAATTATTTTTGCTGATTTATCGGCATCTAATGATTTTATAAGACGCAGAGACGTTGCGTATTCATCTTGGGTCCAACTCATTTGATCTGGCGTTTTAGATTCGTAGACGTTTTCCCAATGCTCCTTAATGTTCATAAAACTTCTTTCCCGCAAAGGCTCAAAAAAAATACCACGCAGCACAAAGTGACAGAATGGCATTTTTGATGAATTTTAGAGTGGAATTTGAAAGTTTTTTGGGAGTACTTTTTTTATTTGCTTAGTCCTTCCGCGGCAGCTTCGCTGCCGCGGAAGGACTAAGCAAATAAAAAAAATCGGCGGAGCCTTTGGCTCCGCCGATTCCATATCCGGAAAGAAAAAATTTACTTTTTATTTGAAATTTCTTCTTTAATTTTATTTTCCAGTTCTTCCGCCAACTCAGGATTATCTTTCAAAACTTCCTTCACAGCATCACGACCTTGTCCTAATTTGGTGTCCTCATAGCTGAACCAAGAACCGCTTTTCTTCACGATTCCCATTTCTACTGCCTGATCCAAAATTTCACCCGTTTTCGAAACACCTTCACCGTACATAATGTCGAATTCCGCTTGTTTGAACGGAGGAGCAACCTTGTTCTTTACAATCTTCACTTTCACACGAGAACCAATTGCTTCATCACCATTTTTAATTGGAGCAGAAGCTTTTCTGATATCAATTCTCACCGAAGCATAAAATTTAAGGGCGTTTCCACCAGTTGTTGTTTCAGGATTTCCGAACATAACCCCGATTTTTTCTCTCAATTGGTTGATGAAGATCACGGTACATTTTGTTCTTGAAATTGTCGCTGTTAATTTTCTCAATGCTTGAGACATCAATCGCGCGTGCAATCCCATTTTAGAATCACCCATTTCACCTTCAATTTCTGCTTTTGGCGTTAAGGCAGCAACTGAGTCGATAACCACGATATCAATCGCTCCAGAGCGGATTAAGTTATCTGCAATCTCCAATGCTTGCTCACCGTTGTCAGGCTGAGAAATAATCAAATTTTCTAAATCGATGCCTAGTTTTGCAGCATACGTTCTATCAAAAGCGTGTTCTGCATCAATAAAAGCAGCGATACCCCCTTGTTTTTGAGCTTCAGCAATCGCATGAAGAGTTAGTGTGGTTTTACCAGATGATTCAGGTCCATAGATTTCAATCACTCTTCCTTTTGGGTAGCCGCCAACACCCAAAGCCAAATCCAGTCCTAAAGATCCAGAAGGAATTACTTCAATGGTATGGTCAATAGAATCTTCGCCAAGCGTCATTACGGTGCCCTTCCCGTAGGTTTTATCTAATTTTTCAAGCACCAAGGCCAGTGCTTTCTTTTTATCGTCTGCGTTGCTCATTCTAAAATTTATTTTGTCAAAAATACGGAATTAATTTCTGAAAAACTGATACGTTTTGTACCAATTATTGCTAATTATTTGATTCTAAACTCTATTTTAAATCATTTATTTACTCAAATTCTATCTTAAAAAAATTCGGATTGAATTTATTACCCATGAACATTCCGTGGTGCGATTTTCAGGTAATCATCCAAAACTTTTTCCTGCGCTTCACCACCAATTTTGAGTTGTTTTTCGTAGTTGTTGAATTTCTGAAACCAACGATTTCGGAATCGAATCATATTGGCAAAAGCGTTGGGGAATTTCAATTTTGGAATTTGTAATCGTTCATTTACTTCCTTATCAAGCAAAAACCAATTCATAGAAGCGTGAAGATTTCGCAAGGTTTTTCGCTGAAAATGATATTTTAAAAATGTTGCTTCTAGATTTTCATCCAACAGCGATTGTGCCAGTAAAACGGAATCTTTATCAGAAGAAGGTTGTATGGAAGTCCAGCAATAAAAGGATTCTGTCGCTTCTTTTTTGTTGTTTGGCAGCAGGTTTTCTGGGATTCCGATAAGGTAGCCAATGTATTTCCAGAGCATAAAATGCCCTTTTTCTTCCTCGGGAGTTATATGCATATCCATTTTTTTGAGTCCATGCAAGAAAACCAAAGAAAAACCAATATAGGTGGCAATCATATCCCAAGTATTGATGGGAAGCCCATAATTTTTGGTATCCCAATTTTTTGTTTTTTCTAAAATCATCAATCGCGAATAGGAGTGTATAAGACGGGTTTTTATTGCCATTTCGTATCCTTTCTGATGTGTTTTCATCGAATATTTTCGTGTCACATTCACCCAAAAATTCAGAGTGTCGGCGAGACGTTTTACTGCTCCTTTTTTTAGAGCACCGGTAAAAATTAGCGGTTTTGTCAGGTAGGCATTGTCGTACCCGCCCATTAATGTGTAATCTCGCAAAACAATAAGAGAATTTAACCCTGATCTTCTGCATAAGCCTGCGCCCATCTCCATCAGTTCCCAATCTACCCAATCGGGAATATGTTGCGTTTCCTGAAATAATTTTTTTACACTTTCTGGAATGTTAGAGTCTTGAGCATCCACTCCGTTTCGGATGTAATTTTCAATTTCAGCTGAAGCATCTTTGAATGATTTCTTAAAATAAACATCCTTCACCACTGCATCGCCCAAATCATCACAACGGTAGTAATATGGTTCAAATTTCTCGAATTGATCAAAACTCAAGTGTGCGCCACTCCATTCCTTCATCTTCTTACCATTGCCATTTTTCCAAAAATCCTGAAAATGCGGCGCATCTTTATAAGTGGGCTGTAACTGATAAACTTCCATACCTCTAAGGTAAGGGAATTTAGAGAAACTGAAATTATGTAAAAGATGATTTTATCGCGATAATTTTATAACAATCCCCATTCGATGCATTTTTTTACCAATTCTGTGCTGTTTTTTGTTTCTGTTTTTCTCAAAATATTTCGTTTGTGCGTTTTTACAGTATGTACAGAAATGAAAAAATTATTAGCAATATCCATTGCAGAACAACCGTTGGCTATCAAGCGCAAAATTTCCAGTTCACGTTTCGTTAAGTGATGAGGTTGATTGATGAGGTTGGGTTTAGAATCTAAATTAATTTGAACAAAGTAATCCAGTCCACCAATTCCTGTAATTGTTACAATATAATGGTTGATAGGTGAGATATGATGGATGTTGGTGTGGATATTAATTGATTTTAAAATTCTATTGTCGGAATCGATTAAGCTTTGCAAAGATTGATGATGAAAAAGTTGATATGTTCCATCAGCTACTTTCATTCTGAAACAATAGCTCACCTTTAAGTTCACCGTTTTTTCAATGCCTATTTCTTTTATCTTTTCAATGCACCTTCTTTCGGACTCAGTTACGTGCGAAATATCGTCTGGATGTATCAATGCAATAACATCAGACAAATGTTTGGGTAGATTTGAAAGTCCGTGAATAGGTAAGATGTTTTTTGAGCAGTTACTGATTCGACTGTTGGAGAGATTGACTGTGTAATAGTAAAATGGTCCCACAGCAAGCACATCCGATATTATTTTCTCAATAACCGTAGGCTGTAGCTGTGTTGCTCCATTGCTGAATATTTCGGGATAGCTGTCCCAAACTTCCGTAAGAGCGTGCTTTTTAGATTTCAATTTCAATAATTATTGTTAAAATTAATTAAAATTTGTTAAAAAATACCTCTAAAGGAGTATTTTTTTATGTTAAATTAATACTGAACTTTGAAGTAACTAAAAACCATGAAAACTTTTTATTGTAATTACTAAATGTATTCACCTCTAAATGGGGTAAATTGATGAAATGGTCTATTATTCAGAAATGCTCTCTTTTTAAACCTTCTGTACAGGAAGGTTTTTATTTTAGGTTTCGGCTTAAATTATTTTGCCTTGTTCATATCCCGTATCATCACTACTGTGAAATATCCTATAATGATTATGGCGCAAACAATACATATCCACATGAATAAAGGATTTTGCCAGAAAGATTCTGTTTCGTTTTGCGTAATTGTTTGCAAAGCTGAAGTGGTAGCAACAGGATAATCCTTAGTAAAATTGATTCCCGATTGAGCCAAATCATAATTGGGAGTGTGCCAAGATGTATTGATTTTCAGAGTGTAAGGTTCGTTCGCTTTTAGGTCTGCAATAATAAATAGTGGATTTTGGAAAATTTGTATATCTTTTATTTCTAATTCTGGATTATCGGCATTTTCAATTCCAATGATTAATTTTTTTGCAAAAAATTCGGGAGTTTCAAACTGATTGTCGGTTTTAGAATCAAAAGTAAAATAACTGATAGTTTTAGAATGAGCATTTTTTTGTTTATTAGGTTCGGAAACTGGTACGATCATTAAACTCGCATTTCTTGTATAATAGTTGGGTGCGGTAACGTCGAAGCCTAATCCGTTAATGACCTGTGGTTCTTTAAATGCAATCTCAATTTTGGTTTGATGGGTAGATTTATCGTTTGAAATAAGCTGTGTAAAACCGGCAAGTTCAATTTTTGCATTTTTTATTTTTGCATTTTTCTCTAAACTCGCCTCTAAAACATTTATAGGCAATGAATTTTTATCAATAAAGTCGAACTTTAGATATTTATAATTGTTCAAAGGGAAGGTGAAGTTTCTCACCACCGATGTTTTCCCAACTTCGTTAAGATTTGTAATAATCTGATTATTGACGAGACCAAACCATTCCACATTATCATTACTTCCGCTGATGCTGTATTTTTTGTCCACCTCAGTACTGGCGATTTTTAAAGTTAGCTGATCCAATTTCACTGAGTTTTCATTGGATATAACCACCGAAGTAAGGGTGTTGGGAAGTTTATTTCTCGAAAGAATAGTAAAATGCTCAACAGAAGAATTGTTGCTTTCATTATTAAAAACAACGTACGGAACTTCCTTATTTTTAGAATCGAAAATTCTTATAAACGCAGGATTATTTTGGATCGCACTACGGATTTGCGGCGATAGCTCAATTTTATGCAATCCGCTCTCAGAACCCGTTTTGATCTTTGTTTGATAAACTTGTCCGAATACCATTTGCAGAGTTAATAGCAGTAATGATAGGCTAAATATTTTCTTCATCATTTTTCTTTTGAGGTTCATCAATAACCAATTTTTTAATCTTCTGATACACAAATGAGATGATCAAAATTAGTACACCAAGAAGTATAAATGCTATGATTTTTCCTGTTTCGGAAACGTTTTTAATATCATACAGAAACAATTTTAAAATGGTTATTCCCAATAGTGATAATGCAATAATGCGGAGTTGCTTGTTTTGTTTTTTAATACCGATTATTAAAAATAGGAACGACAGTAGGCCCCACAAAACAGGATAACCAATTTTTATTATTTGAGTTTTAGCTGCTCCTAATTTTTGATTGATGTATAAGATTTTTTCACTGCTCCAACCGTCTTTATAAGGGAATTTCTTTGCTAGTTCTGCCTGATTAATGATATCATTAGAGAAGAACAGTCCATGAACCATCACCTCATTGCTGAGAATATAAACAACAGCGAACGCAAATACCCACAGCGCAATTTTATGATTTAGAACTGCTGATAAAATTGTGTCCTTTCTGTGTTTTACCAAAACATATAGGAAATAAGTAACACAGAGTGTAATAAAATAGTGAATAATAAATGCATTGTCGTTGTTGTAGTTACGACTGTAATTAGTCAATATCTCATCGGATGTCAGACTATAGAAAATAGTGATGTACAGGAAGATATTTAACGCAGCAATAACTAATGCTATAATTTTTTGTATTGAGTGCTTATTTCTGAGCAAGAAGAACACAGTTACAGCGCTGAATACATAATGGTACCAAACTGGATATGCGGTTGCTGATGAATAATTAACAAAATAACCCACGGCCTGATAGTAGATTTCAAATATTCCCACTAAATAACCGATAATAATGGAGAGACTAATTGCTATGAATCTGTAATATTTTGGGTTGATGCTTAAGAAGTAGAATTTTGTGGATTGCTTTTCTTTCTTCAATAAAAAGTAGGTGGCCACCAACGATGCGACAGCTACAAGTCCGGTAAGGAATATTTTATTGAGGAATGGCTTTAAATAAAGATTTTCATTGCCCGAGCCATAAGTAAGTATCCAATCCATAAAGAGGCTGATGAGCATTAACATCTGTACAATGATGCCTGCCACTTTAAAGGTGGCAATCTTTGATTTTTGAGAAAGCCACACTAATAAAACTGCTTCACAAGCCCAAAACAGCGTAATGAAATTACCATTGAACTGAAAAGGGATAGTGATGGTAATGAAGGTTAAGGTTAAACCTAAAAGTAAGTAAATCGCATTTCGGTTGATGCCATATTTTTTATAGAGAATTATTGCGAAAATAAGGTTGTAAACGGCGAGGGCTATGGTGAAAATACCCTTGTATTCTGGTTTCCAATTCTGAATGATGAGAGCACCCACTCCGAAATAGAAAAATGTATTCACCAAAATGATGAAATAATCCAACTTGGTGAAATTTCCATTGTTTCTTAAATTATTAATAACCGTTGCCAGACTGAAAATAACGTAAAATATGCTCAAAAATACCAAAGCCCCGAGCGGTGAGAAGTCTTTAGAATAAAAGTCCGTAGCCACCCAACCTGAATAAAGAATTACGGTAAATATAAAAGCCAAAAGGGTGACAATATTCCACTTCTTAAAGTAGGCAATAATAAGCATTCCAACATTTAAAATAGCGATGTAGGTAAGAAGAACTTTATAATTTCCTTCACCCGTGCTTACCATGAACGGAACTGCAAACCCGCCAATTAATGAGATGATTGCAAGTTCTTTTCGGTTGTAAGAAACAGAGACAAAGGCACCGAAAACTGTGATTACTACCATTATGATAAAAGCCACGGTTTGACTGAAAAGTTTATAGTCGTGGAAAGCAATACCGATGGTGAGGTAATAAATGCTTATTGCTCCACCCACAAAAACGGAACTGAACGCTGGATAGTTTTTTCGGAGTCTGTGAGCAATACCCATCACAATACTGCCTGCCAGAATACCAATTCCCACACGTGCTGGCTCATTAATCCAATCCTTATCAATGGCGTATTTCACAAAGAAACTGATGCCCAGAACAAGTATCAAAATACCTATTTTATTGATGAGGTTTTCACCGATAAATTTCTCAATATCCGGATTTTTTTCTTTAAAATTTTCAATCCATGATTTTTTAGGAATCAATGGCTCATACCTTGGAGGCTCTGGGATGGGCGGTATATTGGATGGAATATTCTCACGAATTTCTACTGCTTGATCATCAGATTGTATGGCGGCAATGCTTGGAGTATCTTCAAGTGGAGTAATTTCGTCTTCAATTTGCTGTTCGATAACGTCTTCCTGCTCCGATTCATCGCCATACTGGATTTTGTCATCCCAGAAGCTTTCCTCACTGACAGGTTCAGTTTCTTTTTCAAAAGCGGTTTTTTCACTCTGAGATAGATTATCTGTTGATGTAGCAATTTGCTTTTTTAACTCGTCAATTTTTGATTCAAGCCTTTGTATTGTATTTTGATTCTCTGCTGCATTTTTCTTTTGATTTCTCAAAATAAAAATCAAAAAAATAAGTATCGCTAAAAGTAGGACTATCTCCATTCATGTGTTTTATGTCTAACAAATATAATTAAAAAAATAAGCTTGGTTTTTGAAATAGAATTATGATTAATTTTTCGGCGGAGCTGCGCTCCGCCGAAAATTCTTTGTAGATTCGGGCGAAGCCGAAGGCTTCGCCCGAATTTGACATGATGTCTCAAGGAAAATAAAGTTAGCTTATTCCGCTGCAGCGAAGCTGCCGCGGAATAACAAATCCAAGTGTTTTAATAGTTCCAGCGGCGGCGAAGCCGCCGCTGGAACTATTAAAACAAAAAAAACCTTCGACATTTTTGGAAGGTTTTCTATTTGATATTAATGTTTTCTTAGATAGAAGCAGAATGAATCAATAAATCAACTAATTTGTTAGAATAACCAGTTTCGTTATCATACCAAGAAACCAATTTCACGAAGTTTGGAGACAACATGATACCCGCATCTTTATCGAATACAGAAGTTCTCTTTTCACCTACGAAATCTTGAGAAACTACAGCATCTTCAGTATAACCAAGAATACCTTTTAGTTCACCTTCAGAAGCAGCTTTAATAGTAGCGCAAATTTCATCGTAAGAAGTTGCTTTCTCTAATCTTACAGTTAAGTCAACTACAGAAACGTCTACAGTTGGTACTCTGAAAGACATACCTGTTAATTTACCATTCAAAGAAGGAATTACTTTTCCTACTGCTTTAGCTGCACCAGTAGAAGAAGGGATAATATTGTTCAAAGCAGAACGTCCACCTCTCCAGTCTTTCATTGAAGGACCGTCAACTGTTTTCTGAGTTGCTGTAGTAGCGTGTACTGTTGTCATTAAACCTTCAATAATTCCGAAGTTATCGTGGATTACTTTAGCCAAAGGAGCTAAACAGTTGGTAGTACAAGAAGCGTTAGAAAGGATTTTGATATCGTCTGTCAATTCATTTTGGTTTACACCCATTACGAACATTGGTGTATCGTCTTTCGGTGGAGCCGAAAGGATTACTTTTTTAGCACCTGCATTAATGTGAGCCTGTGCAGTATCTTTTGATAAGAAAAGACCAGTTGATTCAACAATATATTCAGCACCAACTTCATTCCATTTAAGGTTGTTAGGATCTTTTTCTGCAGTAATTCTGATTTTGTTTCCATTTACTACAAGGTCGTTACCTTCTACAGAGATTTCACCTTTAAATTCTCCGTGTACAGAATCATATTTTAGCATATAAGCCATGTATTCTGCGTTAATAAGGTCGTTGATTCCAACCACTTCAATGTTATCTCTTTCTGTCATTGCTCTGAAAACAAGACGTCCAATTCTACCAAAACCGTTGATACCTACTTTAATTTTTGACATAATAGTACTTTTTGTTAAGTTATATAAAATTTATTGTTCTTAAATTGCTAATATTTCTGATATACTCAGTAAATCTTTATTAATTTCATTATGTTTTTTTATTGCTTCTTCAATAGGAGTAAAAACCAGTTGATTAGATCTCAAACCCGCCATTACATTGTTTTTTCCTTTCATTAAACCAATTACGGCTCCGTATCCTAATCTACTTGCTAAAACGCGGTCTGCACAGCTTGGTGAACCGCCTCGTTGTATGTGTCCTAAAACGGCAACACGAATATCAAAATCAGGAAACTGCTCTTTAGTTTTTTCTGAAATTTCGAAAATATTTCCCAATTCTTCACCTTCAGCAACCACTACGATGCTAGAGGATTTGCCAGCCTTTTCAGCTCTTCTAAAGGTCTTGAAAAGATCTTCAATATTGTCTTTACGTTCCGGAATTAAAATATCCAAAGCTCCGGTCGCTATTCCACTGTTTAATGCAATAAAACCCGCATCTCTACCCATCACTTCTACAAAGAAAACCGTGTTGTGAGAGGTAGCTGTATCCCTGATCTTATCAATAGCGTCCATTGCGGTATTGAGAGCAGTATCATAGCCAATGGTGTTATCTGTCCCGAAAATATCATTATCAATAGTTCCAGGTACACCAATTACCTTTAAACCAAATTCTTCATGGAAAACTTTTGCTCCTGTAAAAGTTCCGTCGCCTCCAATACATACCAAAGCATCAATTCCGTGTTTTACGCAATTGTCATAAGCTTTTTGACGGCCTTCTTTGGTCATAAATTCTTTGGAACGTGCAGATTTAAGGATGGTTCCACCTTGGTTGATGATGTTTTTCACAGAACGAGGTCCCATTTTTATGATATCATCATGGATAAGTCCGGAGTAGCCTTCGCGTATTCCGAAACATTCTATCCCAAAGTGGCTCGCTGTTCTTACCACCGCTCTTAGGGCAGCGTTCATTCCTGGGGAATCTCCTCCGGAAGTAAGTACAGCAATAGATTTTACAGCGCTTTCTTTCATTGAAAAAAAATTCGTTGACAAATTTACGAAAACAAGTTCAGATTTTTACATGATTATTGGCATATCCTTCTTTTTTCTTGAAAAGATGGAAATTAAAAGCTCCTAAAATTAGTGGGTTTGAAAAGATATCTTGCTGTTTTGATTTCTGCTGCATGAGTATCCAGCTCATACCAAGGAGTGATTTTCGAATCAAAAGGATTGCTCAAGATGTGTATGGACTGTGCTGGTGTAAAACCTTCTCCCAATAGAAAAAGTTTTTTACCGTCTTTATTTTTAGAAACTCCTGCAATAAAAACTACGTGACCAGGACTTCCTGGTGTAATTAAAATATCACCTGTTTTTAAATGTTGAGTTTCTGTAACAGGTTTTGTTTCATATTGATGTAATGAAATGGTCCCTGCATAGGTAAAAATGAGATCTAAATAATTTCTAAAATTTTGATAAGTTTCATCTGCAGTTGCAGCCTTTTTAAAAGTGACCGAATTGCCACTAACAAATGCACGGATTCCATTTTTATAATCGTTCCAGCTTAAGACATCTCCACTTGTAAAATGAAATTTTATAGCGTCATATTTTTTATTTTTATATAAATATTCGGCTTTTAAGCGGATAATAGCATCTGCACATTGTTGTAAATCAAGATTTCCGATATCAATATCAAAAATAGCTTCATGAAGGTTTTGCGTTGTGATAGGATTTCCGTTGTATTGTAAGATGGGACTTCCATATTTCTGTAATGGAAAATTTTCAATAAAAAAAGCAAAAGACTCTGGATGCTCGTTCACCCAATGATACCCTTTAGGAGGTGAAAATCTTTCTTTTATGGTGTTTTTATCTTTATGAATTAGATTTTCTTCAACCTTTTTAGTTGTATTATATTGGATAGACCGTTTGTCGTTGTCGTTTTTACATCCTAAAATAAATAGTCCAATAAAGACCAATAAGAGCATTTTTTTCATTCACAAAGTTTTTCCTAAAATACTAAAAACAATGACGTAAATCTTGGTTGTCGAAAAGTTTATTACCATTCTAATTCCTTATATTTGAAACTCAAAAGTTGAATTATGAACCACCAACCTGTAGAAGGATTTTCAAAATTATCAAAGCAAAGAAAGATTGATTGGTTAATTAGCGAATACTTATCGAACGACAGAAGCTACGAGCAAATTTTACAACAATATTGGAACAACGATGCCGACTTGCAGAAACTGCATGAGGAATTTTCGGAGAATACCATTTCCAATTTTTATATGCCTTACGGAATTGCACCTAATTTCTTAATCGATGGTAAATTATTGGCACTTCCCATGGCCGTTGAGGAAAGCTCTGTAGTAGCGGCTGCATCAAAAGCTGCAAAATTCTGGTTGGATAAGGGTGGTTTCAAAACAACAATTATCAATACCAAAAAACTCGGTCATACCCATTTTATTTTAAATGTTGAACCTCATAAGCTGCAGCATTTTTTCAATTTTAAATTAAAGAAAAGATTGTTTGAAGCAACTGAAGAGATTACCAAAAACATGAGAAATCGTGGCGGAGGAATTTTGAATATAAGGTTGATCGACAAAACGGATGAGCTAGAAAACTACTATCAGATCAAAGCGAGTTTTGATACGGTAGATTCAATGGGTGCTAATTTCATCAACTCTTGTTTGGAACAGTTTGGAAAAACATTGCGTGAGGAAGTGGCTTTGGAAGACGAATTCACTCAAGAGGAAAAAGATTCTTTGCAGGTGGTAATGAACATCTTGTCCAATTACACACCAGAGTGTATTGTGAGAGCTGAGGTTTCTTGTCCAGTGGAGGATTTAAAAGACGACAGCGGAATTTCTCCTCAAGAATTTGCAACAAAATTTAAACAGGCAGTTACGATTGCTGAAATTGAACCTTACCGAGCAACCACGCATAATAAAGGAATTATGAATGGTGTAGATGCCGTGGTAATTGCTACTGGAAACGACTTTAGAGCAACTGAAGCTTGTGCACATGCATACGCTTCCCGCAATGGGAAATATTCGTCTTTAACGCACTGTACTGTAGAAAATGGCATTTTCAGATTTTGGATAGATTTGCCAATTTCTGTGGGAGTGGTTGGTGGCTTAACCAATTTGCATCCGTTGGTGAAATTCTCGTTAGCGTTATTAGGGAAGCCTTCTGCACAGGAACTGATGAGTATTTTGGCGGTTTCTGGGTTGGCACAAAATTTTGGTGCTTTGAGATCTTTGGTCACCACAGGAATCCAGAAGGGACACATGAAAATGCATTTGTTCAATATTTTGAATCAGTTTGGTGCGACAGAGGCAGAGAAGCAGCATTTTGTAACTTATTTCAAAGATAAAACGGTAAGTCACCACGAGGTTATTTCCGAATTGGAAAAATTAAGAGCTCAATAATATGCAGTATATTCAATACATCCTTGCTGCAGTTTTTATCGTTTTAGGTTTGGTAATTAAAACAAGCAAGGATCCCAGATGGCAAACATCTAAGAAAATGAGCACTGTATTAATTGTGCTTGGAGTTTTGGTAATTATCGCAAAACTGATGTTAGAATTTAGTAAAAAATAAAAGTAAAATATAATGAAAACATTAACTTTAGTAATTGGAGCTGTTTACGGACTTTTATCTGTCGTTTTGGGAGCTTTTGGTGCACATGCCTTTAAAAAAATACTGTCTGTTGAAAGACTAGAGAGTTTTGAAACGGGTGTTCGCTACCAGATGTATGCCGCATTTTTTCTTTTAATTGTTGGCTATATTTTAAAATTCGACAGCAGTTCTGATAAATGGATTTCTTGGTTGATGATTTTTGGAACGCTTCTTTTCTCATTCAGTATTTATCTGCTCAGTTTTCAGGACTATTGGGGAGTAAATCTCAAGTTTTTAGGTCC
>JAEWYW010000053.1 GCA_023458535.1 Bacteroidota bacterium
GAATCGGAAGCAATTTCTACTTTTGAATTAGGCATACTTCGCCCCTAAAATGAGTGTGCAAATGTATGAATAATTTCGGAATCCACAAATATTATCACAAAATATTTTGATTTATAGAAAGTTAAAACCTTTGAGCATATTCGAAAGCTCCATTTTTGACATGTATAATAAAATGTTTTTACTCTAATTCCATGGGGTCATAAGGAATTTTGTTAGATCTTGTGATAATTTTGCTTCCATCACTATTATAAGCACTGCCATGAAATGCCGCAGGATTGTAATAATAGGCCTCTTTCATATTTCTGAATTTATCTCTTGAGGTCTTAATGATGTTTTTTCCTGCTTCTATATAAATTGTACTACTAGTTTTATTGATGCCATTCGCTACAAAATGAAATTTATTTTCGCTGTCTTCAAGCTCTAAAATTAAACCTGGAAGTCCTTGAAATACATAAGGCCCATTATTTACAGGAATTTCTGTGGAGTACCACGCTACATAATCTCTTCCTCTATATTTCACAGATGCTTTTTTACAATTGTAACCTATAATTTTTTTTTCTCCTTCTTGAAGAATCCAATCAAAAGTGGGTAGTTCCTCTTCATATTCATATAACTGTCTGACTCTATGTTGAAAAGTGACTTTATTCTCACGGTTATTCTTCAAACTTATGGTTTTCCATAATACATTGTATCGTAACATTACGTTTATATCTTTGTTGTCAACATATTCTTGACGACTATATTTTTCTTTTAACGAATCCAATTTCAAATTGGTAACATCACTGAATTTAGAAATATAGTCTCCAATTTGTAAAAGGCACAATCCCTCACGAGGTTTATTGTTAGGAAAGTTTTTTTGATCAGAATAAACAAATTGATAGTATATATTTAAATTGGATTTCCCATAGTCTTCAGTAACAAACTTGCTGCTTTTCATTGTGAGAGGAGAGAGTATTACTGTGTTTTGTGCAGACAAAAAAGCTGACAGCAAAACTAGATATACTGTTAAAAGTTTCATTATTTATAATTTTAAAGGTGATAAAACTAATGAAAACAAATGAAAATGATTCAACATCCTCCTTAACTCATTGAGTTCAGTCCAATACCAGAAATGATGTTGCATAAAAAAGACCATACATACTATAAATCAATAAATCGCTCCAATATGGAGCGATTTATCTTTGAAACCACAATTATTCACTCAGGAGATGAATATTAAAAAAAATTATTAAAAAACACTTTAACGATGATCATTTGCGAGTTTAGAATCTGAGTCGGGTAGTTTCATGGTTAAAAAAAATAAATTATGACGTTCTTTAATTTTTACCTTTTCAAAATTACCAGAATTCACAAATGTTCAATAAAATTACGGGTGGACAAAAAGTGGACAATGGTAAAAACACCAATAAAAACTTGATTTTAGTGATATAAAAAAAAATATTAACTTGCAGTACTAACCATGAAACTTCAGAAAAGCTCTCTATACTTTTCTGTTGACAAAAACTAATAACCCACTCAAATGCTATGAAGAAAAACTACTTTGTATTATTTCTCGTATTCTTATCTCACGTCTGTTTCGCACAAATATTTTCAAGAAACCTTGAAAAATATAAAAATATAGCGGAAAAAACCATCTCAAGCAATGTGAACATAAACGACGCCAATGTTCTACGAACTAAACTTTCTGAAACCCAAAAAAGAGCCATAAAAGAAACAGACAAACTTACCCTACAGATCATTACTCCACTGCTGATTGCAGAAAATAGGAGAATTAATGACGATGGAATAAATCACGAAACCCTACGAGGATTCCAAAACTCCATTCGTCTTGCAATAAATAAAGAAATAACCAACCTCGAAATTTATGCAACCATCTCTTATGCGTACTACTTATACCATTTTAGAGAAATGGAAAAGTCTCTGCCCCTCTTTTTAAAAGCGAGCAGCATGATGGGAAATGTAGAAGTCGACGAAATTATCATGCCAGCCGACACCTACAAAAAATTAGGTTTTTTCTTTATGACCATAGGTGAAACCCAAGATGCTATTCACTATCTCACTGAAGCAAGCAAAATGGTAAAACACCAAACAGGAGAACATGCCGCAATACTCGATAACCTTGCAGTGAACTATTTCCGCATAGAACAGTATGATAAGGCAAAAATACTTTTAGAGAAAGCCCTTAAAATTTCTGTTGACACTGGAGACGAAGTGAGACAGGCAAAAGTTTTGGGCAATATGGCAATGGTTAACAAAAATGAAAAGAAATATGATCTAGCAATTCATCAACTTCAACAGGATCTAGAATTATCGAAAAGGAATAATAGTGATCAAAATACGATGTTTGCACTTATCCTCCTAAGTAAGGTATATCTTGAAAAAGGTGATTTTCAGTCCGCAAAAAAAACCATTACAGAGGCAGAGCATTACGCCAAAATGAAGAGTTACTTTAAAAGTTCTGAATATGAAATTACCAAAATCCTATTGGAGATTGCACAAAAAGAAGGCGATAAAAATTCCGAGCTGGTATTACTAAAAAAACTAGACAACTTAGAAAACACCATCAACAAAACAGATGGTCCTGAAATAATACAGAAGATCAACTGGAAGGCTCAAAAGGAAAAAATTGTAAGTAAGCTCAACAGCGAACAAGAGAAACTTCGCAAAGCAGAATCTGTAAGAAACAATTCGCTAACGCTGTTGGGTTTAGTAATCATTTGCTTTATTACAGGAGTGCTATTGTTTAAAACAAAACGTCAACAAGAAAATGAGGCTTTTCAATCTAAATTTTCGGAGTTGCAGAATGACAAATTAAAATCAGAAGAAAAGCTCAATGCAACCTCTAAAAATTTAGCCAACTTCACCAATTTTCTTAATGAAAAGAATTCACAAATCGAGGATCTTGAAAAAGAACTTTATTTACTAAGAAACTCGTCTTCTGCACGCGGTGAAAAGCGAAAAAGCCAGCTTCAAGTATTATTACAGTCCCATCTGATGACCGATGAGAACTGGCAGAATTTTAAAAGAACTTTTATAGAAGAAAAACCGGAATATTATCAGTTTTTAAATGATCATTTCACAACCCTCACAGATTCTAACTTACGTCTATTAATGTTGATGAATTTAGGATTGGGCAACCGTGAAATAGCAACAAGCTTGGGCATCACACAAGATGCGGTAAAAAAAGCAAAACAAAGACTCAGAAAAAAATACGGTGAACAATACGATATGTTGACACAAAAAAAGCATATGGCATAAGAAAAGCCACTCCTGTAAAGAAAGTGGCTTAACATAAAGTATAAAGTGAACAAAATTGATCTTTTTTAGATTGAAGTTAAAATCTATAATTGATTTGAGCAGCAAAATTTCGGGGCTGTATTTGATCAATGTATCCGCCTCTGAAATAAGAATTGTAACCTACCGCATCAAAAATATTATTAAGGAAAACTCGAATACCTAAACCGTTGTTCAAGGTATAGCCAACCTGAGCATCCACAGTGGTATATTCGTTCATCATAAAAGGTTTCAGCCCTGGAGTAACGCTGTTAACATGACTAGAAATAATCGTTTTCTGCTGATAGTCATCCACAGGTCTTTCGCCAACATAATAAATACCTGCCCCCAAGTCTAAGCCTGCCAATGCACCTTCTTTAAATTTATAATTCAACCATGCATTCGCAGTATGTTTTGGGGTATTCATGGGAGCTGAACCATTTACATACGCTGGACTATCCTGATATTGTGCATCCAGATATGCCCAACCAGTCATAATTTGTAAATTGGGTAAAATTCTTCCTATAAGTTCTACTTCTACCCCTCTTCTTTGAAGTTTTCCTGCTAAACCATATAAGCCCGTGGCATTCCCTGAATCATTTAAAATAGAGTATGACAGATTATCTGTTTTAATATCAAATAACGTAACGTTGAATCTCAACTTCTCTTGCAACCAATCAGATTTTATACCCGCCTCCCATTGTTTTGTAGTCGATGCACCTACGTTACCACCATTGATGAGAGGATTCATCGCACTTCTTAATGAGGTAGTTGTTGTATATGAACCGAAAACATTTACGTTTTCTATCGGAGATATCATTAAACCTAAGGATGGATTCCAGGCGTCCTTCTTTTCATCTTCCGCCAACCC
>JAEWYW010000054.1 GCA_023458535.1 Bacteroidota bacterium
TTCTTGGTTCTTTATCGCAAATTTAAGCCATTGTAAAGTAATTTTAATATAACAAATAAAAAATCAAAATCTAAATTTCTACATTTGCAGGAAAATTTTTGAATCTTGTATAAGAAATTATTGGGACAAACCGCTTTATATGGATTAACAACCGTTATCATTAGGCTCTTCCCATTTATCGTTACGCCCATCCTTTTGAAGTTATTCGGTCCCGAAGCTTATGCTCCGTATGCCGATTTTTATTCTGTAGCGGGTGTAATTTCTGTACTGCTGACCCACGGCATGGAAACCACTTTTTTCCGTTTTGCTATTGATGAAAAAAATGATAAAAAACTAGTTTCTACAACATTTTTCAGTGTTTTTACCGCTACCATTCTATTTTTAGCAGTAGTTCTTCTCAACTGCGTCTATTTTGCAAATATTTTTAAAACTCCAGAGCATGTAGATTTACTTACACTCATCACCATTACCCTGGGTTTGGATGCATTTTCTGCAATCCCTTTTGTTATTCTGAGGAAAAATGAACAGCCTTTAAAATATGCTATTATCAGAATTATTAATGCGGTAGTCAATTTTGTTTTGGTGGTGTTTTTTTATAAATTTTTAATCAATGTACCCAACGGAATTTTAGGTTTACAATACAATCCTCAATTCGGTATCGGCTATGCTTTCGTGGCAAATTTAATCGCCAGTGCGGTGACGTTTGTACTTCTTTCAAAGGAATTACTGGTGGCAAGATTAAAATATTTTTCTTGGGAATTGTGGAAGAGAATGATGAAGTATTCTTGGCCAATTACCATTGCGGGGCTTGCGGGCATTATTAATGAGACTTTTGACCGTCAGTTTTTGAAATTTTTACTTCCAGAAGGCATCAACCAAACACAACTTGGAATATATGGCGGAGTAACGAAAATAGTCACTTTTGTAATACTTTTCAGACAAGCATATTCATTAGGTATTGAACCTTTTTTCTTTAGCCATTCCACCAATAAAAATGCTAAGTCCACGTATGTGAAACTCATGGATATTTTCATAGCTGTAAATTGCCTGATCGTTTTATTCTTAAGTGTAAATTTAAACTGGATATCTCATTATTATATTAAAAATCCAGCGTACTATGAAGGTTTACCCATCTTACCGATTTTATTTTTTGCAAGCTTATTTTTAGGCATTTATCTGAATCTTTCTATTTGGTATAAGTTAACCGACAGAACCATTATTGGCGCTTATATCTCTTTTATAGGAGTAGCTTTAACCATCGGTATCAATTTTTATTTCATCCCAAAATATGGTTATTGGGCATCCACCTGGGCTACCATAGCAAGTTACTTCGTCATGATGGTCGTTTCCTACATTTGGGGGCAAATAAAATATCCCGTTCCATACAACACCTACTCCAATATTAATATAATTCTGATTACCATTATACTTTCTCTATTCAGCTACCAGTATTTTAATGAAAATTACATCGTCGGAAATCTTATTTTTATCATTTTTGCATTTGTATTAATTACCACGCAAAAAATTATTCCAGAAAGGTTACTCAAAAAACTTAAACTGAAATAAAATTAACACTACATTTATCAAATAATAATCTTAAATAAAACACACATTCTTTATGAGAATAATAGTTCCAATGGCTGGACGTGGATCCAGACTTAGACCGCATACCTTAACAGTTCCTAAACCTTTAATTCCCATTGCAGGAAAACCTATTGTACAACGTTTGGTAGAAGACATTGCAAAAGTGGCAGGTGAAAATATTGAGGAGATAGCTTTCATTATTGGTGATTTTGGTGAAGATGTTGAAAAATCTTTATTGAAAATTGCAGAAAACTTAGGTGCGAAAGGAAGCATTTATACTCAAGACGAACCATTAGGTACCGCTCATGCCATTAAATGTGCGGAGCAATCCATGCAGGGAGATGTAGTGGTCGCATTTGCGGATACTCTTTTTCGTGCAGATTTTATTTTGGATAAAAATTCAGATGGTGTTATCTGGGTTAAAAAAGTAGAAGATCCTTCTGCCTTTGGTGTAGTAAAACTGGATGATTATGGTTTTATTACAGATTTTATTGAAAAACCTAAAGATTTTGTGTCAGATTTAGCGATTATTGGAATTTACTATTTCAACAGCGCCGAAAAATTGATGGACGAAATCAACTACATCATGAGCAATGACATTAAGGTAAGCGGCGAATATCAATTAACAACCGCTTTGGAAAACCTACGTGCAAAAGGTGCTAAATTCTCTTTGGGAAAGGTGGACGATTGGATGGATTGTGGAAACAAAAACGCTACAGTAGAAACCAATGGGAAAATTCTTCAGTACGAAAAACAGGCAATGGAAAGCTTCCCTACTTCTGCAATAATTGAAAATTCTTTAATCATTCCTCCATGCTTTATTGGGGAAAATGTAAAGATTTCCAACTCCAAAATTGGTCCAAACGTATCTTTAGGAAAGAATACGAAGATTATCAATTCCAATATCGACAATTCTTTAATTCAAGAAAACACAGTTATAGACCACGGAAACCTTTCAAATTCTATGATTGGAAATTCTGCTCAATATTATGGTGTAGCTAGAGAAATATCTTTGGGAGATTATTCAGTATTAGATTTTTTATCCAAAGTAGAAAATAGCTGATTTCAAAAATTTACATATCTTTAAAACAAAACACACAAGTTGATTGTGTGTTTTGGCTTTAATATTGTAGGATTTTTGCGTATTTTTTTAAATTGAATAATGAAAAACACGATATTACTCTTCATCATAAGTATTGTTTTACTATCATGTAAGACTAAAACAGCCGTTGCCAACAATGGAAATTCGAGTGATTCAACTCAGGTTAAACCTTCAGGAAATTCACCAAAAGACATCAACAAACCTATTGGCGATAAAATTGCGTTCTATTCCAAAATTTTACTTCCTCCAAAGTTTGAGCATATTAAAATGTCGAGCAAGATAGAAGTAATTGCAGACAATTATATTCCAGTATTAGATGCCACTATTTATGTTGAAAATGATCAGAAAATATATGCCAATCTTAATGCCTTTATGGGACTAACGGGTGCAAAAAGCCTCATTACACCAGATGGTTTGAAAGCATATGTTCGAACCAATAAAACGTACATAGATTCTGATTTTGATTATTTAAATAAGCTTTTGAATGTAAATTTCATTGACTATAAAGCAGTTGAAAAAATTTTAATAGGAAGAACGTTTATCCCTGTAAACGACAGACAGTTCATTGCTACAAAAACTACACAGGGCTACAAACTTGCTTCAATCAGCAACCAAAGAATGGAAACTGAGGAAGGTAACAGAGAATATAAAATTGCGTTGTTTTACAATAATGATTATGATTTGACAAAAGTAGACTTGCAAGATGTGGCCTCTTCGGATGCTCTTGAAATTGGGTACGACGGTTGGGAAACCTATAACAATATTCGTTTGCCAAAAAATGTTAAAATAATTATAAAAGGAAGCAAAAAAAGTCAAATATTAATAGAAAACACGAAATTTGATTTTTCGAAGATGGATACTCGATATGTAGTCCCTCAAAATTATAAGAAAATTGAAATTTCATGATTAAAAGGATTAGTCTTTTTATAACCATCATATCAGTAACGGCCGTATTTGGCCAAGAAAAAGAAAAGCTACAAAAACAAAATGCGGATCTAAAAAAACAGATTGCCGCCATTAATGCTGATCTTGCTAAAAATCAAAACCAGTCTAAACTTTCCATTGCTTACTTAGACAATGTAAATAAGAAGATTGCCCTTCGTGAAAAGGTTTATAACAACACTCAAAAAGAAAAAAAATTCATTGAGGATGACATTTATCTTCGTCAATTAGAAATCAATAGACAAAACCGTGAACTGGCTGTCTTGAGAAAGAACTATGCCGAAGTTTTAGTGAAGGCCTATAAAAACAAGGGAGTTCAAAATAAAGTAACGTTTATACTATCCTCTAAAAATTTGGGTGAAGCTTTAAGAAGAATACAGTATTTGAAGCAATATTCAGATTATCAGGACAAAAAAGCCGCGGAGATAGGCAAAGCAGCGAACGTACTCAAAAATACTATTGTTCAGAAACAACAATCCGTTAAGCAAAAGGAAAATCTTTTAACAAGTCAGCAAACAGAATTAAAAACTATTGGCACAGAAAAAGCTCAAAAAGAGCAATTGTTAAAAGAATTTAAACAAAATGAAGCTCAACTAACGGCTGAACTTCGCCAGAAACAAGTTCAATCTAAAAAATTAGAAGGACAGATTCGTTCTATTATCGCAGAAGAGATCAGAATTGCAAAGGCGGAAGAAGAAGCTCGTAAAAAAGCTGAAGCTGAAAAAATACGTTTAGCAAAGTTGGCCGCAGAGCGAGAGAAAGCGCGTATTGAAGCAGAAAATAAAGCCAGAGCGGAAGCCTTAGAACGAGAAAGAAAACTTGCCGAAGCAGAAGCGGCTAAAGCTGCCGAGCTCGCGAGAAAACGTGCGGAAGAAGAACGAAAAAGAACGGAAGATGCTCGAAAAGCTGAGGCCAGTGCGAGAGATGAAGCAAGAAGGGTTGCTGCTGCTAAAGAAGCCGCTGAGGCCAATGCAAAAGCAAAAGCGGCATCCGATAAACTAATAGATGCCAAAGCTGCAGAAGCGGCACTTTCAAAAAAGAAAGACGACGAAAAAGAAGCGGCGGAGAAAAAAGCAATGACTAATTTCGGTGTTTCAACCGCATCAGGAAGTAATTTCGCAGCCAATAGAGGCAGAATGGGATTCCCTGTGGACAGAGGTAACATTACACACCGATTCGGTAGACAGCCTCACCCTGTTTTCAAAAATATTGTTGAGGAAAATAATGGGATTAAAATATCAGTTCCAGCAGGAACGAGAGCAAAATGTGTTTTCCCAGGCGTTGTATCATCAGTGGTTCCAGATGCAGACGGCACTAGAACTGTGATGGTAAGACACGGAGAATACTTCACCATCTACTCTAACCTTTCCAGCACCTCTGTTTCAAAAGGGCAGCAAGTTTCTGCGGGCACACCAGTAGGAACAGTGGGACAAGATTTTGATGGAACATATACATTAGATTTTCAGGTCTGGAATAGTAGAAACCCAATGAATCCAATGGAATGGGTTTCTCAATAAAAAAGTTTAACTTTGCAAAAAAGATTTAAAAATGGAGTCACTTACTATATTAGCACTATCATGGCAACATATATTAATTGTTGCATTATTACTATTATTACTTTTCGGAGGTAAAAAAATACCTGAATTAATGAAAGGTGTAGGATCAGGAATTAAAGAATTTAAAGATGCTGTTAAAGAAGAAGATAAAACAGCAGCTTCAGATAAAAAAGAGAATAATTCAAGCTCTACTAATTCTTAGAAATATACTTTACTGATGAACTTTTCGGAAAATGCTTGGGCGGTTTTTAATCAGTCTATAGATGATTATCATGTGCAAGACGATGTTGATTTTAATATTAACAACCCTTTCAAAGAGAACACTTTGGAACGGATATTGTATGCTAAAAACTGGATTGACACCGTGCAATGGCATTTAGAAGACATCATTAGAGATGAAAATATAGATTCTGTAGAAGCTCTGCAAATAAAGAGAAGAATTGATGCATCCAATCAGCAAAGAACTGATTTAGTTGAATTCATAGACGCTTGGTTTTTAAATAAATATCAAGATATTCTTCCTAGAGAATTTGCAAAAATAAATACTGAAACACCCGCTTGGGCAATTGATAGATTATCAATTTTAGCACTTAAAGTATATCATATGAACTTGGAAGCTACCAGAGAAAGTGCTTCTGAAGAACACAGAGCTAACTGTCAGAAGAAATTAGATGTTCTTCTTTTACAAAAACAAGATTTATCTACTTCCATAAATATTTTGCTGCAAGATATAGAGAACGGTGATGTTAAGATGAAAGTTTACAAACAGATGAAAATGTATAACGATGAGAGTCTTAACCCAATCCTTTATAAAAAGGATAAGTAAAGATGAAAAAAATATTCATTGGATTTTGTTTAGGAACTCTTATTTTCACTTCTTGCGCATCTGAAAAACCTAACATTTCCCCACTTACAAATATATTCGCTAGTGAAGCCAGCTTGGCAAAAAATGAAAGCGAAATCAATAATTCTTTTGTTTTTAATATTAAGAAAAACGTCCACGCGGCAGAAATTTCAAACTTAATTTCTACTTTTCCTAAAACTAAAAACGACGCGGTAAATAATGAGTTAGTGGAACTTAAATCAGCGCTCCAAAGCTATTTATATGCGCTAGATGCTGGCAATATTGCCAACAAGGACAAAGCGATTAAGAAATTCGAGAAAAATTACAGGAAAACGCAGAAACTTAGGAAATACCTCAACCAGAGCGATGATGAAGTGGTGAACAGGTATCTGGTAAGATTAAAAACCAATGTCAGCCTCATTGAAGATTCTCTAGTTAATTAACGACAATCATAACAACCTACTTTTTTAATGATTAAAATTCAAGCGGAAGCTAATGTTCCTACAGATTATGGACAGTTCCGAATGATTGCATTCTCCGAAAACGAAAACGATTGGATGCCCCACATGGCTATAATAGCAGAAAATACCGATTTTACAAAGCCAGTGAATGTTCGATTTCACTCAGAATGTATTACGGGCGAAGTTTTTCATTCCCAAAAATGCGAATGTGGACAACAGTTGGACGCAGCGATGAAATACATCCATGAAAATGGTGGCGTTATTATCTATCTTCGACAGGAAGGAAGAAATATTGGCATTATCAATAAGCTAAAAGCTTATGCCTTGCAAGAAAAAGGTTTAGATACTGTACAGGCAAACTTACAGTTAGGACTTCCTGCAGATGACAGAAATTTTGGCGTTGC
>JAEWYW010000055.1 GCA_023458535.1 Bacteroidota bacterium
TAAAAAGACTTTATAAAACTTCTGCATGATACTAAAAATTAATGTATTGTTGAATAAGTTGGGCAAAGTTAGCCATAAATAATTTTATAGAAATCGCCAAAAGAATAATTCCGAAAACCTTTTGCAAAATAGAGAGTGTCGCATCTCCCAAAACCCTTTCAAGCCAGTTAGCAGATTTCAGCACCAAATATACGATAATTGTATTGAGTACAATTCCCAAAATAATGTTAATATCGTGAAATTCTGCACGTAAAGATAGTGTTGTTGTAAGAGTTCCTGCGCCTGCTACCAAAGGAAATGCAATCGGAACAATTGATGCAGATTTTGCCTCTGAACTCTTGTTGATTTCAATGCCTAATATCATTTCTAAAGCGATGATAAAAATTACAAATGCACCCGCAATGGCGAAGGAATTGATGTCGACACCAATGAATTTCAAAATTTTATTTCCCACAAAGAGAAAGATGATCATGATGAGACCTGCTGTAATAGAAGCTCTTTCTGAATCTATGCTTCCGAATTTCTGTCTTAAACTTACAATAATGGGGATAGAACCTAAGATATCAATAACCGCAAAAAGCACCATAAAACAGGTGAAAGTTTCCTTTAATGAAAAATGCTCCAGGATCTCCATATTACGAATTTAAGATTTCGCAAAAATATGAATTATTTTTAACTATTTGATAATTTTGGAATAAATTTCTACAATTTCGTCGTACAAATTTTGCAGACTATCGGAAGTTGCTTGAGGTGCATATTTTTCAATCTGAACTTTCTGAGACAAAACTTTATACTTTTCTAATACATCTGAACCTTTGTTTTCTCGTAAGTAAGAGTAAAACTCTGAATCCGTTTTGGATCCCTTTTGCTTTCGCGTTTCAGCATCCAATTCTGAGTATGCATTAAAGAAACCTGCAAAATCATTTTTAGATTTTAAATCTTGTAAATAATGAAAATAATCAGATGGATCTGTTTTTAGATTTTTCCTAATTTCAGATTCTGTTTCGGCAACTGAACCCAAAGGTTTGGGAGCATTTTTAATTTTATTTTCGTTGCTAGTTCTTCGCCATTTTCTATATCCCAGAAAACCTATCAAAGCAGCAAAAAGAAGTGCACCATTCACCCACATGGTGTTCCAATTGATTTTATCCTTTTCCCTCACTTTTAGAGCTGAAGTCTTTAAAATAGGCGTGTTTACGGTTTCTAAAACCGTATTGGTATATTCATTCACCTTTTCTAAGGTAGATTGTGCGTCCACAACTTGCGCATGGGAAAGCACGTTCACATTTAAAAACTGACTTTCTAGTTCTTCATATTTTTCTTCTTCAGGATTAAAGTAAGTAAAACCTTCAGTTTTTATGGCAAACTCTCCTACCCTTTTAGGAATTAAGATGTAATGAGCCACCACTTCACCTACATTTCCTGTACGGCTCGCTTTTACGTGAGAAACTATCTTTGGAGTAAAAAATTCGTAATCTGGTGATGCTGCAATTTTTGGGAGCGCCATCGTTTCAAAATTACCATCACCTGAAATCTTTACGGTAACATTCATTGGCTTTTCAACTTCTAATTTTTCCTTATTGGAAGCGCTGATGCTCACATTAAACTTCCCTACAGCGTTATTATAATTTTCAGGCGCAGTGTGGGGCAGTTTTTTAACATTCAACTTCACCCTATTGGAGTGGATGCTTTTCTTGGAATTGTTACCTAAGGTAGCAGAAACTGGATTCACTTCTACATTTCCCAACTCATTGGGAAAAACCATAAAAACAGCTAAAACCTGAGTAGGCATGTCGTCGTAACCCGAAGGATCAATCTCAGATTTCTGCATACTGATCATTTTAGTATTGACATTGCTCTGCTCTGGTAACCTGATGTTTTTGACCTTTCGCAGATTGTCTATATTCTTAGAGTATGCTCGCAAAACAGCTATGGTAGGTTCGTTAACATAGATAGATTTATCTTCAACATCCACATTTAAATACACTTCATTGGAAGTTCTTTTAGCCATCGGAGCTCTTCTCTCTGTATCTTTAATAAAGATGTTAAAAGGTTCCGTTTTGTATCTTCGGTCGTTAATATCAATCAGGAAAGATCCCAATCTCATCTTTCCCTTTTGTTTCGCTTCCAAAGCAATTTTGTACACGGTCTGTGTAATGATGGTATTGCTGGCAGGATCAACAAACGATCGGTTGTTAGAGCCACTGCCTAGTACAGTAAATTTATTGGCTAAATCTGGCAGTTTCAGCAGTGATTGTTCGTAGATGGGAACGCCATTGGTTTCTAACACTACTATTACATTTATAATATCACCTGCATCGTAATCACTTTTGTCCGATGATGCCCTAAACGAGATTTGTCCGTAAGCTATTACGGACGCTAATAAAAATAATATGTAGCTAATTTTGTTCCTCATTACCAATCCTTCTCGTTGCTCTGCGGCATGGAATAAGAATTCTTATTCAGGATTCTCTTGGCGGTTTCTTTTTCTTTTTCGCTAACCTTGTTTAAAATAGAATTTTCAAGTTCTTTTGGCATTCTGCCACCGTTATTATTTTTTTCATTTTTATCTGGTTGGTCACCATCATTGCCTTCACCATCGTTTTGTTTGCTGTTACCATCACCATTTTCATCCTTTTTTTCTTCACCCTTACCTTCCTGATTATTCTTCTGCTTATCATTTCCTCCACCTTTACCATTGTCTTGCTTTTGATCTTGCTTCTGCTGTTGATTAGACTTGTCTTTCAACATGGCAATTTCATAATTCTTACGAGCCGTTTCGTTGTAAGGATCCTGCTTCAACACCTTTTTATATAGTTCAGCCGCTTTTTCGGGTTTATTTTGCTGCATGTAGGTATTTCCGAGGTTGTATGTGGCGGCAGATTTATCCGCATCAGTTTTTGCCAGCTGCTGCGCTTTTTCAAATTCTGCCTTGGCTTCATCATACTTTTTGCTTTTGTATAAAGCATTCCCAAGGTTGTAATGGGAGGTAAAATCTTTATCGTTTACTTTTGAAGCTTCCATAAATTTGGATGAAGCACCATCATAATCTTTATTCTCAAACTTCTTATTTCCCTCGTACACCAAAGTATTATAACTCTCCTGTGAAAACAGCAGATTACACGCTACAAAAACGAATAAAAACGTTAAAAATTTAATTTTAGTATTCATTGCTACAAAATTATTTCTTTAATTGTTAATAAAGAGATTTAAATGTGTTAAAGTTCGGTTAAAAAAGCCCCTAAATTCCTGAAAATTAAAGAAATCAGACTGAAAGATCACGTTTGGGATTGAAGACATATATGATGGCAAAGAAAAATATAGAAATGGCTAAAAAATATTGATAATAATGAATAGCGTTGTTGGATTTTATACGGGTTAATGCACCAGAAGCTTTGGTATTGATGGCTGTAATTATTTTATCTGGTGCCTCGTTGATATTATTACCATCAATATAACCACCACCAGTAGATTCGGCAAGATTTCTTAAAGCCGCAGTCTGTCTTTTGGTGATAACAGTTTGTCCGTTTCTATCACTTTTATACCCCATCAACTGTCCAAAAACATATTCTGGCACAGGCGCGCCTTCCTCAGTTCCGACTCCTACAGAAGTGATGCTTATTCCTTCTTTTTGTGCCAATTGCAATGCAGCTGCATCATTGCCTTCATTATCCTCACCATCGCTGATGAGTACAACTTTTCGCGAACCCTTAGCCACGTTTTTAAACTTCTGTACCGCTACCTGCATGCCTTTTAAAAAATCTGTTCCCTGAATTTGCATAGAATTGGTCTCCACCGCATTAATGTAAGTTTCAGCAGTAGAAAAATCGGTCGTTAAAGGCATTATGGAAACCGCTTCACCTGCAAAAATCACAATTCCTACTTTATCATCCTTCATTTTACCCATCGTTTGGATCATCAAATTTTTAGCTTCATCTAAACGACTGGGATTAACATCTTCTGCGTTCATGGAACTGGAGACGTCCATCAGAAAAATTACACTGTTCATCCTTTGATTGGTTTCCACCTCTTCAGAGCCACTCAATAAATCCACAATGGAAAGAATTAAAAAAAGCGTTGCTGCAATATAAAGAATCGGAAAAAACTTTGTGAATTTATTTTGATCTTCAAATAACTCTTTATGAAACTGTTCCTGAGCGAAAATTGCGCGTTTTTTCTTTCTCCATTTCAAATAATAAAGCAAAAAGAAAGCTAACAGCGGCAAAAGCAACAGCAACAATAAGTACCAATAATTCCCTAAATACCAATCCATCAACTTAAAAATTTATAAAATACCCAACGCAAAAGCCCATCGAAAACCAAAGTTACCAGTGCAATCCACAAGAAAATTCTAAAATACTCTTCGTAGTTATAGAGTTTTGAAACTTTCATATCCGATTTTTCCAACTGATTAATTTCCTCATAAACTTCCTCTAAGCTGGTATTGGATGTTGCACGGAAATATTTACCACCAGTAGCAGTGGCAATTTCTGTAAGGACGGGCTCTTCGATTTTCACCTCTGTTTCGGTAAACACCAAATCACCAAAAATATCAGTTGCAGTAGGCATTAATGCATAACCATTGGTTCCTATGCCTATACAATACACTTTTATATGATTGTTTCTTGCCAGTTCTGCTGCAATTTGTGGAGGCATTGCATTCTCGATGGTATTGACTCCATCTGTCATCAAAATAATAATTTTGCTCTTAGCCTTGCTGTCTTTTAAATGATTTACAGCTACAGACAAACCTTCGCCAATAGCGGTTCCTGGCTGTAGTTCGAGAGGATTTAAACTTTCCAGTTCGTCCACCACCACTTGATGGTCGGAAGTTACTGGGACCTTAGTGAAGGCTTCCCCAGAATACGTTACCAATCCGATTCGATCATTTGGCCTTTGCTGCACAAATTTTATGGCAATTTTCTTCAACGCATTTAAGCGATCTGGTGTAAAATCTTTCGCCAACATACTCAATGAAACATCCACAGACAGCATAATATCCACCCCTTTTGTATCGTCCCTATCCTGAGAGATTGTAAAAGTTCTCGGGCGAGCCATTGCAATGATTAAAGCTGTGAGAATGATGTATTTGGAAAGTTTCAGAAGAAATAACACCATAGAAATACCGCCGCTTTTTTGCATATTCTGGGTGGTAGGCACTATAATCCCACGTCTTTTCTTTTTTGAAATATCCCTGAAAATAATAGGAATAAACAATAAGAAAAGCAGTAAAAACCACGGACTATAAAACTCGAAATTATAATTAAACATCCTTTCTCAAGTTTTCAAATTCTATATCCTTAGCAGATTTTTTCACAAAATCTCTAATTTGAGCGAAATCGGTCTCCATGGTCTGTTGATCGGGAAATGTCTTTGCAAATTTCACCAAATCACCACGCAAGAAAACGTCTTCAATAATCTTTTCATTTTGCTGAGAAATGGTGTTGTTTTTCGTCATCACCTCAATAAGGTCATCGGTTAACAGCACATCTGCTGGAACATGATATTGTTGGGTGATAAATTTCCTTGTAATATCAATGAGTTCTACATAAAACGATCGGAAATCACCTGTTTCAATATATTTTTTCTTTTTAAGCGCATCTAAATCTTTCAGCGTTTGATTGGTAGCTACAACCACAGGATTTTTAGACCTTCTTCCCCATTTAATGAAGAGTATAATAAGAATTATCAAAGCGATAATTGCTAAAGCTGCCAAAATATACCACTTGTAGAGCTCCCAATAATCCTGAACATCAAGCTTCACTTGTTTGTTATTCAGAATATCATTAATCTGATCTTCTTTTTTTGCTGTATTAATGACCTCGACTTCGTAGGGAACTGTCGTTAAAATCCTCCCGTTTACTTTAAATTCAAGTTCGGGAATGGTAAATTTACCTTCTTCAAAAACAGCAAACTCTATTTTTCTTTCATAAATATTCTGATGAATTCCGGAACTGTCGGTTATTTCTTCGAAGTGAAATGGCAACAACTCGTTTTTAGGTGCTGCAATTACTTTTTCGCCGTTAAGATTCTCAATTCTTATGACAATTTTATCTACTTCACCCAACGCCAAAGTTTTCTTTTCCAAATTAGAAAAAAGCGTTTGCGAATAGCCTAAAATTGATGTAATGCCTAAAAATATGATTAATAATTTCTTCAATTTCTGATGATTTTGTCTACTATCTCTTTTGGAAATAATTATACAATAATTTTGAATAATCGTCGCCAGCTTTAAGATTCATAAAACTTGCCGAACTGTTGGAGAAATCTTCCTCCAATTTCTTTATTTTTTGTTTTTGAGCTTCCGCGAAAGTATATCTCCACCTTGCATTGGAAGTGTTCACCCAAATTTGTTTTCCAGTTTCTGCATCCTCAAAAAACGCATAGCCGACGTTCGGGATTTCATTATCCTTATCATCAAACACGCGCATCCCTAATAACTGGTGTTTCTTCGAAGCCACACGAAGCATCTTTACATCGTAAGGATCTTCAAAATCTGAGAGAACAAATACCAAAGATTTTCTTTTGAAAATACTCATCATATAGCCCAAAGCCTCATCAATTCTGGAGACCGCAGGAACATAGTCTGCCGTTAATATCTGGCTGATGATGGACAAAATATGTTTTCTGCCCTTTTGTGGAGGAATAACTTTATAAACTTTATCTGCATACAGAATTAAACCTACTTTATCATTATTTCCCGCAGCCGAAAAGCCTAAACTTGCTGCAACCTCTGCAACAAATTCGCGTTTCAACTGCACATGTGTACCATAATTCATAGAAGCTGAAATATCCACTACCAACATCATGGTGAGTTCACGCTCTTCCTCCATAACTTTTACGAATGGCTCACGGAAACGGGCGGTTTTATTCCAATCAATTCTTCTGATTTCATCACCAAACTGGTATGGGCGCACCTCAGAAAAAGTCATACCCTGTCCTTTAAAAGCACTGTGATATTGCCCCATAAGCGATGCTTCCGTTTTCTTACGAGTACGGATTTCTATCTGCTTTACCTTTTTTACAATATCTTTTATTTCCATAAAAATAATGTGGTAATTTGAAACTTTCGTAAAATGAAAATTAAGCTGATAATAACTTATTTTCAGATTATCTCACTCTCAAATTAAATTATGGTGCTTGTATTTTAGCTAAAATTCTGTCTATGATTTCTTCAGTAGTAATTTCTTCCGCTTCCGCTTCGAATGTCAACCCTATTCTGTGTCTTAAAACATCTTTCGCCAACTCTTTTACATCTTCAGGAATTACGAAAGCCCTGCCTTTTAGAAAAGCAAAAGCGCGGGAAGCGATAGCTAAATTGATGGACGCTCTTGGTGAAGCTCCAAAACTAATATAATTTTTAAGCTCCGCCAATCCATAGTTTTCTGGATAACGCGTTGCAAAAACCATATCCAAAATATATTTCTCAATTTTTTCATCGAGATAAATCTGATTGATGATTTTTTTAGCTTCAACCACTTGATCTAGTGAAATAACAGGACGAACTTCTGGTTGATGTGAGGTAGCCACCATTCTCATGACTTTTCTTTCATCTTCAAATTGTGGATAGTCGATTTTACACTTCAGCATAAAACGGTCACTTTGCGCTTCTGGAAGAAGATAAGTACCCTCCTGATCGATGGGGTTTTGAGTTGCCAACACTAAGAACGGCTTTGGCAAAGGCATGGTTTCGTCACCAATGGTTACCTGTTTTTCCTGCATCACTTCTAAAAGTGCAGACTGCACTTTTGCTGGTGCACGGTTAATTTCGTCGGCTAAAACAAAATTTGCAAAAACAGGACCTTTTTTTATTGAAAAATCATTGTCTTTAATGTTATACATCATGGTTCCCACCACATCTGCAGGCAGCAAATCTGGAGTAAACTGTATTCTTGAAAAGTCACCATGAACAGCTTCTGCAAGCGTCTTAATCGCCAATGTTTTTGCTAGCCCGGGAACACCTTCCAACAATACATGACCATTGCCAAGAAGTCCGACCAATAAACGGTCTACCATGTATTCCTGACCTATAATTACCTTATTGATTTCTTGTTTTAGTAGGCTAAAAAAGTAATTTTGCTCTTTTACCCTTTCGGTAAGTTGACGAATATCTTCAGCTTGATAAGTTTCTGACATAATTTTAAATAAAATAATCGGTAAATTTCTAATAAAAACCAGCAGTAATCAACACAACGGATGCCAATTTAGTGTTAAAATTCGTTAAATATTACAATCTGTTTTTATGCAAAAGAAAGGTATTCCATCTTTATTTCATGTAGAAATTTAATATTAGTCATAAAAAACCATAAAATTAAGGAAAAACCCTGCTCCATAAATTGTCATTTTCAGTTTATTAAAGTATTTTTGGTGATTAAAAAATTTGATAAATGAATTATCATTTTCAAGCGCACAAAGCGGTGAGAAAAAATCTTCTGGAAGTACTGCAGGACTTGTCTTTAGACGACCTTTTGTACATTCCGGATGGCTTCAACAATAATATTTATTGGAACATCGCCCACACCGTAGCCACACAACAATTGCTGCATTATTATCTCAGTGGAAACCCCTTCAGGATTGATAAATACTGGGTAGAAACTTATAAAAAAGGAACCCTTCCTAATCTGGATGTTCAAGCTTCGGAAGTAGAAGATTTGGCTTTTCTTTTAACTGAAACTTCAAAAATTCTTTTAAAGGATTACGATGCAGAGCTTTTTTCTGATTACACTCCTTATTCCACAAGTTTTGGGTTGGATTTAAAGAGTATTCAGGACGCCATTATTTTCAATAACATGCATGAAAGCTTGCATTATGGTTATATTTTGGCGCAGAAAAGAGCCATATTGGGTGAAAAATATTAGAATTGAAAATGAAAAGTTTAGGAATATGTGTAATGGCTTTATGGATGTTGAGCTGCTCTCAAAAAGAGACCACTTCTCAGCAAGTTGATGTAGTGCCCACAAATTCTGAAACAACTTCTAATGGCGTTGATAACCCTGAAACTACGCAAGAAATCTTTGATTCGTTGCCTAAAGAATGGACGATGCTGACCTTAAAAGATGGCAAACAGATCATTTACATTCCTTGTGATTATCAGAACCAGAAATTAATTTTGAAGAAGGAAGAAGGAAAGCTAAAACTCATCCACGAAATAGGCCAAGATGGATACTATTTCGACGTTCAGGAAATAAAGAAGGATGATAAAGAATATACATTTTTATTGCATGAAGCAGGAAACGAGGAACAAAGCAATGATATCATTTATCAATTAAAAATCGGTGAAAATTACCAGGGAATTTGGAATCTCTACAATGATGAAAGGCAACTTGTAGACCTTTACACCACAGATTCGCGGTTTGAAAACAATTATAAAACAATTGAAGAACCTCCCTGTTTGGAATAATTAAATACATTTTACATTTTGACAAACGACAATAAAAAGGAAGATTTTATCTTTGGACTGAGACCCGTAATAGAAGCTATAGAAGCAGGAAAAACTGTGGACAAAGTTTTTGTACAAAACGGCCTGCAAGGTCCTATTATGGCTGATCTTAAAAAACTACTTGCCCAACATCAGTTAAGACCTAATTATGTACCTGTGGAGAAGCTTAACCGTTTCACCAGAAAAAATCACCAAGGGGTAGTAGCATTTATTTCTGATATTCCTTTTCATAAAATTGAAGATGTTCTACCACAGCTTTTTGAAGAGGGTAAAACCCCGTTCATCTTAATGCTAGACCGTCTGACAGATGTAAGAAATTTTGGTGCTATCAGCAGGACTGCAGAATGTGTAGGGGTTGATGCCATCATTATTCCTGAAAAAGGAGCAGCTCCAATTAATTCTGATGCGATAAAAACTTCTGCGGGAGCATTGTATAATGTGAAGATTTGCAAAGAAAAAAACTTAGCACACAGCGTAGATTTTCTCCAACAATCTGGAGTGAAAGTAGTTGCTGCAACAGAAAAAGCACAAAAACTGGTTTATGATGAAGATTTCAAAGAGCCTGTTTGTATTGTGATGGGAAATGAAGAAACTGGTATATCAAAAGAAGTCCTTCACCACTCTGATGAAAAAATAAAGCTTCCAATTGAAGGCAAAACGCAATCTTTAAACGTTTCGGTGGCTTGCGGTGCAATATTGTATGAAGCAGTGCGTCAAAGAATCATGAATGGCTCCACTGAAAATAAATAGTTTAAAGAAAACTACTAACACAACTTAACATTAAAAAAAATGAAAAATATAGCTGCAATAGCAATTTTAGCAATAGCAATGGTTTCTTGTAAAAAAGAAACTACAAAAATAACAAAAGTAGATCCTGCAACCGGCAAAACAGTAACAGTTGAAGTTCCGGCAGATTCTGTAAAAGAAGTAAAAGAAAATCCCGCCATTAAAGATTCTTTAGGAGTTTTCACCCAGACTTTCAAGTTGGAAAAAGGAAAAACATATCCACTTACCACCTATCAAAGAGACGTGAAAACGCTTACAGATCCTCAAGGTAAAACTGTTAGCGGCACCAGCGAATCCACGGACGAAATGTCTTTTACAGTTAACGACATTAAAGGTAATATCTACGATATGAGCATTAATTTGCTGAGCAAAAGAAGTTCTCAAACTGCAGAAGGAAAAACAATTGCTGTAGATACCAAGCAACCTATTCCGAAAGAAGATCAACTTAAAATGATCTGGAACATCAATAAAGCTTTGGTGGGAAATAAACTGGACATGAAGATGGATAATAAAGGAAATGTCATCTCCATTACAGGTTTTGATCCCATTTATACCAAAATTAACACCGCATTATCGAGCATTGTAAAAGATGCCAAACAAAGAAATGAAATGGTTAATGGTTTGAAACAATCTTTTAACGAATCTGTTTTGAAAGACCAATTCAATAAAAATCTTGTAATACTTCCTAAGAAGGGCGCCAAAATTGGTGGAAAATGGACCGCTACAGAAAATGCATCTCCTGATGGCAGTGTAAAAGTAAATTCAAACTATATTCTTAAAAGCGTAGGAAACGGCATCGCGGAAATTGGCGTAACGGGAGGAATTCCTAAAAAATCAGATAAGGCAACTAAAGAGGGTATTACACACTCGCTAAGCAACGAGCTTACGCAAAACGGCAGCATAAAATTCGATCAGAACACTGGTTGGATACATCATCAAAACATCAGTGTAGTTACAACTCAGGTAGAAACGCTTTCAGATGGAAAACAATCTCAATCAATGAAATCTGTTTCTAACTCCACGGTAATGGTGAACCCTGCCAATAAATAATTAATGTTTTAAATTTCTGTTATGAAATATATTTTGGAGTTTATTCTTGCGACCATTATTATATTTTTTGTGTGGAACATTCTGAAGAGGATTTTTTTTAAATCTTTTTACAAATTTCCTACTCAAAATAAGAATGAACAAAATATAAAGAAAGAGAAAAAACTTGATCAGAAAATCAATTGGGATGCCGAAACAGTTGATTACGAAGAGATAAAAGACGACCAAAAAGACCGTTAATTTCAGCCAATAGAAAAGTACAAAAGCTGAAGAAAAGGCTTAAAAAGGTCATTGGAGAAAAAATTCTTTATTAAGATTTTCAGAAGTTAAAAAAAAGAAAACCATGCTAAAAAAAGGAAACCAGTCAATTTTCATCATCGGAAGTTTGATACTGTTTATCATCATAGGCTTTGTATACGCAAATCCGGTCATTTCTGGGAAGCAACTCTTCCAGCACGATATCATACAGTATAAAGGTGGAGCCAAAGAACTGTTAGATTATAGAGATGCTGAAGGTAAAGAAACCTATTGGAGTGATTCGATGTTTGGAGGAATGCCTACTTACCAAATGGGTTCGCAGTTTAGAGGAGACCTCATTAAGCAAGTGGATAATCTTTTGATCTATTTTCCTAAACCCGTTAATTATATTTTCTTACTGTTTTCAGGGTTTTTCCTTTTAGGGTGGGTAGCCGTCCGAAATTGGAAGTACGCCCTCTTAGGTGCTACTTTCTTTGGTTTATCTACTTATTTTTATATCATCATAGCAGCAGGACATAACGGTAAAGTACATACTATTGCTTATTTTGCACCTCTTTTAGCAGGAATATTATTAGTGTATATCAGAAAAAAATACCTGCTTGGCTTTGTGGTAACTACTCTTTTCATGGGTTTACAAATTGCCGCCAATCACCCCCAGATGACTTATTATCTCTTTATCGCGCTAGGATTTTTATTCCTTTCAGAATTGATAAGAGCTATTCAAAAGAAGACTTCTTTTAAACATTTCCTCATTTCAACAGGAATCATTGCAGCTTCTTGTGTTTTGGGAGTTGGAATGAACTCACAGAGGATTATGGCGAATGCCGAATATGTAAAAGAAACCGTTCGTGGAAAGCAAATTTTAACTCATGATACGCATACCGCCGGAAAATCTGGTATGGATAAGGAAAGTATGTTGATGTGGAGTTATGGTAAACTGGAAACTTTAAACTTATTTATCCCAAGACTGATGGGTGGTGGCAGTCAGGAACCAGAAGGCAAAGAAATGATGTCGCACATTCAAGAAATGGTACAATCGAATGTTTCCTCACAAGAAGAAATGGACAGAATCACCAAAGGTTTTGGAGGTTTGACGTATTGGGGAGATCAACCAGGAACCTCAGGCCCAGCATATCAGGGCGCTGTGGTTTGTTTCTTAGCTTTGCTGGGATTCTTTTTCGCATGGAAAAAATACAGATATTGGATTTTGGGTGCTTCAATCCTTACCATTTTACTGGCTTGGGGAAGTAACTTTATGCCTTTGTCTGATTTCTTTATCGATTTTGTTCCATTTTACAATAAATTCCGGGCACCGTCCTCTATTTTAGTCGTAGTGGAACTTTTATTTCCTTTAATTGCCATCATTGGATTGTACAGATTTTTCACAGACGAAAAGCTAACGGAAGAATACAAAAAGAAAATTCTTCTTTATGTAGGCGGTGGAACCATTGCTTTTACCCTGCTTCTTTTAGTTACTGCAAAACCGATTTTAGGATTCTATACTGCAAATGAAAAAACATATCTTCCACCTTATATTCTTGATTATTTGGTGGATGAAAGACATTCGATGTTTAAAGTGGATGCCTTAAAGACGTTGTTGTACATCAGTATCGTGTTTGCTGTTTTGTGGTTTTCGCTGAAGCAAAAAATCAATACCAATATCGCGCTAATCATCATTGGAGTAGTAAGTATGTTCGATTTATGGTCGGTGAATAAAAATTATCTTAATAATGATAATTTCGTTGACAAAACCATTGCTGAAAACCCTTTTCAGACAGAAACCTCATCTCTTTTAGAAGAAAAAATAAATGAAAATCCTAATCTGCAATCTATCGCAAACAGTGTTCAAGTGAATCATGCCTTAGAAACTATTGCAGAAAAAGATAAATCTCATTACAGAATTTTCAACAATATTTTAGGAACTTTCAACGAAACCAATACATCTTACTTTAAATCTTCCATTGGTGGTTATCACGCAGTGAAATTGAGAAGATATGATGATGTCATCAATGAATATTTTCAGGTTTTAGATTCTGTAAAACTGCCAAATGTTCTGAACCTTCTCAATACCAAATACATGGTGGTTGGAGGTCCAGAGGAGCCGCAGGTTATGCCTAATCCCCAAGCCAATGGTAATGCATGGTTTGTGAATGAAATTCAATTTGTAAATACTCCGAACGAAGAAATAAAGGCCATAGGAAGTATAGACAGTAAGAAAGTGGCGGTGGTTGCAAGTGCTGATAAATCTTATTTTCAAGGGAAGACCATGCAGGCAGATTCTTCGGCTTTCATCAATCTCACAAAGTATCAGCCTAATGAAATTGAGTTTAAAACACAGTCTAAAACACCACAGCTGGCGGTATTTTCAGAAATTTATTATCCTTATGGTTGGAAGTTTTCTATTGACGGTAAAGAAGTTCCGTACATAAAAGCGGATTATTTGCTGAGAGCGGTTCATGTACCTGCAGGAAGCCATACCATAAAAATGGTTTTCGACCCAGAAGTTATTCATAGAGGAAAATTGTTTTCAATGCTATCATTTGGATTATTTATTTTGTTGGCAGCAGGAGGTTTCTATTGGTTTTACAACAAATCAAAAAAGAGTAAAATTCAACAAGAAATGTAGTTTCAGAAATATTTGCGGTTAAAAAAATATTTTCAGCAGTTTAATGGAGCAAAAAAAAATATTAATCATCACTTATTATTGGCCACCAGCAGGAGGACCAGGCGTGCAGCGATGGCTAAAATTTGCAAAATATTTACCTGATTACGGTTGGCAACCCACGATTTACATTCCTGAAAATCCCAGTTATCCCATTATTGATGAAAGTTTAGAAAAAGATGTTCCCAAGAACATACAGATTATCAAAAATAAGATTTGGGAGCCTTACCAATTGGCTGAGAAATTAAATAAATCAAACAAAAAATTCAAGGCTGGTCAATTTGATGTAGGAAAATCGCAATCATGGAAATCAAAACTCTCCATTTGGGTTCGCGGCAATTTTTTTATTCCCGATGCCAGGGTTTTTTGGGTTAAACCTTCAATAGCATTTCTCACACTATATATTAAAGAAAACCACTTCGATGCTTTTGTAACAACTGGTCCACCGCACTCACTCCACCTCATTGGTTTGGGTTTAAAAAAAGAGTTTCCTCATTTAAAATGGATTGCAGATTTCCGTGATCCCTGGACAGAAATTTCCTATTACAAACATCTTAAGCTCACCCCATCATCTGATAAAAAACACAGAGATTTGGAAGCTCAAGTATTTAAAACTGCGGATATCACGTTGGCAACAAGTTATTCAGACGCCGAAAACTTCAAGAGAAAAGGAGCGAATGCGGTATGTATTACCAATGGTTTTGATGAAGAAGATAAAGTGAAAACCGACGATACCAAACAGCAAAAGTTTACATTAAGCTATATAGGAGTGCTCGAACAACTTCGAAATCCAGAAATTTTATGGGAAACACTGGACGAATTGGTAAGTGAAAACAAAGGGTTTAAAAATGACTTTGAACTTAAATTTGCAGGTCGTCTAGATGATTTAATTGCTCAAAAATTAGAACGCTCATCACTTTCTGGAAACATCCGAAATTTGGGATATATTTCGCATGATAAAGCTTTAGAGGAAATGGCAAATTCAGATATGCTTTTAATCACCAATTTTCCTGAGGACACTTCAAAAGGTATTATTCCAGGTAAAATTTTTGAATATCTGGCAACAGGAAAAAAGATTCTTTCTTTTGGACCAGATGCCGCAGACGTATCTATAATACTTAGTAAAACACACGCGGGGAAACATTTTAATTATCAGCAAAAAGATGATTTAAAAAAATATATTTTGGAAATCTATTCTCTTTGGAAATCTGGAAATCTTGCAAAAAATGATTCTAACATTCAAGAATTCTCGAGAAAAAATCTTACGGAAAACCTTTCAAAAATATTGCAATAAAAAAGTTGAACATTTCTGTTCAACTTATATTTTTCTTTGTTCAATTAAATTACTTAAAATCTGCGTCTGAAACACCAGAGTTGATAACCACTTTTGTAGTCTTAATGCTAACTTTTTGTCCCTTAGCTTCTGCCTCAACTTCTTGAGGAAACTTTATTCCGTCCACTGTTAAATAATTTTTGATAATCATTTTTCCATCTGGTGAATCTGTTTTGTATAGCAATCCAGTTGTAGCATCAAAATATGTCTTACCCTTATCAGAAGTCAGAACATTGTATTGTTTTCCTTCAATACTTTCCACAGTAGCAGATGTAAATTTAGAAGAGTCTATCAATAAGGCCTCAACCGTTTTTCCTTTTTTTAGTTCTACCACCTGATCGGCAGGAATATCCCTCTTCGTACCCATTTGGTCTATATACCCCTTTTCACCATCAAATAATGAGGTCACCTCCTGCCCCATTACATTCTGAACCGATTTAAATTTGTTACCCATTTTTTTAGTAACCATTGTAATCTCCATACCTTGAACACTTAATGTATTATCCGTAATTACAGATTTTATCGCTTCAAGCTGCGCTTTTCCGCCTAGTGCCTTGAAATAATTATCAATAACTTCTTTTGGTGTAAGCTTAGATTTTACTGCTTCCAGTTTGGTAGGAGCAACTGTTGTTTTCTGTGCTGAGACAGTTGTGGAGAATAGAACTGAACATAACACAGGAATTAATATCTTTTTCATTTTTCTTTAAAAATTTTATTATACTATTATTTGCGGTACAAAGAAATAAAAAATCCACTAAAAAGGAGTAGCTTTTTAATTATTTGTGAAAGTTTATATGTTTCACTATAAAGTTTAACAATTTAAGTTCCTCATATTAAAAAACAAAAAAACCGTTCAAATTGAACGGTTTTCGTGGTTTCTCCAGGAATCGAACCAGGGACACATGGATTTTCAATCCATTGCTCTACCAACTGAGCTAAGAAACCTTTTTACTTCTAACAACTATATCTCGTTGTTTTCAGTGGTGCAAAATTAGTACGTTTTTCAATACGAAACAAGCTTTTTGCATATTTTTTTGACAGTTTTTGTAAACTTACTGATTATCAACCGAATTATTTTGCTGTTCTCTTCGTAATTGCTCACTCATTTCTTCAAGTACTGGCTTTATGGTACTTTCAGGAAGATCACTAATACGAATATACATCAAACCATCAATAGCATCATTAAAATTAGGATCTACATTGAAAGCTATTACCTTCGCATTCTGCTTAATATATTTCTTCATCAAAACAGGTAAACGCAGCTCAGGCTCCAAATCATCTATGATTTTATCTAATTTATTAAGATCAGATTCTGTTTCGTTTAAGAAAAGAGCTTTATCACGCTCCCTTAACTGAACTTTGTATTCATTTTTAGGGTGAACATATTGTGCAACTGCAGAATCATAATAATTGGATCTCATAAACTCAATCATCAAGGTTTTTGAAAATTCTGAAAACTTATTGGAAATACTCACACCACCCATTAAAAACTTATGATCCGGATTTCTTAAACACACATGCACAATACCTCTCCATAACAGGAACAGCGGCAAAGGTTTCTGTTGATATTCTTCACATATATATGCACGACCCATCTCTATAACTTTTCTGAAGAATGGATGAAGCTCTTGATCAAATTCAAACAGTGAACTTGTATAGAAAGCTGAAATTCCAGATTTTTTCATAAGTTCTTTGCCTAATCCCATTCGATAAGCACCCGCAAGCTTTTGTTCAGCATTATCCCATAAAAATAAGTGATGGTAGATTTTATCGTACTCATCCAAATCAAATGGAAGATTGCTTCCCTCGCCTACTGCTCTAAATGTTAATTCTCGCTGCCTTCCAATTTCACGGATAATAGAAGGAATTTCTTCGTAAGTGGTAAAGTAAACCTCATAATTACCGTTGCTGAAGAACATTCTATCCGTATTTCTCAGCTTTTCAATATCTTTCAGCAAATCCTCTTTGGGCGTTTCCTCAATGATATTTTGAATGATATTGCTGTCCTCTCTGGATAATGGGAACTTCAACGACAAATTGGGCAGGTTAAAAATCTCCATTAACGACTTTCTTCTTTCGTAGTAGGATTTCATCATGTAAACCTTACGTTTCAGGTATTCGCCTAATTCTTCTACCGTTTCTGCTTCCGCCATCGATTTGGGAGTTAGAGGTCTTCCAATTCTTATCCTAATCGGTTTCTCACGGTCATTCATCATTTCGGCAGGGAGCAGTAGTGTTTGCAAACCAGGATGTAACTTTGAAACTTGATAAAACAACCTGCTGTTTTTAGCATGAAAATACATAGGAACCACAGGAACCTTTGCCATTTTTATAAGCTTTAAGGCTGGTTTTTCCCATTGTTTATCCTGAATTTCATTATAAGTATTGTTTTTATTGGAAACTTCACCCGCAGGAAAAATTCCTACACAACCTCCTTCCTCTAAATGTTTTAAAGTAGCACGCATTCCCGCTGCGCTATTGTAGATTTCTTTTCTGTTTTCAAAAGGGTTTACGGGTATTACGAACGGTTCCATGGGTTTTATTTTCTCTAAAAGAAAGTTTCCCATTATTTTGAAATCAGGGCGAATTTCTGATATAATTTTCGTCATCAAAATACCATCTATAGCACCCAAAGGATGATTGGCAACAATAATGAAAGGACCGGTTTTAGGTATTTTAGCTAAATCCTCTTCGAACACAATGTACTGCAGATCTCTTTCATCAACAAAAGATTCAAAAAATGCTTTACCTTTTTTATCCTTTAATTTGTCGTACAGTTCGTTTACTTTATTAATTTTCGCAAGACGCATCACTGCAGAAGCAACTGGATTTTTTAGAAAACCCAATTTACTTAAGCCAGATGCCGTAATTAAATCGTTTTTGGTTATTAAACTCATTTTCGGTTACTAGTTTGAAACTACCATTTGAAGGGTCTGCTGAGACAATTGCTCATACAATACATTTCTCCCCTCATAAAACTTCTCTAAGTGCTCCACATCTGCATTTCTCACAGTAAATAAAGACACGTTTTTGGTAATTTCTATTTTAAAATCATCATTTAGTTTTTGCACCAATTCATCAATATTATTGTACTTATCTTCTAGGCACAAACCTAATGAAATGGCGGAGTTTTGCATTAATGATACCTTTATATGATAAGTTGCCAAATTATTAAAAATTCTACTCATATGATCTTCAGCAATAAAAGAAAAATCTCTGGTAGAAATTTTCATCAGCACCTGATTTTCTTTCAATATATATGATTCCATTTTTTGGTTAAGGTCTGACTGACAAATTTGTGTTCCGGGCTCTGTGGGATCCACAAATGACTTCACAAAAAACGGAATTTTTTTCTGCTTCAAAGGTTGTAACGTCTTGGGGTGGATGACCGATGCTCCATAATATGCCATCTCAATTGCTTCTTCATAAGAAATATTTGACAACAGAACCACATCATCAAACTTTCGGGGATCACCCGTCATTACACCAGGAACATCTTTCCAAATGGTAACAGAATCAGCGTTCATACAATATGCAAAAATTCCCGCCGTATAATCTGAACCTTCTCTACCCAAAGTTACTGTAAAATTATTTTCATCGGAGCCAATAAAGCCCTGCGTTACATAGCATAATTTCTGATCTAAGTTTGAAATTAATTCTTCGGTTTTCTTCCAGTTTACCAGTCCTTCCCTATAATTATCGTCCGTCTTTATGTAATCTCTGGCATCCAACCATTGATTAGAAAACTGAATAGAATTGAGATAGTCACTCACTATTTTGGTTGAAATCATTTCGCCACAACTCACCACCTGATCATACACAAAGCTGTAATTGGGAGATTTATTTCTTCGCAGAAAAGAATCTATATCATCAAAAAAAACATTGATCTCAGAAAAAACTTCATGATCTTCGTTGAATAATCCTTGCGCTATCTCTATATGTTTCTGCTTAACTTTTTCAATTTCTGATTGGTAGTTTTCCTTATTGAAATATTTTTCAACAACAATTTCAAGTTCATTGGTCGTTTTACCCATTGCGGAGATTACCAACAAACATTCATTAAAATCTTGGCTTTCTAAAACCATAGCAACATTTTTCACACTTCCAGCATCTTTCACAGAAGCACCACCAAACTTGTAAATTTTCATTAAAAACTGTAAATGAATTAGTTAAAATTAAGTAAAATAATTAATATAAGAGATCAAAAGTATAAATTTAGCTTGAGAAATAAAACATTAAAAACTGACATTTATCTTACTTTCAATATATTAAATAGAATATTTATAAATCGCAAATAAATATCTTGCATCTCGCAGAAATTTACGAAATTTGTGAAAAATATAAAGAATAAGATATGTCCAATCAGCCGCTTCAAACGCTAGGAGAATTTATTATTGACAAACAAGACGACTTTCTTTACTCAACAGGTGAATTGTCACGACTTTTAAGTGCTATTCGTTTGGCATCTAAAGTTGTTAACAGAGAGGTAAACAAGGCGGGTATCGCTGATATCGCTGGTGCAGTAGGAAAAGTTAACGTTCAGGGCGAGGCTCAGCAAAAATTAGATGTTATTGCCAATGATATCTTTATTGAGGCTCTTTCTCAGCGTGAGGTGGTTTGTGGTATTGCTTCAGAAGAAAGTGATGATTTTATTGAAATTCATTCTAATGGAAATGCACATCTTAGCAAGTATGTCGTGTTAATTGATCCTTTGGATGGCTCTTCTAATATTGATGTAAACGTTTCTGTGGGAACAATTTTCTCCATCTACAGAAGAGTTACAGAGCCTGGAACTCCAGTACAGTTGGAAGATTTCTTACAAAAAGGCGTTAACCAGGCTGCTGCTGGTTATGTGATCTATGGTTCTTCTACAATGATTGTTTATACAACTGGAAATGGTGTAAACGGTTTTACATTAGACCCTTCGTTAGGAACTTACTATTTATCTCATCCAAACTTAAAATATCCGGCTAACGGAAAAATATATTCTGTAAATGAAGGAAATTATATAAAGTTTCCTCAAGGCGTGAAAGACTACATCAAATATTGCCAGATGGAGGAAGATACCAGACCTTATACTTCTAGATACATAGGTTCTTTGGTAGCAGACTTCCACAGAAATATGTTGAAAGGTGGCATCTACATGTATCCTTCGTACTCACACGCTCCCAACGGAAAACTGAGGCTTTTGTACGAGTGCAATCCTATGGCTTTTATTGCTGAGCAGGCAGGAGGAAAAGGTACAGATGGTTTCAAAAGAATTTTGGAAATAGAACCTACAGAACTCCACCAAAGAGTTCCATTCTTCTGCGGAAGTCTAGAGATGGTAGAGAAGGCTGAAGAATTTATGAGAAATGCGGTAGAGAAATAAACTACTGATTTCTTTTACTAATACACAACCTTTCTATTTTTTAGAAAGGTTTTTTATTTTTACAAGATGAATGCGAGTTTCAAAAAATATTTATTAGAATTTAAACGTCCTGCAGGAACTTCAAGGGGCGTTTTGAACACCAAAGAAACCTATATCCTTGAACTGACAGACAGTGACAAGAAAGGCATCGGTGAATGCGCCATTTTCCGTGGCTTAAGCAGTGATGATGTACCAGAATATGAAGAAAAGTTAGAATGGTTGGTGAAAAATATCCATTTAGCAGAGCAGGAACTTCATCATGAACTCATCCATTTTCCTTCGATCTGGTTTGGTTATGAACAGGCTTTGCAAAATCTGAAGTATGGAGGAAACATCTATTTCCCCAGTGAATTTACAGAAGGCAAACAACCTATAAAAATAAATGGACTGATCTGGATGGGAAGCGCAATGTACATGCGCGAACAGATTGAAGATAAACTGGCGGCCGGTTTTTCATGCATTAAACTAAAAATAGGAATCGATTGGCCATCTGAAAGAAAAATCTTACAGGAAATAAGAAAAGATTTCCCTGCAGATAGAATTGAACTCCGTGTAGATGCAAACGGAGGATTCAGCTTTCAGGAAGCTCCACAAGTCTTAAGCGAACTCTCGGAACTGCAAATTCACTCCATAGAACAACCCATAAAAGCAGGTAATTGGACGGATATGCATGAGTTATGCTCTAAAACACCAGTTCCAATTGCCTTGGACGAAGAACTGATAGGCATCAATCATTTCGAAGATAAAAAGAAACTTCTAGAACAAATACAACCCCAATATATTATTTTAAAACCTGCATTGGTTGGCGGTTTTAAGGGATGTGATGAATGGATTTCTCTTGCTGATGAACAAAATATAGGTTGGTGGATCACGTCTGCACTGGAAAGCAATCTAGGGCTTAATGCCATTGCACAATACACTTTTATCAAGAAAAATCCTATGCCACAGGGTTTAGGTACAGGTGCTCTTTTCACCAATAATTTTGATAGTGCTTTAAGGCTTGAAGGTGAAAATCTGTATTTTGCAAATTAAATATAGTTTGATTATTGATGAAAACGATATATAGTTTTAATTAAAATCATTTAAAAATATGTATTTTTATTAGTAGCTATAGAATTTTTATTCGAAACACAATGGAAGATGTAATTGAAAAACTTAAATGGGAAATCAACCAAAACGAGAAGGTAAAAAATTCTGTTTTAGGCAAGAGTAGCATTTGGAAAAATACGCATTATGAGGTGCTATCAAGCATTATTAACGATGCTCTATTGGAAAAAATTGAACAAAACAGCGAGAATTTTTACTCACTGGGAAATTCTATTTCTCAGATAACTCTGAAAAGGTTATTTGAGGGAAATGTAAAAACTTCTGCACACCACGATCTCCGTTTTTTAAAAACACTGGATAAACTTGCTATTTTCCTAGGGTTTCAGGATCTTAATCATTTTATTTCGGAATCCAAAGAAAACACTGCGCATTCCAGCAATGTTTATGAAATTACCGATCAGCAGTTTCAATTATTTAAAAAGTTGATTTTAGGCTGCTGTACGACGGAATTCAACGCCATGAGGACACTCACAGAGATCAATTTAATTCCATTTCGAAAGTATATCATTGAAAATTCACCTTACGAACACCGATTATCACTCTATCTGGAAAAGATGCAGAGCTACGGTATAGAAATGGTAGAAAGTGCTTGCAATTTTGAAATTTATGATTATAAAATTGCCTCTGTAGAGGGTAATATGATTGTGATGAGCACTAATGAGTTTTGGAATCTCATTTTCGAGAAAAATGGAACTCATTACCCATTTCATAAAAAAGGCGAACAAACCTATTATCTAAAATTCTTTAATGGTGAGTGGAAAATTTGGGACAATTACAATCCAGATTTTGAAGACATCATCAATCCAAAAAAGTCATAGTAATCTATTACAGACCTATAACTTTTTCTCCATCATTTGTGTTTTGCTGATGCAAACTTAGTAAGATAAATTGATGAAAGAAAAACTTAAGTTGGTCTTTAGTTAATCTTAAGTTAGACGACTGAAACAAAAAAGCCAACTTCTTTCGAAGTTGGCTTTTTAAATACTGATCATAAATTAATCGACAATTTCATATTCCACAGGAATTACACCATGATCGATGTCTCCTAATTCATCAAAAGCTGCTTTTGAGATATCAAACGCTCTTGAAGAGTGGAAAGGTCCCCTATCATTAATACGAACAATTACGCTTTCACCATTATTAAGGTTGGTAAGCTTAACTTTCGTACCAAAAGGGAGCTTCATGTTTGCTGCGGTAAGTTTTGAGTTATCAAATTTCTCGCCGCTGGCTGTTTTTCTACCATTAAACTTATCGTGGTAGTACGATACAAAACTTGTTTTTTTTGCATCATTGGCATTTATTTTGAAAGAATAAATACCAAGAGTTGAAATCATCATTATGATTACAAGAATGAATCTTTTCATCATTTTGAATTTTGGGGTTTTGACGTGGCAAAGATATTCGCAATATTTTTCGGAGCATCATTTATTACTTAACGAGTGTTAATTTTAAGTTAACATTTTCTTAAAATTAATTTCAAACTGCTTATTCATAGGCAATTACATGTTATTGTTAAAATGTGTTAAAAAATATGTTAAAAAGTTAATTAAATTAACTATCGCAAGCATAATTTCACCGAAAATACTACCTCAACCCTTTATATATCAGCATATTTAACAATAAAAAACTCTCAATGTTTATTGAGAGTTTTCTTATTATTATTTCTAATTTCTGCTGGGACCTTTTCGTGTTTTCTCCATGTTTCTGCCACCAAATTTATTGAGTTTCCAGGTGAGTGAGAACATGAGGTATCTTTTCAAAATCAAATCATCACGATCTTCAATATAGGTGTCGGTGATGAGTCGCTGTACGCTTTGGTTCTGATTCAGGACATCATAAACCTTTAACTTAGCGGTAAACTGTTTTTTGAAAAAACTATAACCTACACTGGCATTCCAGAAATAAAAATTCTTTTTAAAACCAGGAGCGATATTCGAATTGGTGCTGTAATCAAAATCATTTCCAATGACTAAGTTCTCCCCAATATAATTGGTCATTTCGAGTTTAAAACGGTTGGTGCTTGTATTTCTGCTTTCGATAGAATAATTTTCGTATTTGGAAGAGTTATAACTGAAATTATAAGATGGTCTTAAAAGTAATTTATCCTTAATCTCATAGCTAAATGCAATGCTTGGCGTAATTGAATAGTTGCTACTGCTGTAAATCTCCTGGTCGATGAAGCCTTTTTGATAACCATAAGACATTCTAAAACGCGGACTCACACTTAATTTGTTATCTCCAAATTTGTACGTTTTTGTTGCACCAAAACCGAGACTCACGTTTTTGTTTCCACTGATATTGCCATAGGTAAGGTATTGTTTTCCTTCCGAATCATAAGACCTTTGTGACGTAATTTGATTATTGTAATAACTGAAATTAGCATTGGCAAATAAATTCAAGTTTTTCACTTGGTTGAAATTATTGAAACTAATGCTCGTATTGTTGAGCCATGTATTTTTGAGATCTGGATTACCCGTTTGCGTTAATAAAGGATTAGAAACATCCACATAGGGCGTCAGCTGCGTTGCTGTTGGGATAGAATACGTAGCATTGTGGTTAATATTCAGCCTTTTTCTGTCGCTGAATTTATAATTGAAACCCAAACTATACTCTGGGAGATAGTAGTTTTTAGACATTTGATAGTTGGTACCATTGTAGAGTGCGTCCACATCCATATCAACAATATCCACATTGAAAAACGCTCGTAAAGTCAGTTTCTTCTTCTCCAATCGGTAGGAAACTTCTGGAATTAATGAATTTTGCTTCTGTAACATGGTATTGGACAGCAACTGATTATAAAGGTCATAATCTCCACTCACAGAATTAAAATCATTCACATCGCGGGCTATCTTGCTGTAATCTGTTCTAAAATCTACTCCTACAGCCACTTTTGCAGAATCTGAAATAGGTTCGGTAAAATCCACACCATAAGAAAAAGTATGCGAAGTATTTTTGTTGTTAGAAAGCTGATTTCTGTAATCTCTAGTTCCAGTTTGGAAAAATTCGGTATCTAAAAGTGAAATTCTGTCGGTATTCGACTGGTTAATGGAACCTCGTAATGAAGCACTTAAAACCCTACCCTTTTTATCAAACCTTTTAGAAAACAAAGCACTCGTGTTGGCGTTGTTTTGATTGGATTCTGAAGTGGTTCTGGACGTGGATTGATTCAAGAAATCATTGGCATTTTCACTAAATGTTGAAGAAGACGATTCGTTTACTGTATTACCATTGGAGTTGGTAAAACCTGCAGAAACGTACATATCTGTCTGCTTATTAAACTTTACGCGAGCTCCACTGTTGAATTTGATGTCTTTATTTTCATTGTTTCCAGAATTGTTAGATTTCGTCGTTAAAACATCCGTTGGAAGATACGTTTCACGACTCACCGTCGATCTCGTTTCCAAATTATTATCGGTAAACATTAAACTCATATTTTCTAAGTCGGCATCTTCACTGATTTTATCAGAATAATTAATACCAAAAGTGCTGGATTTCTGAATGCCTTTAGTCGTGTTTCCGCTGTTGCCGATGCCAGTTAACAATCTGGAATTTCTTCCGCTGCCCATACTGTCGAACACCTCATCATTAGAGAAACCCGAAGAATTAATATTATTGGAGGCGCCTAAAATGCTCAGTTTTGTATTGTTTTTAAAGTAACTGGCTATTCCACTCACCTCATAGCGGTCATCGGTACCGTAACCGCCCGTTAAACGAACCATATAACCCACGTTTTTCTTCTCATCTATCGTAAAGTTCAGGGTTTTATTCTCGGATTTTGCAGGCTCGCCGTTCAATTCCTCTTCTTTGGTTTTAGTTCCTGTAACTTGAACTTTTTTAATGATATCTGCTGGAATATTTTTCAATGCAATTTGCCCGTCTTTATCGAAAAATGGTTTACCATTTACTAAAATTTGATCGACATCCTTTCCATCGGCGGTAATTTTTCCATCGGCATCAATATCAAAACCCGGAAGTTTTTTAATTAACTCTTCAATATTACTGTCTGGTCGAACAGGAAATGATGCCGCATTGAACTCTACAGTATCTTTTTTTATCTTAACAGGCGGTGCCGTGGATTGAATGACTACTTCTGCAATCTCTGTCGATTTTAAAGGCTCAACGTTAATGGTTCCAAGCGAAAGCGGTCCTTCTATCTTTTCAAAACGGTTGAAATATTCTTCATTAAGATCTGAATTGACCCGCAAAAATGTAGGTTGCAAGATTTTATCAACTTTTAAATTAAAGTTTCCTGAAGCATTGGTGCTGGTATAATTAATAATTGTGCTGTCGCTTTCCTTTAAAAGATAAACTGTCGCATTGTCCACGGCAATGTTTCCAGACATCACTTTCCCCGTAATGGAGATTTGTTGTGAAAAAACGTACGTTTGAAGCAAAAGAAAGATGAAAAATAAAAATTTCTTCATTTTTAGTCTATAATTTGTTTTCCGATTGAGATTTCATGCGAAAAGCAAAAAGTCTTCCAAAAAATGAAAGACTTTTGTGTTTATTAAAGATATTTTATACCAATTCGCCGTATAAATCAAATTCTTCAGCGGAAGTAATTTTGATATTGGAAAACTCACCCAGTGGAATGTAGGTGTCTTTCGCATCCACCAAAATGGTATTATCAACGTCTGGAGAATCGTATTCTGAACGGCCAACGAAGTAGTTGCCCTCTTTACGATCGAAGATGCATTTTAAAACTTTTCCTACTTTCTCCTGATTTTTTTCCCATGAAATCTGCGCTTGAAGTTCCATAATTTCCTCCACGCGTGCTTCTTTCACCTCTTGCGGAATCGTGTCCTCCAACAAATGGGCGTGGGTATTTTCTTCATGCGAATACGTGAAACATCCCAAACGATCGAATCTCTGCTCACGTACCCAATCTTTTAATTCCTGGAAAATTTCTTCGGTTTCGCCCGGATAACCGACAATTAATGTCGTTCTAATCGCCATATCAAGAACCTTTTCACGAAATTTGGATAGCAAAGCATCGGTTTTCTCATGAGTAGTCCCACGGCGCATCGATTTTAATAAATCAGAATTAATATGCTGCAAAGGAATATCTATATAATTACACACCTTCGGTTCTTCGCGAATAATATCCAAAACATCTTCTGGGAAACCTGTTGGGAAGGCATAATGCAAACGAATCCACTCGATTCCTTCCACTTTAATCAATTCTTTCAACAGATCGCCTAGAGCTCTTTTTTTATAAATATCTAAACCATAATACGTTAAATCTTGCGCGATAAGAATTAATTCCTTAACACCCACTTTTGCAAGACTTTTGGCTTCATCAATCAATTTTTCAATGGGTGTAGAAACGTGACCTCCACGCATCAATGGAATGGCACAAAACGAACACGGACGATCGCAACCTTCCGAAATCTTCAAGTAAGCATAATGTTTAGGAGTTGTTGTAAGCCGTTCACCCACCAGTTCGTGTTTATAATCGGCACCTAAATGTTTCAATAAAATAGGCAAATCTCGCGTACCGAAATACTGATCAACATCCGGAATTTCTTTCACCAAATCGGGTTTATAACGTTCGGAAAGACATCCTGTGACGAAAACTTTTTCCACTTCGCCATTCTTTTTGGCTTCCACATAATCTAAAATCGTGTTGATGGATTCTTCTTTGGCATTATCAATAAATCCGCACGTGTTAATCACCACAATATCACCTTTTTTCTCGTGCACAACTTCTTTTCCATTGGCTTTTAGCTGACTCATCAAAACTTCTGAATCGTAAACATTCTTGGAGCACCCTAAAGTGATGACATTTATTTTCTTTTTCCCTGTGGATTTTGTACGCATCTTGTTGATTAATTTAAGTTTGCAAAGGTAGGAATAAAAAAAGAACCCACATTCGGGTTCTTGTATAATTCTGTTGGGATCACGTTTATTTGATGAGCTGTTTCAGATAAGCTCCATACCCACTTTTACCATATTTAGTGGCGGTTTCCAACAATTTTTCTTCGTTGATAAAGCCATTGTTATAGGCAATTTCTTCGATGCAGCCAATTTTAAAACCTTGACGTTTCTCGATCACGCTTACAAACTCCGAAGCTTCGTGTAATGAATCAAAAGTTCCTGTATCTAGCCATGCAGTTCCTCTGTCTAAAACACCTACTTCCAGCTTGCCTTCCTTAAGATATACATTATTTACATCCGTAATTTCCAGTTCTCCACGAGGTGAAGGTTGAATATTTTTTGCAATTTCCACCACATTATTATCGTAGAAATACAAACCTGGAACCGCATAGTTTGATTTTGGCGAGGTTGGCTTTTCCTCGATTGATAATGCTTTGAATTGATCATCAAATTCAACAACACCATAGCGTTCAGGATCCGAAACGTGATATGCGAAAACAACGCCTCCATCGGGATTGGTTTTATGTTTCAGCATTCTGCCCATTCCATTTCCATAGAAAATATTATCACCCAGAACCAAGGCTGCAGCATCATTTCCGATAAATTGCTCACCTAAAATAAACGCTTGGGCTAATCCATCTGGACTTGGCTGAACAACATATTCGATATGACACCCAATTTGCGAACCGTCACCTAAAAGTTTAATAAAACCTTCTTGATCATGCGGAGTGGTAATAATTAAAATATCTTTAATCCCCGCCAAAAGTAAAGTGGACAAGGGATAATAAATCATAGGCTTATCGTAAACTGGCATCAGTTGCTTGCTTACTGCAATTGTAAGGGGATACAAACGCGTCCCTGAGCCTCCTGCTAAAATAATTCCTTTCATGCGTAATTAATGTAACAATTTAAGATGTATCAGTTTAACGAATTAATTATACTGTTTTTCGTAATACTTCTGATAATCACCCGAAGTAACATGTTCCAGCCATTCTTTATTTTCCAAATACCAATCAATTGTTTTTGCTAAGCCTTCTTCAAAAGTTACCGATGGCTTCCAACCTAAATCACGATTTAGTTTTGTGGCATCAATAGCATAACGCTTGTCGTGACCTGGACGGTCTTTCACGAATGTGATGAGTTTTTCTGAATAACCTTCTGGTTTACCTAATTTAGCATCCATCTGCTTAATTAATTCTTTCACCAAATCAATATTCTGCCACTCATTCCAACCACCAATATTATAGGTTTCACCCGTTTTAGCTTCTTTAAAAATTTGATGAATGGCTTTTGCATGATCAATTACAAATAACCAGTCACGCGTATATTTTCCATCACCATAGATAGGAAGCTCTTTTTCATTTAAAATATTTGATAAACAAAGCGGAATCAGCTTCTCTGGGAAATGGTTCGGACCGTAATTATTAGAACAATTTGATACAATAAACGGCATTCCGTACGTATTTCCGTATGCACGTACTAAGTGATCTGAAGCCGCTTTCGACGCTGAATAAGGTGATTGAGGATCGTAAACCGTAGTTTCTAGAAAGAAACCAGTCTCGCCTAAACTTCCGTACACCTCATCTGTTGAAACGTGATAAAACAAATTTTTTCTGGGTTCATTCGGAAATCTTCCATGTGTGTGATCTGGATTCAGCGTCCAAAACTCCTTACAAAGGTTTAAAAGGTTTGCCGTTCCATTCACATTGGTATTGATAAACGCATTAGGATCTGTAATACTACGGTCTACATGACTTTCAGCTGCCAAATGCACCACCGCATCAGGATTGTATTTTTCAAATACACGACGCAGTTCCTCGGGCTTTGTTATATCTGCTTTTTCGAAAACATAATTAGGTTCGTTCTCGATATCTTTCAGATTTTCCAGATTCCCTGCATAAGTTAGTGCATCCAGATTGATAATGGTTGTATCGGGATTATTTTTTACAAATTCTCTAACAACGTGAGAACCAATAAAACCCGCACCACCCGTGATGATTATATTTTTCATAAATTATATTTAGAAATTATGGTCTTTAAAACTGGAAGCATTTTGATCTTTTTCCGATAAAATCATATCCTCATCCGCAACTTTCCAATCAATATTAAGATCGGGATCATTGAACTTGACACTACCTTCAGAATCTTTATTATAAAAATTATCGCATTTGTAAGAGAAAACCGCTGTATCACTTAACACCACAAAACCATGAGCAAATCCTCTGGGAACATAGAACTGGATTTTGTTTTCTGCAGTAAGTTCCACGCCAAACCATTTTCCAAAACTTGGAGAATCTTCCCGAAGATCGACGGCGATGTCCCAAACCTTACCTTCTAGGCACGAAACCAGTTTTGCTTGAGCATGTTCTCCTTTTTGCAAATGTAACCCGCGAAGAACACCATAAGAAGACTTTGAAATATTGTCTTGAACGAAGTGACCATTCATTCCCGTTAATTCTTCAAACCGCTTTTCGTTATATTTTTCAAAAAAATAACCTCTCTCGTCCTCGAATAAGGTAGGTTTAATAATATAGCAATCTTTAAGAGGAGTTTCTTTAATTTTCATTTTATTTATTCGATTCTAATTTCTTTAATTCTTGTTCGAAAACCGACTTCTTAAGACTCGTGGTCGAAAAACGGTGATCTCGTTTGTTATAATAAATTTCAATCCCTTTTTCTTCACAATAGTCCTTACCAGTAAATTCTTTATCGCGATAATCATCACCTATGATACGAACATCAATTACGAACGATTTTAGAATATCCATTAAATCTTCTTCGGTATTATAGGGAACTATTTCATCAACGGAGCGACACGCTTTCAATTGAATATAGCGTTCAACTATTGACTGCGTGGGTTTATTTTTATGTGGGCGATCCAAAGTTGGATCTAATTGTAAAGCAACAATAAGGTAATCGCAAACGGTTTTAGCCTCTTCTAGCATTTTTATATGGCCTGCATGGAGCAAATCAAAAGCCGAAAAAGTGATTCCTATTCTTTGTGTTTTCATTCACTGAATTTTAGGCAAAAGTAGTGATAAAAATGGTATGAAAAAATTCTTGAACCCTATTAATATAGAATAAAACAATTATCAAACTGAGAAAAAATATTTAATGACTGTTAAGCGTAAAAATCACTTTAAAAGTTTTAAGAATAATTTTAAAATCTAGATAGAATGAATAATTTTTAATGTAATAGAGATCATATTCTAACTTTTTAAGATTTTCTTTTGGAGTCGCTTTTGGAAGATTAACCTGAGCCCAGCCCGTAATTCCAGGACGAACCAAATGTCTTAAATCAAAATATGCATATTCTGCGTTTGCAGAAGCAACATATTTTGGTCTCTCTGGCCGAGGGCCAATGAGGCTCATGTCACCAATTAAGACATTATAAAGCTGAGGAAGTTCATCAATTTTGCTTCTTCTTAAAAATTTTCCAACTCTTAGAAGCCTGTCATCTCCACTTATTGTAAACGAACCATTGTGTTTCTGCTTCATTGTTCTCAACTTATATATTTTAAACGGTTTTGAATTTCTTCCTATTCTTTCTTGGATATAGAATACCTTACCCGGAGAAGTAAGAAAAACCAAAATACATCCAAATATAATTAGAATAACAACCATTGGTAGAATAAGAAGAGAAAAAAGAATATCAAAAAGTCTTTTTACTATTGAATGCGTTTTTTCTAAACCAATTGAAAAAACATCATTTACAATGTATTCATGCGAACTAAATTTCACCAACGGAATTCTCCCATACACCTCTTCATAAAATTCGTGAGCCTCAACTACTTTTACTCCTCCCATTCTCGCATCAATAACTTGATGAGTTAATGCTTCAGGAAGATGTTTTAAATCGGAACTTTCTACCACGATAGTCTTTACTTTTAGTTTTTTGATGTACTCAAATATATTTTTATGATTGGTGAGAGAATCATAAATTATGGGTTTAATATTTACTCCATAATCATCTTGTGTTAAAATTTTTGTCGAAATATTACTAACATTGATAAA
>JAEWYW010000056.1 GCA_023458535.1 Bacteroidota bacterium
TTATTTTTTTTAAATCACAATTCCCAAATCTTTATTTTTGCAGCATGTTAGAAATCCTGTATCGCGATGCGCATCTTATCGCCATCAATAAACCCAGTGGCTTGCTGGTGCACAAATCCTACTATTCTGGGCCAGCGGATGAATTCGCGATGCAAAAACTACGGGATCAAATCGGGCAAAAAGTGTATCCTGTTCATCGTTTGGATCGGAAAACTTCGGGCGTTTTGTTATTTACATTAGACAAAGAAACGCTTCGGACAATGAGTCTGCAATTCGAAAACAAAGGAGTGGAGAAAAAGTACATTGCCGTACTGCGAGGCTGGACGAAAGAGGAAGAAACCATCGATTACGATTTGGCGAACGAAAATGAAGTGGTACAAAACGCAATCACCTTTTATCGCCGTCTGCAAACTTCAGAAATCGATTTGCCTTTCAGAAAACATCAAACCTCGCGCTATTCTTTAGTGGAAGCATTTCCTGAAACGGGAAGATTTCATCAACTTCGAAAACATTTTAAACATATTTTACATCCCATTTTGGGGTGCAGGAAGCACGGTTGCAACAAGCAAAATAAGCTGTGGCTGGAAACCTTCAACATGACGGGTATGCTTTTGCACTCGCATCAGTTAAATTTTAACCATCCTGTTTCGGGCGAAAAAATCTCAATAAATGCCAGCTTAAACGTGAATGAAGAATACAAAAGGGTAGGAGCTATATTGGGTTTTGATTTGAAAGCCTTTCTTTAAATCGAACAAATTAACCTATGATAATGGCGTGTTGATTTTAAAATGAGTATTTTTGTAAAACTTTTTTCCAATGTACAAAAGTATCATTCGCCCAATTCTCTTCAAATTCGATCCTGAAGAAGTTCATCACTTTACATTTTCAATGCTTAAGAATTTTGGTTTTTTAACCAAGATGTTTCTTCCAAAACCGGTTGTAGATAAGCGTTTGGAGCGAGAGGTTTTTGGTTTGAAATTTAAAAATCCAGTAGGTTTAGCCGCAGGATTTGATAAAAATGCGGTACTTTTTAACGAACTGGCCGACTTGGGATTTGGTTTTGTTGAAATTGGTACCGTTACGCCACGTGCACAGGCGGGAAATCCTAAAAAACGCTTGTTCCGACTCGTAGAAGATGGTGGAATTATCAACCGAATGGGTTTCAATAACGACGGTTTACAAGCCGCAATTGAAAAACTGAAAGCCAATAAAGGAAAAATTATCATCGGTGGTAATATTGGTAAAAATACCGATACGACTCCCGAAAATTATACACAGGATTATTTAGACTGCTTTGAAGGTCTGCATCCGCATGTCGATTATTTTGTATTGAACGTGAGTTGCCCGAATGTGGGCAGTCACGCTAAACTGGAAGATGTAGACTATCTGCGCGAACTGATTTCCGAAGTGAAGAAAATCAACATTTCGAAAACAAATCCGAAGCCTATTTTACTGAAAATCGCTCCAGATTTAAATGCCAATCAGTTGGATGAGGTCATTGAATTGGTTGCTGAAACCCAAATTGATGGCGTTATCGTATCGAATACATCCGTTAACAGAGAAGGTTTGAAGACATCACCAGAAACGCTGGCAGCGATAGGAAATGGCGGTTTGAGCGGTAAACCCATTCGTGAGCGAAGCACCAAAATGATTAAATATCTTGCGGATAAAAGCAACCGAAGTTTTCCGATTATTGGTGTGGGCGGCATTCATTCTGCTAAAGATGCCATGGAAAAACTCGATGCTGGCGCGAGCTTGGTGCAGTTGTACACCGGGTTTATTTATGAAGGTCCGCAGCTGATAAACGATATCAACAAAGAGCTATTAAAAAGAGCGAGCCGTTTGCCGCGATAAATTGTCCAAAAATACTGTTACGTCAGTTTGAGTAGTGTTTGAAAACACTTATCGAGAATTGCTTCTCCCAAAATTGTTGATACATTTTGTTGCGAAAACGCTTTGAGTGGAAACTTATCAATAAGTCATAATGCGTTGTGCTTTTGAATTTGAGCGATATTTTTAGAATTCCAATGTACCTTTTTTACAAAGGCTCTTTCCCGAACTGGACAGTTTGAAATCTGACATATTTCGCAAGACATCGGAGGTTTGCAGTCATCCATGTGGAAATTAAATTCAATACTTCTATCCATTTTGGAAGCTATTAAAACAATCACTTCTTCCATTTGCTGATGGGCATCCCGAAGTTCGAAATAATAAGGCAATGTTATATGTGCATCGATGTGAAGTTTGCTCCCGAATTGTTGTATTTTCATATTGTGAATGTCTATCCATTCTGGTTTTCGGTTATCATTAAGCAGCTCAGAAATGTATTTTAATAAATCTAAATCGGCCTCATCCATGATACCACTCAATGACTTACGGATGATTTTATAACCTACAAAAATAATGTAAGCGCCAAAAATAATTGCAACAGCAGCATCCAACCAGTACCATTTTGTAAAATAAATAAGTATTAAACTGATGATAACGCCTCCTGTAGTAATGGTGTCACTTTGAAGGTGCTTCCCCGAACTTTGCAACACCAAAGAGTTTTCACGAACCCCCTTTTTATAGGAATAATACCCCATAACGAAATTGATGACTGCAGTAGCGGCAACAATAAAAATTCCCCAGTCTAATTTTTCTGGAATACTGTGCTCCAATAAGGAACTTATAGCCTGTACGATAATAATAATCCCTGCTACAGCAATTAAAATTCCTTCAACACCTGAAGTAACGAACTCTACCTTACCATGACCGTAGGGATGATCTTTATCCCGCGGTTTAGCAGCCAAATATAATGAATACAGGCCCATGAAGGCTGCAATAATATTCACAATACTTTCCATAGCATCCGAAAAAACTGCATCCGAACTGGTTAAGTACCAAGCAGCCAGCTTTCCCAGAAACAGCAGTACACCAACGATGGCAACATTTCTTTGGAAGATGAGTACCGATGCATTGTTTTTATTATTGGGCATTTTTATTATTCTTTTGTTACTAAATTGTTTGAAAAGTCTAAGAGATAAAAAATGCTCACTAAGTGAGCATTGTAGTTATTGTAGTATTTTTTTCTCTAGCAGATATTCTGCTATTTGTACGGCGTTTGTGGCAGCTCCTTTTCGGAGATTGTCAGCCACAATCCAGCAGTTGAGCGTTTTGGGCTGAGATAAATCTCTTCTTATTCTTCCCACAAAAACATCATCTTTACCTTCCGCCGCTATAGGCATGGGATAAATTTTATTAGCCACATCATCCTGAAGCACTACACCTGAAGTTTCCGATAGAATTTTCTTAACTTCATCTAAATCGAATTCGTTTTCAAATTCAATATTAACACTTTCAGAGTGTCCTCCCTGCACAGGGACTCTTACCGCAGTTGCTGTAAGACTAAAGCTGTCATCACCCATAATTTTTTTGGGTTCTTTCATCAACTTAATTTCCTCCTTGGTGTAATCATCATCAGCGAAAACATCGCAATGAGGCAACGCATTTTTGAAGATATGATAAGGATATACCATTTCTACAGATTCATCTCCATTAATTTCTGCATTCAGCTGATCAACAGCAGCTTTTCCTGTACCAGTAACCGACTGATAGGTGGAAACGACCACTCTTTTGATCTTATATTTTTTATGAAGCGGATGAAGCACCATCACCAACTGTATGGTTGAACAATTTGGATTAGCAATAATTTTATCCTCTGGAGTGAGAACATCAGCATTAATCTCTGGAACCACCAATTTCTTATCTGGATCCATTCGCCATGCAGAGGAATTATCAATAACCACTGTTCCCACTTCAGCAAATTTGGGAGCATATTCTAAAGAAGTTGCGCCACCTGCAGAAAAAATGGCAATATCTGGGCGAAGATTAATTGCATCTTCCATACTTACAATGGTAAAATCTTTATCATTATAAGAAACTGTTTTGCCAATAGATCTTTCGGATGCCACAGGAATTAATTCGGTGATGGGAAAATTTCTTTCCTGAAGGACTTTTAACATAATTTGCCCCACCATTCCAGTTACTCCAACTACTGCTACTTTCATTGAATATTAATTTTTTTGAAATAAAAACTTTTAGATAAAAATTAGTTTCCGAATAATCTATTGAATGGGAAAGCGTAACCAAATAAAAGAAGTGCGATAACTGCCATTACAACGACACCTACGCTTATTCTATCATTGGTTTTTACTTTTTTGTTTACTACAGTCATTAAAACCGCTGCAATAAGCATAGAAACAGGATGTTCGATATAATTAAATCTTAATTCAGCGTTTTTCATCAAACCACCCATACCGATTTCGTTGATGGTATTCATAAACCCTGAACGTACAAACAGCATTAACAAACCTGCGATAAACTGTACATGAAAGAAAATCATGGTAAATAATGTTGACTTTCTTAAAAACTTAGTTACTTTTCCGGAGTTCCCAAGCATCACTGTAATTAATGCGATGATAAAAACTGCTACCAATAAAAGAATCAGATAAGCAAATCCACGGTGGGCTTGCAAAATAATGTTGTCCATAATACATTTTTAATGATTAAAGACAAAGATAACAAATAGACTTAGAATATTGGGATGATATTCCCACGATTATCAATAAAAAACCCTCCAAAACATGGAGGGTTTAATATATCTAAATTTTTTATTTTTTTAGAAGTTGAAAGAGAGAGTTGCAGACCAAGTTCTTCCATATCCAAAGTAAACTTGGTTTGTTTGTTTAACACCGTTCCAAGTTGGAACTGCTTGGTAAGCAGCAAAAGCTGCCGTGTCATTAGTACCATCTGCTTTTTTGAAGTCTTCCTGTGTTAAGTTAGAAAGTATATTTGTATTTGATTCTGATATATATACTTTATCCAACAAATTATAAACATTTCCTCTTAAAGTAAAGAATTGTTTTGGATTGTTCAGTTTAACCTTAAAAGTTACACCTAGATCAACTAATCCAAAAGTTGGAAGTTCAAGTGCTCCATTCTGTCCTGCCTTTTCAGTTAGGAAACTAAGCAAGTTTAAGTTAGCATATAAGTCTTTCACTCCTCTGTAAGTACCATCAAACGAGAACCAATCTGTAGGTTTGAAAGTAAATCCACCTGCAATCGTTTTCTGTGCAGAACCACCTACTTTTACCTTATCTAAATATAGCGTCTGAGAATCTGATCCAATTTGTTCATTAGTCTCAGAAAATAGATTTCCACTTGCATTCCCTTCATAATAATAATCTCCATAAGAACCCATAGCGTTTAAGGTTAACATCTTATGAACATTTGCTGTTAACTCTAATTCAATACCCTGATGTATTTCGGTAATACCTTGGATATTTGCATAAGCATTAGTATAATTATCAGCTGTTGTTGCTGGGTTATTGTCTAAATCAAAATTTAAACCTCCTCTCCTTTGAAATCTGTCTTTCCATGAAGTTCTATATATGTTTAAATTTGCATTTAAGATATTTGAACGGAAACCATAACCCGCCTCAATACCAAAAATTTTCTCATTTGTTAAGTTAGGATTGAGATAATTTTTTTGGTTAGGATATACAGCATTTAAAAATGGTTGCTTTGAGTAATAACCCACATTTGCAAACACGTTATGTTGGCTATTAATGTTATAGTTAACACCTGCTTTTACATTGTAACCAACTAAATTTTTAAACCCTGTTTTTGTATTTAATGCAGGATTTTTATCAGTTGGCTGAATGATTGTCGGGTTACTAGGAGATGTTGCAAAACCAGCTTTTGCGCCGTTTAAAAGTGTTACTCCATCTATTATAAAGTGATCAATTCTTTGAAATGATTGATTAGAGATAGCTCCAGATACAAAAGCCGATAATTTATCATTAGAGTATTCTAATTGTCCAAAACCTCCATACCATAAAACTTCACCATCATTGTTGTAAGCAACCATGTCCTCCTGGTTATTCAGCTTTCCTCCAAAAGGGTTCCAGTTAGGATTTGGTGCAAAAACATTATTTACAATTCTTGGTGATAAAACATACGCATTGTTTGGAGTAGTAGTATAATAGTTTTGATTTTTATCATCCTTATAACCAGATGCTCCATACAAATCTGAAATTATTTGATAATGATATCCGTAATAATATCTATCGTCTGTACCTATTGTGAAGTTTAAATTATCATTTATTTTATGGTTAAAACTAATGATTGCTCCAAACCAGTTATGTGAGTTTACTGATGATCTTCTTACCAATGTACTACCTGCTGCTGCAGAATTTACATTAACAGCTGCATTACCAGTAAAAATCGCATTATAGTCAATTTGCCCATCAGCAGTTGTATAGCCTGATGCAAATTTATTATTCAATCTACCTAAATCACCAGTTCCACCACCTCTACCAAAAGAAGCATAAACAACAGAATTTAGTTTAGATTTTTCAGACATTTTCCAATCCCAGTTTAGTGACATAACTGGTTTGTGGTAATAGTTTACTCTATTAGACAAAACATCTCCATTATGCCATCCCCAATCTGGATTATATTGTCTATTAGGATCCCCATTGTTATCAGGGTTATATTTTATATATGACGATATTGGAGAATATGTTGACCTTTGATTATGCCATTGAGGAGCACCTGTGATAGTAAACTGTAGATCATGCTTTGCATTTGGTTGATAACCCAATGCAAAATAGTAATTATATCCTTCAAATTGAGTTCCGTCAGCATACATACTACCTGCAGTTCTACTCATCAAGAATGATGTCGCCCAACCTTTTGATGTCTTTCCTGAGTTGTATGCAAATAATGATTTGTGGTAATCATCATTACCAACACCAATTGATACAATACCACCTTGTTTTTTATCAGCTGCTCTTGTAAGCACATTAATAGTTCCACCAACAGATGCGATTGCTAATTTTGAAGAACCTAAACCTCTCTGAACCTGCATTGCAGATGTAACGTCTGATAAACCTGACCAGTTGGACCAATACACGGCTCCATTTTCCATATCATTAACAGGAACACCATTTATCATTACTGCAATATTCTCCTGTGTAAATCCTCTGATTACAGTTTTACCGTCACCAAAACCACCACCACCTTTTGTTGCATAAACAGATGGAGTAGTATTTAAAATTTCTGGAAATTCTTGATTTCCTAAACGCTCAACAATCTGAGCTTCTTTAATTGTAGATACAGCAACTGGCGTTTTTCTGTCCTTAGCAATATCCGCAACCCCTGTTAAAACAACCGCTTCAATATCTTTAGAGTTGTTCACAGTATCCTTCACTTCTTGTGCGTAATAAACACTTGCAGTTGAAAGAGTTACCATTGCAGTAAGCAATGTTTTGTTGATTAATTTCATAATCTTAAAATTAGATTTAAATTTTGGTGCAAAAGTCGTAATAATTTCTTTAACTCTTATTAACTTATTGTTAATTTTTAAATGTTATTAATAATCATAAAACACTGATGAATAAAGTGGTACAGCTACAAATACTGTTAAAGCATGAAAAAAATCATATTATGCATTTCATAATAAAATATACTTATTTTTATAAAAACAAAAACCTGCATAATGCAGGTTTTAATCTTATTTCACAGCTTTTAAGCTTAAGTCTATATTATGGACTGAGTGTGTTAAAGCTCCTGCAGAAATGTAGGTAACACCCGTTTGTGCTATAGCTGACAGACGATCTCGAGAAACCCCTCCCGAAGCCTCCGTTTCACATTGACCATTCACCAACTTTACCGCTTTCTTCATGGTTGGAATGTCCATATTATCAAACATAATCCTGTCAACTTTCGCATCCAACGCTTCCTGAACTTCATCTAAATTTCGGGTTTCAACTTCAATTTTTATTTTAAGCTTGTTCTTCTTAATATATTCTTTCGCCATTTTCACGGCATTGGTTATGCTGCCGTTATAGTCAATATGATTGTCTTTGAGCATAATCATATCAAACAAACCATACCTATGGTTGGTGCCGCCACCAATTGAAACTGCCCATTTTTCGCACATTCTGAAGTTGGGTGTAGTTTTTCTCGTATCTAAAAGTTTGGTTTTTGTTCCTACTAATCTGGAGTCCCAATCGTGGGTTTGTGTTGCAATGGCACTCATTCTTTGCATGCAGTTAAGGACCAATCTTTCTGTTTGAAGAATGGACTGCGCTTTTCCGCTTACTGTAAATGCTACATCACCCACTTTTGCTGGTTCACCATCTGTAATAAAAACTTCAACCTTCAGATTCTTATCAAAAGTTTTAAAGATGAACTGAGCCAGTTCAACACCCGCCAAGATACAATCTTCCTTCACCAGCAGTTTCGCTTTCTGCTCTAAATCTGCAGGAATGGTAGAAAGCGTAGAGTAATCTCCCGACTGAATATCTTCCTCTAAAGCAGTTTCTATAAATTTTTTGAGCGCTTTATCTGTAACGTAAGATGGTCTTTTCATAATTTATTTTAAATCTTTATTATAAAATGCACCTTTATTTTCCTTCATTTGCAAAGATTGTTTAATGATGAGGTAAGATACATTGACTAAATTTCTAAGTTCTGAGAGTTGCGGCGACATGATTGAGTAATTATAAAGTTCAGTTACGGCTTCAAAAATCTCCTGTTGTTTCTTTTTTGCAATTGCCAAACGCGAATTACTCCTTACAATACCTACCAAATCGCTCATCATTTCCTGAAGTTGCTTCCTAAGATAACTTACAATTACCAGTTCGTCCATCATCGCCATTCCTTCTTCATTCCATTCTGGTACCGCTTTTAAATCATCAAAATTAAATTCATTCTTTTTAAGAAGCTCAACAGTTTTCATGGCAGCATTATGACCAAAAACCAAACCTTCTAATAAAGAATTGGAAGCTAAACGATTGGCACCGTGCAAACCAGAATTGGTACATTCTCCCACCGCGAAAAGATTTTTAATAGACGATTGTCCATCCATATCTACTTCTATACCACCCATTAAATAATGACAAGCAGGAACTACAGGAATAAGTTGTTTGAATGGATCTATACCTTCACTCATGCATTTCTGATAAATGTTGGGGAAATGTTCTTTGAATTTTTCCTGATCCATTGCTCGGCAATCCAAACCAACGTAATCGTCACCACTTATTTTTAATTCATTATCAATTGCTCTGGCAACTATATCCCGTGATGCCAATTCTTCACGCTCGTCGTATTTGTGCATGAATGGTTTACCATCCTTTGTTCGAAGTTTTGCTCCGTCACCACGAACTGCTTCAGAGATTAAAAAGAGCATTCCATCAATTTTAGAATATAAAGCTGTGGGATGAAACTGATAATACTGCATATTGGAAACTTTTCCTCTGGCACGATGTACAAAGGCAATTCCATCACCAGTAGCAATAAGAGGATTGGTTGTATTTTTATAGACATGACCCGCTCCACCTGTTGCAACCAAAGTGATTTTAGAAGTAATTTTCTTTATTTTTTTGTCTTTATGGTCTAAAATATAAGCTCCATAGCAGTGGATATCATCATGGTTAAATTCTTTTCCGGGAACATGATGCTGAGTAATTAAATCGATGACATAATGATGGTCTAAAATTTCAATATTTTCAGATGCATTGGCTTTTGCAAGAAGCGCTCGTTCAATTTCAAATCCGGTAATGTCCTTATGATGCACGATTCTGTTTTCGGTGTGTCCACCTTCTCTGCCCAATTTATAGTCTCCACCCGCTTCCTGATCGAAATGTGTGCCCCAATCCACCAATTCCTGAAAACGATGCGGACCTTCTTTCACCACCATTTCCACAACATCTCTTTTGTTTTCACCATCGCCAGCGCGCATGGTATCTTCAATATGCTTCTCAAAATTATCTTTAGAGAAATCGGTTACCACGGCTAAACCTCCCTGTGCATACTTGGTATTGCTTTCGTCCTCGTCGGCTTTGGTAACAATTGTAATTTTAGCATCAGGAAGATTTTCAGCAATTTTTATCGCATACGATAGTCCAGAAATACCAGAACCTATAACTAACACATCGGTTTTTATCATTGTAAATGTTTGTGGAGGGTTTATAAAAATTTAAACAACATTTCTTCGGGCTTTCGCACTTTCTTCATGTTTTGGAAAATATCATCTTCTGCACGATAACCTAAAGCTAAAGTTACTGAAACTTTCTCATGTTCGGGATTTAGACCCAGAATTTCATCGATAACATCCTGCTTGAAACCTTCCATGGGGCAAGTATCCACTTCTTCTAACGCTGAAGCAAAAATTAAATTGCTCAATACAATATAACTCTGTCTTTCATTCCATTCTAAAATGGCTTCTTTGCTGTTGAAATTGATGTAAGCATCGATATTGTTTCGGAAACCTATAAGATTTTCCTGTGGAATATCTCTTACATTTTTGATGTGCTCAAAATAACGCTCTAAATATTCTGATTCGATGGTTTTCTTGGAAATGAGAATCACCAGATGCGAACAGGTGGTAATTTGCGATGGATTGTAAAAGGCGGGAGTAAGTTTTTGCAACATTTCGCTACTTTCCACCACGAAAAATTTATAAGGCTGCAAACCCTGAGAACTTACAGAAAGTCTCCCGGCTTCTAAAATTCTTTTCAGAATAGGTGCGGGAATTTTTTTGTCTTTATCGAATTTCTTTACCGAATAACGCTTTTGTAATGCTTCTAGGTAATCCATATTTCAAAGATAAAGAAAAATGCAATTTTATAAGAAAGAAACTAAAACAATCCTCCTTTTTCTTGATTTTCGAAATATTCGTCTATTTCCAAAGACTTTCCATTGGCTGCTGCTACGGCTAGGCGATCGCACAATTCATTTTCAGGATGTCCGGCATGACCTTTTATCCAGTATAATTTCGGTTGTTGTAATTGGTAAATTTTAATAAATCTTTGCCACAAATCGGGGTTTTTAACGTTTTTCCAGCCTCGTTTTACCCAGCCTGCAATCCAGTTCTGGTTGATGGCATCTGCCACGTATTTACTATCTGTAAATATATGGACATCTCCTTCTTTGGATTTTAATTTTTCCAGTGCAACGATTACCGCCAACAGCTCCATGCGGTTATTGGTTGTTTTTCGGAATCCTTGAGAGAATGTTTTGCGGTATTTTTTTTCTGGAACCTGCATTACAATTCCATAGCCTCCTTTTCCCGGATTTCCTGAGCAAGCCCCGTCGGTGTAAATTTCTATTCGCATGAATTATAACTATCTTTCATGAAAACTTACTGAAAATTTTAACGGAATAGACATTCTGGCCTTAACGTTTACGCCATCTAATACAGCGGGATTCCATTTTTTATTTAATCTTTTCAAAGACTGAAAAATCCTTTGTCTAAAATCAGCATTGTTAATTTCAGGTGTTAAAATAGGGTTTTGAATTTCTCCGTTTTCATCAATTACAAAATCTAAAATAAAACCACCGTTAACATGAAAATCCGCAAAAATAGCCATGAAGTTGTCGTGAATATCTTTTTGCTGTTTCTTAACACCGCCTTTGTATACGGGAGGAATATAATATTGGTAGGGAGTATAATTTTGTTTATAATTAATGATGTGATTGGGAACAAAAAAGAGCCGTACCACAGCATCGTATTTTTGATTATTTACCATTGCTGCCTGCCAGTTGGCATCATCTTTTAAATCTCTCAGCACACTCATTGTGAAATCGTAGGCACACTTATTTTTATTGATGGATAACGTATCAAAATCTTTAATAAATTTTAATTTATTATCCTTCGTTACTAAAACTTTTGCGTGATAGATTTCATTTTTATTGGAGCATGTCTGCAGATTTCTCTTGACAGAAATTTCATGAATTTTTGAATATAAAGAGGTTAAGCCACCTTTATAAAAGTCTTGATTCTGAGGATATTCATCTAATATTTGAGCATTTGAAACTAAATTATTACATACACAAACGATAAAAAATACTTTAAAAAAAATGTTCATATTTAATGTCCTATGAATTTAAAACGGCATTCCATCATCATCGTCTTCAAAATCGTTCATCGAAGATCCGCTGAGATTTTTATTATCGGGCAAGTCGAAAGCAGCACCTGGCTGAATAGTTGTAGTAATTCTATCGAAACCGCTAGGCTCATCTTTTTGTCCGAAGTTAGAATGTTGATAACCTCCATAACTTCCAGCGAAAGGGTCGAGATCGGCAAATTTTGCAATATTTTTAAAGAATGACAGTCTTACATCTGCCGTAGCACCATTTCGGTGTTTTGCAATAATGAGTTCGGCTTGGTTTTCGGTAGAGGTTTCGTTACCCGGTTCATCATTATCCCAAACATCTATCTTATAATATTCTGGACGGAAAATAAAAGATACAATATCCGCATCCTGCTCAATAGCTCCCGATTCCCTAAGGTCGGATAACTGCGGACGTTTTCCAGGGCGTGTTTCCACACTTCTTGATAGCTGGGAAAGTGCAATTACAGGCACATTGAGTTCTTTTGCGATGGCTTTTAACGATCGTGAGATCATGGCAATCTCCTGTTCGCGGTTTCCACCACCTTTACCACCACCGCTGGCAGTCATGAGCTGTAAATAATCCACCATGATGATTTTTACGCCATGTTGCATTACCAATCTTCGGCATTTTGCTCTGAAGTCAAATACTGATAGAGAGGGTGTTTCATCAATATACAGAGGAGCATTCTCCAAATCGGATACGTTAGAGAATAGTCGTTGCCATTCTTCGTCGGACATGGTTCCTTTACGGAGTTTCTCTGAGGAAATACCTGTTTCGGAGGCGATCATCCTTGTAATTAATTGGACAGAGGCCATCTCTAATGAGAACAGTGCCATTGGTATTTTATGTTGCACAGCAATGTTTCTCGCCATTGAAAGCAAAAATGCTGTTTTACCCATTGCGGGACGGGCTGCGATAATAATTAAATCTGAATTTTGCCAACCTCCTGTTTCTTTATCCAAATCTGTAAACCCAGATGGTACACCCGAAAGACCTTCTTTATCTTTGAGTCCTTTGATGGTTTCAATAGCTTGTTTTACCAACGAGTTTGCGGTATCAAAGCCTTTCTTAATAGTTCCGTTGGTGATTTCGAAGAATGATTGTTCCGCTTTGTCTAAAAGTTCGAAAACGTCTGTAGATTCTTTATAAGAGCTGTCGATAACATTTGCAGAAACATTAATTAAACTTCTTAAGATAAATTTTTCTAAGATGACACGAACATGATATTCGATATGAGCCGATGAGCTCACACCCATTGTAAGATTAATAATATAATGATCGCCTCCTGCAAGATTGAGTTTTTCTTCTTTTCGAAGCTCATTAATAATTGTCATTAAATCTACAGGGTGATTGCCTTCGTATAATTTCAGGATGGTGGAAAAGATAGTCTGATGTCTAGGATCATAAAAAACCTCAGGAGTAAGAAGATCTATAGAATAGTCCAATCCTTTTTTGTCAATAAGAAAGGTACCAATAACCAATCTTTCAAAATCAACCGCATTGGGAGGCAACTTACCGTCTGCAATCGATAGTTCTTTTGCAAAGTTGCCGTGTATAAGTGAAGATAATGTTTCTTTCTGAGCCATTGTACAAAGATAAACCTTTTGAGAGGGATTCAAAAAAATGTAATTAACATTCGTTGTGGATTAG
>JAEWYW010000057.1 GCA_023458535.1 Bacteroidota bacterium
GAAATGTTCGCATTGTTCGTTTTTTGAGCTGATATAGAAATAATTGTGAATAAAGAAAGTGCGAATGTTAAAATGTATTTTTTCATTGTAATTTAATTGAGATGTTAGATCTGAGACATCAGACATGAGATTATATATTTCATTTAAGGTTTAAAAATTAGATTGAAGTTATATAGTAAGCTAACAACGATCAACCAAAAACCGTCAACAAAATTCTAAATCCTAAAATTACAATGTTGAATAAAAATCGGAACGGACCACTTTTCTGGTGGTGCATTGATTTTTAAAGTGGAAAATTTTGAGTTTGAAACTGAAAAAGTTGGACCGTAAAAATAAGCCTGAACAGGTTCTAATACGCTCACACTGAAATTTAATTTCAGCAAATCCGCTTTTTGAGACTGATCTGTTTTGAGAATTTTCACCTCAGAATCGCAGCAACCTTTCTTTTGATGAGTTCCACAGGTTCCACATTCATCGGTAATTTTCTGACTGACCGCTACCAACTCATCCATACAATAATGCACGCTAAAAACCGCCCCGGAAGACAATCCGAAGTAGAAGATAGAAAATATTATGGCGAGGAACTTTTTCATTTTCAAAGACAAAGGTAAATATACAAAATAATGCTTTGTTATATTTTTATGGAGAAAAGTTATAAAAAAACTCTCGACTTTATCGAGAGTTCAATTTTTATTTTATCTTAAATTCTAATTTTACATTGAAAAACCTTCCCGTTAAACGCACTGGAACTGGATACATCATATTTGAATTGGAATCTGTTATCCATTGATTTGCCACCGTATTGTTGATGTTAAAGGCGTTGAAAACCTGCACGCCAAGGCTTAAATCTTCAAATTTTTCCAAAAAACCAGAAACCTTGTCTCTGTTTTTAGAATCTACAAAAACATAAGATAAACCTAAATCTACCCTTTTATATGCAGGTAAGGTTTTTTGATATTGATATGGATCTGTAAAAACTGGTGCTCCATTTGGAAGTCCACTGGCATAGGTTAAAGTTAGATTAACGCGCATTTGTGGAAAGACTGGCATGTAATCCTGATAGAACATCGCAAATCTGAATCGTTGGTCGGTTGGTCTCGGAATATCTCCTCTCCCATCGATATTTTCATAAACCCTTGCATAGCTCGCAGAAAGCCAAGAATCTACTCCTGGTACAAATTCACCAAATAAACGGGTGTCTATTCCGTAAGCATAGCCTTTTGCATTGTTTTGTCCGGAGTACCTAATTCTTACATTATCCATGTAGTAAGGAATTAAATGATCCATTTTTTTGTAGTATAAATCCGTTGTCAGCTTAAATGGACGGTCGTACATGAAAAATTCATATTCATTGGTCAGTATTGCCTGAATAGATCTTTGCGACTTGATATTTGAATTGAAATTTCCGTCTAAATCTTTTATCTCCTTATAGAAAGGTGATTGGTAATAAATACCTCCTGAGAGTTTGAACCACATTTCCGATTCCCAATCTGGCTTAATGGCAAACTGCACACGTGGAGAAAAAATGGTCTCTTTATTAAAACTCCATTTAGAAACCCTTACCCCAGCATTAATTAAAGCTTTACTGGCACCCCAAAAGAACTTTTGAGAGTATTGTGCATGCGCAGAAAGGCGCGTTGGTTCAATGTGATTGGCTCCTGTAATTTGATAATACAAATCTAAATCTCCAGTATTCATTGTACGAGGATCTAGAACTGGTCTTGGCAAGCTGTAACCCATAGAATCTACTAACTTCCATTCATTGGTAAAGTCTTTAAGGTTTTCTTTTTCGTATTTGAAACCCACCTCAATATCTGTATTGACATTTGGAGAAAACTTTGCTCTCAACTGTGTTCCATAGGTTCGCACAAATAAATCATTTCTGGCACTTTCAATTTGCCCTCCAACATCATAAGAAGTAACTGGTTCCCCGGTAATAGGGTCAAACGTCTGTAAAATATATGCTGAAGCAATGCTGTAGTATTCTTTTTCGCGGTTTTGATACGCAAAACTATCCAGCGTAAAACGCCATCTGTCCGATGGTTTAAAATTCAAAGAAAATGTCCCCATCATGTTTTTATACTTATCATCTTCCTTACCCGCATAAGCAACAACAAGCTTTATAGGCTGTTGAAGAGATCCGAAATCTACAGTTTTTTCTTTGGGAATCATTTCATAATCATTCTTCGAATAATATCCGATAAAAGAAAGGGAAAACTTATCCGACAAATGATAATTGATATAAGACTGAAAATCCATATAACGTGGATTAAAATCTGTATCTTCTTTTAAGGTATTTAGAATTAAATTGGTATTTCTGTACCTTCCAGAAAATAAAGCGGTCAGCTTCTTATTGGGCGTGGCAAAACCTGTTGTTAATCTCCCACCAATTAAACTCGCTTCACCTGAAATTTCAAATTTTTGTGGTTCACGATAATAAATGTTCAAGGCTGAAGACATTTTATCTCCGTAACGGGCTTCAAAACCACCTGCCGAAAAATTGACCGTGGAAACCATATCAGGATTGATAATACTCAGGCCTTCCTGCTGAGAATTTCTAATCAAAAAAGGTCTGTAGATCTCAATATCATTAATGTAAATAAGGTTCTCATCGTAGTTTCCACCACGCACCATGTATTGGGAAGATAGCTCAGTATTGGAGTTAACGGAAGGCAATGTCTTGAGGATGCCTTCAATACCACCAGAAATGCTGGCAACATTTTGTGCATCTTTAGCCGAAATTTTCAAGCCTGTAACATCGCTGCTTCCTGGTGCTGCTTTTTTCTGGAAAATTACTTCCTCTATTTCTTTAACTTTCACGGTGTCTTTTTTAGTCTGAGCCAAAAAGAACGGTGAAATAAGGATTAATGGTAAAACTAGTTTCTTCAAAAGAAAGATTTTAGAATTTTCTAAATTAAGAATTTTTTAACAATTACAAAATGGCTTCACGAATTCTTGTCAGTTTTTGAAGCAAATCGTCTAATCTGTCCAGTTGAAGCATATTGGCACCATCAGAAAGTGCAATTTCTGGTTTCGGATGCGTTTCAATAAAAAGTCCGTCGCAACCTGTGGCAATACCTGCTTTAGCAATGGTTTCTATAAGATCTGGTCTTCCCCCTGTAACACCCGAACTTTGATTAGGCTGCTGCAAGGAGTGCGTTACGTCTAAAATAACAGGCGCATAATTTCTCATCGTAGGAATTCCTCTAAAATCTACTATTAAATCTGTGTATCCAAAAGAATTACCTCTTTCAATTATCGCTACTTTATCATTTTCGGAATCGGTAATTTTTTGAACCGCAAATTTCATCGATTCTGGAGAAAGAAACTGTCCCTTTTTTAAGGTCACTACCTTGCCAGTTTTGGCTGCAGCGACCAGCAGATCGGTTTGACGGACCAAAAAAGCGGGAATTTGTAACACATCCACGTACTCAGCAGCTAAAGCAGCATGTTCATTTTCATGGATATCTGTTGTGGTCGGAATATTAAAAGTTTCTCCAACCTTTCGTAAGATTTTTAACGATTTTTCTTCACCAATTGAAGTAAACGAATCTACTCTGCTTCGGTTCGCTTTTTTAAAACTGCCTTTAAAAATATAAGGAATACTGTATTTATCTGTTATATTAATAATCTTTTCTGCAATTTCTAGCGCCATATCTTCACCTTCAATAATGCACGGACCTGCGATTAAGAAAAAATTTTTGGAATCTTGATGTGCTATATGATCTAAATATTGAATCATTGGATTTTCTTTTGTTTTTCTTTAATAATATTTTCTAACTGATTGATATTTCTCTGATATTTTAAAATATCAACCTCTGATTTTAATTTTGTAAGCCATTTATTAGCCATGCTCAGATCATCATAATGTGCGCTTGCAGCAATGGTATTGATGATGGCTTCCGCTTTGTCGCGCTCGGATGTAAAGTTCGGCAAATCGCTCGAGAGATAGGCATCGAGCCCTTTTAGTTTATTTTGATTGGCCAGTGCAAAAACATATTCTTTGCGGATAAGATCTGTAACAATATTGCTTTTCACGGCTTCAGATGCTATTTTTTCTGCATTTTCATAATCTTTCATGGCGTTGTACGAAAATGCCAGTTCAAAATAAACTTTTTCTGTTCGGAAATTATTTTTATACAGTTGCAACAATTTGGGAAGTGCAAGTTCAGGAGCTTGAGCACCATTCATCATGCTCGCTCTGGTAAGCATCTTCTCGTTATCTGAAGATTTGCTTTTGTAGTTCTTCAACCATTGTGGAGAAGGTTCCAGATTGAGTTTTTTAACCACGTCGGGGGTCAGTTTTGCCATCTTCAAATTAAAATTCCCAATGCGGGCACTCATTGCAGAATAGGAATTAGACTCATTATTAATGATTTTCAACCTATTATTTTCAACCACAATATTTCCTAAACTTCTGAAAGTATAACCTGCATAGTCATCAAAATAAATAAATCCGAAGCTGTAAGGGCCACCTTTATCGTCATTGAAAACTACATAAGAATCTTCTGCATCTGGAACATTAGTGGTAAACTCCAACTTTTGCATTTGCCCAAAAGTAAAGCTAAAAGCTAGAATTGATATTGCGAGGAGGATTTTTTTCATGGTTGCATTTTTTTGACAATCTTCTCAAAAGTATTCAAATTTCTTGATGTAAAAGTGTCTTTAAGTTTCTTATTTCCTAAAATTTTACCAAAATGAGACGCCAGGGTATTGCCCTTTTCTATCTGCCAATAAAAATTATTTTTAACAATTTGAGCGTCTTCGCTTTCGGATTTTGGACTCTTATTAAATTCTTCCCACAGCGTATTTTCGATGCCTTTCTTGCCTACAAAAACATAAATGTGATTTTCGGGTTTTGATCTAAACGGATTGTTATTGAAAATATTTTCTATTTCCGTCTTTGACTGTACAAAAAGATGTGCATCATACGAAAAATGCTTCGACATGGCTTTTTCAAGATTTTTTTGTATTGCTTCTGGTTCTTGATCTGAGGTGAAAATGATATTTCCCGTCGCTAAAACTGAAGAAACATTTTCAAGACCAGCACCTTCAAAAACGCGTACAACTTCCGACATTTTCATGTTGGTTCCTTTCACGTTTACACCTCTCAAGAAAGCACAATACACCATTAATATTTGCTTGAAAAAATTTATCTAAAATAATAAAAACCCACCAACTTCACAAGCTTGACATCATTCAAAATAAAACACAGTTTTTCAGATAAAATCTTGGTTTTGCATTAGCATATTGTTTCAAAAAAAATGAATAAAAATGATGTCTCGGCTGTGGTTGATTTTATTATAATGATATAATTCTTTTTTGATGTTTCATACAAGAAAATATCAGCAATAAACCAATGAAGATATGAGATATTCGGTGCTTAACTATTATTTTCTGATGTATAAATTGTAGTCTGTTCCTGATGGTTTAAGGCGATAAATCTTCTCAATTAATTTATTATCGTTATGCAAATAATCTTGTACTCTGAACTCTTTCAGCAGACGATAATTTGCCTTAAAAAATTCTGCATCTTCACCTGCAAAAAGGTCTTTATAAGAAAGCAGGTATTTGGGATGTCTGGTTTTGATGGTGTTTTGCCAAACATGCTTTTTATCTTTTTTAATTTCGTCCTGAACTGCGTGGTCCACCAATCCAACTTCATCGATGGCTTTAAGTTTGGAGAAATACGGGACATAACCTGCAGGTTCTAACAAAATCCATTGGTTTTTATCTTTTTCTATACTGTCTAAGTATAGACCTATTGATCGTCTGTAATTCCATTCACCATTGCCAGTCGCTATAGAATGTACAGCTTGGAAAGCCAACATGGGAAGAATATAAAATATGACTAATAATGTCAACCATAAATTTATTCGATGCTTTTGCTCGAGGACAAAAATGAGGACAGGAACAAAAAGCAGAATTTGTGGCACCCAATAATACCAATCGAACAGACTTTTCTGAGATATAAAAATGATCTGTTTTGCCCATGCAAACAAAAATACAATCCATAAAAAGAGGTTTCTTTTTTCTTTTTGTCGAATAAGAAAAATAAAGCACACCAATTCGAAGAGAAGTACAACAATGGTTATAGGATTGAAATCTGTTGGAGTTTTAATCATTCCCCAGAAATTACCGTAATTCAAATTAAAATATTGCCAGTTCTGAGCCCATGTAAACTCATTATCATACTTTAATTTTTTAGCAACAATGGTATTATTTACCAATTCGCCGAAATACAACCAGTTGAATGCAACCACAATGCCCACACCTAAAACACCGCCTAAAATGTAGTTCCAGCGTATCTTTTTGTTCCAAAAAATATCAACCAAGAATGTAATTCCCAAAAATATTACAGTATCTATTCTGGTCAATAAAATTAGGATGGGAAGAAGTAATAATGCCCACCTTCTAATTTCTTTGAATCCATAATACAGCAAAGCCATCTCTAGGAAGAAAAGAATTCCATATTCCATCCCAAGGATACAAATCTTAATGGAAGGTGGTAAAATACCAAACAAAAAAATAAAAACTGCCTGTTGCCAGTATTCTTTTAATAGCAATTTGGAAAGCCAAAAACTACCGATACTAAATAATATTGAATTGAATATGAGAATGGGATAAATAAAGTTCTCTTTCCCAAAAATTAGGTTGAAAAAATAGGATATAAAAACATATAAATGCGTAGTGGAAGCCGATATCTTTGTGTCTCCATTGAAACCCATAACACCATAATCAAGAAGGTTCTGCGCCACTCTCCAAGTAATAAATGCGTCTTCTTGAATGTGATGGGTTAATAAAAAAAGAAGTTTAAAAAGTACCGTGAAAATAACTGCATACAGAGGCAGCTTGTTATTTTTTTTCTCTAGCATTTTTGTTTTTAATGGTTGCTGCAAATATACTTTATAAAATGCTTATTTCATAGAAATAGAATCGGCGGTTTCGAAGAAACCGCCGATTCAACTGTGTTATTTTAATGCCTTATTTAGTGGCATCAATGATGGCATTAGTTATCTGCATCTCCTTTTCGGATGCGTAGGCTGTGTCGTAAGGTTCCATCACATCAAACAAGTATTGATAAAATGGTGTGATGGTCTGCACTTCTTCCGATTTTTGCATGGCTTTTTCTTTCCCTAAAATCTTCAAATCTTTAATGAAAGTATTGAACTTTTTATCAATTGGTTCTAAAGATTTTACCAAGTAAGAATAGCCTTTTTCTTTTTGTCCTATTTTGTTATAAGCATTGGTTACTGCAGAGACTACCAGCGAGTATTCAAGAGGCTTCATCCGCATTTGTCTGCCCAAATATTTCTGTTCTTGCGGTGTTAGGCTTAAATAATAATCGTACTCATCAAAAATTCCTTTCTTCAAGTTTTCAGCCATCTTCAATCCCTTTTGTTCCTGTCCAGCAACAATATATCCATACACCATAGAACTTAGTGTTCTTGGGTCATTATATTTTTCGGCAGGAATTTCCTTAGACGCAAGATCCAACACTTCAATAGCTTTTGCAGTCTGACCACTCGCAACCAAGGCTGCTGCTGCTCTGCTTGCCGAACTTCTGTAGCCAATAATGTTAGAAGTTGCTGTTTCATCGAAATGCATTTTTAAATCTTTGAAGTTACCCCAACGGAAGTTTTTCACCACATTGTAAAGTGAATTGGCATCTACCATTCCCATATCACCATCCTCAGTTGGAGGCGTCTGAATAGGAACTAACCTATAACTGAAACCGTCGAACTGCAAATACTGATCTAAGTAAAAAATATTTTCACTGTCGTAAATTCCTCCTGAAGAGAAGTTAATTGGACGTTTCCAATCGAAATTGGCTAAAATATCAAACATCATTAGGTTACTTTTGTAGAGCGTATTGGCTTTATAAGTAATCATAATCTGGTTAACCGCTTTTGGCGCATCAGCGGCAGTAATAATTCCAGCTTTTACAGCATTGGCTTTGTTTACCGGTAAAATAAATTTGTTGACAGGTAAAATGTTATATCTTTCATATCGATCTTCACCAAAAATCATTTTTAAAACTTCATCTTTTGCCGGAGATTTATGTCTAATGAAACTGATGGCTTCTTTCAGTGTCATAGAATCCTGAGTAAGATATTTTCTGAATTCTTGCATTTCTGTTTCAGGTGCTCCTTGTTCTTTCAGATTATCAAATAAATTCTGCCAATCTTCCTGTTTCATGATGTACACCTGATCATTCACACCATCTCTGTATTCCTCATGAGTTAATGAGCTAGGAATAGGCATTGCATTATAAGTTCTTCTCTTCACCTGATCAATGTTCCAGGGTGTTGCCAACAAAGTAAAGTTAACTACTTTTACATCATCTCGGAAGCGTTCTGTTTCCTGTAGTCCCCAAACTGGATAGGTATCATTATCTCCGTAAACGAATAATATATCATTTTTAGGAAGCAATTTCAGCATGGAGTAAGAATAATCATAAGCAGTAGTTCTGTTGCTTCTGTCGTGTGGTGCGTAGTTCTGGAAACCCATCATAAAAGGAATTCCTAAAAGCACAACCCCTGCAACAAGTCCAACCGCTTTGGATTGTACTCTCGTCTGTAAAAACCACAGAATTCCGCCAGCTCCCAAACCAATCCATATGGCAAAAGCATAGAAAGAGCCTACCATGGCGTAATCTCTTTCCCTCGGCTCCCAAGGTTTTACACCTGTGTAGAAAATGATTCCCACGCTCGTGATAAGGAAAAGCGCCAATATTGCATACCATCTTCCAAAATCTCTATTCAATTGGAAGAAAAACCCAATTAATCCCAATATAAATGGTAAGAAATAAAAAGCTACAGTACTTTCATTTTTAAATTTTGCGGGCATTTTATCTTGGTTGCCAAGCAGCGCATTATCAATAAAAGAGATACCAGAAATCCAGTTTCCGTTTGTGCTCTCCATGTGTCCTTCCAAATCATTTTGTCTTCCCACAAAGTTCCACATCAAATATCTCCAGTTGTAATAGGCATTTTGAAACGAGAAGAAATAATCTAAATTCTGACTTAAACTTGGTCTCTGAACTTTTATTAAATTATAAGGTCTAACTTTCAAATAATCTTCAACCTTAATGGTTTTATCGGCATATTTTGCTCTTAATTCCTCGAAAATTTGTTTTGCCTGAGGATTATCTGCAATCTCTTCATTATCGTAATTGTAAGTGAAATTAGGTGCCCCGTACATGGAAATATAATTGGCCATTACGGTTTTATCTTCGTTAAACATACGCGGCATAAAACTTACATGCGCTTTGTTATACACGTAGTTGAACCTGTCATTGGTAATAATATATCGCCCTGTTTTCTCGTCTTTTTCGTAAACATGCCCTGTTTTATTCACTTTAAAACTTCCATCTTCATTTTTCTCCATGCCGCTGTAATCTAAATAAGCGGTATAGTTTTGACCATAAGAGGTTGGCCAGTCACCATATTGTTCACGGTTGTAGTAATCCAACATCCCAATAGCAGTGTCTGGGTTGTTAAGGTTCATGGGTGGATTGGCGTTGGCACGTATAGGAATTACCATCCAACAAGAGAAACCAATAATCATGTAAACAACGCATAAAGCAACCGTCTGATAGATATTTCGCTTTGCTTTTCTCGCATATTTAATTCCGAAATAACATATAAGCACCATGATGATGAACGCAGCGATGGTTCCCGAATGGAAAGGCAAACCTAAGCCGTTCACAAAAAATATTTCCAATTTACCAAACATCGTCATGATGAATGGGAAAATACCTTTAAACACTATAGCCAATATCACCAAAGTGATAAGGTTGGCATATATAAAAGATTTCCACGTGAATTTATACTTTCGGGCGTAATAGATTAAGCAAACGCAAGGCAGGGCCAACATGCACATCATGTGAACACCCACTCCTAAACCTATAAGGAAGAATATCAAAATAATCCATCTTTCGCTGGCATAAGAGGTGTATTCGTTTTCCCATTTCGTAATGAGCCATACCACTAATGCAATGAACATAGAAGCCATTGCGTATACTTCCCCTTCCACTGCTGAAAACCAAAAAGTGTCTGAAAAAGCAAATTCTAAGGAACCGATAAGACCTGAGAAAAGAACCGCAATTTCTTGTGATTTGTTGAGCTCATTAAATTCTTTATTGAACATTCTTCTTACCAAATGGGTGATCGTCCAGAATAGAAAAAGAACGGTAAATGCACTGTAAAGACCAGACATTCCATTCATCACCACTGAGTAGAATTGTGCGTTTCCAAAAGCAAAGATGGCTCCTACAGCCCCTACTATTTGGTACAGAGCAGCACCTGGTGCGTGGGTAACTTCAAGTTTTACCGCAGAAGCAATATATTCTCCACAGTCCCAAAAACTCAGTTCGCGCTCCATTGTTGATAAGTAGGTAAGAAATGAAATGGCAAAAACTACCCAACCCAAAATGGTATTCCATTGCTTAAATGTCCAGTTTTTCATATTTTAATTTTACATATGCAATTTGCGAAAATAAGATTTTTACATGATTTATCCCATATTTTAATCAAATATAATGGCGTGATTTTTGTTTGTGTCAGCAAATACACTGTTTGCAGGAGAATCGAGTACTTGCGATTTCCGTTTTAAGAAAAATTAATTAATTATAATATTTTTTGTATTTTTGCAATCAGTTTTTTTTTATTGAAAATAATAAAGATGAGTAACGTTTATGAGAATATTCTTGGCTTAATTGGTAATACACCAATGGTTAAACTAAATACGGTTACTAAAGACATACCTGCTACAGTTTATGCCAAGTTAGAATCATATAATCCTGGACATTCCACCAAAGACAGAATTGCCCTTCACATTATAGAAAACGCTGAAAAGCAAGGATTATTAAAGGAGGATTCTATTGTTGTAGAAACCACTTCTGGAAATACTGGTTTTTCATTAGCGATGGTTTGTATTATTAAAGGCTACAAATGCATATTGGCTGTAAGCGATAAAACAAAAGCCGAAAAAATTGCTTATTTGAAAGCTTTGGGCGCCACTGTATATGTGTGCCCAGCAAATGTTCCAGCGGATGATCCGAGATCTTATTACGAGGTAGCGAAGAGAATTGCGAGGGAGACTCCCAAGTCTGTCTATATCAATCAATACTTTAATGAGTTGAATATTGATGCTCATTATCAAACCACTGGCCCTGAAATTTGGGAGCAGACCAATGGTAGAATTACTCACCTGTTTGCTTGTACAGGAACAGGAGGAACATTATCTGGTTCGGCTAAATTTCTAAAAGAGAAAAATCCAGACATTAAGATCATCGGTGTAGATGCCGACGGTTCTATTCTTAAATCTTATCATGAAACGGGGGAAATCCATAAGGAAGATGTACATCCCTATCAAATTGAAGGCATGGGAAAAAATTTAATTCCTGGTGCTTTGCTTTTTGACAAAATTGATGAATTTGTAAGGGTGAATGATGAAATGTCTGCGTACAGAACGCGAGAAATTGCTTTAAAAGAAGCCATTATGGGTGGTTACACTACGGGGGCGGTTACTCAAGGTTTAATTCAGTATGCGCAGTCGCAACCATTCCATGAAAACGATGTGGTAGTGCTTATTTATCCAGATCATGGTTCAAGATATCTTACCAAAGTGTATAGTGATCAATGGATGGCTGAACAAGGTTTCATTAATAACTGTGTTCACAATTACGATGAAGTTTTTAAAACTGAATATATTAAATAGCGAAAATTGATATAATATTTATCATATATTGAAGTCTTTTGAGAAAATCAAAAGGCTTTTTTGTTGAAAAATAGTTACATTTGCACGTTTAAAATTAATTTCATATCCCAATGTTAGATATATTTGACAGAATAAAACAAAATCCTGGACCTCTTGGTCAGTTTGCTGACTACGGAGAAGGATATTTTATATTTCCAAGACTTGAGGGCCCAATTGGACCAAGAATGCAATTCCAAGGAAGAGAAGTTATTTTTTGGAGTGCAAATGATTATTTAGGGTTGTGCAATCATCCAGAGGTAAAAGAAGCAGATGCTAAGGCAGCTGCTGAGTACGGAATGTTTTATCCAATGGGAGCTAGAGCCATGTCTGGTGAAACTGAACAGCATTTGCAATTGGAAAGAGAGCTTGCTGATTTTGTACAGAAAGAGTCTGCATATCTGCTTAATTTTGGTTATCAGGGAATGGTTTCCGCTATCGATGCATTGGTTTCCAGAAACGATGTTATCGTTTATGATGTAGATTCTCATGCTTGTATTGTAGATGGTGTACGTTTGCATTCAGGTAAAAGATTTACTTACAGACATAACGATATTGCGAGTTTAGAAAAAAACCTAGAAAGAGCTCAGAAAGTTGCTGAAGAAACTGGAGGTGGAATCTTGGTGATTACAGAAGGTGTTTTCGGGATGAGAGGTCAGCAAGGGAAGCTGAAAGAGATCTGCGAATTAAAATCAAAATATAATTTTAGGTTATTGGTTGATGATGCACACGGTTTCGGAACTTTAGGTGAAACAGGTGCTGGTGCAGGTGAAGAACAGGGTTGTCAAGATCAGATTGATGTTTATTTCTCCACTTTTGCAAAGTCTATGGCTGGTTTTGGTGCTTTCCTGGCAGGTGATAAAGACATCATCAGATATTTAAAATTCAATTTAAGATCTCAGATATTCGCAAAATCACTTACTATGCCTATGGTAATTGGTGGTTTAAAGAGGTTGGAACTTTTAAGAACAAGACCAGAGATTAAAGCTAAACTTTGGGAAAATGTTCATAAACTACAAAACGGACTTAAAGAAAGAGGGTTTAATCTTGGAGATACCAACACTTGTGTTACTCCAGTGATTATGCAGGGAACGCCTGTAGAAGCTACGCTCTTGGTGAAAGATTTAAGGGAAAACTTCGGAATTTTCACTTCAGTTGTGGTTTATCCAGTGATTCCGAAAGGAATGATTTTGTTGAGATTAATTCCTACGGCATCGCACACAGACGCTGAGATCAACGAAACGTTGGCTGCTTTTGAAGCAATCCACGATAAGTTGGTTAACGGTTACTATAAAGAACAAGAGCAAAAATTATTAGAGGAGCAAGGCTTAAGCTTCAAACCAATCTAATACAAAAAAAATATTATTATAAAATCTGTTTCAATTTCTGGGACAGATTTTTTTTAATGATATATTTCACCTTCAAAACAAAATCTTATTAGTATTTTAGGCTTTTAAATTAATCCTTTATGAAGAAAAGAATTACCATGCTGCTGTTAGCGGTTTCAGGGTTGGTATTTGCGCAAGAAAATATCACTTACCAAAAGCCTTCGGCAGAAATATTAAAGCTTGCAGATTATACACGTCCTCCTTCGGTTTTCATGGACAGCAAAAAAGATTGGATGATTTTATCTTATCGGTCTACCTACAAAACTTTGGACGACCTTAACCAAGATGAGATGAAGCTGGCGGGTTTAAGAATTAATCCTACAACCAATATATCCAGTACTGTAACCTATGTAAATAATATTAAGATTAAGAGGGTAAAAGATAAAAATGAGACGCAGGTAAAAAACCTTCCGCAAGATGCAAAAATTGCCTATTTCTCTTTTTCTCCAGACGAAAAAACATTGGCTTTTACCAATACCACTGCTAAAGGTGTTGAACTTTGGATCGTAGATTTGGCAACAGCAACGGCAAAAAAACTTACTGATGATAACCTGAATGCCAATTTGGGAACTCCCTATATCTGGTTCAGAGATTCGCAGTCGTTATTGGTGAATGCTTTGCCAGGCAATAGGCCTCAACTTCTAGACGAGAAAAAGAACCTTCCTACCGGACCAACTGTTTCTACCAGCGACGGAAAAGTTTCTCAGAACAGAACCTATCAAGATTTATTGAAGAATCCTAAAGATGAAGCCAACTTTGAAACTTTAGCGACTTCAGAGTTATTGAAGGTAAATATCAACGGCACCAAAACACCATTTGCGAAACCCGCGATATATGCTTCTAAATCGTTTTCGCCAGACGGAAAATATTTAATGGTTTCTGCTATTAAACGACCTTATTCTTATATTGTACCCTTGAGCAGATTCCCTACGGAAACAACAGTTCTTACAGCGGATGGTAAAGAGGTGAAGAAAGTAAACGATGTACCGCTTACCGAAGTTATGCCTAAAGGTTTTTCATCGGTGAGAACTGGCAAAAGAAGCATGGGATGGAGAGATGACTTGCCTTCTACCCTTTATTATGCTGAAGCTTTGGATGAAGGAGATCAATCTAAAAAAGCTGATTACAGAGATCAAGTATATCTGTGGGATGCACCGTTTAATGGCGAACCAAAGCCTCTATTCAAAACCAAAGATCGTTTAGCAGGAATTGAATGGGGAAATGATGAAAATGCTTTTATTACAGATTCTTGGTACGATACGCGAAACATGAAAACCTATTGGATCAACCCTAAAACTGGTGATTCAAAAGTTATTGTTGAAAGAAATTTCCAAGATGTATACAGCGATCCAGGAAATCTTGTAACCGAAAGAAATCAGTATGGAAGAAATGTGGTAGAAATTAAAAACGGGAAAACATATTGGATTGGCGATGGTTTTACCAAAGATGGTCAGTTTCCTTTCATTAATGAAATGGATATGAAAACCTTTAAAACCAACCGCCTCTACACCGTAAAATCGAAAGATTCAAAAGAAGATATCTACGATTTAATGGATGCTAAGAAAGGTGATATTTTGGTAATGAATCAGTCCAGCACCAATTATCCCAATTATTACATCAAGAATTATAAAACCAATAAATCTACTCCACTTACGCAGTTCGACAATCCTTTTGCGAGTTTAAATGGCGTTCATAAAGAGGTTATTACCTACAAAAGAAATGATGGTGTAACTTTAAAAGGAACACTTTATTTACCTGCGGGTTACGATTTAAAGGCTAAAAAAGAAAAGCTTCCACTTCTTATTTGGGCATATCCTGAAGAATTCAAAGACAAGGCTACTGCCGGAATGAGTACAGCCAATCCTAATTCATTTACATTCCCAAGTTATGGTTCATTTATCTATTGGGTTACCAAAGGTTATGCAGTGTTGGACGATGCTTCTTTCCCGATTATTGGAGAAGGTAAACAAGAACCTAATGATACTTTCCTTCCGCAGTTGGTAGCTAATGCAGAAGCCGCAATTGATGCTGTGGATAAGCTAGGATATATAGATCGCAAAAAAGTAGCCGTTGGTGGACATTCTTATGGTGCATTTATGACCGCTAATTTATTAACACATTCTAACCTTTTTGCTTGTGGTATCGCTAGAAGTGGCGCATACAACAGAACTCTTACACCTTTTGGTTTCCAAAGTGAGCAGAGAAATTATTGGGACGTACCAGAGGTATACAATAAGATGTCACCCTTCATGAATGCAGAAAAAATGAAAACTCCAATGCTGTTGGTTCATGGCGAGGCAGACAATAATCCAGGTACGTTCACCTTGCAGACAGAAAGATACTTTCAAGCGTTAAAAAACTTGGGAGCGCCTGTAAAAATGGTTTTACTGCCTAAAGAGTCGCATGGTTATGCGGCCAAAGAAAACATTCTACATTTGTTATATGAACAAGATCAGTTCTTAGAGAAATGTCTGAAGAAATAAAATAGAAAGGAGGCAGAAGCCTCCTTTTTTATACCACCATTTTTAATATAATTCGTTATCGGAGGGGATTCTCTAGCATTATTTTTTAATAATTCTGAATGATTGCTTTTCTTTCGAAGATTCAAGATTGATGAAATATACACCACTGCCTAAATCATTAACATCTATGCTGGAGCCTTTCAATTTTTCTCGTTTGATTAATTTTCCTTCTGGAGTAATAATGGAATATTCATCGAAATCTCTTAAATCACCTTTAAAATTCACGAAATCTGTTGTAGGGTTAGGGTAAAAACTAAATGATAGTTTGGAAGCCTCTACATCATTTGCTGATAAAAATGTTGATGCCAACGCCTGAGCTCCAGAAAAACTTTGATTAACCCCTGCAGCCGGAGCCACAATACTTCCCGAAGTGGAGGTCATTATTGGATATCTCTTCAGATTATCGTAATAGAGATACATGGTATTTTGTGCTGTACCAACGTTTATAGGAAAACCAGAAAGTGTAATATTGAGGTTGATGACAATTTTAACTTTCAAAACATTCGGGTAAGTAGTTGCGCCGATAGTCAGAATTCCAAAAGCTTCTGCGTTTGACGTTACAGTCCCAGAAAGATTAAGGTTGGTTCCGTTATAGGAAGTACTTCCAGAAGTGGTATCACTAAAACTGCTTAAATAAGATGTGGGATAAGTAATTGCGGTCGCAGGGTTTGCTGTCAAGTTGATGGTAGCTGTGGTGTTGGCTATACCAACAATCTCTAAAGTTGTAGGATTTTGTTTGTAATAAATAATAGTCCCATTGCCGTCGTCATGCTTGATGGTGCCCGTTGGAAAAGAAGTAAGTTCAGTGGGAGTTAATGCAGAATAAGTGTTGCTTACCGCGGCTCCAGCAGTAGCATTAGGATTTGAAAAATTCACTGGATTGCCAACAGGAGAATTATCAACAGGCGTATTCAACACGACGTTATTTACAACATTTCCCAACACGGGATCATTAGCAGCTTTTGTTAGAGTTGTTTGTGCAAAAGCCAAAACACCATAGGAAAGCGTTATGGCAGCAAGTAATTTTGTTTTCATATGATAAATGGTAATTTTTGGTTATGAAGTTAATTTAAGTTGACAGTTATATATGTAAAGGTAAATAATTTTAATGATGTTGAATGAATATTCACAAAAAAAGCAACATTTGATAATGTTGCTTTTCTAAGTTTTATATTCAATAGATCTTACATATGAAGTGCACGCTTACCAGTAGCATCCAATGCTGCTTCTTTTACAGCTTCTGCGTAGGTTGGGTGAGCATGAGACATTCTTGTTAAATCCTCTGCACTTGCACGGAACTCCATTGCGGTAACACCCTCAGCAATTAAATCGGCTGCTCGGGCACCAATCATATGGAAACCAAGAATTTCATCCGTTTTTTCGTCTGCGATAATTTTTACAAAACCATCAATGTCACCAGACGCACGGCTTCTACCAAGAGCTCTCATCGGGAAACTACCTACTTTGTAAGCAATACCCTCTTCTTTTAATTGCTCTTCTGTTTTACCAACACCCGCCACTTCTGGCCATGTGTACACTACACCTGGAATTAAATTATAGTTGATATGCGGTTTTTGTCCAGCCAATGTTTCAGCAACAAAAACACCTTCTTCTTCCGCTTTATGAGCCAACATTGCTCCAGCCACAACGTCACCTATAGCGTAGATATTGGAAACATTGGTTTGAAGATGATCATTGGTTTTCACTCTTCCTCTTTCATCCAGTTCTACACCAGCTTTTTCTAAACCGAGACCTTCAGTATATGGTTTTCTTCCTACAGATACTAAACAATAATCTCCTTCGAAGGTTACTCCTTCGCCTTTTTTATTTTTAGCAGTAACTTTTACCATATCGCCATCTCTTTCCACTGCAGAAACCGCTGTAGAAAGTTCGAATTTCATTCCTTGCTTTTTCAATACTTTTTGAAGTTCTTTAGAAAGTGCTCCATCCATTCCTGGAATAATTTTATCCATGAATTCCACTACAGTTACTTGAGAACCCAATCTCAGATAAACAGAACCCAGTTCAAGACCAATAACTCCACCACCGATAACGATAAGATGTTTTGGTATTTCCTTCAAGTTTAATGCTTCTGTGGATGTGATTACTCTTTCTTTATCCAAAGTGATGAATGGTAAAGATGAAGGCTTAGAACCTGTAGCGATGATTACATATTTTGTATCAATTATTTCTGTTGAACCATCATTTTTTGTCACTTTTATTTGCGTTGCAGATTCAAAACTACCAACACCCTCAAAAACAGTAATCTTGTTTTTATCCATCAGGAAGTTGATTCCTTTTGTAGTCTGCTCCACCACTCCATTTTTACGCTCAATCATTTTAGCCAAATCTACTTGAGGTTCGTTGATGATAATTCCGTAATCTGCAAAGTCGTGTTTTGCTTTTTCGAAATGCTCAGAGCTGTCTAACAACGCTTTAGATGGAATACATCCAACATTAAGACATGTTCCTCCTAAAGTAGGATATTTTTCGATAATTGCTGTTTTGAAACCCAGTTGAGCTGCTCTAATTGCCGCTACATAACCACCAGGACCTGAACCGATTACGGTAACATCAAATTGTGACATTATATTTTATTTTTTATAATAATATTTACTGATGCGAATTTAAGAATTTTTCAGCGTTTAACCTTGCAATTGGCTACATTAATTTGTTTAAAAATATTGTAGCAGACATGACACTTTTCAGGTCATTAAAATCTACAAAATTTAACAGTTGATTTTAAGATGAAAAAATATTGATTAAATTTACAAAGTGGTTAGTTTCCAATAAAAACTAGCTGCAAAAACACCAACACCTGCATGAAAATTCATTTATTAAAGTTAATTGTAATCTTAGCATGTACTCCGTATTTCGGGAGTGCACAAATTGGGAATGAAAAAAACAGACGGAAATTATACAACGAGTATTTTAAACAGGTAAAATTTGGCAAAGGAAATCCCAGTGAATTGGGAAACAAAATGCTTACAAATGCGCAAAATGACTACGAAAAATCCCTGGCTTACTATGTTTTAGGTGATGCTGAATATAAAAAAAGGGATTATCTGCATTCTGTGAAATTATTAGAACAATCTAAAAATTTAGCCAAACCATCGGATACTTTTGATATCAGAATGTCCATATTTTCTCTGATAATACCAGCTTATCGAAGAGCAGGCTTAGTAGCTGAATCCGATGAAAATTGGAAGCAGATGAAAACGATGGCTGAAAAAAAGCGACCTTACTTCAAGAACGAGTATCTTATCTATATGCAAGCGAAAATTTATGATATTGATAAAGAATATTGTAAAGCAGCAGATACTAGAGAAGAGTTTTTAAAGGTTCTGTTTCAGGAAGATCCAGCACAAAAAAATAATTACAGATACTTATTTTCGGTGATTACGCAGCTGTGTTATGTACAGTTGAAATGTGGTGAAACAGACAAGGCAAAAAAAACTTTTAAAGATGCAAGTTCATATTTGTATTTGATAAAAAAAGATACCACCAATCACAATTCAGATATTGTTTTGGAAGAATTTAATCTGATGAATGCGGCGCTTTTAGCTTTGGGAAATGGCGAAAAAGAGTCTTCCCAGCAATATTTTGAAAAAGCCTATGAATTGTCTAAAAAGAAAGGTGATCAACTGATTATAAAACTTATTCTTGAAGAAAGGTTAAATGCGGAGGTAGATACTGCTGAAGATCAATTGCGATTTTCTAAAATTATTAATGAAATATCAAAATCCGAAACTACAGTAACAAAAGGATTGGCAGACCATGAAGTGCAGAAAAGCAAGACTCTGCTCGAAGCAAACTACAAAAAAATATGGTATGTGGTAGGAGCTTTTTCAAGTGCTGGACTGCTGGGCTTATTGCTTGTCTATAGAAGAAACAAAAGGCAGCACAGCAAATATTTAGCAATATTGGATAGTTTACAAAACCCATCTTCCAAGAAGATGACGAATGATAATTCTGATGAAATTTCAATTGAGAATGTGATTAAAAATTCAGAAACGGAAGACGAAATCATTAAAAATCTGTTGGCTTTCGAAGACAAACATTTGTATACCACTAAAGGGATTTCATTGGCGCAGATGTCGGTAATGCTTAAAACCAATACCAAATACCTGAATTATGTCCTCAAAAAATACCGAAATTCAGATTTTTACAACTACATCAATACTTGTAGAATAGAATATATTGTAAAAAGGCTGCACGATGAGCCTATGCTTTTACATTATAAAATTTCGGTACTCTCAGATATTTGTGGCTTCGCTTCTCACAGTCAGTTCACGAGTACTTTTAAAACTGTGAAAGACATTTCTCCATCACAGTACATCAAGTTTTTACAAGATAAACATCAACAGGGTAAATTTGCTCAGAAATAAATTCTATAAACTTTCAAAAGCGTCTATATATTTAGCAAGAATAATATCTTTTGAAAACCTAGACTGTATCGAGTTTTGAACAGAGAGCGCATTATGAGATTGATGTACAATTCTTAAAATATCCTGTGAAAACTGTTCGTGATTTTCAATGTCTGAAACTTCACCATTAATACCGTTTACGATGATTTCATTAATGCCACCCGGACAGTTATTGGCTAAAGAATACGTTCCACAAGCACCAGCTTCTAATAATACATTCGGGAAACCCTCATATCTTGAAGAGAGCACAAATAGGTCTGCATGTTTCAAAAACATATAAGGATTTTCCTGTCTACCGTGGAAAATAACCTTTTTCAAACCCAACATGTCTTTCAACTGCTGAAGCATTTCTTTATCACGTCCGTCCCCTAAAATGTGAAGTAAAATATTTTCATTTTTTAATCTTGAAAAAACTTTTAAAAGATTATCAAATCCTTTTCGGGCGGATAAATTTCCGATGGCGACGACATTTTTAAAACTTTGAGTATAAGAGTCAGGACGAAGTGTATTTTTCAGTTTTTCTTCTATAAAATCAAAATCTACCGGATTGTTAATTTTTACAATTTTATTGGATTTTATATCAAAATTCGCCACCAAATCTTTCATCATATCGTCACTCTGACAGATGATTTGTTGGTAATTGTTGTAAAATTTATAGAAAAAACGGATTTCCTTTCTGGTGACATGCTCCGATACCACATTAGTTTCTCTTGCAATAAACTTTGTTTTTGGAAAAAGTTTTACAAACATTGAAATGTAAGCGTTGACTTCACCGAAACCAGAAAATACAATATTGGGTTTTCTTTTGCGAATCTCTTTAATGATGAATGGCAAAGAATTTCTAATTCTCTGGATATTCAAATCAATAATTTCAACATCTTTTTTGATGTACTGCAAATATCCACCTTCTTTTCTTAACAGCATTATTTTAGGATCGAAGCGGTCACGCGGCAAGTTGTTGGCAAGCGTCATCACAATACGTTCTGCACCGCCTGTTTCCAGATCGGGAAGAATAAATAGTATTGATTTTCGGTTGCTCATATCGGTTTAAAAAACCTTATCACACAGATAAGGTTTATTTTATATTTAATTGGCTACGTCACTTATGAATTTTATTCTGAGCATTCTCACTTCTTCATCGCTTAAATCATCTCCAAATTCATCTAACAGAACTTTCATGCTGTCGCTTTCGCTTTCACCCATGAAATCCATAAAATCTTCCACCAAATCTTCATCGATATTCTCATCAATATAGTAATCGATATTCAATTTTGTGCCTTGATAAACAATGGATTCCATTTCTTTGAGCAGTTCATCCATTTTAAGGTTTTTTGCTCGTGCTATGTCTTCGAGATCAATTTTTTTATCTGTGCTCTGAATGATAAATACTTTGTGATTGGATTTGTTGGCAACCTGTTTTAGAACCATGTCCTGAGTACGCTCAATATTGTTTTCTTCAACATATTGTTTAATGAAATCTGCGAATTCCTTTCCGTACTTCTTCGCCTTTCCTTCACCAACACCGTATATTTTGCCAATTTCCTCCACTGAAACAGGATATTGCACCGTCATATCTTCAATACTAGGATCCATAAAAACGGTATATGGCGGAATGCCGTGCTTTTTAGCTACCTTTTTACGAAGTTCTTTCAGCTGATTAAAAAGATTCTGATCTAAGCCTCCAGCCGACTGCATTTGCACTTGATCCGACTCCGATTTGGTTTGCGTTAAATCAAATTCACGGTCTTCAGCAATAAAGAAATCCTCATTATATTCGTTATTAAGAACTTTTTTTCCTTTGTCAGAGATTTTTAAAACTCCGTAGGTTTCAATATCTTTTTGTAAGAAATTCTGTACAGTCGCTTGTCTTAAGATGCTTTTCCAGTAATTGTCTTTTTCTTCCTTTCCAAATCCGAAGTAGGAAGCCTGTTCAAGCTTGTAAGCCTTTGTAAAAGCTGTTTCTTTACCCGAAATAACAGAAATTAAATCTTTTGAACGGAATTTTTCACCCGTATCTTTAATAAGTTGTATTACCTTTTTAAGATCCTGAGTAGCATTTTTTAAGACAGGAGGATTAACAGAATTATCATCCATATTGGCACCTTCGCCATTTACAGGATCGAAGTTTTCACCAAAATAATACAATAAATATTGCCTTCTGCTCATTGAGGTTTCTGCATATCCAACCACTTCGTTTAGCAGTTGTAGACCTATTTCTCTTTCAGATACTGGCTTCTGTGCTAAAAATTTTTCTAATTTCTCAACGTCCTTAGGATCATAAAACGCTAGACAGTAGCCTTCTCCTCCATCTCGTCCTGCTCTACCCGTTTCCTGATAATAACTTTCTAAAGATTTCGGAATGTCGTAGTGGATGACGAAACGAACATCTGGTTTATCGATGCCCATACCAAAAGCGATGGTTGCCACAATAACATCACATTCTTCCATTAGAAATTTGTCCTGATTGGCTACTCTGGTTTTTTGGTCTAAACCCGCATGATAAGGAAGGGCGTCAATACCGTTCACTTGAAGAAGCTGTGCAAACTCTTCTACTTTCCTTCTGCTTAAGCAATAAACAATGCCAGATTTCCCTTTACGATTATTGATGAATTTTACAATTTCTTTATCAATATTCACCTTAGGGCGGATTTCGTAATATAAATTAGGTCGGTTGAAACTTTCTTTAAAAACAACCGCATTGTTCATTCCCAAAGTTTTCTGGATATCATCCTGAACTTTAGGTGTCGCTGTTGCAGTAAGGGCAATCACAGGAACATCAGCAATCCTATCAATTATTGCCTTAAGGTTTCTGTATTCTGGTCGGAAATCATGACCCCATTCAGAGATACAATGTGCCTCATCAATGGCAACGAAAGAAATTTTTACATCTTTAAAGAAGTCAACATAATCTTCCTTTATTAAAGATTCTGGGGCAACATATAAGAGTTTGGTTTTACCTGATTTGATATCATCGAAAACCTGTTTTGTCTGTGTTTTATTAAGTGAAGAATTTAGTACATGAGCTACTCCACTTTCGGAAGATAAACCATTAACGGCATCCACCTGATTTTTCATTAAAGCAATTAACGGTGAAACTACAATAGCAGTTCCTTCCAATGTTAAAGCCGGTAATTGATAACAAAGGGATTTTCCACCGCCAGTAGGCATCAATACAAAAACATCCTTTCCTTCAAGTAATGTTTGAATAATTTCCTCCTGCTGCCCTTTAAATGTAGAAAACCCGAAATACTTCTTTAATTCGCCTGCTAAATTGGCTTTTCTTGTACTCATCTAATTTAGTTTGCTAAATTTGCAATCAATCAAAGTTAATAAATTTTTGTTTAAGATAAAAGCAAGCGAAAATATAAAAAAAATAAATCTGTTAAAAATAATTCTTCCATATACTGTTATGGATTGGTAAGTCTTAAAGAAAGGAATATAAATGGAAAATAAAGATATTATTGCACTCGCTCATCAGACACTAGATATAGAGATTAGTGAGCTTGTAAAATTGAAAAGCAGAATTGATGAAGATTTTGTAAAGGCTGTAAATATTATCCACGAGGCCAAAGGAAAATTAATAATTGTAGGCATTGGAAAATCTGCTCATGTGGGAAACAAAATTGTTGCTACATTAAATTCAACAGGTACACCTTCTCAATTTTTACATGCGTCCGAAGCTATTCATGGAGATTTAGGTGTGGTGCAGAAGCAGGATGTGGTTTTATGCATTTCCAATTCGGGTAATTCTCCCGAGATTGCCAATTTAGCACCATATCTTAAGCAATACTCCTCAGCTTTGATTGGCATGACGGGAAATAATACAAGTAAGTTAGCAGAATACTCTGACGTTGTTTTAAATACACATGTAGATTTAGAAGCTTGTCCCAATAAATTGGCTCCCACGAGTTCAACAACCGTTCAGATGGCTTTGGGAGATGCTCTTGCGGTATGTTTAATGGAACTTATACAGTTTAAAGAAACCGATTTTGCAAAATTTCATCCTGGTGGAAGTTTAGGAAAAAATCTTACCGCCAAGGTGGATCAGTTTCTATCATCACAAAAACCCTTGGTTAATGAGGACTCATCAATAAGAGAAGTGATCATTTCTATTAGTTCTTCTTCACACGGTATTACAGTAGTTACCGACAATACTGATATTGTAGGGGTAATTACTGATGGTGATCTACGAAGAATGCTGATGAAGAATGAAGATGTGTCGCTTGTGAAAGCCAAAGATATCATGTCTAAAAATCCTAAAACCATCGATAAAAATTCCCTCGCCAAACAAGCGATGGCCATGATGAAAGATAATAATATTGGGCAACTAATCGTAACCGACAAGCAAGAGTATTTTGGGATTATAGATATTCACCGCCTTTTAGATGAAGGAATAAATTAAGTTACTAAAACAGACACACAAACTCAAAAAAATAAAACTTATTTATGAGAAAAATTTTATTTGTATTGGCGCTGGCTATCACAAATTTTGCCTTTACACAAGGCAAATCTCAATATGTAAATCCGTTTATCGGTACTGGTGGTCACGGACATACCTTTCCTGGCGCAACAATGCCTTTTGGAATGGTTCAACTTTCTCCTGATACCAGAATAGATGGAAGTTGGGATGGATGCAGCGGTTATCATTATTCAGACAAAATTATCTATGGTTTTTCACATACCCACCTCAACGGAACGGGAGTTTCAGACTATGGTGATATTATGCTGATGCCAACAATGGGTACTCCTTCGGTTAATTCAAAAGATTATTCATCCCAATTTTCCCATAAAAACGAAAAGGCAACGGCTGGTTTTTATTCGGTTAAGTTAGATAAACATAATATTGATGTAGCGTTAACCACCACCACAAGAGTTGGATATCACGAATATCATTTCAATAAAGCTGGACAGGCGAATATCATTTTAGATCTTAACCACCGAGATGAGTTGCTGGAAGGTGAAGTAAAGATTATTGATAGTAAAACCATTGAAGTATTTAGGAGAAGTAAAGCTTGGGCTGAAAATCAATACATCTATGCAAGAATAGAATTTTCAAAACCAATGAAGATTTCGATGAAAAAAACGAATGGTAAATCAGATAACAATCTTTTTACTGGAACGCAGTTGGCGTTGGCCTTTTCGTCGCCAATTAAAAATAAAGAGAAAATTCAGGTGAAAGTAGCCTTATCACCTGTCTCTTATGAGGGCGCTGCTAAAAATATGCTTGCTGAAGCAGCTTCCAACGATTTTAAAAATATTAAAGGTCTTGCCGAAAAAGCTTGGGATAAGGAACTTTCAAAAATTGATATTTCTACTGTCAATAAGGATCAACTTAGCATTTTCTATACTGCAATGTATCATTTGTTTACACAGCCAAATATTGCGATGGATGTGGATAGAAGATACCGCGGCAGAGATAATAAAATACATACAGCTGAAAATTTTGATTACTATTCTGTTTTTTCCCTTTGGGATACCTTTAGGGCAGCACATCCTTTAATGACGTTACTGGATAAAAAAAGAACTTCAGATTTCATCAATACCTTTATAAAACAATATGAAAAGGGAGGAAAATTACCCGTTTGGGAATTTGCTTCAAATGAAACCGAATGTATGATCGGCTATCATTCAGTTTCTGTAATTGCAGATGCTATGGCCAAGGGTATTAAAGGCTTTGATTATGAAAAAGCTTTCCAAGCGTCGAAACATTCATCCATGTTGGATATTTTTGGTTTGGATGCATACAAAAAAAATAACTTCATCAGTATTGATGATGAACATGAAAGCGTTTCTAAAACGTTGGAATATGCATACGATGACTGGTGCATTGCTCAAATGGCAAAAATTTTAGGAAAGAAAGATGATTACAGAACGTATATGAAGCGTTCCCAAAACTGGAAAAATCTTTATAATCCTAAAAACGGGTTTATGCAGCCACGTAAAAACGGAAATTGGCACGAACCTTTTGATCCTTTTGAGGTGAACAATAATTATACTGAAGGTAACTCCTGGCATTATTCTTATTTTGTACCGCAAGACATCAATGGTTTAATTAATATTCATGGAGGGAAAGATCAATTTGAGAAATTTGTAGATTCTATCTTTAGTGTTTCAGATAAAACTACCGGACGGGAGCAAGTGGATATTACTGGTTTAATTGGTCAATACGCACAGGGAAATGAGCCGAGCCACCATATCGCATACCTTTATAATTTTGTAGGAAAACCAGAGAAAACAAATCAAAAAATAAAATTTATACTTGATCATTTTTACAAAAATACACCTGATGGATTGATAGGAAATGAAGACTGTGGTCAGATGAGTGCCTGGTATATTTTAAGTTCTATGGGAATTTATTCCGTTACGCCAGGAAAACCAGAATGGGAAACTACTACTCCGTATTTCGATGAGGTAAAAATTCATTTGGAAGACGGTTCTACAAGAATCATTACTAAAAACACTCCAAAATCTGAATTGCAGAAACTAGGTTTTGAAAATATAAAAACCCTTCCCGAAGAGCAATACGAGGACTTAATTGCAACGCCTGTTGCTCAGGGAGATTATGTATTTGAACGAGAAAATACCATTGTAATTACACCTTTACATAAGGATGATAAGATATATTATTCTTTAGATGGCAAAAAATTTAAGAAATATAAAGATCCAATAACGATAAATGCTACTACAACAATATACTATTATGCAAAGAGAAATGGCAAACAAAGTAGCACTATCAGTTCCACTTTTCACAGGAGACCTAACAATTGGGATTTGCAGATTTTCTCTACATACACTCCGCAATATTCGGCAGGAGGTAAAAAGGCACTTCTGGATGGAATACATGGTGATGTAAACTGGAGAAAAGGTGATTGGCAAGGATATCAGGGACAAAATTTTGAAACCGTGATAGATGTACAGTCTCCACAAGAGTTTACGCAACTGTCAGCCACTTTTTTACAGGACAGCAGAGCGTGGATATTGATGCCAACAAAAGTCGAATATTATTTTTCCAACAACAATAAAGATTTCTTTTTGGTTTCAACAGTTACCAATAATGTCAATCCTAAAGATACTGAGGTGCAAATCAAAGATTTTAAAGCATCTATTCTACCCACACAGGCAAGATATATTAAAGTAAAAGCTTATAATTTTGGAAAACTCCCTTCCTGGCACCAAGGTGTTGGTGGTGACGCATACATTTTTGTTGATGAAATTTCAGCGAGATAAAATTATAAGACAATAATCTAAAAAGCAAACTTCTTCAGCAATGAGGAAGTTTTTTTGTATTTTTAAGCATCAATAGAATCAGAAAATGAAGAAAAAATTAGTGGTTTTATCAGGAGCTGGAATCAGTGCGGAAAGTGGAATTTCAACCTTTAGAGATTCAAATGGATTGTGGGAAAACCATCGCATTGAGGATGTTGCCAGTCCAGAAGGCTTTGAGAAAAATCCCCAACTTGTTTTAGATTTTTACAATCTCCGCCGCCGACAGTTGAGAGATGTTCAACCCAACAAAGCTCATGAAATTCTCGCAGAATTAGAGCAAGATTTTGATGTTCAAATCATCACTCAGAATGTGGATGACCTACATGAGCGTGCAGGTTCCTCCCATGTTACACATCTGCATGGTGAACTTTTGAAGGCAAGACCTGTAAACTCTGACGCCGACATTGTGGTTTGGGAAGAGGATTTGCTTCTAGGTGATTTGGATAAAAATGGTGTTCAGTTGCGTCCGCACATCGTTTGGTTTGGTGAAATGGTTCCTGAAATGGAAACTGCAATGACAATAGCTTCCGAGGCTGATATCTTATTGGTAATAGGAACTTCTCTGCAAGTCTATCCGGCTGCCGGTTTGTTGCATTATGTTCCAGAAGACTGTGAAATCTTTGTAATTGATCCTCATTTAGAAATTTCGCAGTTTAAAAATAAAGACAATTGTTTTAAAACCACTGCTACCGAAGGAATGCATAAACTTAAGGAAATTTTAATATCACAACACGTCAAATAAAAGAGAATGGTATTAGTTTTGTTGCAGAATTATGGATGGAAAATTAACATTTTTTAACAATCTAATTCCCTAACACTTTTATGAAAATTAATTCTTCTGAAAAGCCTACAGTAAAGGTTTTTCTTGGGGTGACTGCAGCATTGGGCATGTCATCTATTTTATTTGTGGGTTGCAGTAAAAATTCCGAAACTGTAAGCACGCCACCTCTAACACCGGCAAACCAGCCCAACGTACAGATAGTCCCCAAACATGAAGATACTTTGCCAGACGATAAAAGGGTTATTTATTTAACATTTGATGATGGACCCAACAAAGGCACAGAAAATTTGCTAAAAGTATTACATAAAAGAAATGTAAAGGCCACTACTTTTTTAGTGGGGAAACATGTTGGTGGAAGTACGAAACAGATGTTGGATTTTGAAGACCTCAGAAAAGACAGTTTAATAGAAATTGCCAACCATAGTTTTTCTCATGCTCTCAACAAATACAATGAGTTTTACAGAGATCCAGCTAAGGTGGTAATCGATTTTGATACGGCCAATAAAGTTTTGAAACTGAATGATAAGATCGCAAGAACTCCCGGAAGAAATATCTGGAGACTAAATACTGTAAACTCAACCGACATCAAAAGCTCCACCAAAGCGGCGGATGGACTTCAAATGGCGGGATACAAACTGGTCGGTTGGGATTTGGAATGGAAGCCCAACAACAAAATGATGCTGAAAGGCAGTCATCAAAATATGATGAAAAAAGTGGACAGTATTTTCTTAAACGATTTAGAAAAAACTTCTCGACATTTGGTTTTCCTCACTCATGATCAATATTTTCAAGATGAAGAATCTGTGAATGAATTTGATCATTTTATAGAACTTTTGCAGAAAACTAATAAGTTTGAATTCCGAAAAATTTCTGACTACCCTAAGATTAAGCAGATACCTAATTGACAAAGAGAGGATGTAAGTCCTCTTTTTTTTGAGATACTCGATGTTTTAACAAAAAAACCGAAAATTAATTATAAAAATTGATTTTCGGTTTCAAGTAGTAAAATTTAAAATTATGAATATCGTTAGATTTCCATTTTATTATGCGTCAGAATCAAGATTCTGGATGTAGTCATCAATAATTTCGAAAGCTTTCTTTTCATCTTCCAGATTCACCATCAAGTGCAAGGTATTTGCTGTAGGTGTGGTAGTGAAAGTCATGTAATTGTTTTCTATAAAGCTTGTAATTCCTATATCTTCAAGCTTAAGTTTTATCAACTGAATCTCTGCAGGAGTTTCGCTCTCAAATACTGATACTCTTGTGCTTCTTTCCATTTCTTAAAGTTAAGGTTTTATTTTATTAAAAAACAAATTTATGCTCTTAAATTTTGCTAAGATTGTTTTCAATTTTGTCTAAAGCTATCTGAATTTCCTCTTTACTAACGTTAAGATGAGGTCTGAAACGCAATGATTGATCACCACAACTTAAAATGATTAGTCCATCTTTAAAAAGTTCGTCTCTTAAAAAATCTCTCTGCTCGCCAGTAGGTAAATCTATGGCGCACATTAAACCTCTACCTCTCGCATTGGAAACTTTTTCAGGGTATTTTGCTTCAAGATTTTTTAGGCCTTCCAACAGGTAGTTACCCACTTCAACGGCATTTTCTACAAGATTTTCTTTTTCGATCACTTCCATGACCAGTTGGAAACGAAGCATATCGATAAAATTACCTCCAAAAGTAGAATTGATTCTTGAACTTTCTCTGAAAACATTGTTTTCGATCTCATCAAATTTTTCTTTATTGGCTAAAACACCACATACTTGGGTTTTTTTACCAAATGAAATAATGTCTGGGCGAACACTGAAATGCTGGAAAGCCCACATTTTACCAGTTATTCCTATACCAGTCTGCACCTCATCAAAAATCAGTAAAATTTCGTTTTCATCGCAAATTCTTCTCAATTCAACAAAAAATTCATCTCTGAAATGGTTATCGCCACCTTCTGCCTGAATAGGCTCTATAATGATACAAGCCACCTTATCTGGATTGGAAATAATGGCCTGCTCTATTTGTAGAAGAGCTAAATTTTCGTTTTTGATGGTCTCTGCAAGATTTTCCTCAGTGATTGGGAAATATAATTTTGGATTGACAATTCTTGGCCACTCAAATTTCGGGAAATATTCGTATTTACGCGGATCTGAAGTGTTGGTTAAGCTTAATGTATAACCACTTCTCCCATGAAATGCCTGTTTAAAATGAATGCAGATTCCTGCTTCGGTATTAATTCCTTTTTCGAAATTTTTTCTTGTCTTCCAGTCGAAACATGCTTTCATGGCATTTTCCACGCCCATTGTTCCTCCTTCAATAAAGAAAGTGTACTGTAATTCTTCTGGCATTACCACTCTCGCGAACGTTTCTACAAAATCTGCATACTCCTTGGAATATACATCTGCTAAAGTGGGTTTATAAATGGCCATTTTACCTAACCATGCTGCTTTATCCACAACATAGGGATGATTATAACCTATTGAACCGGAACCGAACATGGAAAACATGTCCAGATAATCTTTTCCAGAAATGGAATCATGGATCCAAGAACCGTGAGACTTTTCAATGTCCATAACGAAATCGAAACCGTCTGCTAAAATATGTTTTCCTAATGATTGTTTTATAGAATTTGTTGCTTCTGGATGTGATGCAATTGCGTCATTCATATGATATAATATTTTTTGTGACTATTGTTTTTAATATAGAAATTACTTTAGATATCAAACTTAATTCCTTGAGCTAATGGTAATTGAGTAGAGTAATTTATAGTATTGGTTTGCCTTCTCATATAAGCTCTCCAAGAATCAGATCCCGACTCTCTTCCGCCTCCGGTTTCTTTTTCACCACCAAAAGCTCCACCAATTTCTGCTCCTGAAGTTCCTATGTTCACGTTAGCTATTCCACAATCTGAACCAGCATGAGAAAGGAATAGTTCAGCCTCTCTTAAATTCTGCGTCATAATTGCCGAAGATAATCCTTGAGGAACATCATTCTGAATTGCGATTGCTTCGTCTAAAGTTTTGTATTTTATTAAGTATAAAATAGGTGCAAACGTTTCGTGTTGAACAATTTCGTAAGAATTTTTAACTTCTGCGATGCATGGTTTTACGTAACATCCAGATTCATAACCCTTGCCGGAAAGAACGCCACCTTCAACGATGAATTTTCCACCTTCTTTTTTACACTTTTTAATGGATTCTTCATACTGATTCACCGCATCTAAATCGATTAGCGGTCCAACATGGTTCTTTTCATCTAATGGATTACCTATTTTTAATTGTCCGTATGCTTTTACCAGACGGTTTTTAACCTCGTCATACACATTTTCCTGAATAATTAATCTTCTTGTAGAAGTACATCTTTGTCCTGCAGTTCCTACAGCTCCAAATACAGCACCAACAATAGACATATTTAAATCGGCATTTTCTGTAATAATAATGGCATTATTACCGCCCAATTCTAAAATTGATTTTCCGAATCTCTCCGCTACATTGGTAGAAACCATTCTTCCAACTCGTGTTGATCCTGTGAAAGAAACCAGTGCCACTTTTTTGTCATCCACCATCTTCTGTCCGATTTCATGATCGGAAACCAATACACTTGAAATTCCTTCAGGAAGATTGTTCTCTTTTAAAACTTCCATAAAGATATTCTGACAAGCAATTGCGCAAAGAGGCGTTTTTTCTGATGGTTTCCAAACGGTAACGTTTCCGCAAATAAATGCCAATGCTGAATTCCAAGCCCAAACGGCTACCGGGAAATTAAAAGCGGTGATAATTCCTACGATCCCCAGTGGGTGATACTGCTCGTACATTCTATGCCCTGGGCGCTCTGAATGCATGGTGTAGCCCTGTAATTGTCTGGATAAACCAACTGCAAAGTCGCAAATATCAATCATTTCCTGAACTTCACCATATCCTTCCTGTAGGGATTTTCCCATTTCATAGGATACGAGTTTTCCTAAATCTTCTTTATATTCTCTTAATTTTAAACCCAACTGGCGAACGATTTCCCCACGTTTAGGTGCCGGAATAAGTCGGAATTCTAAAAAAGCTTTTTCTGCTGCTTCAATTACTTTATTGTAATCGCTATCACCAGCTGTTTTTACTTTAGCAATAAGTTTATTGTCAACTGGAGAAATACTTTCAATTACTTTTCCCGAAGCAAAAAACTTACCTCCAGTGCTTGCTCCTTTGTTTTCTTCTTTAATTCCTAATTTTTTTAATGATTTTTCAATACCGAAATCATTTTGTTTTTTGGCCATAAAATTCATTTTCGTTTGCTATAAAGATAGAAATTATTATGCGAAGTCTAAAATTATATTTATTCACATTGGTATTTGAGGTCTTCATTTAAACCCTTTATCTTTGCAAAAATATAATCATTGTAATGGAAGATTCTAAATTTAAAAAATGGTTTAAACGCGTTGGCTGGGCGGGTTTCGCTTTTTTTACAATTAAAGGAATTGTATGGCTATTTATTTTTTATTTTGGTGCTGATGCATTGAAAGGTTGTATGCAATAAAAAAGCAGAGCCAAAGCTCTGCATTCGTTACTCTATTCTTCCTTCTTCCTACCCGCTTTCGTTAAGCTTTGATGTAAGAGAAATTCTATCTGCCCGTTGACGCTTCTAAACTCATCATTAGCCCATTTTTCTAAGAGCTTAAAAGTGGCTTCATCAATTCGGAGAACAAATGATTTTTTGCCATTTTGGGATTTCTCTGAAGAATTTTGAGACTTTTGAGATTTCATTTTAATTGTATAAAGTTCCAGCGTTTAGAATGGGTTGGGCTGCTTTTTCACCACATAAAACTACCATCAAATTACTTACCATGGCTGCTTTTCTTTCATCATCAAGTTCAACAATATTTTCCTCAGAAAGTTTTTTCAATGCCAAATCCACCATTCCTACAGCACCTTCCACAATTTTGGTTCGGGCTGCAACAATCGCAGTTGCCTGCTGACGTTGCAACATTGCTCCTGCAATTTCTGATGCGTATGCCAAATGAGAAATTCTCGCTTCCTGAACTATAATTCCTGCTTTTGAAAGACGGTCTGTGAGTTCTTGCTCCAAAATTTTGTTTACCTGATCACCACCATCTCTAAGTGTTATTACAGCATTTTCATCTTCCAGATTATCATATGAAAAACTCACTGCTAAATGGCGAATAGCTGCTTCACTTTGAATTCTTACATAATCGGTGTATCTTTCGACTTCGAAGGCAGCTTTATAAGTATCTCCCACTTTCCACACAATAACAGCTGCAATTTCTATGGGGTTCCCCATTTTATCATTCACCTTTAAAGTTTGGCCTTGTAGGTTTTCTGAACGCAAAGACATTTTTTGTGACGAATAAAGAGGGTTGATAAAGAACAGTCCGTTGTCTTTCACCGTTCCCACATATTTTCCAAAGAAATTCAATACTCTGGAATGGTTTGGCTGAATAATCATTAAACCTTTTAAGAAGAACATCGACAATAAAAAGCACACAACTGATATACCTACCAATACAATATTATAATCAATCCCTATGATAAATAAATACACAGACGCGATTAAAAGCAGCAGGCAGATAACCAATGTTAGATAACCTGAAATGGGTTTAACTGTTTTTTCCATAATTTTTTGTTTTTGTTAAGTGATATTATTTTGATATCATAAAGATATGATTTATTTTCAAATTTCAAAATGAAAAATCCCCACAAAAAATTGTGAGGATTTTAATTATACAAATAGATTTGCTTATTTACAACATCTTGAGGTTATTCACTTCCTGTTCGGTAAGTATTCTCCAATGCCCTCTTTTAATATTTTTCTTGGTTAAACCCGCAAACATTACTCTGTCTAAAGCTTCAACTTCATAACCCAATCTCTGGAAAATTCTCCTAATAACACGGTTCCAGCCAATATGAATTTCTATACCCACTTCATTTTTTTGTTTGCCTTCAATAAAAGAAATCTGATCAACTGTTGCTACACCTTCTTCCAAACGAATACCATCCCTAATTGCGGCTAAATCATCATTGGTAAGTTTTCTGTCTAAAACTACATGATAAATTTTCTTCATATCAAATGAAGGGTGCGTTAGTTTTTTGGTCATATGCCCATCATTGGTCAATAAAATAACACCAGTGGTTGAACGATCTAAGCGTCCTACAGGAAAGAGTCTGTAAGGCGATGCGTTGGCAACCAAATCCATTACGGTTTTCCTTGCTTTATCGTCTTTTGTGGTGGAGATATATCCTTTAGGTTTATTGAGTAAAACGTACACTGGCTTTTCTGGAGTAATACTTTGTCCATCAAAAACTACTCTGTCTGTTTTTTGAACCTGGTAACCCATTTCTGTTACCACCTTACCGTTTACTTCCACCAAACCTTGGGTAATGAGTTCATCTGCTTCTCTCCTACTGCAAATACCAGAATTGGCGATGTATTTATTTAGTCGAATGGTATCTTTGTGTAAATCTTTGTCAATCTTCTTGAATCTTCTTTTCTGAACAAAAGATTTTGCTCTGTCGTCATCTTTATCCTTATCGAAAGGTCTTTTACCGTATTTTAAGTTACCTTTTTCATATTTGTCTCTGGCATCAAAACTTTTTCCGCCTCTTTTTGGGAAAGCTTTTTTACCTCTTCTGTCTGGTTTCTCAAATGAACGGGATTCGTCATTTGATTTGTTTTCTCTTGGTAAAAAAGATTTCTTATCACCTCTTTCTGTCTTATCGAAAGAGCGCGATTCACTTTCAGAATTACGAGCATTTCGGCGCGAAGCACTTCCGGGTTTGGAAATTCTTGGTCTTCTCGGTTTTTCGTTACTGTTATCTCTGCTCATAATTCTTAAAAATTTCCGCAAAGATACTAATTTAATAAGGATTGTTTGCTTGCGAATTGTAACTTTGTGATTTAAACATTCATTATTCCACCTGATACCATGATTATTGAACTCGATGAAAACTTTTCCGCTTTACAAGTATATCTCAACGAAAGCAGTTTCGATCAATTGTTTTTTTTAGTGGACGAAAACACTCATCAGTACTGTCTTCCACTAATACTTTCAAATCTTGAAACCGATATTCCCTTTGAGATTATAGAAATTGAGTCTGGTGAGGAGATGAAAAACATACAAACCGCAACACAGTTATGGGAAATTCTTACGGAAATGAATGCTACTCGCAATTCGCTTCTTATTAATGTTGGTGGTGGAGTAATCACAGATATGGGAGGTTTTGTTGCCTCTACCTATAAAAGAGGGATAGCATTTATCAATTTACCTACGACATTACTTGCAATGGTGGATGCATCTATCGGTGGCAAAACAGGGATTGATTTGTTGCACTACAAAAATATAGTGGGAACTTTTGCGCAGCCTGAGCATATTATGGTGTTTCAAGGGTTTTTAAGAACACTTGATTACACGCAGTTGTGCAGCGGTTTTGCAGAGATGCTAAAGCACGGTCTCATTTATAACAGGGAACATTGGAGTAACCTCTCAGACTTGAGGGAATTAGATGCCGATCAACTTCTTGATATGATACCAGTTTCTATGAATATAAAACAGGAAGTGGTAGATCAAGACTTTGATGAAAAGAATATTCGTAAAATTCTAAATTTTGGTCATACCATTGGTCATGCTGTTGAAAGTTTATTTTTGCAAAAAGGGAACCCAATTTTTCATGGGGAAGCTGTCGCCATTGGCATGATTTGCGAAAGTCATCTCGCCTATCTGGAAGGTCTATTGGATCTCGAAAGTCACCAACATATCGTTCATATCATTCAAAAGTTCTTTCCTTACATCACAATTTCACATTTATATAATGACGAAATACTGGCCTTAATGGCGCATGATAAAAAGAATACCAGCAATACCATTAATTTTTCGCTTATCAATTCAATAGGATCATGCATATACAACCATCATTCTAACGAAGAAAACATCACAAAAGCGTTGGAATTTTACAGAAATTTGAGACATAAGGAATCATAACACTGTCATAAAACTCTTTATTTTGACGTAATTTCTAAAAATATGATGAAAAACATACTTTTTTCATTGTTGATATAATTTATTAAAAATCAATGTATTACGATTAGATTTTTTAGTAAAAAAGTCTGAATTTAACATTTATTTAACAAAATCCAAAACTTTGGCATTCAATTTGAAACATCCTCTGCGTCATCAAAAAAATGACAAGTAGTAAAATTTAAAATCAAAATTATAAACAAGTAAAATTTAATATTATGAAAAAGTTAATTTTAGGAATGGCAGTAGCCGTAAGTTCTTTAGCATTTGCTCAACAGACTCCAGC
>JAEWYW010000058.1 GCA_023458535.1 Bacteroidota bacterium
TGAGCTTCGATGGCGAATTCCATTGGCAATTTATTGAGGACTTCCTTGCTGAAACCATTCACGATTAAAGCGATCGCTCTTTCGGTATCAATTCCTCGTTGGTTGCAGTAGAAGATTTGATCTTCACCAATTTTCGAAGTGGTCGCTTCGTGCTCTAATTGCGCCGTTGGATCTTTAATTTCAATGTAAGGGAACGTGTGTGCGCCACATTCATTACCCATTAAAAGCGAGTCGCATTGGGAGAAATTTCTAGCTCCTTTTGCTGAAGGCATCACTTTTACCTGTCCACGATATGAATTATTGGATTTACCAGCCGAAATACCTTTCGAAATAATTGTCGATTTGGTATTTTTTCCAATGTGAATCATTTTTGTACCGGTATCGGCATATTGATGCATGTTGGTTACCGCAATGGAGTAAAATTCACCTACGGAATTGTCGCCTTTCAAGATACATGAAGGATATTTCCACGTTACAGCAGAGCCTGTTTCCACTTGCGTCCAGGAGATTTTCGCGTTTTTCTCGCACAAACCTCGCTTGGTTACAAAGTTGAAAACACCACCTTTACCAGATTCGTCACCCGGATACCAGTTTTGTACGGTTGAATATTTAATTTCGGCATTTTCCATTGCGATAAGCTCTACAACGGCTGCGTGCAACTGATTTTCATCTCTTGAAGGCGCTGTACAACCCTCCAAATAGGATACATAACTGCCTTCATCAGCAATCACCAAAGTTCTTTCAAACTGACCTGTTCCCGCTTGGTTGATACGGAAATAGGTTGAAAGTTCCATAGGACATCTCACGCCTTTTGGAATGTAGCAGAAACTTCCGTCGGAAAATACCGCAGAATTTAATGCTGAATAGAAGTTATCGCCTCTCGGAACCACGCTTCCAATGTATTTTTTCACTAGATCTGGGTGATTTTTAATCGCTTCAGAAATAGAACAGAAAATAATTCCTTTTTCCGCCAAGGTATCTTGGAACGTCGTTTTCACGGAAATGGAATCCATCACAATATCCACAGCAACGCCAGAAAGACGTTTTTGCTCTTCGATGTTGATTCCTAACTTTTCAAAAGTCTTCAAAAGTTCAGGATCTACCTCATCCAAACTTGCCAATTCTGGTTTTACTTTTGGGGCAGCATAATATCGGATTGCCTGAAAATCAGGCTTTTCGTATTTAATGTTCGCCCAGTTGGGCTCTTCCATTTTTTGCCAAATTCGAAACGACTCCAAACGCCAGTTCGTCATCCATTCGGGTTCTTCCTTTTTCTCAGAAATCGCACGAACGATATCTTCATTGAGTCCGATCGGGAAGTCTTCGTAATCGATATTGGTCTCCCAACCGAATTCGTATTTTTTATTTTCGAGATCTACTCGTAGATCGTCTTCTGTGTATTTACTCATAATTAAATTTTAGATTTTGAATTTTAGATTTTAGATTAAGAAAGTCTCCAATCCTTTGTCTAAAAATCTCTAATCTACAAACTGAAACTCTCTCCGCAGCCACAAGTTCTTGAGGCGTTGGGATTGTTAAAAACGAAACCTTTACCATTCAAGCCGCCAGAATACTCCAAGGTGGTTCCTGCCAGATATAAAATGGATTTTTTCTCCACAACGACTTTTACACCGTTATCTTCAAAAACCTGATCGGTTTCGCCTTTTTGGTTATCAAACTTTAAGACGTACTCAAGACCAGAACAACCTCCGCTCTTTACGCCCACTCTTATATAATCGGTCTCAGGATTAAAGCCCTCTTCAGTCATTAATTGAGCTGCTTTGGCTTTTGCCTGATCTGAAACTTTAATCATTTTTATTTAGAATTAATTTAGTATGCAAAGTTAAGACTTAAAAAACTCATAATCAAGTTTGGAATTTTATTTTAACTATAATTATTATAGCTTGTTTAACTTTGCATAAAAGCCCTTATCCAATAAAGAAATTTAGCATTAATATGAAAAAACTAGCAATTCTCATTACATTAATATCATTCAACTTCAGCTATTCCCAAATTAACCGCTTCGTTTATCAAGTCAGCATGAAATTGGACTCTACAGATAAAAAGAACATTAAAACAGAAGAGGTATATTTAGATATTTCGCCAGAAAAGACAATGTTTTATTCTGAGAATCGAATAAAATGAGATTCAGTTTTAAAAGCGAATTTCCAAAATGGTGAAATGAGAAGTTTTAACAGAGATCAAATGGAAGCTTTGAGAAGTAATATTTCTTACACCATTGAGAAGGATAAGAAGAGTCAAAAACTTATGTTCAAAGACCGAATTGGTAGAGATATGTATTCATATGAGGAAGAACGACCAATCAATTGGATGATGTCTTCAGAAACATCAAAAATTGGTGATTACAAAGTGCAAAAGGCAACTACTGATTTTGCTGGTAGAAAATGGATAGCTTGGTTTACAACTGATTTACCATATCAAGATGGACCTTATAAATTTGGCGGACTGCCAGGTTTGATTATAAAAGTGGAAGATTCTGCGGGTTATTATTCTTTTGATCTGATGAAAAATTACAAAATTAACGATTTTGCTGATGTTACAACGAGAGGTAACACCATCAAGGTGAAGCGCAAGGATTTTGAAAATCAGCAGTCAAAGTTCAGCAAAGATCCTATATCTTATATCTCCCAAAGCATGGGGAATAACGGAGGTGGAAGATCATTTGCAGGAGCAGGAGCACCAGCCGCGCCTATGAGAGCCTCTGGAGCACGAAACGATAATCCCGATATGCGAAAAAGAATGGAAGAGAGAATAAAGCAGGAGATAAAAAGCAATAATAACCCTATTGAAAGATAGGATTATAAACAGCCGATGAGAAAGCTATCTTATCGGCTTTTTATTACTTATCGGTAAAAGTTGGGGCGTTTTTTACGGTTTGAAAGTGAGCATTTAGTTCTTTAGCAAAAATTTGATAATCCTGAAGAGGTTCCAGATACACCTTTGCTGAATCTCTATTTTTGGACACATTTAAATCGTAATTTGAAAAAAAGATAAATGGCAAAGCTATACTATCATTGCCTTTCAGTATTTTTCCCCCAGAAATTTTATAGATATACAAAGGAGTTTCTGAAATCTTACTCGAGCTGTCCATTAATTTTACTTGATTGGTAAGTAAAACAGCAGTACTCTTGTCGAAGGCCAATTCGGGATCCATAAAAGTTCTTTCTAGCTGTTCCTTCTTTTTGCCTGCATAGATGTCTTCTTTAAAAACATCTGGTCTTTCATATTCTTTTTTGCAACCAATAAGCGCAAAAAAAGAGATGACAGCAAGAAAAACATTTGTATTTTTACAATTCTTCATAGATAAAAAAAAATTAAAAAAAGGGAAATTTACCTCGCAAGCATGTGAGCATAAATTTCCCTAGAATTTTATTGTAGATAAAATTTTTAAAAATTATTCCTGCATGTATTCAGCATCCCATTCGTTACCATCGTCACCTTTGTGACCATCAAGTTTAATAACGAAACTTTTAGTTGGGAAATAAGGCGTCATTCTGATATCTAACCAAACTCTATCTTTATTAACTCTATCTTGCTCAAATCTTACGATTTTAAACTTTTCAATTAATTTGTCTGGACCTTTAATATCATCAAGGAATCTTACGATTTGTTTTCTTAAATCGTCTTCGTTCTTAGCGTTCCAGTTTTCGAAAGCTCTTCTGTTTAAGAAATCCAATAGAACCTTGGTAACATAATCGAAAACTCTTACTACAGAATATGTTTGCAAACCGATATTATCACCTGTAAATAGTGTTTTAGCAGAGAATGCCATGATTTTACCGTATTCATTCACCATTGGCACCAATCCCATCTTTTCAAGTTGTGAAATTTCACTTTTCTTCAAGTCAAATTTTACAGAATCAACTTCGTTGATGTTACCATGCTTTTTACCGGCTGCCACTTGCGACATCAATGTTTTATAGATTTTTCCTGCTAAAGATGTAGATGGCGGAAGGTCAACATTCTCCTCCTCACCTACTTCTTCTGCTTTTCCTCTACCAACAAGCCAGTTACACGTCATAATTACATTACTTCTGTGCAATTCTCCTCCCGTAAGATTCGCAGAATGGAACAGGTCCACAACATCATCTGGTTTGTCTAAATTAGCAAAATCCGTCAACAACATCACTTTATTTTCGTTACAGATTTTTGCCCACTTCTCTATCACCTTATTAGACCCCAAGTATCCTGGGAGAGCCAAAAGTGAGTAGTTATCTCTAAGGTCCAATCTGTCATAATTCTGTTTGAACTCATCTGCAATGGTATCAATAAACAAAGGATTGTCCAAATCTGCCATCTGTTCTAGGGTTGCATTTACAATACTCACATTGTCAACTTTGTCTTGCTCTGTATTTTTATAGAATTGCGCGATAGTTCTGTAAGAAGTTTCAAGCTCACGTGTAGTATCTAAAGCATTTTTAAGGTTTTTCTTAAGATTACTTTCTGCAGAGACAGCTTTGGTTTTACACATTTCAGCCATCTTCTCAGAATTTTCATTGTCCTCAAGAAGGTCTATCCAAAGGTTAATCTTCTGTAAAAGATCTTTTCTTTCAGTAGCTTTATTAGCATCGTTTAGAAAGATTTCTTTTCTTGCTTTTCTGGTAGGGTTCATATTAGCGATGCCGTCTACTACAGATTCAACAAAATTGAATCCACCAACTTTGTTCAGTTCGTTTAGGGCATTGCCTTTTTGCTGTTTAAATTCTTGCTGCTGGGTACCTTGTTGTCCTTGTACAGCCTGTTGTTTGTTATCCATCTCTATATTTTTTTAAGGACAATAATTATTTTTCTAATTCTTGAGCTACTTCTCTCAACACCTCTACCAAAGCAGATTTTGTTTGCTCGTTTTCCAATACATTTTTCAAAATTTTATTGGTTTTCAACTGCCTTAAAATTTTATTGTATTGCTCTTGTTCTACGCTTAACTGCTTTAAATATTCAGAATTTTGAGTAATGTTCTTTGGTGTGAAATCTCCTAAATTTTGAAATCTAAATTCTTCATCAACGATAGTTCCGTCTTCAGATTCGTGACTAACATTAATTGCTGGTTGATAATGACGAAAAACGTCCTCAACAGTCTTTAAACCTTTCACAATCTCTGGAATAAAAGGCTCATCAGCAGTTAATTTACTTACCAACAGGGTTCTATTTTCTTGTATTTCTTGAATTGCTTCATTGGCGTCAACCTTAATCTCGTTACCTCCAACGCCATAATTAAACATTGCCATAATAATTTATTGTATTTATGTTTTATTTTACTTTATCCTTTAAAAATATAAAAAAAATGAGGTTCTACAAAATTGATTGTTAAAGTTTTACAAAACTTAATGTAATCGTTTTTATTTCATTTTTTTGCTGATTGCTTAATCTATAACACTCCAGCCTTTTTTAGGATCTATATTTGATTTTACTTGTTGTTCGTTCACAATAATACTTTCTTTTCTCTGACCGATATAATCCAGCTCGCTTAGCTTGCCAAAGATGATCTCTAAACTTTTTAACATCTGAGAAATATTGAAGAAAGCTTCTCCCGAATTGTGATGATCGTAATTGATTTCAGCCACTGCAGTTAACTGGTTAAGAAGTGTGTGCGGTGCAACCTCACTCCATTCCAAACTATAATTTAGCATTTCTTCCAACTCTGCAGAGACCATTAATTGTGTATCATTGTAAAGTTTCAAAGCTAATTTTGCGAAAATATCCATCAGGAAAATGGGTGGCTGATGCAGAACTACGTTTCTGAATCTGAAATAATTATCACCAACATTATCAATAAGTGTTTTGCATAGCGTTTTTACGTTCTGCGCAAGTGCTGTATTTTGGTTTTTATGAGCCGCCTTCTGAATAATTTTAAAGGTGTATTGTCTTAAATTACTCATAGAAGTGGTGTAAGAATTGAAATATTCTACCAACTTAGGATGACTCTCAACGGAAGCACATGGCGGAATAAAATTCGGATCAATCTGTGCGATATTTGAAATGATACTTACTTTGCCCAGTACCAAATAATTTCCTCCAGAATAACTGCTGTTCAAAATCGCTGTATTTACCAGCTCAATTTTATAGTGTGGCTTGGTGTAAGGATGTCTTGGAGGAATTTCTTCAGAATCTATTTCACCGAAGGGAATTTTTTCAAAGGGGTTTACGGACGCTAAAACGTAATATTCTCCATCTGCTTCATCAGATGAATTTCCCGATGATTTAGACAGAGATCGAATGTTTACTTTATAATCGCTAAGCTCAATTCTGTAACCTGCAAGTGTTATTGCGGCGCATTTTTTAATGACCAATTCTGCATCATTGGTTGCTGTATTGTAGATTTCGTAAATGGCTTTATCAGCATGCGGATCTGCATTAGGCAAAATACCATAATTGAAATTATTAATTTGTAGTGAATTGGAATCTCTAATAGAGTCTATCACAAAATTATCCTGCTCCACAAGATGCTGCTGTGAGATTTTCATCCCATCAACCCAGTTTACAGGATAGTGTTTGATTGGCTGTATCATAAATGTTTTTTTTAAGAAATATTGTTTGTTCTACCTTCTTCCTGATGACGGATAACTCTTTTACAAATAATAACTTGGTTTTCGGTAATATTATTGGAGGTGATGTCTTGCTCGAAATCTATATATTTTCTGAAGCTGAAGAATGATTTTTTTACATAAAATATCCAGTAATAGGGTTCGTTGCTGGAGTCAATCAAATCTATAGTACCATTAGGGTTTTTATGGTTATAATCATCCACAACTCTATAAAACCAGTCGCCAAAGGTTACTCCTGTAGGAAGTGTTTTGGCTTTTATTAAAAAACGTTGACTGTCTTCTACTTTTTTGCTCAATTCAACATTTAATACCATTAATCTATCAAAATCGACGCCTTCAAAATTGAATGGTTTTTTATCGGGATCAAAGCGCCATGTTTTGTATATATCAAAAGGAATACTGATGAACTGCAGATAACAGTAGTAAAATACCAATGGAATTACAAATGCCAACATGCTGGAGGCTGCCCAATACTCATTTCCTTGTCCGAAGCTGATCCAACGGAAAATAATCACATATAGAAACCCTCCAAATAGTATACAGGTTAGCGACAAAATGCTCTCAAACAAAATAGACATGCCCATGGATTTGATGTGGCGTCTGAAATATTTATGCATGAGATTGACATGTACAATGCCGAGACAAATAAATACAACTTGAGAGATTAAATATCCATACGGATTGAAGGTATTTCCATCAAACCCCAAAAAGCCCAATAATGAAAGGGTTAAACCACCAAGCAGCACATATACAATGATATGCTTGAATTTTATAGCGGGTCTATTTTTTCTTATTAAGTTCATGATAAATACCAATACCACCATCATCAGGGGCATAAGTAAATATCTTAGAAAAACTGATTTAATAGAGGATACCTCCATAATATTGTTAGTTGAGTTGAATTGTTAAATTTAATACTTTTTATATAAATGTGGTATAACCAAGCCTGCTGGTATTACCGCTTTGGTCTAATATAAACGATGTCTGTTCTTTTACGGTTACAAAATTTTCGTTAATCTTTACCGAAACAGGCATTAAATATTCATAAATGCTTTGCAGCAAATCCCTGTAAGGATGTCCTGTAACGTACTGATATACTCTATGTGAAGGTATTGGCCCCACATTAACCGTCCAGTTTCTTTCTCCATCCATATGCTTCCCACTTGGAATAAAGGTAAGTCCTAACTTTGTATTCCCTAAAAGCGTAACGCCCTGTTCATCATCGTCTGCATCAATAGTATTGGGCGTAAATTCAATAGACACAGGAACATGATTAAATGCTGTGAGAAAACGCTCTATCCAGTCTTTATTTCCTCTCACCTCATGCAGGAAAGGCAGAATATAAAAAAATGTTTTGGCTGTTTTAGAATCTAGTTTTCTTAACAGTGGCCATAGTTCTGATATGATATTGATAATACTTCCTGACTGATCACGAACATCAAATTCCGTTTCTTTAAGTAGTGCTGCAACTTCTGTGTAGAAAAATTCCAGTTCAAAAGGCTGAAAGAAGTTTCTGGCCGACTCCTCAATTTCCTTTTGCTTTTTTATTTCCGCAACAACCCTATCAATATTTTTGCTGCTTCCGCCTAAAGACGGTGGATGGAACAAACCCTCAGGGAGATAGTCGTAAATACTTTCTCTATAGGTTTCTATAACTATTGTTTCATCATCCAAACCATAATAGGTGGATTTAATATTTTTAATGTCTTTAAGATAAGGCCTTTCGTTAATCCCTATTCTTTTGATAAAAATATTTGCATTTTCATTATAGAATTTCAGAAGATTAGCAGCAACAGACTCTACTTTAAAATCTGTTTCCAGTTTATTATATTCCTTTTCAGAAATCTGCTCAATATTGTCGTACAACATTTCCATCTTCAAAATTTTTAAAATTCTGCAATACTCACACGGTATTCCACACCATCCACTGCTTTTTGTTTAATATTGTTTTTCAGAGCTTCAGCGTGACTGTCCCAATATTTTTTTCCGTAAAATGCATAGTTATGAGGTGTAATTTCAACATCTACTGTTCGTATAAATCCTTCTTTTGGCTTATCGCTGATCATTGTTCCTCTTTTTACATTTATTTTCTTCAACTCATCTCTTAAGACCATTTTACAGTAATTTTTAACATCTTCCATTGAAACTATCTTGTCTCTGGTAGTAAGTGCATATTGGTAAGCCTGTATGGTATCACCTCTCTTCTGTTCTTCCTGTCCACCAAGGGTTTCGGTAAGAAGCATTACTTTTTGTTGCTTTTTCTGTGAGTTTAATTCTGTTCCTGGCCTCACATTATTCGCCAACGAACAATGTGAAACCCAAAATGCTGCAAAGGTATGGGCAGTGCCTTCAAGTGGCTCTATAATTACATAATTTACATCTTCCTTCAATTCTCTGTTGGATACTTCAACCTTTTTCATAAGTCCTTTCATTTTGTCAGAGATCTCCCCTAAAACATCTTTCACTTTGTCTCTGTTTAGGATGGAAAATGCTGCAACCTCATCTCTTAAAAGCTCCATAACAGTAGCCATTAAATCAATCGCGTTTCTTTGTGTAAACCTTTCCATACCGCCTTTTCTCACGGTGTAAAGACCTTTTTCTAAATCATCTGAAGGTGTAAAAGGAATTTCTTGATATCTTTTTCCCAGTTCGTCGGCAACTTCTTCCACATAAAGAAAATACTCATCGTCGGTAGTTTCAAGCGGAATGTTGTTCCCCATGATGTCCAGATTGTACTCTGTCTTTTTCCAACCTCGGTTATAAACAGGGAATGCATTAAGCACAAATAAAAAATTCTCTAAAATTTCCGCAGTAAACTGTGGCGGAAATTCAAAGGTAAGCCACAGAATCTTTTTGCCTTTAAACTGTTCAAAAACTTGCTGACCTGTGTTAAGTTCTTCTGGAAGACTGTCCGTGTTTTTAAGCATGCTCGGATAAATTCCAGAAACCTCCAAGAATCTTTGACTATAAATATTTTTAATGTCTTCTGTTATTTTGTAACGTACAGATTGCTCCCAAAAAATTTTCTCAAAACCTGGTTCTACTTCCACTTCTTCGTATATTTTTCCAGAAGATACTTCTAAAGGTATTCCGTTACAATACACATTGATGTGGGGAAGTAGCCTGTATACAAAATCTAAATGTTCATATGTGGGATTGGAGCAATAAAAATTTAAACTTTCTGGGAATAGTTCTGAAGAATAACGAGAAATATCAATTCCTACCTTTATTTTTCTGTAATTTTCAATACTATTATCTATTCTGCTGATAGGAAACTTGTTCAATTGTTCGTCAATGCTGTAAACGGTGTTGCCCGCAATCATCAAAACTGTCTGGGCTTTCACAAGCTTTACGTTGTCTATAGGTGTAAAAGGTATTTCCAGCTGTTTATCAGACTGTGTTTTTCTTAATGAATTCATGTTTTTCTTGATGAAAAACTCTGAGTGCTCCATTAAGATTTCTGTATCTTCTTCAGGAACAGAAAATGCAACGCCATGAGCGGGATTTGGATGTGTATATCTTGAAGGGGTTAGTTGCTTGGCAAGTTTCTCTAAAATACGACCATTAATGGTTTGAATTTCATTATTGGCTTTAAAAACTTCCGTACTGAAAGCATCAACAAGAAGTTTCACTAAAGGATCCAGCGACTGTGTATTTTTAACACCCCATAACTTTGTTGCGTTTTGCAACATCCTAGCTTTGATAGATTCTTTTGAATAAGATTGTTGATGTAAATTCATCTTGATTAGGTATTAATCTATTGACATTGGACTTAGAAATAACTCTGTAGAAAAATTAAAATTCTCCCCAGTAGATTCCATTTTCGCATTAATAGCGATTCTTACTTTTTTCTTTAATTCCGTAAAACCTCTTGTTTCGTAACCGTGTTCTACAAAGGTAATGTGGGCCTCAACCTTCGCATTAACAATTCTGGGTTCATAATCTGCAATTTGTTTTTTGAGACTATTTACAAAAATATTTTCCCAGGCTGTTGTAGTTGTACCGTTATCAAACTCAATATTCCATACTTCATTCCCATAATTTTCATCGTACCGGTTTTCTCCCTGCTTTGTAATAATCAGTAACATGATGTTCTGCGCAATGCTTTCTCCCATTTCGCAGGTTTCTAGATGCCCGTTGCTGGACATCATCGTAGAAGGTCTGAAAGGAATTCTGTAATTAATACTGTCCATATAAAACCAGTTGATTTAAAAAGTTTATGTTTCTAAGGCAAAAAATCACCTTAAGACGGATCAAAAAATTAGATGAGATTAGTTAACGCTTTTCAGCGATTCTGATAGTATTTTATTTTTATTGAGTAAAAAAGTAACCATTAAATCGCTTGGAAGATAAAGTCTACTCTCCCCTTTCATATCCAATTCATTGAGAATACCAGGATTCCAACTTAAAAGTTTGCTAGAAGGAATATCGAGATATTTTGCAATGACGTTCACATCAAATGCTCCTTCCAAGTTGGTATCGATTAAATTGATATTAGCACCGTTATTAGATTTAGCTCCGGAACCTGTTCTTAAGGCTAATAATGATTTCTGATAATCATTGAGCACTTCGTTCAGTTCACCTGTGGCGTAACATGCATTAAGATATTTCTGCACATGATTAATGGTTTCGTTGGGGAGATACTTATAAAAATCTAAATATCTGTTAGAACCTGCCCTTTGAATGGCTTTCTGTATGTTACCATCTCCACAGTTGTACGCCGCTACAACTGTCACCCAATTCTTATGTTTGTTATAAAGATTGGCTAACGAAACAGCAGCTATTTGAGTGCTCTTATAAATGTCATCACGCTCACTTTCTGTTAGTCCGTAATCGTTAGCATGCCCTGTCATAAATTGCCACATCCCTTTTGCACCTGCATGAGAAACAACGGATTGATTAAATCCAGATTCAATGAGCGCGAGGTTTTTCAGATGCTTTGGTAAACCCTTGGAATAAAATGTTTGTTCAATAAAACTGACAACATCTCTATTGCTATTAATGATGTTTTTATATTTATTAACGCTTCTTGCGGATGTATCTGATGCTCCCAATTGAGCTTGAATTAGACAACTTCCGGTAAACATCACTACCAGAAAAGCTATCTTGGTAAGTGTCTTTTTCAAAATAATATGTGTTTGTGTAATTTTTATTTTTCAGTATCTGAGATGCTCCACTTAATGGTGTTCTCCTCAGTATTCCAATCTACATTCATGGTTTGTCCTGCTTTTACTTCTTCACGGACAATCATTTTAGATATTGGTCGAGCCAATTGCGTTCTGATAACTCCTGAAATCTGCCTTGCACCATATTTACTGCTAAACCCGTTTCTGGCAAGATTTTTCGCTGCGTCATCGCTTATTTTTAATTCCATGCCCATACGGTGAAGAGAATTTAGCAAAGCTTTTAACTGAATTTTGAATATTCTTTCAGCCATATCCTCTGTAATGGGTGCAAATGGAATAATCTCTGTTATCCTTGCTAAAAATTCAGGTCGGAATCTACCAGAATCAGTCATAATTTTCATTAATGCCGACGATTGTGGAATTTCACCTGCCTCAAATTTTTTAACAATCTCTTCACTTCCAATATTTGAGGTGAATAAGATTAATGAATTACTAAAATCCCCTTCTTTACCCAATTTGTCATGTACTTTCCCTTCATCCATAATTTGCAAAAACACGTCGAATACAGAACTGTGTGCTTTTTCAATCTCATCAAATAAAACTACGGCGTAAGGTTGCTGTCGAATTTTATTTACCAACATACCTCCTTCTTCATAGCCAACATATCCTGGAGGAGCTCCATACAATAATGCCGCCGAATGCTCTTCCTTGAATTCGCTCATATCAAACCTAATCATGGATTTTTCGTCGTTAAACAACAATTCCGCCATAGACTTTGCCAATTCGGTCTTTCCAGTTCCCGTTGGTCCCAATAGAAAGAACGATCCAATCGGCTGTCCAGGTTTATTCAAACCACTTCGGTTCTCAACAATAGCATCGGATAATATTTTCAGAGCATGATCTTGACCCACAACTCTTCCCATTAACAAAGACTCCATATTGAGGAGTTTTTCTTTCTCTTGTGCTTGAATTTTCCCGATAGGAATTCCTGTTTTAGCAGCCATTACAGCAGCCAACTCCAGCTTGCCAACCTTTTCTCTCTTAATCGCGGCATGCTGAGTTAGTTCCTCATAGGTGGATTCAATGAGTTTCTGAATTTCTTCCGCACTCATTGAATTATCAATACTGTGTTGTTCTGCTAGAGATCCCCACAGAATTGGGCTTAATTTATTTTGCAAAAGATTAAAATGCCAAATAAGATCATCAATTTTATGCGCCTCATCCGTGTACTCTTCCTCTTTTAATTGATCATAATCTGCTTTCCAAGATTCCAAACGAATTTCAGACAGTTCGTCCAACATTTTAATAGAAGCCATCGTTCTGTCTAACAAATCGATAGCTGAATCTGGTAACTTTTTGCCTTTAGAATATCTTTTTGAAAGACGGATACAATCTGGAAGCGCATTTTTGTCGACTTCAATACCATGGTGATTTTTGTAGCCATCTAATAAAACTTCAATCATTTTTACACAAGTTGCGTCATCAGGTTCTTCTACAGTTAGAACTTCAAATCTTCTATCAAAAGCCCTTTCTGGCTCTATTATTTTTCTGTACTCTTCCTGAGTTGTGGCACCAATAACTGTAATTTCACCTCTTGCAAGTTCAGGTTTCAAAAGATTAGCAACATTCCCTGCATTACCTTTCGGATCTAATAATGAATGAATTTCATCAATGAACAATACTGCTTTATTCATTTTTTTGCACTCATTGATCACTTTTTTAAGACGGTCTTCTATTTCACCTTTATAGGAAGTTCCCGCCAAAAGAGAACCTGTATCGAGCTCAAGCAAAGTGGCCTCCTTTAACATATCGGGTACATTACCGTTCATGATTTCTATTGCGAAACCTTCAATCAGCGCAGTTTTACCCACACCAGGTTCACCAACGATAATAACGTTAGGCTTCGTTCTTCTGCAGAGAATTTCCACCAACATTCGTAGTTCTTTATCCCTTCCAACAATATTATCAAGTTTACCCTGCCTAGCCTGCTCTGTTTTATCAACACAGTAACTGCTGATGGCTGGAAAACTGCCATTTTTATCCATTGACGATTTTCCTAATAGATAATCCTCTGTTGAATTAATAACGGGGTTATCACCGTGAAAAAAATTGATTATTTCGTGTTCTCTAAGGGGTAGAGATTTCAAATCCTGAACGCTGTAAGCAACGTTGGGCTTTACAATACTGGTTAGCAGACATAGCGCAGTAACTTCATCTAGACCAAGCTTTAATCTGATATCATCTGCCTCATCAATAATTTTTGAGATTTTCTCATCTTCCTCTGCTTCAGTGGGCAGGTGGGAGGTTTTAGGATATTCTTCAATTCGTACATCCGCCCATTCATAAATATAACTAGGATCTTTCTCTAAAGTGACCAAAAAATCCTTCAAACCGATGTCTTTATGCATAAGTGCCTGAAGAACGTGAGGCGCCCCAAAAGTAGCATTATAATTCTCCCTGGCTATAGATTGTGCGATATGAAATACCTGCTTAACAGTATCATTACTGATTAGTACGCTCATAATTTTTTTGTGTTTTGTTTTGTGTAAAAGATTATTATAAAACAATCTTTAGTTTCAAAACTACAATTTTTTTCGCAAACTTTATAAAATTTACAATGTGTTTTTTTTGCTTTGAGAGAAAAATCAACAAAAGGTGATTTGTTCAATAATTTTTTTCCAGAACTTAAAATTTTTATACCTTAGTGGAAATTTCTCAACACAGAATGATGAATAATAAATCTAATGTACACACTAGGTTTTCTATTGCTGAGAATGATTTTTATTTCAAACAATTTTTGGTAAAAATGCTGTCGGAAAACCCGTTTTACAGTATTGTAAACGACTGTAACAATGGCAATGAACTGATTAACAGGATTTATAGAAAGCAGGAAGATATTTTTTTGATTAATCTTTTTATGCCTATACTTAGTGGTATTGAGGCAATTAAGTATATTAGAAATTTCAATGAAGACACTCCTATTCTAACGTATTCTGCCACTTACCAAGAAGATATGGCAGTATTAATAGATGAAATACCCAACACGTATTATTGCCAAAAAAACAGCATCATTATTAAGGAGATGTTGAGAACCATTATTGATGGTGCAGGCAATTACAATGAATATAAAAGGGAATGGGCAGAGCAATCTTTAGCTGTTCAGGATTATATGGACAGACAGAAAGAAAGCCAGAAAGATCTTACTGTTACTGAAATTCAAATAATAAAATTGTGCTATGAAGGCTTTAGCAATAAAGAAATTGGTGAGAGGATTAACCTCAGTACAAGGACCATAGACACCTACATCAACAGGCTGACAGAAAAGCTCGAACTAAAAAGCAAATTAGACTTGGTGAGATTTTGTGTTGAACAAGGCTATTACAACACCAGTATATAAAATATAATTATGGCAACTTACGGACAAAACAAACTGAATAAAAATGACGTAAGAAATGGGATCTTTCGTTTTTTATTGTCTTTCATGATACTCACCTGCGTCACTTTTTTATCTGTTTTTCTATTTTACAAAAGCTCTGATGTGCAAACCAGACAAACAAAAATAAAGGCAGACCAATACTTCACCATGCAAAACACTGTCTTTCAATTAAACTCTAAGCTGGATCGTATTATCGGGCTATTGGGTAATTTGAATAACGGAACAGAGGGAGATTATTCCAACGTTAGCCAGAGTGTTATAGAAGATATTAGACAGTGCAAAAAGCTTATTGGAAAGGATACTGCAGACTACAAGCTGTACACTTCTCTTTTAAACCAAATCGAGAGAAATATAATGCCCCATAAAAAGCATATTCTTTCCTCTAACGAAAAGCTTATGAAAATACAAAACAGATTAGCAGACTGTGAAAAAACTACAAAGAGATTATCCACTCCAGATTTATCACCTTTACAGCAAAGATTTGGCAAAAAATAAATAGTTATGCAAGAACAAATTACCCTTTCCAACACCGAGAAAAAACATTATTTTTTCTATTTATTAGGAATGCTTGTATTTGCAGTAGTATTGCTGGTTATTATTTTTTTATATCAAAAAAATTCTCCCTTTAGCAATGCTGGCAAAGAACTTACCAACAAAGAAAATCTCTTAATAAAAGCTGGATTCGAAAAAAAAATGGTAGAAATAATGCCAACTATAGATAGTGCTTATGCAAATATTAAAAAAATTGACACCGACAAATCTGAAGAAATTTCTCTTACTGACGAGACTAGTATGAAAGTACAAACGATCAATGATTTTTCGGTTCACAATCAATCTACCGACCCTAGAGCAAAGATCTACAAACATATCATTTATTTTGATCAGATGTTTATAGACGATAAAAACCATGTGATCAGAAATAAGAAAAAAATAGCTGCTTTCGAAGAAAGTATTCAGGAATGCATTAATAGAAATAACTTTATAAAACGATAATAAGAACACATTAAAAAACCAAAAAAAACTCTACGATGAATTATATTCAGAAAAACAAGCAAAACATCTTTATTGCAGTAGTAGCATTATTCTTGATCGCTGCAATGATTGCGCTGTGGATTCAGCAAAAAAACAATTTCAGTTCAGAAGATATCATAGCCACAATAACCCCTCAGACTGTAACGGTGGGTGATGTTGTAAATTATGAAGACACCACTCCATTTACCAAAAGTATTGTGTGGAGTTTTGGAGATCAAACAACTTCAGACAAAAGAAAAGGAACCCATATATTTCAAAAAGAGGGCTTATATAATGTAAGTATGGTAATTAACAATAAATACCCAAAAACATTTACGGTAATTGTTAATCCAAGGCCTTTAAAACAAGATTCTGTAAAAGCTACGGCAACTATTGATGCTCCTATACAAGCTAGACAGTTTGAGAAAGTTGATTTTAAAGCGAATTCTTTAACTGCTAGAGAATACCTGTGGAAATTTGGTGAGACAGGAAACTACGATTCGCAAGAGAGAACACCCTCTTATACCTACAGAAAACCAGGAAATTACGAAGTTCATTTAATTGTTGATGGTGATGTTGAGCACCCAGTGAGGCATTATATTACCATTGTACCTTCTGTACAGGATCTTCCTGAAGTTAAAGTAGCATCAGTGGACGATATTTTAAAGAACATTAACGATGACTTTAAATATAGATTGCAGCAAATAGCCAATGGTGAAAATTTTAATACACATTACAATTATCTTCTAGATAAATACCTTTGTAGGAAAGATAACGTACCAACTACCATCAATGATCAGAAAAAAGAAAGTTTCTATTATTATTGCCAGGGGTTAAATTTTGATAAGAACAATCATATTGATGAAGTTGTTATAACTTATGACAACAGTCAGAACTGTGTAATTAAAGTAGATGTAAAACAGAGCAAATAAAAAACACTTATGAAAATTAAAACTTCTACACCATATTTCGTAGTATCGGCTTTAATACTGACCGCATGTAATGTAAGATTACCATCAGAAAAAACACCTGCTCCAACATCTTATGGAATGATTGACAAGACAGCTGTCATCAATGGATTCCCAAAGAATGGAGAACCGTGGGTAGTGATTTCAGAAAGATCTAAAAACAATGTAAGTATGGACAAAGGAGACGAAATGTCTCCAAAGGAAATCAAATTTTTAGAGCCTTTAATGGTGATCAAACATAACTCTTCAAAGAGATTACTAAAAGTAGCAGAATACGATCAGAATGCATTGATGCAGAAATTACCTGTAAGATCTGTAAAAACCTATGGTTGGATACCTGAGGAGAACGTTTTGCTGTGGAGAAATGCCCTGAAAAGTCAGGAAAACGGTTTTACTCTTAAGGCTACATTAGCTCCTAACAGTATTGAAGTGATAAAAGGTGCTGAGAAATACATGAAAAATGATTCTGTATTAATTTTTGATGCTCCCGACCTCAGCAAGCCAGTAAAAACCAAACTTCCTGTTGGCAAAATGGTTTATATTTATAAACAGTCCGACAATAACAAAAGGTATCTAATTGGTAAGTCGCCACAGATACAAATCGATAGTATTGATAACAATATCTACGGTTGGGTAAGTTCTAATATGGTAGCATACTGGGGTGAGCGATCAGCTCTTAAAATAGCGGACAATTATAAGTATGAAGCGGACAATACGTTAGGAATATATAACATCAACAATACTTCGCCAGAAGCAAAACCAGAAATACTATTAACTGATGCTGTTAACAGAACAGCCATGGAAAATGTGTTTCCAATTTCGTTAATCGCCAATAAAAATGGTGAATTGAATACCAAAACTAGATTTTTCCAGAACGTATTCAATTACAACAACAACTTCGTTTACAATGCTTTAGGAGAACCTCTTTATTTCGACAGGTACAAAGAAGTAATTAAGAAAAATAAGAATTTGAATATTGTATTTACTATAGATATTAGTAATGAAAATGCACAAAGTACCTCTATTGCAAAAACTGTTTTCCAAAATATTCAAGTAAACTTAGATAAGTTCAGTTATTACAAAAATGTAAAATATGGAGTTGTTCTGTACAGAAATAACACTTGTGGAGAAAATGTATCCGTTTCGGAACTTTCGAATGATTATGCAGATGTTTCCAAGTTTATTGATAATAAATTAGACCTAAGATGCAGTGGCTTTGGCGATCAACCTTTACAAGAAGGTTTAGCTGCAGCGGGTTCATTATTATCTACCGTTCCAGATGAAACCAATATTGTAGTGGTGATTGGTTCTACCGCGCCGGCGAATGTTGGAATTCAAAACGCCATCAGACAATTAACGCAAGCAAGAGCCAAGATCATTTCTTATCAAACCATATCAAAATCACCTAATGGGTACAACAATTTCGTAGTGGTATCTGAAGACGTTGTAACCAACTCAGCGAAAAGCATAGCCGACGAAAAAAAGAGAATAATTGTGGACCAAAAAGACGTGGTTAACAAAAACAATTACGACCTTGTACAGGGTGGAGAAGGTTATTATTCTTTAGATTATCCAAAAACAAGTATGGTGCAAGGTTTTGTTATTTTCCCTAAAAAAGGGGATGTAAACACCCACCAATTGCTCGTAAAATCTATAGACAGTATTGTTTCGCAGGTAACTTACGAAAATAAGAGAATTGATGCCTCGCTAAAGGAACATTTCAAATCTAACATTGGTGTTTCAAAAACAGAATTGAAACCGGAATATCGATATTTATTCTCTGAAGCTCCCAATCCTATCCCGTATGAAGCGGCTTCTCAATTATTGGTATACGAATATCCTTTCTTAGTAGGCGGAAGATTTAAGCCAGAAATGAAAGATTACAACCCTGGAGTAGAAAAAGGCATCTTAGTTTCTTCTGCGGAGTACGACCAGTTAAGAGATCTTTACAGAAAAATTTACCAGCAAACCATTTTGGATAACAGAAATTTCTCGCAAAGCAAAGCTGTAAGCGCATATCTTAAAATCCTTAAAGACAATTATAATTCATTAAACGATTTCCCAAAAAGAACATTGTATGAGCAGCCAATGGCTTATTCTGTAGCAATGAGTACTGGTTTTGATGTTTCTAATGAAGAATTAATGTCTAAATACATGTTAAAGGGCTGGAAGAAAAATAAAATTGTACCTGAGAATACTGTGAGAAAGTTCTTCGAACAGTTCAAAACCCTTTCGGATGCATTGTTGGAAAATAAAAACAACCCTAAAATTAGAATTGAGCAAAACGGTGAAGT
>JAEWYW010000059.1 GCA_023458535.1 Bacteroidota bacterium
AGATTCCAATGTTTTTTATCGCCATTTAGGTGTTTTTGAGCATCATTAAAGTTAATATAATCGAATACTTTTTGCGATTTATCCGTGAGTAAGTCATTGGATAAATTCATTAGGCTTTTTTCTTTAAACCAATCTTCAACAGGGGAACCAAAGCCTTGCTTGTGACGTTTTTTGATACTGTCTGTCCAGTAGTGTTGCATGGTTTCTCGAAGTATAATCTTATCGTTATTTGTGTCAAGCTTTAGGCTGTCAGGCAGCTGAATACAGAATTCTGCAAAATCTTTATCTAGAAAAGGTGTCCGAACTTCCAGCGAGTTGGCCATTGCCATGCGGTCGGATTTTACAAGCATATTGCCAGGAACATATTTTTCTATATCCACTCGCATCATGTCGTTTACCGAGTTTTTATTCACTTGAAAACTATAGTCTTGATGGTATCTGGTGTTGATGCCCAATTCCTTCATCTCAGTGGGATTGAAGAAATTACGAACTCGATTCTGATGAAAGTCGTAGATGTTTTTATAGACAATATTCGCTTTCGTAAGGAAGGAGGTCTCTTTAAACTTCCCGAACTGTTTTAACCCAAACTTAACCAAGGCATTGTTATATGAAAAATGATTTTTCAATTGATTTTCAACCGTGTAAAAATTGTACCCTCCAAACAATTCATCACCCACATCACCGGCTAAAACCACCTTGAGATGTCTCGCAGCTGCTTGGCAAATCTTATATTGGGGAACATAACTCATATCAGCAAAAGGCTCATCGAAATATGGAGATACCTTCAGTAATTCTTTTGCAATATCGCCTCTGTTTTCAAATATTTCAATATGATTGGTATTATATTTCCTTGCAATTTCTTCGGCAAAATCGAGCTCGCTGTTTTCGCCTGAATATCCAAAACTGATGGTGGTTTGTTTTGGTAAGAAATCATTTACAAGTGCAACAATGGTAGACGAATCCAGTCCACCACTTAAAAAACTACCTACTTCCACATCCGCAACAAGTTGTTTTTTAACGGCATTTTTCAAAAGGGTACTAAATTCTTCCTTTGCTTCTGCTAAAGAAATTTTACGATCATTTTGTGGAATACGATAATATCTTTTTACCTCAATTTTTCCATTAGAATACATTAATTGATGAGCGGGAGGAAGAGTGTGGATATTTTCATAAATGCTTTGATAGGCACTTACGTAGCCATATTGAAGGAAATGCGAAAGCGCTTCTTTGTTGATGGTGGGCGTAATTAATCCAGACGCCAAAATAGCTTTAATTTCTGATGCAAAAATAAATTCGCCATTCTTGCCTGTCGCATAAAAAAACGGTTTTTCGCCGAAGCGGTCGCGAGCACAAAAGAGTTCTTGTTTTTTTTCGTTCCAGATGGCAAAGGCAAACATTCCGGGCAGTTCGTGGATGAGGTTTTCACCTTTTGCTTGGTACATGGCTAAAATAAGCTCGGTATCCGAAGTGCCGCGGTATGGATAATTGGTATATTTTTTCTTTAAGTCGAGATAGCCGTATATTTCACCGTTCAGAACAATACATTCATTTCTGGTATTGGAAAACATGGGTTGTTTACCGGTTTCAGAAAGATCGACGATCGAAAGTCTTCGATGACCTAATGCCGCATTCTCGAAAAACTGATGATCGGCAGAATCGGGACCTCGGTGCGCAATGGCATCCGTCATTCGTTGAAGTTCCGCAGTATAATTTCTAGCGTTTGGGGATAGTATTCCGGCAATTCCGCACATAATTAAGGGTTGTTTTTTAGAGCAAAGTATCGAAATCTCGTTTTCAACAATTCAGGATTCTGTAGTGCTTGAACGATAAAACTACTGTATTTTCTAAGACCTGTCTTAGCGGCAATATCCGATGAAAGGTATTTTAATTTAAAAAAATTGATACGTTGCAAGGGAATATCGTTTTTATTCTTTGCCCATTGATAAAGTGATTGATAAAGCTTGGCATTATGTGAGAAAAAATTTCTCGAATTATTGGTTAGTTTCATTATCGAATTGGAGTCGTGAGATGTTCTCATGGCCACACCTTCGTCGATGATGCCTGTTTTTAGGTAGGTATGATAAGCTAATCTGATTATAAATTCTTTATCCTCCATTAATGAAAGGTTCTCATTAATGTAGAGATTGTTTCTCTCTAACGCTTCCTTTTTTATAGTAAGGGCAATCATGGAAAAAAAAGATCCAAATGTATTAGGTTCCTCCACCAAGTGATAGAAAATATCTCTTCCCTCTGCAGGAAACTGAACAGAACATAAAGTATCCTTTCCAAATTTTTCTATGAACGCTTTTTTGCCATCATCGCCTATGAATTCAGCATCAATCCCACCAAAAACGCCATCTACTTTGGGGTCTAAGAACAATGTTCTTTCAGCGTCAAATCGGTTAGGAAGCCAGTAATCATCGGCATCTAAGAAGGTGATGAACTCTTGTGTAGCTTCTTTAATTCCGAGATTTCTTGTAGCGGAAACGCCTTTGTTTTTACCTGCTGGATGTGTTCGTACTTTTATTTCAGCATACTTGCTTGCGAGCTGTCGGCAGAGTGCTAAAGAATGATCACTAGACCCATCATCGATAAGCAAGACCTCTCTCACCTCTGGAAACTGCAGAGTTGATTGTACCGCTTTTTCTATAAATTTTTCGGCATTATATACGGGAATTATGACGCTAACATTCATCATTTACGCAAAATTAACCTTTTCAAAATTAGTGGTAGCCTTTTGATGTTGTGGAGAGCTGTTTTTGTAATTGATATTTTAGGTCTGTTTGGATTATCTATTCCAAATTCCGCAAAATTTAAATCGTAAATCCCCTTTGTTTGTAAGGTGTTATTCATAAGATTATGCGTATGAATTAACTGTATGAACATCGCTTTTTTATCAAAAACCTCAATGTTGGTGTAGTTTCTGAAATTGGTATGGCGTTCGTTCATAATGGTTTTGGCTTGATGAATGTCTTCCACAATACTCACAAAAGGGTTGGCGGCGGAATAAAACTCATTTACCAACACTTTGGCATCGGAACCTGTATTCAACTGTAAACCCCTTCGTAAATCAATTACCGTATTGTGAATAGGCTTGAAGTGGTTCTGTACAGTCGCTACAAAATCTTGGTGCAAGATATCATCATTATCAATATCGGTACTGATGACAAACTGAGTTTCTTTTTGATAATATGCAGCAAACCAGTCAAGTATATTTTTGTTTATTTCCTCACCATGTGTAACATATATCGGCTGAAAATTCGGAAATTCATTTTGCAGTTTATGGATGATTTTCAGGTATTTTTCATCGGTTTTTACATCAAAAAAAACTAACCAGACAAAATTTTTGTTGGTTTGATTTTTAAACGAGGGAAAGGTATATTTCTGAAAAAGATCAAAACGATGCGTGTGCCACTCATCAGTTAACGGTGTAAAACCTGCCCGAGTTTGTTCCCAATTTTCGGTAGGAACATTAAAACGCGTGGTGATAATATGAATAAACGATCCCATTACAGTATTTTTTTTATGGCTTGCTGAAAACGGAAAATGTTTTCCCAAATACGCTCTGCAGCATCGTGCTGAAATGGTTTTTGATGGGCAAAATCCTGATAATCTTTTCCACCCTGTGCAATTTTTGAAAGTTGATCGCGAGTTGCAGAGTTGTTTCCATCAGGATCAAAAAAAAGAATCGCATTCTGATTAAGAATTTCTGGCTCAGGATTATTATTACTTCCCCAATATAAAGGAATGCATCTGGAGCGAATCGATTCGAATAATTTTTCGGTGACGTAGCCTTCGGCATTTGTGTTTTCGGGACAAATATTGATTTTATAATTTCGTAAAAATAACTCTTTATTGTCTTGGTATTTTTCCTTAAGCTCAGAGGTGTTTTTTAGAAAGGATCCTGCATTATCAACCTTAGAAATTTCATTTGCCATATCGATAATTTTAGCACGCAAACCAGTTTTATCGTGTCTGGAAATATTGCATGCAAACCGTTGTCGGTCGATATTCAGTCGATGTTCTGGTTTATTATAGGTATTGACAATATTCTTGATGGTATCATAGCTACTGTCTGGCGGAAATATACTCAAAATCCATAATGGAAAACGCAGATAATTAGCATCATCACTATATTTAAAGCCTACAGCAAGATCTACTTTCTTACCGTAATGATCTTTATAATTCAAGTAGTTGCTTGAAATTGATTCGGATTCTACGTTTTCACAGGTAAAAAATAAACGTGGCCGTGGGATCAGGTGTATGACTTCTTTGGGACCCATCACAGAAATTAAGTTGAGTACTTTCTTAGGAGCAATATCGTGTTGATTGAAAAACTCCACAAACCAATTGTTTGTAGCGTGCATTTCCCAAAAATTATAAAATGCAAATTTTTCACCAGCATGCTTGATATGGTCTGCTCGGTATTTTTTATATACGTGATGGTAATAGGATAGTTTTTTCATTTTTTTGTATGTAATCTTACCATATTTGCCAGGATGGTAAATCGATACCAAAGGTTCTGTTCTTATTTCTCATTTTCAAAAACATGCCGACATTGGAACTGTAGGTGCAAAACGTTACTTCGGCTTCAGAAAGCAGTTCTATGCTTGCGATCAAATTCATGATTTTACTCTTTTTTACCTCGGGTTTTAGGTCTTTAAATGATTCATGGAAATATCCAGATTCGTCTTTGTCAGTAATGGTAAAACATTGCCAATGAGGATATTTTTGTTGAATTTTTTCAAAAATAGCGAAATCATCCGTTAATATAAATGCTTTTCTAATTCCCGACAGCTCCTCTGCAGCTTTAAAATAATTATCGGCATCTAAAAGGTCGTGCTCCAAAAATTTATCACCACCTCGTATATGAAATCCAATGTAATCCGATGGTAATGCTATTTCTTTCTTTTTTTGATTGATGTACGCAATCACTTCTGCATTAGGACGGTACACAAGGTCGATAATTTTTGCGGTTGCATCTAAAATGTCTCCTTTGATGCCTAATGTTGGAAAATCGTAGTGAATTTTTTCATTTTCCCGATTACGTATTAAATCAAATAATTCATAGGTAAAGAAATCTACTTTATGCCACTTTTTTATCCAGCTAATTTTTTGTTTCTGCCATGAATTATACTGGGGAACATGCATTGGCATTCTGTAATTTTGCTTCGCTAGATGATGCTTATTCTTTTCCCTACAGAATGGTTCAAAATAATCAGTCCAGCCATTTTTATAGCCAAAATTAGCATCTAAAGATTGCAGATTGAATTGTATTTTGTGTTGGAGGCAATACAAAACACCCAAAATCATATTGTTGATTTCCGAATAGAATCCCGCCTTTAAACCAACGCCAAATAGCAGGGTTTTGTCAAAAGAATTATTCAGTTTTGTGTATTCGTTTACTAGATTCATGTTGGAAATTGGCGTTATAAAAATCTATTTTTTAGAAATTTTGCATATAGAATATGTATCTCAAAATAATCTTTTAAAGATAGCCCTCTGGGTAAAAATTGTATGGTTTCTCGAAAGTTTTTAATATTCATTGGGTAATACTTGAAGAAATAGCCAATAAAACTTAGGAAGGCTGTTTTTTCCAAGGTGATATCTGATTTTTTTTGTGGATAGTTTCGCAACTTTTTACGAATAAGCACCGTATTATCTAACCATGTTTTATCAATCGTTCCCGAAGAATAATGGTCTATTTTTATGTCCGAAATAATATAATTTTGCAAAATAAGAGATGCTCTCAAGCTAAAATCAGTGTCATATCCATGAAATCCAGGAATATTTGCATCGAAATGGAGTCTATCAAAATTATTCGCCGTAATCGCTAAAAATACACCATCAAGAACAATCGCTTCTCGTTTATTTTCGGATGTATGCCCTGTTGCTGGGGTAATATACCATCCCGATGGTGCTTTTGGCACATAATTAGACCCTGCGATACCCACAACACCTGTTTTTTCATCTTCTAAATGGTTTATCAACGTACTTCCCCAGTTGAAAGTTCTAAAGGCAACGTCATCATGTAAAAAGAGAAGAAAGGGAAATTTAGCTTTTCGTCTACCCATATTATAGGCTTGTCCAATACTATAGTTATTTGCATTGTAGATTCCTATTACCTCTACATTTTGTCCACATGTTTTAGCAATATTTTGATGAACGGCTCTGAAGTTTTCTACTTTGTAGTACGATATGATAACTGAAATCATGGTTTTTTAGTTAAAATTTTCCAATAGGTATATGGCAATTTTAGTATTTTTTTATATTCTCCCAAATACCAATAATATTTTGCAAGATTCAGCTTAAGATCGGAGATGTGATGGTGAAAGGCAAAGCTTATCTGCTGATTGATACGGTCTTTTAGATAATCTTTAGGTAAAGATCTGTAATGCTGATTAATAAAATCAGTTTCAAAGGCAATTGCGAGCCTTTGCTTATCAACATACAATTCACGAGACCCTGAGATGTTTTCGGCACTGATGCGAACGTCCACTTGAGCTTCTCCGATAAAAAATACAGGTTTTTCGCCCGCAATTTCAAAGACTGCAAGATCATCAGATCCCCAAGCTAAGGGTAGATGTTTGAAGCCTATTTTTTCGTAAGCAGCGCGGCGGAAGATATGTTCTGACAAGCTGGAGCGGTTCGCTTTTACGTATTTTTCCTTCCAGTTATCCAGAGCACTCAACAATTTGGGCTGCTGGGTATATTCTTTAAAGGGTTCGCCGATTCCATCAATCCAACGTTGCGGAAACTTAATTACATTCGATCCAACTTCATCAATCTCAGTAAGGTGATTATAAAATTCTTCGACAAAGTTGAGTGACAAAACATCATCATCACCCAGAATCTGTAGCCAATTTTCGTTATTAGTTTCAGATATAACGCGTTCCCATTGTGCTACCAGATCTTTTCCTCCCAAATTTTCAGTGTATGAAAAATAGGTATACTTGGTTGTTTTTAGCACATCATCGATTAGCGATTTCGGATCATTGGGGCTTGCATCATTACCTATATACAGCGTGAATTTTTTGCAGGATTGCTGTTCCAAGGATTCCAATATCTCCTTGAAATAATTAATTTTATAGTATGGAATTATGATGGCGAGCTGCTGCATTAATCCTTTGTTTTAAATTTTTCTTTAAAATAACTTCTGTACTTAAAAAAGTGGTAGTATTTTTTCATCAACGTACGTAGTTGTGAAGACGGTATTCTTCCTATCGGTATAAACCTTAGGGTTTCGGCTGTTGTTTTTAGATTGATACCATAGAACTGAAAATAGGAATACAGAAAACCTTGAAAGCGCTCCACTTCAATTTCTGCATTCATTTTATTTTGGTATTGTGCACCATACTTTTTTCTAATAAGTACGTTGGCATCGAGCCAATCTTTATTGGGTGCACCTAGCGAAAAGTGCTCGATGAGAATGTCCGCAATCACGTAATTTTCGTATTGTTTTGCTGCATGCAAGCTAATGTCCAAATCGTAACCATGAAATCCTTTTAAATCTTCATTAAATTTTATTTTTGAAAACACCTCTTTTCTCATCGCTAAAAATACACCGTCTAATGCATATACTCGGTGCTTATTCTCAGTAACAAAATTGTCGTATTTGGCTTGGTCTCCTTCTTTTGTATTTTGGATAAGATGTAGAAACTGGTGTTGCATACTGTTCACATACCAGCCACTAGGCGCTGTAGGAACATAATCCGATCCGGCCACACCCACAACGCCCACTTCTGGACTAGATAAATGTTGAATCAGTTTTTCGCCCCAGTCTTCAGTACGAAATAGAACATCTTCGTGCACGAAAAGTAAATTATCGTATTTTGCCTGTTGTTCTCCTGTATTGTACGCTTCGCAAATGCCCATTAGTCCAGGGTTGTGCACAGGTATTATTTCATACTCAGTGAGTGCAATTGTCT
>JAEWYW010000060.1 GCA_023458535.1 Bacteroidota bacterium
ATCATATTTCTATCTTCATCCACAACTGCTAAAGCACAATATACTCCTAAAAATACATCTCCGTCTGAAGTTCAAAAAGCATATGCTTGGGTAAACACCACATATAATTCTCTTAGTCAGGACGAAAAAATCGGACAGTTATTCATTGTTGCACTGTACACCAATAAAGGTGAAGATTTTATCAGTAATATCCGCAATATTGTTGAAAAAGATAAGATTGGCGGACTTATATTGATGCAGGATGATCCTGTGAGGCACATTAATTTAGTGAATGAATTCCAGTCGAAATCTAAAGTTCCAATGATGATTGGGATGGATGCCGAATGGGGAATTTATCAGAGAATTGCCGCAGCTCATAAATTTCCTTGGGCAATGACGCTTGGCGCCATTCAAGATAAAAATCTTATCTATCAAATGGCTCAAAAAATTGCTGCTGATTGCAAAAGACTGGGCGTTAATTGGGATTTTGCACCTACTGTAGATGTAAACACTAATCCTAACAATCCCATTATTGGTAACAGAAGTTTTGGTTCGGAGGTTAAAAATGTTGTCAGCTCCGCAACGGCTTACGCAAACGGTTTGCAAGATTCTAATATCCTCGCTGCTATTAAACATTTCCCGGGTCATGGTGATACCAGCACCGATTCTCATTTAGATTTACCCGTCGTACCTCACGACTTAACCCGCTTAAATGCTGTAGAATTGGCACCATATTACGAAATGGCACATTCTGGAATTGGTGGTGTGATGGTGGCTCATCTATATGTACCTACTTTAGAAAATACCAAAGGAATCCCCGCCTCGGTTTCAAAAAATATCATCACCGGAGTATTAAAAGACAAAATTGGTTACAAAGGATTGATTATTACAGATGCACTAAATATGGGCGCTGTGGCCAATAAATATCAACCAGGGGTATTGGATGCAATGGCTTTCAAAGCTGGGAACGACATCATGTTATTTTCACAAGATGTGGCCACTGGTAAAAAATTGATTCAGGAAGCTCTTAATAAAGGTGAGATAACGCAGGCCAGATTGGAGGAAAGTGTTAAAAAAATTCTTTTGGCAAAATATTATTTGGGATTAACAACCTATACCCCAAAAAATACTGCTAATGTACTTGCCGACATCAACAATGAAAGCCATAAAATTTTGGCGCAAAATTTATATGCCAATGCTTTAACGCTATTAAAAAATAAAAAAGATCTTCTTCCACTTGAAAAAGATGAAAGTATTTACTACATCCCCTTAGAGGAAGCACCATATCAAACATTTGTACAGAGATTGTCGCAAAATAGAAACATCATCATTAAAAAAGCAAGTGAAATTAATTCCATACCTTCTCACTCAACCGTAATTGTTGGCTTTCATAAAGATAATTCATCCGCATATAAGCCTTATAAAATATCCAATGCATCAAAGAAAATTTTACAAGATGTGAGTAAAAAAAACAAGGTGATCTTAACTGTTTTCGGAAGTCCTTATGCTTTAAAAGATGTTGATACCAAAAAGACATCTACAGTTTTAGTGGCCTACGAAAATAATGATGATGCAATGAATGCAGCAGCTGATGCCTTATTGGGAAAAACAAAAATCCATGGCAAACTTCCTGTCTTGGTAAATGATGAACTTCAGGCGGGAATGGGTATAACATTAGAAGCTGTTTCCAAATAAAAAATTGACGACAAAATTATGAAAATAGGAATTCTTTGTTATCCAACTTATGGTGGAAGTGGTATTGTTGCTACAGAACTGGGAATGTCACTTGCCAGTAAGGGCTATGAGGTTCATTTCATTAGTTCAGCACTGCCTGCTCGGCTAGACATTACCAATCCGAATATTTTTTTCCATAAAGTAAATGTGCAGACCTATCCGCTTTTTCAATATCAACCCTATGATATCGCATTAAGTTCGATGATATACCGAGTTGTAAAATTATATAAGTTGGATTTGTTGCATGCTCATTACGCTATTCCTTATGCATATGCCGCATTTACAGCGAAGCAAATGTTACTGGAAGACAATCAGGATGTACCATTGGTAACTACCCTACACGGAACGGATATTACACTGGTTGGTCAACACCCGAGTTACAAACATGCCGTTGAGTTCTCGATCAATCAATCCGATACCATTACGGCGGTTTCTGAAAGCCTTAAAAAAGACACCTTACAGTTTTTCCACATTAAAAAGGAAATTGAAGTTATTACCAATTTTATCGACAATTCCTTGCTAGATGACTGCAGAGATTGTCAGCGAACACAGTTTGCATCAGCGGATGAAAAAATTTTAATTCACGTTTCCAATCTTCGACCCGTAAAAAGGATTGAAGATGTTTTACAGATTTTCAAAAATGTTGAGAAAAAAATAAAATCAAAACTGATTATTATTGGTGAAGGTCCAGAAATGGAAAAGGTAAGTCAGTTTTTAGAAGAAAATCCAGAACTTATTTCTAAAGTGCGTTTATTGGGAAAGGTAAATGATTTGTATAGAATTTTGCAACTTTCGGATGTTTTTTTATTACCTTCAGAACAGGAAAGTTTCGGTTTGGCAGCCCTAGAGGCGATGTCCGCTTACACACCTGTAATAAGTTCCAATGCTGGTGGAATTCCTGAAGTGAACATTCAAGGGGAAACGGGTTACCTGGCGGAAATAGGAAATGTAGAAGCAATGAGCAACTATACCATTAAACTATTAAGTGATGAGGAACTTTTAGCCAAAATGAAAGCCAACGCTAAAATTCAAGCACTAAAATTCGACTTGAAGAATATACTGCCACTTTACGAAGACATGTATAAAAAAACCATCGAAAAGTTCAAAAACAAAAAGTAAAACTTTCTCGCTATTATAAATTTTCATATATTTAATTATCTCATTTTTAAATATATGAATGAAAAACTCCTTCAATATCTTTGGAATTATAAATTGTTTAAAAATTTCAATTTCGTGGATGTCGAAGGAGTTCCTATTGAAATTTTAGATTTTGGAATCTGGAATTTCAATGCTGGCCCCGATTTTTCTCTGGCAAAAATTAAAATTCAGAACCTGATGCTCGTGGGTAATATTGAGCTTCATGTGAAAGCATCAGACTGGAATGCACATCAACATCAATCTGATAGAAATTTCGACAATATTATTCTTCATGTGGTATATGAAAATGATGAGGAAATAAAAATGCTGAAGGATAATAACATTCCAACATTAGAACTTAAGAATTACATCGATCCCAATATTGTATCAAAATATCAACAACTTTTTGAAGTGAAAAAATTTATTCCGTGTGAAGATATTTTTTCAAAAGAAAGCATTCCCTTTTATTTTGAAGAGGAAAATTTACTCAAAAAACTAAATGAAAAATCAATAAATATTGAAAGCTCTCTTTCTCTGTACAAAAATGATTTTGAAGCAGTATTGTTCCATTATTTGGCTTATAATTTCGGACTCAAAATTAATGCAGAAATTTTCTTTGAGTTAGCCCAAAGCTTGGATTTCAAAATAATTTCTAAAATTCGGCATAACAAAACACTACTCGAAGCATTGCTTTTCGGTATCTGCGGTTGGCTTGAAAATCCTGCTGATGAAACCATGAAAAAATGGAAGATTGAATACGATTTTTTACAATTAAAATTTAATTTACCCAATATTGAATTTGCACCAAAATTTCTTCGTCTTCGTCCTCAGAATTTTCCAACCCTCAGACTTTCGCAATTGGCAGATTTATATCATGAGCATCAAAATGTATTTTCGAAACTTATACATTCCGCTACTTTAAACGATATGTATAATATTTTAGAAAATGTTCAAGCTTCAGAATATTGGAACAGTCATTATAATTTTGGGGCGATCTCCACTAAAATATATGTGAAAAAACTTTCCCCAGATTTCATTTATTCCATCATCATTAATACTGTATTAACCCGTAGTGCATTATCACGCGAGATTTATTTTTAAGTTGTTTATATTTCTGCCGAAAAGAAATTTATTCAGATATTGAATAGTTGTAAGTGTAGCTATTTTAGCCAAAATTCTGGTTTTAA
>JAEWYW010000061.1 GCA_023458535.1 Bacteroidota bacterium
TAAAATAAAAGTTGATCCTATCAACTATGTTAACTCAGATAATGCTGGAGTTTGGGGTTACGGATATACACCTGCAAGTGTAAAAACTTTCACTAACGCAACTACAGTAACAAAAGTGAGCTTAACGCCAGGGGCTTGGGCTACTGTTGATGGTGTAAACTTATTAGCTGGATTACAATAAGATTTTATTTAGTTTTCTTCATATTAACAGAAAATCCTCACAACAATTTGTTATGAGGATTTTTCTTATGTTTTATGCTGAAATTTGTATTAAATCTATAGTTTGATTATCGATAAGTCCTAATTTACATTACTTAACCTAAATATCAACCTAAAACTTAACTGTAATCAAACTTTCTTACAGCTTCTAAAGTCATTTCAATTTCTTTTTCTTTAATGGCATCGCTGATAAAATACGTTTCATAGCCACTAGGTGGAAGATAAACACCCTGATTAAGCAACTGGTGGAAGAAGTTATTGAACAGGGCATGATTTGCCTGTTGAGCTTCATCAAAATTAGAAACCCTGTTGGTATGGAAAAATACAGACATCATCGATCCTTTTCTGTTGATTTTGTGCTCAATTCCTTTTTCGTTAAGAATTTTCCCGATTCCAAAATCTAAAGTTTCTGTGGTTGTATTAATTCTGTTGAAGAATTCGGGATCATTTTTAATCAACTCCAAAGTTTTCAATCCAGCACGCATTGCCAAAGGATTACCACTCAAAGTTCCTGCCTGATAAACGCCACCTTTAGGTGCCAGATGATTCATAATTTCATTTCTACCCGCGAAAGCACCTACCGGAAGTCCACCACCAATTACCTTCCCGAAAGTTACCAAATCTGCTTTTACGTTGTACACTTCCTGAGCACCTCCAAAAGCAAGTCTGAAACCTGTCATCACCTCATCAAAAATCAATAAAGCACCATTTTCATCGCATATTTTTCTTAAATCTTGCAAGAAATTATTTTCTGGCAGCACACAACCCATATTTCCAGCAACGGGCTCTACAATAACCGCAGCTATTTCACCTTGGTTATTTCTGAAAATGTCCGCAACTTGCTCGGCATCATTATATCTTGCCAGAAGTGTATCTTTAGCTGTTCCCTGCGTTACACCTGGAGAATTTGGATTTCCAAAAGTTGCTGCTCCACTTCCTGCTTTTATTAAAAATGAATCAGAATGACCGTGGTAACAACCTTCGAATTTAATAATCTTGTCTCTTCCCGTAAATCCTCTTGCTAAACGAATGGCACTCATGCAAGCCTCAGTGCCAGAAGACACCATTCTTATCTGATCGATATTCGGAACATTTTCTACAATTAATTTTGCAATTTCAGTTTCCAGTTCTGTTGGAGCTCCGAAAGAAAAACCTTTATCGGCCTGAGTTTTTAATTCCTCTAAAACTTCTGGATGGGTATGTCCTAAAATGGCTGGACCCCACGAATTAATGTAATCGATATAGACATTGTCGTCGGCATCTGTAAGATAAGCACCTTTAGCCGATTTCATAAAAACAGGAACGCCTCCTACAGATTTGAATGCTCTTACTGGTGAATTTACACCGCCAGGAATGTATTGATAAGCCTCATCAAATAAGGCTGAACTTCTTTGGTATCTCATTGTATTGATTGATGGTTGTTGGTAAAATTAAAATGCTTCACGCAAAACATGAAACTGATTGAATTCAAACCTTCAACATTAAATTAATTTCTTGGTTTTTTATCTTGAAGATATACGATTTGTCCGCTGTTTAACCTCTGGCCTTCATCCATTCGGTTTTTAGCGTAGAGTTTATTCAGCTTCACCCCAAATTTCTGTGCAATTTGGTACATAGATTCACCATTTTCGCTTTGATAAGTGGGAACATTGCCATCGGAGTTTTTAGATTCCAGGAAAACAATATCATTTTTCTTTAATTGTGTGCTGTTAAGCTCATTCCACTTCATGATTTTGCTTTCACTAATTCCAAATTTATTGGATAGAAATTTAACACTGGTATCCTCAGGAATAATCACAAATTTTAAGCCTCCATTGGGATGATTTTTCACCAGCATGGAATTGAGAATTTCACCTTTTGTTTTGGTTCTTTCAGTATATCTCGCTGGTTGGGCGTAAACTTTCTCCGCTTTCGACTCTACAGCTACGATGGTTTTTCTATTGTCTTTTTTAGGTTCATTCTTAGCTAAATAAACATTATCGTTTTTAAAGCCAGGATATTGCTTTGCAATGGTATACATTACATCTCGTGAGGTTGTATTATCGTATTCATACAACTTGTATTTTTCAATTTTGCTGATTAAAATATAAGCATACTTCGGATTGGTGGCATAGCCTGCCTTCTTCAATCCATGCGCCCAGGCACGGTAATCTTTAATATCAAGATTGAAGAGATTAGTGTAATATTTTCTTGTCGCTAAGAAAATAGAATGATCTTCATAAGATTTTCTTGGATCGTCATATACCCGAAAACACTCATTGGGAGCATCATCGGTGTGTGCCATTGTCTTCCCCGTCCAGTCTTCTTTACACTTAATTCCAAAATGGTTGTTGCCCTGTAGAGCCAATCGACTCTGTCCTCCACCCGTCTCCAAAAGACCTTGTGCTAAGGTGATAGAAGCTGGAATTTTGTATTTTTCCATTTCCTCGACTGCATAAGTAGCAAATCTCTGAATGTACTGTTCCTCTGTTGCCCACGTTTGAGCTGAAAATTTTGATAAAACTAAAAGGCTGATCAATAGAAATAGTCTTTTCATCTTATAATATTTATTTTTTAATTGAAAAATCAAACATTCTTATCATTTACAGACAAAAACCATTTTGAAAAATCTCAAGTATTTATAAAATTAAATTTCTTTTTTGTCTTTTCAACAGCTGATTTGCACCCATAATCCCCTGCAAACCACCTGTATGAAAACATAATATTTTCGCTCCATCAGGAAAAAATCCTTCATCAATCATTTCAAAAATCTTCATCATCATTTTTCCTGTGTAAACAGGTTCTAGCGGAATATTAAACTTCATTTTAAATTCGTTAATGAATGAGATCAATTCATCGTTAAATTTACCATAGCCACCAAAATCTGCATTTATAAGATGGTAATTTTCATTAGAAGTTAATTTTGCAATTTTCTCATCCAAAGCACCATCTCTTACCACTTTAAATCCTATAACCTTCTGTTCTTCCTCACAAAATTTTGAAATTCCGGCAATACTTCCTCCTGTCCCAACAGCAATGCAAAGATAATCAAAATCTTTAGTTTCAGAATTCAGCATCATTTTCACTCCTTCCACAGCCTCTCTATTGCTACCACCTTCGGGTATAATAATTCCATAAGGATACTTTTGCTTCAATTTTCGACTTAAATTTTCTTTATCCCTGTATTCTTCGCGTGACACAAAATGAAACTTCATTCCGTTTTGTGATGCGAGCTGTAAAGTGGGATTTTCCTGCCAAGAATTTTTCAGTTCATCTCCTCTAATAATCCCTAAAGTAGGTATTCCACAATTTCTACCCACTGCAGATACGGCAGCAATATGGTTAGAAAAAGCACCACCAAAAGTGATAATAAACGGTTCTTTCGGAAAGGATTTTAAATAGGAATTTACATTATAAAAAAGTTTCCAATATTTATTACCTGATATTTCAGGATGAACCAAATCTTCACGCTTCATGAAGAGTCTCACGTTCTGAGAAACTGGTATTTCAACAATAGGAATTTTTATTTCTGGAATTTCCATCCTGCAAATTTCCGTAATATTTAACAAAATTATGGTTAAAGGTTCTACAAAAAATCATTACAAATAGTTAAAAAAACACCATAATTTTCTCTTTTTAAGGTAATTAAGATGACACTCATTGGTATACGCTTCTCTTTCAAAAGAAATTCTCATATAAGCGAGGTGTTTATTTTTAAGTTTGATGAGCCAGTAATAATATTCAACAACATACCAGATGTAAAAGAAGATCACCAAAAGCTCAATTTGTTGCCTAATATGTATTTTTTCGTGGTTTATGAGGATTTTATTATCTTTATCTTCGGGTTTCCGAATAAAGATAAAAGGGAATAGCGTAATGCCATTTACTTTAAGCTTGGCAAGAGGTTTCTGGCAAACAATTATCATGAAAACAAATATAATAAAGATTTGATTGAGATTTAACTTATGGCACTAAAAGAAATCAAAGAGGGTGAGGACTTTTATTATAACGAACAGGGATACAAAGTTTTTACTGAAAAATTTCATTTAAAACGCGGTCACTGTTGCAAAAGTGGCTGTAAACATTGCCCTTACGGTTATGATAAAAAAACAGATACATTCATTAAAATCAACAAAAAATAAACATCCATTACAATGAAAAAATACATTATTCTTTTGCTGGCTTCTGCCACCTTGGGATTAACATCATGCAGTCCTTTTCAAGTACGTTCAGACTATGCTGAAACTGCTAATTTTAATAATTACAAGACCTATAAATTGCGTATTGACGATTTAAAATTGAACGACATTGATAAAGACAGGGTTCTGAATGAACTTTCCAAACAATTGCAAACCAAAGGTTTGATGCCTGGCAACAACCCAGATTTAATAGTGAACGTAAAAGCCAACCATAAAAAAGTAACCGATGTAAATGTGGACAGACCTTATGGTATGTACGGTTGGGGCGGTCCTTTCGGATGGGGAGTTGGTATGAGCAGAACATGGACCAGCAATTACAACCAAGGCGCGCTGATTGTAGATTTTATTGATGCAGCAAGTCAGAAATTGGTATGGCAAGGTATAGGAAGCGGTATTTCTGTAGATTCACCGCGAGCTAAACAGAAACAGATTCCACAAATTATGGCAGAGATCATGGCAAATTATCCTCCACAAAGAGTAAAATAGTGTTGATTATCTATATCTAACCAATAAAAAAAGACCGCAGCTGCGGTCTTTTTTATTTATAAAGGAATTCGCAATTAAGCTCCACCCATTTTTGTAGCATTCTGGATCATCTCCATATAACCATCCCAACCTACAGTTGCCATAATAAAGATAAAGTACGCCAATTGTAGAGCCCCTAGCACAATACCAATAATACAAAGTATTCTACCAGTGTTCAGGTTATTGTAATCTGAGTACATTTCTGGAGACTGCAGATACAAGGCATTGTCTTTCTTATAAAGGTTAAGACCAATAAGTCCGCACACCAGACCTACCACGCCACTGCAACAGCAAGATCCTACAATTGCGACAATCCCTAAGATGAGCACCGTTTGTGCATTGGGTAATTTTTGTTGATTCATAATATTTGTTTTTAAAATGTTTAATGTGAGTGTTTAATAGTGTAGGAGACTACCATAATTACTGCATTGATGATGGCAAGAAAAACCATCATATTTCCGTAGTTCCTTTTCTTATCTACAAAGTTTAAAAAGGTAACACCAAAAAATAATAAAAGTGTATATACTGCCGGAAACATATGAAAGGCTTCTACAAATTTCCCTTGGAAAACCATTGCAATTGCCCTTTGTGTGCCACAACCAAAGCATTCTATTCCAAGAAACTTTTTGGAAGGACATGGCAGCATGTATTTTTCTAGATTCATCATTTGCTCGTCAAATATGCAAAAATTTATTGAATTTAGAAACTACTTTTTTGCTCTTGAATATTGTTTTGGGAAAAAGCATTCTTCACCTTTTGATAAAGCAAATTGAATGGGTAAATAAGGATTTCTCAAAATTTCCCGGGCTATGAATATTAAATCTGCTTCGTTCTTTTCTAAAATTTCTTCTGCTTGTTCCCCTTTTGTGATTAATCCGACAGCACCTGTTCTTATTCCCACTTCTTTTTTGATTCTTTCAGCAAATGGAACTTGGTAGCCATCAAACACAGATATTTTAGCTCCATGAATATTGCCACCACTTGAAACATCTATTAAATCAACATTTTTAGTTTTTAAAATCTTTGCCAATGCCACACTTTGGTCTACATCCCAACCGTTTTCTGCATATTCCGTCGCTGAAATCCTCACAAATAAAGGGTGATTTTCATCTAAAACCTCATTTACTGCTTCAACAATTTCCAATAAAAATCTGCATCTATTTTCAAAGCTGCCACCATATTCATCTTCTCTAATATTCGATAAAGGCGATAGAAACTGGTGAATAAGGTAACCATGCGCGGCATGAATTTCTACAACATCAAAACCAGCATTTACTGCCCTTACTGCAGCATCTTTAAAATTTTGAACCTGCTCTTTAATCTCTTCCAAACTCAACACATGAGGCAATCTCTCATCTGGATGGTAAGGAATGGCGCTTGGTGCCACAGTCTCCCAGCCTTCCTCTACAGAAACCTGAACATTGTTCCAAGTGGAGCCTTTCCTACCTGCATGTGCCAACTGAATCCCTATTTTAGAGTCCGAATTTTGATGTACAAAATCTACTATTTTGGCAAGTTTCTGAGCCTGTTCGTCATTCCAAATCCCCATACATTTAGTGGTAATTCGGCCCTTGGGTTCTACACCAGTAGCTTCCACCATTATCAATCCTACGCCACCTTGCGCTCTGCTCCCGTAGTGTATCGTATGAAAATCTGTAGCAACGCCATGATTGGATGAATACATGCACATTGGTGACATTACCCAGCGGTTCTTAAGTTCTAATTTTCTGAATTGAATGGGAGTATATAGCATAATTGTAATTTCTTGCCTAAAGGTAGAAATTTAAATAAACAACATTCAAGTTTGAGTTGTTGCTTTTTTAGAAAAATCGTTTATCTTTATCCTCCTATTTTTTTTAATGGAAAAAGAATTTAAGATCAATTATACAGCGCTTTCAGGGAGGAATGAGCTGAATGAAGCAGAGCAAAAACTGTTTGAAAAAGCACTTGAAGCTAGGGAAAAAGCGTATGCACCGTACTCCAATTTTCAAGTTGGCTGTGCAATCCTTTTGGAAGATGGAACGATGATACAAGGGAGCAATCAGGAAAATGCAGCCTTTCCTTCTGGCCTATGCGCGGAACGTACAGCAATATTTTGGTCTGCTGCGAATTTTCCCAATAAGATCATTAAAAAAATGTTTGTGATTGGCTCACCTGCTGGTGGGATTTCAAAAATAGCAATTCCTCCTTGTGGAAGTTGCAGACAAAGTATTTTAGAATATGAATCTAAACAAGGTGAACCTATAGAGATTTATTTTTCTTCCGTTGAAGGAGAAATTATCAAACTGAATTCAATCCGAGATTTACTACCGTTTTCCTTCGACGCCTCTTATTTATAAATTATTAAAAATTTCAAATAATTTTACTAATTTCGCAAAACTTTTGGAAAAGGGAATCATGTGCAAATCTTGAGCTGTCCCCGCAACTGTAAATCATTAAAAATCCATTTCTGTAAAATATCCATTGTCGAAAGATGAGAAGGAGCAGAAATAATGAAAGTCAGGAGACCTTACCGAGAGTATTTTAACAAAAGCTTTCGGAGGAAAAGCCTGATTTACTGAACATTTCTGATGCTCATATTTTAGCCTTTTATTTTCCGATAAGCACTTTAACCTAAATTATTATTTTCATGAAGAAAAAATTAATTTTTGTTGGAGCACTGCTTGTCGTTAGCTCGCAAATTTTTGCCCAACAAGAAACCGAGAATCAAATTGAAGAAGTAACAATCGCTTCAAAAACACCGCAACAAATTCAAGAAACTGGTAAAAATGTAAAGCTACTTTCTGCCAAAGATTTAGAGAAATACAAAGGTCAAAACCTTAACGAAGTTTTAGATCAGGTAGCAGGGGTTCAAATTTCTGGAACATTTAATGGCCAGAACGAACCCAAAATGACTAGAATTCGTGGTGGAAAAAATGCCAATGTTCTTATTTTATTAGATGGAGTTCCCCTAAAAGATGTTACAGGAAATGATTATACTGCAGGAGACCTCAGAATGATTGCCCTTGAGAATGTTGAAAGCATAGAGATGCTTAATGGAGCATCTTCTGTACTGTATGGATCAAACGCAACAGTATCTGTTATCAACATCAAAACAAAAAAATCTGCACAAAGGGCGGTTGAAGGTATTGTCTCTGCACGCGGCGGATCTTACAACACATTCGCACAGAATGGAAGTGTAAGGGGTAGAATTAGACACTTCAACTATCAGGTAAATGGCTTCAACGAAAAATCAGATGGTTTTAGTTCCGCAGAAGGAGACGAAAGTTTTGATAAAGATGGTTGGGAAAAACAAAATATTTCTGCGAGTGCCGGTTTTTCTACAGAAACATTGGGAGTAAACTTGAACGGAGGTTGGAATCATAATTTATATAAATTTGACAGTGGCGCTTTTGCTGATGGTTATAATAGAAATAAAGACCGTCAATTCTTTTTAGGTGGTAATGCCTACTTTAATTATAACCAGAAGGGAAGTTTACATCTAAATATCCGCTATACCAATACTGACAGACTAACACAGGATTTAACCAATAAAGAATACGTTGATCAGTATCAATATGGTGGTGATAACTTTTTTTTAGATTTATATAATAACTACAAGTTCAACGAGTTTTTTAGTTTAATAGGAGGGTTACAGTATGAAAAGCAGTCGATGGAGTCATACAATTTACCGTGGGGTGGCACTGGAATGGAGCAGGTTTTAGATTTTGACGATACCAATGTTACCACTTATGATGTCTACGCCAATGCTCAACTAAAATATTCTGTATTTCGTTTGGATCTAGGAGGTAGATTAACCAATCATTCGAAATTTAATAATCATTTTGTGTACAGCGTTAATCCTTACATTTATTCTGAGTTTGATAATATGTATTTTAAAGGAGGATATTCTTATTCTACAGCCTTTATAGCCCCTACTTTGTATCAATCTTTTGGTTCAAAGCCTTACGTTATTTCAAATTTTGATTTGAAACCAGAAACCAATCAGTCCCACGAGCTTAATGTTGATTTTGGGAAGAAAGACCGAAGCATGCATTTTGCAGCAAGCATCTTCTTAAGGCAGGAGAAGGATGTCTTTAAATATGTATCACTGCCTGATTATACGGGTGTGTTCGAAAATGTAGATCAGAATAAAGTGAAAGGTGTAGAAGTAAGTGCTGATTATCAAATTGTAAAGTACATAAAGGTGGGAGCCAACTACTCTTATGTAGAGAAGGAAAATACTGAAACCATGTTGAGACAACCGAAAATTAGGGTAAATTCTTATATTGAAGTGTTGCCTTTTACATCTACAAGAATCAGCTTATCGCATATGTTTGTAGGTAAGCGGCCAGATTATTTTTATGATGCCTCTTTCAATAAGATTGATGTTGTGGCTGATCAATTTAATTTGTTCAATTTAAATGTCAACCAAAAAATTACCCCAGAAATAGAAGCGTATTTGAATGTGGGGAATCTTTTTAACACCTCTTATGTGGATGTAGTGGGATACACCACTAAAGCGAGGAATTTTACTTTCGGTGTGAGTTACAAATTTTAGGACTTACAAAGTCTTGCAATTGTTTCGGGGGCCGCGCACACCCCCCCCAAAACAATAAAATATAATAAAATTAAAAA
>JAEWYW010000062.1 GCA_023458535.1 Bacteroidota bacterium
ATTTTCGCAGCCGCCTTTTTCCCTCTCCGGAAATCTGCAACCGGGCTATCCGCTGCAATCTTTTTGTTTCACAAAAAGGATTTCCGCTACTATCCCTGCCGCAACAAGCGTGCTGTTCAACGAAAGACGATTTCTTTCAAGCCAATTTTTTAACCTAAAAAATAAAACGAAATGCAAAACATATTCACCGTTGACGAAAACGAGTCAACACTATTTTTCTCCAAAATTTATCCAGCCGAGGTCATCACCGTTTGGGATTATTATACCAAACCCGAACTTTTATCCAAGTGGTGGATGCCAAAACCCTGGAATTTCGAACTCATCTCCCAAGACTTCAAAGATGGCGGCAAAATTCATTATGCTGCCGTTGGTCCCGAAGGCGAAAGACATTATGCAGGCGCTACCTACAACGAAATCAATCCTCACCGAAGCATTTCCCTCACCGATTATTTCACCGACGAAAATGGCACCATCAACAACGATTTTCCAGTTGCAGAATGGCTAATTGGCTTTACAGGTGTAGAAGAAGGCACAAAAGTCACAATCAACATCCACTTCAAAAATCAGGAAGAACTCAACAAAATTCTCGACATGGGTTTCAAGGACGGACTTTCACAAGCCGCAGACCAACTGGAAGAAATCCTCAAAACCGAAAAATAAAAAATCAACACCAAACCCAATCACTAAAAATTATAAAAATGGAAAACAGAAAGTACAACGTCGTAGGTTGGTTCGAAATCTACGTACAAGATTTAGACAGAGCAACAAAATTTTACAGCGAAGTGTTTAATGTGCAGTTAGAGCCTCTTGCCGATCCGACAGATGATGCCGACGGCACAATGAAAATGGCCGCATTTCCTTCCTCACAGGAAGAAGTCTATGGCGCACCAGGAGCCTTAGTACAAATGGAAGGCGTCCCAAGTGGTGGTAACAGCACCATTGTATATTTTTCATCAGCAGATTGTTCCGTTGAAGAAGGTCGCGTAGAAGCCGCAGGCGGGAAAATTCATAAAAACAAAATAGCACTTGGCGAACACGGCTTCATGTCGCTTTGCTGGGATGTCGACGGCAACATGTTCGGGATACATTCGATGAAGTAATCATTTTTCAGTCACAATTTTAATGACAATAAACCGTTCTCTTTATGAATGGTTTATTGTTGTTTGAAGCCTATTAAAAATGTGTAAATTATAAAATTACTGTGCAATAAATTTCAATAAAAACTAAGTTTCCATTGGAAAATGTTAAAAATAATTTACTTTTGCAGAAATAAATATTAAAACATAAATTATGAGCTTTCTAAAAGAATTTAAAGAATTCGCAGTTAAAGGAAATGTAATCGATCTTGCTGTGGGTGTAGTAATCGGTGGGGCATTTGGAAAAATTGTCACTTCTTTGGTTGAAGATATCATTACTCCAGCAATCCTTACTCCAGCACTGGAAGCAGCGCATTTACAAAACCTTGCAGACCTTGTAATCCCAGGAACTGCTATTAAGTACGGTAACTTCTTATCTGCAGCGATCTCATTTATTATTGTTGCATTTGCATTATTCTTAATGATTAAAGGAATCAATAAGATGAAGAAGCCAGCTCCAGATGCACCTGCTCCGGAACCAACAAATGAGGAAAAATTACTTACAGAAATTAGAGATTTGTTGAAAAACAAATAATCACTATTTTTCATTTCAAAATAATCAGGTCTTTTTAAAGGCCTGATTTTTTGTGTTAATGACGGGGTGTGATTTCTAATTTTTATATTTACTACTCCATATAATATCAAATCATTTTACCTTTGCGGGAATTTAGATTCAGTAATTGTTTTGAAAATCCATCCATCGAGAAAACGCTTTTTAAGAGCTGAAAAGAATTCTAAAAATTTGATAAATATAAAAATCGGCATTTTCCTTAGTGGTTTGTCGGTTTTTGCACAGCTTTATCTTTTCCAACCTTTACTGCCAGAGCTTTCCCGTGACTTCAACATCAGTCCAGAGTACAGCAGTTTGGTTGTTTCATCAGGAACCATAGGCATGGCGATTGGTCTCTTCATTTTTGCTTTCAGAGCAGATAAAGTTCCCCGTAAAAGCCTCATGGTAATATCAATTATCAGTGCTTCCATCCTTACTATCTTAACATCTTTTGTAACTAATTTTAATGTATTGGTGGCACTTTGTCTTTGTAAGGGATTGGCGCTTTCGGGTGTTACCGCTGTTGCTCTGGCTTATCTTTCCGAGGAGGTAAGTATCGGTGTTTTAGGTGGTGCTATTGCACTCTATCTTAGTGGGAATACAATTGGCGGAATGTTGGGCAGGGTGATGTCTTTGTTAATTGCATCTCAGTCAAATTGGCAGGTTTCTGTACTCATAATTGGTATTGTATGTCTGATTATAGGATTGGTTTTTACACAAATTTTTCCGCCCTCCAAAAATTTTAGACCTAAGCATCAAAGTGTTCAGTATAAAATTAAACTTATGCGAAATTTCCTTTCTGATAAGTATTTATTGGCGCTGTTCTTCATTGGATTTTCGGTGATGGGAAGTTTTGTAAGTATTTACAATTATTTGGGTTTCAGACTCGAATCTGAGCCTTTTTCACTCTCGCAATCCATCATTGCAGGCATATTTTTAACATTGTAGGTGTTTTTGGTTCTATTAAGGCTGGTAAATGGTCTGATAAATATGTATCAAAAAATATTATTTGGAGCATGATTGCATTAGAAATGCTTGGTATAAGTTTCATGTTGAGCTCCAATATCACCGTTCTTATTATAGGTTTAGGTTGCACTACTTTTAGCTTCTTTGCTGCGCACACCCTTGCAAGCAGAATGGTTTCCCAACGCTTTTCAAAGGGTAAAAGTACGGCGATTTGTCTGTATTGGCTATTCTATTATGCGGGTTCCAGTTTTATGGGTTCATCATCGGGTGAAGTATTGTCAGCCTACGGGTGGAATGGCTTCATTATTGTGTTAGTATGCTTTATGGTTGTAAGCCTTTTAATGTCATTATGGATTAGAAGTTTACAGCCAGAAAATTCAAAAAATATAAGTAATTAAGATATGAGTACACAAAAAATGAATGTTGAGATATGGAGCGATATCGCTTGTCCTTTTTGTTATATAGGAAAAAGAAATCTTGAATTGGCCTTAGATAAAATACCTTTCAAGGATAAAATTGATGTGGAATGGAAGGCTTTCCAATTGGATCCTTCTTTTGTACAAGATCATGAAAACAAGTCAGATTTGGTAGAATCACTTTCTAAAAAATACAACCGTTCGCGTGCAGAGATTGAGCAGATGCAAAATCAGATCACCGCTACCGCAAAATCAGTTGGTTTAGATTATGATTTCTCAAAAACCATTCCTTTTAATACTTTCGATGCACACCGAATCATCAGTAAAGGAAAAGAGAAAAAATTAGATGATCAACTGGAGGAAGCTTTCTTTAAGGCATATTTTGTAGAAGGAAAAAACTTGGGAAATAAAGAAGTGATTACAAAAGTCGCTAAAAAAGCAGGTTTAACAGAGGATGAAATTAAAGATGCTCTGGAAAACGATCAATATGCATACGAAGTAGAGCAAGACATACAAGAAGCACAGCAAATTGGCGTAAGGGGCGTTCCTTTTTTCGTGATGGACAGAAAATATGGAGTTTCTGGTGCGCAACCCGTTGAAGCCTTTACACAAACACTTGAAAAAGCATATGAAGATTGGTCTCAGAATCAAAAAGGTCCAAAATTAGATATTTCCGAAGGCAGTTCTTGTTCGATAGACGGAAATTGCGACTAATATTTGAAACAAAATTGCAGATAATTCAACTTTTCCAGAGCTTATTGCTTTGGAAAAGTTTTTTTTAATTTCGTAAATACATTTATTACTCCTATTTTTGTGCTAATGGAAGAATTTGTAGTTTTAGTAAATCCTGCTGATGAGGTTTTAGGCCTTATGGAAAAGCAACAAGCTCATGTAAATGGATTGTTACACCGTGCATTTTCAGTTTTTGTTTTTAATGATAAAGGCGAAATGCTTTTACAGAAAAGAGCTGCAGGAAAATACCATTCACCGAACCAATGGACAAATGCTGTTTGTTCGCACCCAAGAGAAAATGAAAGCTACAAGCAAGGTGCTGAGCGAAGACTGTTTGAAGAATTAGGTATAAAAGCGGATCTCACAGAGAAATTTAACTTTATTTATAAGGCGGATGTTGGCAAAAACCTCTGGGAGCACGAGCTGGATTATGTGTTCACTACTATTTACAATGGTGATTTCCATCTGAATGAAGATGAAGTTTCAGAAATCAGATTCATTAGTATGCAGGATTTGGATAAAGAAATGAAAAACAATCCCGAAAATTTCACCGAATGGTTTAAAATCATCTTGAAAGAATATAAAGAACATTTATAGATTTGAGATTTGAGATTTGAGATTTGAGATTCGAGATTCGAGGTTTAAAAAGAGAAAAAATAATAATTTAATAAAATATAAACATGGACAAGAAAACGGCTTTATTTGACAAACACGTTTCTTTGGGAGCTAAAATGGTTCCTTTTGCAGGTTTCGAAATGCCTGTTCAATATTCTGGGGTTACAGAAGAGCATTTTGCAGTAAGAGAAAAAGCAGGTTTGTTTGATGTTTCGCACATGGGACAATTTATGATCGAAGGACCTGGTTCTAAGGAACTTTTGCAGTTTGTAACTTCCAACAACGTGGATACTTTGGAGGATGGTAAAGCGCAGTATTCTTGTCTACCTAATGAAACGGGAGGTGTTGTAGATGATCTTATCGTTTACAAAATGGCAGATGAAAAGTATTTTGTTGTGGTAAATGCTTCCAATATTGAAAAAGATTGGAATCAAATTTTGAAATACAACGATAAATTTGGTGCTAAAATGACGAATCTGTCCGATGACTATTCGTTATTGGCGGTTCAAGGTCCGAAAGCAACTGAAATTCTTCAAAAATTAACCGACACCAACCTTTCAGATATTCCTTATTATCATTTTACTGAAGGAAGTGTAGCGGGTGTAAACGATGTAATTATTTCTAACACAGGTTATACAGGAAGCGGTGGTTTTGAAATTTATTTTAAAAATGAGGATGCTGTAAAACTTTGGGATGAAATCCTTAAAGCAGGTGAAGAAGAAGGTATTATCCCTTGTGGATTGGCTGCCAGAGATACTTTAAGACTGGAAAAAGGTTTCTGCCTATACGGAAACGACATCGATGATACCACTTCTCCTTTGGAAGCTGGTTTGGGTTGGATTACCAAATTTGATAAGGATTTTGTGAACAAAGATTATCTTGCTAAGCAAAAAGAGGAAGGTGTTACAAGAAAATTAGTAGGCTTTGAAATGTTGGAAAAAGCAATTCCAAGACACGACTATCCTGTGGTAGATGCTGATGGAAATGTAATCGGAAAAGTGACTTCTGGTACCATGAGTCCGATGAAAAAAGTGGGAATCGGTTTGGCGTATGTGGATAAGCCTCACGATAAAAATGATTCTGAAATTTTCATTCAAATCAGAAACAAAAATGTTCCCGCAAAAGTGGTAAAAACACCTTTTGTATAAGGATTAATTCATTTAATAATACAAAAACAGAAGCAGTTTTGCTTCTGTTTTTTATTTTCAAGAGATTTTCAAATCTATTTCCTCAAAATCACAATTTCTACTCGACGGTTTCGCACTTGGTCTTCGTCGGTTTTTTCTGGAAATACAGCCGGATTCAGATGACCTAAACCAACGGCTCGCACACGCTTTTCATCGATTCCCTGTTTTATCAAATATTGTTTTATGGCATTGGCTCGGGTAAACGACAGATTGTTCAAAGCTGCTTTTTTAATAATCGAATATAGTAATAATACATTTTATGTAAAATATAAAAACTGACGAATATCATTATATACAAAATATATTTTAAAGTTAATAAACAATAGTTTTTATCTATATTTGTATAAATAGCAAAATATGAAGTGGAAGAAATTATTTTTGGGTATCAGCGTATTTGCGTTCGCATCTATGAATGCACAAAAATCGGATACTGGAAACTGGATCATGCTTTTGGGGAACGAGAAAATCAATGAAAAATTCAATATCCATTACGAAGTCCAATACAGAGATTATGCCTTTATTGGAGATCTCAACCAATGGCTCTTACGCACTGGAATTGGCTACAATATAACCGAAAATAATAATAATGTCTTGTTGGGATATGCTTATGTTCACTCGCACAATTATGATGCTGAAGAAAATCTCAAGCAACTGGATGAGCACCGTATCTTTCAACAGTTTATTACCAAGCAAAAATTTGGCAGGGTAGGCATCAATCACCGTTACAGAATTGAAGAACGTTTTTTAGAACCCAAAATGGAAGTGCGTTTCCGTTATCAGTTGGGTGTTAACATCCCTTTTAATAATACTGCTCTCGTTAAAAATACATGGTATGCGAATATTTATGATGAAATTTTCATCAATGCGAAGAAAGATGCTTTCGACAGGAACCGACTCTACGGTGGAATTGGTTATGTAATTAATGATAAATTACGTGTAGAAGCCGGTTTTATGAACCAATCAACTTCAAATGTGAGCAGAAATCAGTTTCAGATTGGTTTTTATTTGAATGACCTATTTGGATGGAAGAAAGAATCTGAAAAAATGTAAAACAACAATCAGAATTTTTGCCAATAAAAAAAACGGACTCGAGGTCCGTTTTTTTTATTGTTTATTTTAAGGTATAATTATACCAATTTCATCCATAAAACATCGTCCACTTTTTCCACTTTTGCGAGGTTATTTTTGGTTAAAATTTTAGAGGCTTTATCCCATTTTTTACCAGATAACTGGCTTCTCTCTTTTACATCGTTAAGAAGCATGGCATCTTCCTGCGCATTTAAAACTTCCATAATTACTTTTTCGTCTTCGCCTAATTCAATAGTTGGAGCAGCTTTTTCTGGCTTCATCTGTGGGAAGAATAAAACCTCTTGAATGGAAGGGTTATTGGTTAAAAACATGATTAATCTGTCCATTCCTATTCCCAAACCTGCCGTTGGTGGCATACCGTATTCCAAAGCTCTCAAAAAATCCTGATCGATGAACATTGCCTCATCATCACCTCTTTCAGAAAGGGCAAGTTGTGCTTCAAAACGCTCTCTTTGGTCGATTGGGTCATTCAATTCCGAATAAGCGTTTGCAATTTCCTTTCCGCAAACCATTAATTCAAAACGTTCGGTAAGACCTTCCTTACTTCTGTGTTTTTTCGTTAAAGGTGACATTTCCACAGGATAATCGGTAATGAAAGTTGGCTGAATAAAGTTTCCTTCACACTTTTCACCAAAAATTTCATCAATAAGCTTCCCTTTACCCATTGTTTCATTCACTTCAATACCTATAGATTTTGCAAAATGATAAAGTTCTTCTTCCGTTTTACCTGTAATGTCAAATCCAGTAAATTTCTCAATAGCTTCCTGCATAGAAACTCGTGGATAAGGCGCTTTCCAGTTAATGGTATGCTCCCCGAACGTAGATTCAGTTGTTCCATTCACTTGAGTTGCACAGAATTCCAACAATTTTTCTGTGAAATCCATCATCCAGTTGTAATCTTTGTAAGCCACATATATTTCCATTGCGGTGAATTCTGGATTATGTGTTCTGTCCATCCCCTCATTTCTGAAGTTTTTTGAAAACTCATATACGCCGTCAAAACCACCTACAATCAATCTTTTCAGATACAATTCGTTGGCAATTCTTAAATATAATGGGATGTCTAAAGCATTGTGATGGGTGATAAATGGTCTTGCGGCTGCACCTCCAGGAATAGACTGCAAAATGGGAGTTTCCACTTCGAAATATCCTGCGTCATTAAAGAAATTACGCATTGCGTTGAACAATTTGGTTCTTTTCACGAAAATTTCTTTTACGTTCGGATTTACCACCAAATCAGCATAACGCTGTCTGTAACGCATTTCGGGATCGTTGAAGCCATCGTGAACATTTCCATCAGCATCTACTTTTGGAAGGGGTAACGGACGAAGTGCTTTTGTTAAAAGGGTAAAGTTTTTAACATTAACCGTCATTTCACCTACCTGTGTTTTAAAAAGATCTCCTTCGATACCTATAATATCACCAATATCTAAAAGTTTTTTGTAAACCTCATTGTATAAGTCTTTATCTTCTCCCGGACAAATTTCATCGCGGTTAAAATATACCTGAATACGGCCTGTAGAATCTTGTAATTCAGCAAAAGAAGCTTTCCCCTGAATTCTTCGAGACATCAAACGTCCTGCAATCTTCACCTGTTTACCTTCCGCAAAACCCTGTTTTATAGATTCTGTGGTATCGGTAATGGTGTACTCGTTTGCGGGGAATGCATCTATTCCCATTTTGCCAAGTTCTTCTAACTTTTGGCGACGGATAATTTCCTGTTCGGATAAAGACATCTTTAATATATTTTTGAAGTTGCAAAATTAGTGATTTTCCATAAAAAAAGACAGCAAAAATTGCTGCCTTCCTATTTTTAAAACTGTTGAGGTTTTATTTTTTTAAAGACAGTATATATTGTACCATTTTCTTAGCATCTTCTTTACTGATGTTAGGATGTGCCTGCATAGGAACATCACCCCAAACGCCGCTTCCGCCATCAATAATTTTTCCCGCGAGCAGCTCAAGATCAGCATCAGTGTATTTGTCTGCAATTTCCTGATAAGAAGGACCAATTAATTTCTGATCCGTTTTGTGGCAACTCAAACAATCTGATCCTTCAATAAGCTCCAAACCAGGTGTATAAACTGGCTTAACTGCTTTCGGAGGTTCAGGCTGTGCTACTGGTGTAGCGTCGCCAGAATTTTCGGGAACTGTGGGAATGGTGTTTTCACTCTTTCCGCAAGATATAGCAGCAAATGAAGCGATAGCTAATGAAAAAATTACTTTCTTCATGGTACATTAGGTTTTATTTGGTCTTTACAGTATCTTTTGGTTGAGCTTGTTCTTCCACTTTTGTAGTGATTTCAGGCTTAGCTTTTGAAGAATCCATTCTTGCTGACTCTGCTTCAGTTTCAGGAATGTAAGAAGAATCAACGATTGCTTCTTTTTTAGGTTCGTCAAGCATTGTGTTCGTATCTTGTAGGGTATTTTCATTTTTTTTAGAACAACTCACCACTGCTAAACTTCCGATAAAAGCTAATGCTACTAATTTTTTCATGTAAATTTTATTTTAAGCAAAAATAGTAAATTTCATTATGAAAGAAAATTATTTTGCATATTAAAAATTCATTTATATATTTGCCTCAATGAATTTATTTAACAATATCGCATGGTGGTGGCATTCAAACTCTTCGTCGGGTCTGAAGCGATTATCATATTGTTAAGTGAAGTGATACTTAATTGAATGAATCCCAATATATCAGGACTTTGACGAGCACGTTAAAGTCCTTTTTTTATTAAAACATCCCACTTAAAATGATTTTTGAAAATAAAATTTTTATAGATACTAAAGTAAAACTGCAGCTTGCAGATTTACACACTCCCATTGGGATTTATCTCCGTCTGCGGGATCAATTTCGTCATACTATTTTGCTGGAAAGTGCAGGAAATCAAAACTCTGAAAATTCATTTTCTTTCATTGCCGTTAATGCCATTGCAGGTATTGAAATTGTAGATTACACTGAAGCTGAAATAAAATTTCCTTTGGATAACCCACAGAAAATGAGTTTGGAAAATGAAAAACTATCTGATGTTCTTCAAGCGTTCTCAAATTGCTTTCATTGCAATAACCCCGATTTATCAATAGCTGAGCAAGCGCAAGGTCTTTTTGGATATACAAGCTATGATGCTATTCCGTTTTTTGAAGATATAAAGTTTAAATCGCAGTCAGAAGAAAATAAAATTCCTTTGTTGCGTTACCGACTATATCAGTATGTTATAGCCATCAACCATCACAATGACGAGATGTTTCTGATAGAAAACAAAATTGAAGGTTTAAAATCTGAATTGTCAGTTATTGAAAACATCATCAATCAAAAAAATGCACCTGTTTATCCTTTTGAAACCATTGGCGAAGAAACTTCCAATCTTACAGACCAAGAATATCTCGAATCGGTAGAGTTTGCCAAGAAACATTGTTTTCGAGGGGATGTTTTTCAACTGGTTTTAAGCAGGAGATTTGAGCAAAAATTCAGAGGCGACGAATTCAATGTTTATCGTGCCTTGCGCAATATCAATCCTTCGCCTTATTTATTCTTCTTCGATTATGGAGATTACAAACTATTAGGCTCAAGCCCTGAAAGTCAGTTAATTATAAAAGATGGGAAAGCCATAATTCATCCTATTGCTGGAACATTTAAACGTAGTGGTAATGTCGAAGCCGATTTACAAGCCGCAGAAGCATTAAAACAAGATTCAAAAGAAAACGCTGAACATACGATGTTGGTTGATTTGGCAAGAAATGATTTAAGCATTCACGGGAAAAATACCCAAGTTTCCAAATTAAAAGAAATTCATTTTTTCTCACATGTCATACACATGGTGTCGGAGGTGGTAGCCGATGTTGCAGACGGTCAAAACCCATATGAAATGATTGCAACTACCTTTCCACAAGGCACTTTGAGCGGTGCCCTCAAATACAGAGCAATGCAATTGATTGATGGGCATGAGAAAACCTCACGCAGCTTTTATGCAGGTTGCATTGGTTTTGTGGGTTTTAACGGTCGCTGTAATCAAGCCATTATGATCCGAACTTTTTTAAGTAAAAATAATACGCTCTTTTATCAGGCAGGAGCTGGCATTGTGGCAAAATCGTTTCCAGATAATGAGCTGCAAGAGGTGAACAACAAGTTGGGAGCTTTGAAAAAAGCGATTAAAAAAGCTAGTAAAATCTAACAATCTAAAAATGTATCAGTGTAGCAATCATTGCTAAACGGTTATACTGATACACTGGTAAATTATAATAATTATGAAAATTTTAGTTTTCGACAATTATGACAGCTTTACTTACAATCTCGTTCAGATGATTGAGCAGATTTCGGGAGAGAAAGTAGATGTCTTTAGAAATGACCAAATACTTTTGGAGAATATCGATAAATACGATAAAATTATTCTTTCGCCAGGGCCAGGGATACCTTCTGAAGCTGGGATTTTGTTGGATGTTATTAAAAAATATGCACCTACGAAATCTATTTTTGGAGTGTGCCTAGGGCAGCAAGCTATTGCTGAAGCGTTTGGCGGAAGCTTAATCAATCTTTCGGAGATTTTTCATGGCGTGGCTACCGACGCAGTTCAGGTCAAGGAACATTCTATTTTTAATAATCTGCCAAAGACTTTGGAAGTAGGAAGATACCATTCTTGGACGGTAAATCCTGATGATTTCCCTGCAGAACTCGAGATTACAAGCGTGGACAAAGATGGAATGATCATGAGTTTGAAACATAAAGAATATGATGTTCACGCCGTACAGTACCATCCCGAAAGTATATTGACGCCTAATGGGAAGGATATTTTGGAGAATTTTTTATCGAATTAAAATATTTTGGGCGACATTTTCCGTCTTCCGCTCCCAATCTTTCTCTGCGGCGGCGCAGCCGCCGCAGAGAAAGGATTTCCGCTCAAGCCGGGTCGCAAATCTTTCATAAAATAAAACACATCAGTTAACATGAAACAAATTTTACAATATCTTTTCAATCATCAAACCCTTACCAAAGCGGAAGCAAAGGCTATTTTACTGGAGATTTCTCAAGGGAAATTTAATGATAGTGAGGTGATTGCTTTTATCACCGTCTTTTTAATGCGTACCATTACGCTTGACGAACTTACAGGTTTTCGGGAAGCTTTATTATTAGCAAAGCCTGTTGATTTGGGAACGCAAGACTTGGTGGATATCGTGGGAACGGGTGGTGATGGGAAAAATACTTTTAATATCTCAACGTTAGCGAGTTTTGTTGTAGCAGGTACTGGTCAGAAAGTAGCCAAGCAAGGGAACTATGGAGCATCTTCAATCACTGGTTCATCCAACGTTTTAGAAGAACTGGGATATCAATTTAAAGACAATGCTGATGATCTAAAAACCGACTTAGAAAAAGCAAACATCTGTTTTTTACACGCACCGCTTTTTCATCCTGCCTTAAAAACGGTTGCTCCGATGCGCAAACAGCTGGGATTGAAGACATTTTTCAATATTTTGGGTCCATTGGTGAATCCTGTGCAACCCAAATTTACCATGATTGGAGTTGCCAACCTAGAAATCGCTAGGGTCTACCAATATCTTTTGCAGAAGCAAAATAAAGAATTTATGTTGGTGCATGCTCTAGATGGTTACGACGAGGTTTCATTAACCAGTGATACCAAGATTTTTGATAAACATGGCGAAAAAATTTACTCAGCAGAAGATTTACAATTTAGAAACATTCTGCCAGAAAGTATTTTCGGAGGTCATTCAAAACAGGAGGCTGCTGACATCTTCATGAATATTTTGAAAGGTAACGGTAGCGACGAGCAAAACGCTGTGGTTTTGGTAAATGCTGCTTTAGCATTGGAAAATACCAGAAAATACGGTAATTATTATGATTGTTTAGAACTAGCAAAAGACAGTTTGCTGAGTGGAAAAGCATTGAATTGTTTACACTTGTTGGTCGCTAGTTGATAAAAAATTATTAAAAATCACACAAACAACCTATAACCACAACCGAACACAATGAACATTTTAGATACGATAATTGAACGTAAAAAACAGGAAATTTTAGAATCCAAATCAAAAATTTCTGTTCAACAATTGAAAGATTCCGAATTTTTCGATCGTAAAAACTATTCATTAAAGGAAACTTTGAAAACCAAGTCAGGAATTATTGCAGAATTTAAAAGGAGATCTCCGAGCAAAGGAATTATTAATGATTATTTTTCACCTTTGGAAGTGGTTTCACAATATGAAAAATATGGAGCGAGTGCAGTTTCCATTTTGACAGATTCTAATTTTTTTGGCGGAAATTTTCAAGACATCATTAGTGTCAGAAATAAAATCAAAATCCCTATTCTTCGCAAAGATTTTATGGTGGATGAATATCAGTTTTATGAAGCAAAATCAATTGGTGCGGATGTAATTTTGTTGATTGCGGCTTGTCTTACGCCCGCTCAAGTTCAGGAATTTACGGATTTGGCGCATCATTTAAATTTAGAAGTTTTGTTGGAAATTCATTCCGAAGAAGAGCTTGTTCAAATCAATAAAAATATAGATTTTGTGGGAATTAACAACCGAAATTTAAAAGATTTTAAAGTGGATTTGCAACATTCTGTCAACCTTAAAAACCAACTTCCAGAAAATCTATTTTGCATTGCGGAAAGCGGAATTTATAATGAAGAAGATTTCAAATTTTTGAAAGAAAAAGGTTTTGATGGATTTTTGATGGGCGAATATTTTATGAAAAGCGAAAACCCCGGAAACAAATTCCAAGAATTTATTTCCAATGTATCTATTTAAGAATGTTACTATCTTGCCATGGAAAACCATCAACTAACACCCATCAATCATCAACCAAAACTCAAAGTTTGCGGGCTTACAAAACTCGACCAAATTGACAGTTTGATTGATATGAACGTTGATTTTTTAGGTTTTATTTTCTATGATAAATCTCCAAGATATGTTTTGAATTGTTTTAATTTAGAAGAGATTTCCCAAATTAATCACAAAGGAAAAGTCGGTGTTTTTGTGAATGAATCTATAGAAAATATTATAAATTTTGCGCAACAAGCTAAACTCAATTTTGTTCAGTTGCATGGTGATGAAAACGCAAATTTCATACAAGTTTTACGAAAAATGTTAGGTGAAAGCATAAAAATCATCAAAGTCATTAGGATCGGAAATCAGTCTTCAGAGAAACTGCAAAAAATCATCGAGCAACAACCATCAACCATCAACTATTTATTATTTGACACTGACAGTAGAGCCTTTGGCGGAACAGGAAAATCTTTCGATTGGCAGATTTTAAATGACATTGAAATTCCTATTCCTTACTTTTTAAGCGGCGGAATTTCTTTGGGAAACATTCATCAACTATCAACTATCAACCATCAACCATTTTCCTTGGACATCAACTCAAAATTTGAAATTGCTCCTGGCGATAAAGACCTTGATAAAATTAAAAACTTTATTAATATTATTAGCTTAAGCTCTAACAATACTACCAAAATCTAAAATCTACAAAAAAAATGAACTATAAAAACCCTGATGAAAACGGATATTACAGCGAATTTGGTGGCGCATTTATTCCAGAAATGCTCTATCCTAATGTGGCAGAACTTCAAAACAAATATTTGCAAATAATTGAATCTAAAGAATTTCAAGATAAATACAACAGTTTACTCCAAAACTATGTTGGGCGGGCTACTCCTCTTTATTTCTCGAAGAATTTAAGTGAAAAATACCAAACCAATATTTATTTGAAAAGAGAAGACCTCAATCATACAGGAGCTCACAAAATCAATAATGCGCTTGGTCAGGCATTGTTGGCAAAAAAACTAGGTAAAAACCGTATTATCGCTGAAACGGGTGCAGGTCAACACGGCGTTGCAACGGCTACTGCATGCGCTTTGTTGGGGTTGGAATGCATCGTTTACATGGGTGAAATTGATATTGCTCGACAAGCACCCAATGTTGCAAGAATGAAAATGTTAGGTGCAAAAGTTTTCCCCGCAACTTCAGGTTCAAAAAGCCTGAAAGATGCTGTGAATGAGGCTTTACGCGATTGGATCAATAACCCTACAACCACGCACTACATTATTGGAAGTGTTGTTGGTCCGCATCCATTTCCAGATTTGGTGGCACGATTTCAGAGTGTGATTTCAAAAGAGATAAAAGAACAGCTGCATGAAAAAATCGGGCGCAAAAATCCCGATTATGTTATCGCTTGTGTGGGAGGAGGAAGCAATGCAGCAGGCACATTCTACCATTTCGTTAATGAGCCTGAAGTGAAGATTATCGCTGCGGAAGCTGGCGGATTAGGAATAGATTCTGGAAAATCTGCAGCAACCACTTTTCTCGGAACCTTGGGTGTTTTGCATGGAAGTCAAAGTTTGGTGATGCAGACGGAAGATGGACAAGTTATAGAGCCACACTCCATTTCTGCGGGATTGGATTATCCTGGAATTGGTCCCATGCACGCCAATTTATTCAAAGAAAAAAGAGCCGAATTTTTCAGCATCAATGACGAGGAGGCTTTGAAGTCTGCTTTCGAACTCACCAAACTGGAAGGCATCATTCCTGCTCTCGAAAGTGCGCACGCTTTGGCAGTTTTAGACAAAAAAAAGTTCGAAAAAGACGATGTTGTGGTGATTTGTTTGTCTGGTAGAGGTGATAAGGATATGGAGACTTATTTGAAACATTTGGTAGATTAAAATTTGGGCGACAAATTCCGCCTTCCGCTCCCAATCTTTATCTGCGGCGGCAAAGCCACCGCCGATAAAGGATTTCCGCTCAAGTCGGGTCGCAAATTGAACATCAAAATACAAATCGTATCAACAGTATAAGATTAGAATAAAATGCGAAAATTAAGTATAACAAGAGAAGAAATTTTTAACATTTTCGAATGGGTTTCGGTAATTATTGTCGCGATTTACATGACAAGTTATGGCATAGGAAAAGTCACCCAGTTTGGAGATATTTCAAGTTACACAGAACCCGAAAACAAACTTCAACCTATGGAACTGATGTGGGTTTTTTACTCCTACTCAAAGCCGTTTGCAATTATTATCGGAGTTTTTGAAGTTTTAGGAGCCTTACTTCTTGTAATTCCAAAAACCAGATTAATTGGCGGATTTATTTTAACGACTATTTTAATTAACATCATTTTGCAAGACTACTTTTTTGAGGTTCTTCGAGGTGCATTGGCGAATGCCATTCTATATCAAATTTTAATTTTGATTATTTTTTACAAACATCGTAATCGGCTAAAAAATGCTTTTAGGGCTTTGGCAGGAAGTTTCAAATTCAAATTAAGATGGATTTATATTCCTGTGGTAGTTTTAGTAGCCATAAGCTACGAAATCATGATGTATGCCATCAATCAACTTTTAACACTTTTACTACAATGAAAAAACTCAATATATATTTTACGGCAGGAATTCCCACAATAAATGATACAGGCAAGGTGGCTCAGATTATTCAAAATGCAGGTGCAGATATGATGGAAATCGGAATTCCATATTCGGATCCTGTTGCGGACGGCCCAACGATTCAGGATGCCCATATACTGGCTTTAAAAAACGGAATGACCATCGCTAAATTGTTTGAACAATTGGCGAAAATAAAAGATTTAGTGACCATTCCAAAAGTTTTAATGGGATACATTAATCCAGTTTTGCAGTATGGATTTGAAAATTTTTGTGCGAGATGTCAAGAAGTTGGCATTTTTGGTTTGATTCTCCCAGATTTACCACCTATTGAATTGGAAAAAAATACAAAGAAATTTTAGAAAAATACCACCTCAATTTTTCATTTTTGGTAACTCCAGAAAGTTCTGTAGAGCGCATAAAATATTTGGATTCTTTAAGTTCTGGGTTTTTATATGCCGTGAGTTCGTCATCCACAACAGGAAACGCCAATGCTACTTTAAAAAACGAAGATTATCTCAATAAACTGGCTTCTTTACCTCTTAAAAATCCTGTGTTCATCGGTTTCGGAATTAAAAATAAATCAGATTTTCAATCGGTTACAGAAAAAGCACAAGGCGGAATTATAGGAACAGCTTTTGTAAAAATTCTTTTAGAGAATGAAAATTGGGAGGAAAAAGCAAAAGAATTTATTCAAGGAATAAAAAATTAATTTTTCTTAAATTTGTGATACTTTAATTCCGAAATGTGCAGTTTACAAATGCTTGCAATAGGGATTGAAGCGGAAATCCTTTTTAAGTTGCGGCGGCGCAGCCGCCGCAACTTAAAAAGATTGTAGTGTAAAGCCCGACCCGGGATGCTGGAAAAGCAAGGAGAGGGAATTGCCCAAATTAATATCATCACATGACGATCAATCAAAATAAAAAAATTGAATTTCGCGATCTTGGAGTAATGGATTATTCAAGTGCTTTTGAATATCAGGAAAATCTGCTCAATCCAATTGCCCAGACCAAGATAAAAAACCGCAACAACGAAGCTGGAGAGCAGATAGAAACTCCTAATTATTTATTATTTGTGGAACACCCACACGTTTATACATTGGGAAAAAGCGGTCATGAGGAAAATATGCTAGCCAATTCGGAAAAATTGAAAGAAATTGATGCGACATTCGTCAATACCAACAGAGGTGGTGACATCACTTATCACGGATTTGGTCAAATTGTAGGTTATCCGATATTGGATTTAGACAACTTTAAACCAGATATTCGTTTGTACATGCGTAATCTGGAGGAGGTGATCATCCGAACTATCGCTGAGTACGGCCTAAAAGGTGAAAGGAGCGACGGTGAAACCGGTGTATGGCTGGATGTTGGAAAACCGTATGCCCGAAAAATTTGCGCAATGGGCGTAAAAGTTTCCCGTTGGGTAACGATGCACGGTTTTGCCCTGAATGTAAATACCGATATGCGCTATTTTGAATATATTGTCCCATGTGGAATTAAGGATAAGCAGGTGACTTCTTTACAAAGAGAGTTGGAACGAAAGTTGAGCGAGCAGGAAGTAGAAGAAGTAAAGGTTAAAATTAAAAAGCATTTCGCAGAGGTTTTTGGGGCGAATGTTGAAGGATAAAATGTGTTAATAAAAGAGTTTCGGCGCAGCTTTGCTGCGCCGAAACTATTTTAGAAAGTGATAAATATTTCGGCGACGCCTTTGGCGTCGCCGAAACTGTTTCACAAAAAAACCGCGCGGAGCGAAGCTCCGCGCGGTTTTTTATCGGTTTAAAATTTATCTTGCTAAAACTTTTTTCACAGCTTTTTTTACCGCTTCAGCATCGATTTCATATTTTCTCATTAATTCAGCTGGTGTTGCGGACTCTCCAAAAGTATCATTTACAGCCACAAATTCCTGTGGAGTAGGTCTCCTTCTTGAAAGCATTCCAGCTACAGACTCTCCTAAACCACCTAAATAGTTGTGCTCTTCAGCAGTTACCAATTTACGTGTTTTCTCGACAGATTTTAAAATAATTTCCTCATCCAGAGGTTTTATCGTGTGGATATTAATCACCTCGCAAGAAATTCCTTCTTTTTCCAATTCATCAGCAGCTACTAAAGATTCCCAAACCAAATGTCCGGTAGCAACAATAGTTACATCTTTACCTTCCTGTAGTAAAATTCCTTTTCCAATTTCGAAAGGCATATCTTCAGGTAAGAAAACTGGTACAGCAGGTCTTCCAAAACGCAGATATACAGGTCCTTCATAATCTGCAATTGCAATGGTAGCAGCTTTGGTTTGGTTATAATCACAAGGATTAATCACTACCATTCCTGGAAGCATCTTCATCATTCCAATATCCTCCAAAACCTGGTGCGTGGCGCCATCTTCGCCTAGAGTAAGTCCGGCATGGGAGGCACAAATTTTTACATTTTTCTCTGAATATGCAATTGATTGACGGATTTGGTCATAAACTCTCGAAGTAGAGAAATTAGCAAAAGTTCCGGTAAAAGGAATCTTTCCTGTAATACTTAATCCTGCTGCAAGTCCCATCATATTGGCTTCAGCAATACCGACTTGAAAAAATCTTTCTGGTGCTTTTTCAATAAATTGCTCCATTTTTAAAGAACCAATTAAATCTGCACAAAGCGCAACAACATTGGGGTTTTTATCTGCTAATACAGCTAAACCAGCACCAAATCCGCTTCTAGTATCTTTTTTTTCTGTGTAAGTAAATTTCATTTTTATATTTGAGCAAACAGCTTTTGGCCTATTGCTTTAATTTTTGAGTTAAAAAATAGTGTTTAAGACGAATAATGGTTTAGTAATCAGAAGCTTCATCCAAAGCCAACTGCTGTATCGCTTTTTCCAGTTGCTCGTCATTAGGAGCTTTTCCATGCCAAGCATGCGAGCCCATCATATAATCTACTCCTGCTCCCATTTCAGTATGAAGAATGATAGCTACTGGTTTTCCTTTTCCTGTTTCTGTTTTTGCTCTTTCAAGTATACCAATTACTGCCTCCAAATCGTTTCCGTTTTTCTCCTCTAAAACAGTCCATCCAAAAGCTTCTAGTTTTGCATGAAGATTACCCAGACTTAAAACATCGTCGGTATCACCATCAATCTGACGACCATTGTAATCGATTGTTGAAATAATATTATCCACTTTATTGGCAGCAGCATACATTAAAGCTTCCCAAATTTGTCCTTCCTGCAATTCTCCATCACCATGAAGAGAGTATACTAGAGAAGTGTCTCCATCTAATTTTTTGCCCAAAGCAGCACCCAAAGCAACAGATAATCCTTGTCCGAGGGAACCAGATGCCACACGAATACCTGGTAAATGATCATGAGTTGTGGGATGACCCTGTAATCTAGAATTAAGTTTTCTGAATGTGCTCAATTCTTCCACCGGAAAAAACCCAAATCTTGCTAAAGTTGAATAAATTACTGGCGAAATATGACCGTTAGAAAGATAAAAATGATCTTCCCCTTTACCTTCCATGCTAAAAGGAAGTTTATAATTCATTACTTTGCCATACAGGGCTGTAAAGTACTCTGCACATCCCAAACTACCGCCTGGGTGGCCAGAATTTACCGCGTGCACCATACGCAAAATATCTCTTCGGATTTGTGTCGCAAGAGTTTTTAACTCTTCAATACTTTTACTCATTTTATTGGATTTATTTCGCTCGCGAATTTACGATTTTTTGACGGGTTTAAAAAATTGAAATTTACTTGATGTGAGACAATAATTTATCTAAAGATTTAATATAAACAACATGATTATTTCTAGATTGATAAAAAAAATCGACTGAATGTTCAATCGATTTTAATTTTTTAAGTACTTACTTTTTTCTAATCAACCATAGTCCTATAAAGGTTAGAAGGCCATTGATGATGAGTAATTCTAAACCTATTTGGAAATTTCCGAATATCTTTTCTTGATATTTATCTATGAAAAATGAGATAAGAGGAGCTGCAATACAGATGTAAGGAACCAACTGATCATTCACCTTATATTTTGTGAAAATTCCGAATGCAAATAGACCTAAAAGCGGTCCGTACGTAAATCCAGCTAACTTTAAGATTAAACCAATCATCGATTTATCGTCAATAATCTTGAAAATTACCACCATTACCAGAAATGAAGCTGCAACAATTAAGTGGATATTTTTTCTAAATCTTTCTTTCTTTTTATCTTCCCAGTTTTTCTCTTTCAAACCAAAAATATCAATGCATAAAGAAGATGTTAAAGCCGTCATTGCGCCATCAGCACTTGGGAACAATGCGGAAATTAATGCAATAATAAAAATGATGGAAATAAACCCAGGCATATGGTTGAGCGCAATATCTGGAAATAATTGATCTCCTGAACTTGCCACATGCTCCTGTCCACCATACAAATGCAATAAACCACCCATGTAAAGGAACAATCCTATCACTCCCACCATGATAAAGCCCAGAGTTACCATGTTCTTCTGCGAATCTTTAAGGTTGGTTACTGAAAGAGATTTTTGCATCATCTCTTGGTCAATCCCCGTCATGGTAATGGTGATGAACGCACCTGCTAATATTTGTTTAATGAAAAAACTTTTTTCGTTGGGATCTGTCCCAAACATTTTCGTGAAACCCTGTTCGTTCATTGCAGTTAAACTTTCACCCACATTTAAATCTAAATGATTCAGCATGTACACCGTGCAAATCACCAGTCCTAAGAGCATACAACTGGTTTGAAGAGTGTCTGTCCAAACAATGGTTTTTACCCCACCTTCATAGGTATAAAGGATAATCATTCCTAGAATAACCAAAGTGGTAACAATAAATGGTACTCCCAAGCTTTCTAGAATACTCATCTGCAGAATATTCACCACCAGATACAAACGAGCGGTGGCACCCACCAAACGAGAAACAATAAATATCCATGCACCAGATTTATAAGACATTTGTCCCATTCTTTGCTGCAAATAGCCGTAAATAGAAGTCAGTTTTAAGCGATAGTAGAGGGGGAGTAGGATATAAGCTATGACAATATAACCAATGAGATAACCCAACGTAATCTGCATGTAGGTGAAACCGTCTTTACCGACGGCGCCTGGTACACTCACAAAAGTAACCCCAGAGAGTGAGGTGCCAATCATTCCAAAGGCAACAAGCATCCAATTGCTTTTCCTGTTTCCGATAAAGAAACTGTCGTTATCACTTCCTTTTCCTGTTCTGTAGGCTACCCAAAGAAGGAGACCGAAATATGCTATAATGATGAGCAGTAATACAATTGGCGACATAGCTATTTTTAAATTTTCACAAATATAGTTTTTCTAATGTTGTAACAAAAGAAAACCCTTTCTGAGTTTTTATCTCAAAAAGGGTTTGTTGATACTATTTTTTTAAAAACTTTTAACTGAGGACATCCTGAATTTCAGGATTCTTTTTAAAAGTAGCATTGGCAAAAGGACAAAGTGGGATGATTTTATAGTTTTCTTTTCTTGCAAAATCTACAGCAGCAAAAACGAGATCTTTCCCAATTCCTTTACCGTTATATGCAGGCTCAACCTCCGTATGGTCGATAATCATTTTATTGTCAGCCATAGAGTAGGTCATTTCACCCGCTTTTCTTTCGTCCATGATGGCGAAAAATGCACCTTTGTGCCCATAGTCTTTTCTTTCAATTGTCAGCATATGTAATTATTTTAGTTGTGTATGTATTTCTGTGTTTCCAACAAGAATTTTATGAATGGGGCAGGCATCAGCTATTTTAAAAAGTCTAGCAATTTGCTCTTCGGAAAAATGAGCGCCTTCAAACTGAATATCTCTTGTTATTTTAGTTACCTTTTCTGCATTGGGGTCATCCATTTCCACTCTAATATTTATTTTATCGGCAGTCCAGCCCTTTCTGTCAATATACATTTTTAAAGTAATAGCAGTGCAGCTTGCCAATGATGAGGCCAATAGTTCGGAAGGCTTCAAACCTTTATTTTGGCCGCCAATATCCAAAGGTTCGTCGGATATAATAGTATTTTCTCCCGCAGTAATTTCTGTATAATAATTTTCTTTGCCCAAAGAGGCTCTTATGGTTGCAGACATGTATTTACTCTTGATTATTTTTTTCGTAGGTTAAAGCTCCAGAAGGACATTTGTCGATTTGCTCCATTAATTGTTCATCCGTGGCATTTTCTGGAGTTATCCATGGTTTTTCTTTTGGATGATACACATTGGGAAGATTTTTAACGCAGATTCCCGAGTGGATGCATTTTTCAGGTTTCCAAACTACAGTAATTTTTTTGTTAGGGTATTTGTGAACTTTTTCCATTCTTTTTATTTTTTGAGGTGTTTTTCAATTCTTAAATCAGGAACCAACCATATAATCGCTACTAAATAATACAATCCTATACCTAAATAGGGATAATAAAATGAGGCAACAATACCCGCAACATAGCAGAATAATGAGAAAATTTCTTTTTTGTTCGATTGTATAGCTTCATTCAGTAAAGATGCTGTGCCTTCGCTTTTTATAGCGACATATTCCAAAATGGTATAGGCAATTGCGTTCATAATTAATACAATGCCATAAACAGCTACGGGCGTACTCGCAAAGTTGGTTTCACCAATCCAATAGGTGGTAACTGGCGTTAAAGACAGCCAAAATAATAAATGAAGATTGGCCCAAAGAATTTTACCATTTACTTTTCCTATGGCCTGAAATAAATGATGATGGTTATTCCAATAAATTCCCACATATATAAAACTGAATATATACGAGAGAAATTTTGGAACAAGAGGTTTTAAACTTGCCCAAGAACTGCCTTCTGGCACCTTTAGTTCTAACACCATAATGGTAATGATGATGGCTAATACACCATCACTAAACGCCTCTAAACGTCCTGTAGTCATTAGTTTTTTCTTGTATTTATTTTCTATTTAATACTGCTTTCGGAAGCGGAACAAATTCTTCATCATCACCTGGCACCAAAGGAAAAGCATCGTGATTTTGATCATTCCAGTTTATTTTGGCCTGTTCTATTACCTCTTTATCTGAATTTACAAAATTCCAGAATATAAAACGCTCCTCCTCAAAAGGTTCACCTCCAAAAATATAAACTGTCGTATTTTCGTTCATCTCAAACTCACAAAGCGTGGCATTTTTAGCGATGAGCAATTGTTTAGATCCGTAATCATTTCCTTCAATATTTACGGTGCCGTCTAGAACATACATGGCAGCTTCACCGAAGAGTTCATTGCCTATGCTTATTTTGGTTTTTTCTTTCGTCTTTATTTCAATGAAAAATAACGGACTGTGAACAGGAACAGGGGACTTTCTTCCAAATGCTTCACCAGCAATGAGTTTATAATCCACGCCATTTTCCGTCCAAGTGGGGATGTCGTCTGCTTCGGTGTGATGAAATGATGGTTCGGTTTGTTCCAATTCCTTAGGAAGACCTACCCAAATTTGAAAACCATGCAATGATTTATCTGTGGTTCGTAAATATTCTGGTGTTCTTTCTGAATGTACAACTCCTTTTCCCGCAGTCATCCAATTAACGGCGCCTGGTTTTATCTCGATTGCACTTCCCAAACTGTCTCGATGAAAAATAGAACCTTGAAAAAGATAGGTTAAAGTTGAAAGCCCAATATGCGGATGAGGAGGAACATCCAGATTCTGATATTCTTTAAGCAAGGCAGGTCCCATATGATCGATAAAAACAAAAGGTCCCACAGCTCTTTTTTCTCTGAAAGGCAACAGTCTTCCCACTAAAAAGTTTCCAATATCTGCTGCTTTTTCTTCTATAATTAATCCAATGTTTGACATTTTCTTTCAATTAAATTTATAACTCATTAAATTTAGGAAATTTCTCACTTACAATAGATTTCCATTCAGGATGTTTTTTAATGTACCCAAAGACGTACGGACAATAAGGCAGTAATTTTTTTCCAGAGCTTTTAATGAAATTCAATGTTTTTTCCACAACTGCTGCGGCAGCACCCGTACCTTCCAATCCAGGTTCAACTTCGGTATGTACTAAGGCGATGTTTTCAGAAGTTTCTTTATAGTCTATAAATGCAAACAATCCATTTACTTCAATTTCGAAGCGTTCTTTTTCTTCGTTTTTTACCACAGGTATATTTTCAAATTCTGCTTTCATAATTTTATTTTTTAATTGATTTTGTAATCTTTTTTACTTAAATACTTTCACAAAAATTGCCGCTTGTTATAGAGCAATTTTTGTGAAAATATTTTTAAATTTTAATCCTCTAAATAACCGAATTTCCCTGTATTAAAATCTTCAAATGCCTGAATAATTTCTTCTCTGGTATTCATTACAAAAGGACCATGCGGGAAAATAGGCTCGTTAATAGGTTCGCCGCTGATGATTAAAACAATGGCATCTTCGGTGGCTTCAAGCGTGAATTCTTCGCCTTTATTTTCAAATAAAACAAAATGATCGGATGCGACATTTTCGCCATTCACTTTTACATTTCCCTCAATCACCAATGCACCTGTATTAAAATTTTCTGGAAAGCTAAAATCTGCCTTTCCACCTGCTTTCAATTTAGCATTCATCATATTAACCGGGGTAAATGTAAATGCAGGCCCTTTATTTCCTTTGTAATCTCCCGCGATAACTTCTATAAAATTTCCATCGCCCATGTCCACTTTTGTCATTTCAGCATTGGTTATTCCCTGATATTTTGGTGGACTCATTTTATCTTTTGCTGGCAAATTTACCCACAATTGCACCATTTGGAAGATGCCGCCTTCTTTTGCCCATTCTTTTTCATGAAATTCTTTGTGTAAAACTCCTGACGCAGCCGTCATCCATTGCACATCTCCTTCCCCAATAATTCCTCCGCCACCAGAACTGTCGTGGTGTTCTACTTTACCTTGATAGGCGATGGTAACTGTTTCAAAACCTCTGTGTGGATGTACGCCCACACCCCGTGGGGTTTCCGTTCCGTTAAAATGAAATTTAGAATTGTAATCAAACATGATGAACGGATCCATTCTTTTCATATCCAAATGATAAGCACTCGGAATAAAATTGTGTACTCTAAAACCATCCCCTACAAAGTGTGCAGGTTTTGGGGATACTACTATTTCTACATTTTTTTGTGACATAATGTGTTGTATTTAAATTTATTACACAAAAATACTTACTATATAATCATTATGCATTGATGTAAGATAAGTAGCACTTTGCAGTAAAGTGACACCTTTAATCCTGACTCTTCATATTGTTGCCATCTAGAATGTGCAGCCTTCTGAAGACCAAACTGGATAATATGGTGAGTGAACCTACCACTACAAAAGTATATCTAAAGGCCTGATGAACACCATTTTTTACAATTTCTGCATTGTTTTCGAATAATTTTAATATAATCAAACCAAAAGCTACTCCAAAACCGATGGCCAACTGCTGATTGACGGAAACCAGAGAGTTGCCACTGCTGGTCTGGAAATTTCTCAGATCTGCAATGGAAATCGTATTCATTGAGGTAAATTGTATAGAATTAAAAAATCCCATCATTGCCAGTATAGGGACATACCAGAAAATGGATGAGTGAATAGACGGTATCGCCAAGCAACAGATTAAAACTCCAATAATAAAAGTATTGGTCATTAAAACCCTTTTATAACCGAACCTGTTTAATATTTTAATGACAAAAGATTTACCAAACATCGCTGTAAGAGCCATCGGCGCAACAATCCAACCTGAAGTTACTGCCGTTTGCTGATAAGCCACCTGCACCATTAATGGAACCAATAAAGGAACGGCGCTTACCCCCAATCTTGTTGCCAGATTCCCTAAAATTCCCACCCGGAAAGTTCGAACCTGAAATAGATTTAATGGGAAAATAGGGTGGTCGTCTTTTTTTGCATGTTTGTAATAGAAGTAAAGCAATAGAAATCCCGAGGTAAAAGCCAGTAAAACGGGTGTTACATTGGTAGAATTTCCGAAAAGTTCCAACGCAATTGATAGCAATAATGAAGCTCCTGCAAAAATGAGAAAACCTTTCAGATCAAAATCTAGCACTTTTGATGTGTAGTTGGGCATAAACTTTAAGCCCAGGATGATCCCAATGATTCCCATTGGAATATTGATCAGGAAAATCCAGTGCCACGAAAAATAATCTACCATATAACCACCTACTAACGGACCTAAAACAGGACCAATAAGTGCAGGAACAATAGCATAATTCATCGCTTTAACCAATTCGTTTTTATCAAATGTTTTAATTAGCGCAAGTTTCCCCACTGGTGTCATCAAACTCCCTCCAACACCTTGTACCACACGAGAAATCACCAAATGGGTTAAACTTTGTGACAGCGAACAGAGTAGGGAGCCTAAACTGAACAATATCAAAGAAAATATAAACACTTTTCGTGTTCCGAATTTATCCGCTAAAAAACCACTCACTGGCATGAAGACAGCAAGTGTTAATACATAACTGATGATGGCATTTTGCATATCCAAAGGAGATTCGTTCAAATCTTTTGCAATGGAAGGCAGGGAAGTGTTCAGAATGGTAGAATCCAGCATCTGCATAAAAATGGCAGTAGCAAGAATCAGCGGTAAGGTTTTTTTTATGGAAGCGTTGTTGGGTTGGGTTTCTGCAGACATTTAATATACAATTACAACATCGTTAACTAATATTCAATATGAAGATAAAAAAAATCTTGCGAATTGTCGCAAGATTTTAATATTAATCTTTAATAACTTCTGTCCATTCACCGCCTGCTTTTTTATATCGTGTGAGTTCGAATTTTTTGAAGTCCTCAGTTCTGTATTCAATGTTGTTATTGCTTTGCTCGAAAGGTTTTACGTAATAGTAAATTTTCTCTTTTCCTTTAACATTTTTCTTTTCTTTCACCACTTCTGGTACAAAAGTAGAAAACTGATAATCTGGCAACACTCGTCTTAAAGCATTATAGAATTTTTCATCATCATCACCAGGGATTACATTTACAATTCTATAGCCTTTATTGTCATCTAACCACACAAAATATAATTTTTCTTTTCTTGTTTTTTTATTAACAGACGAAAATGTATATAATGTTTTAGGCATTAGCTCTTGTATTTTCTCAGGATTAACTTCTGTGTAATAATTTTCTCCTGAAGGATCTACGTAAGATTCAAGATTAAATTTTAGGTTAGGATTAGTAAGATCTTTTCTAGAGATAAAATAGTCCAAAGCTTTTTCAGAATCTGCTCGCAATTCTTTCTGTCTGGCATCTAATTTTTTAGTAGGCGTTGCAGGATTAATTTCTTTAACAAACTCATACAAAATTGCAGGCTTCACCTTAGATAAGTGTGGATATTGCGCAAGTTCCTCGGCTTTTGTCAGCCAATAGTATTGTTGGTAATAATCATCTTTATCACTTTCTTTTACCGTTTTAAAACTTGTGGATAATTTTTTACTGTTCTTTACTGCGCCATATTTATTTTTACTCTGTGCAAAGGAAAAACTTATGGTAAGTAATGCTAAAACAATAGTAATGTTTTTTCTCATTTTTCGATATTAGAATTTTAGATTTCAAATATAATTATTTATTTGATAAAGAAATGCTACTTCCGTTAAAAATGATAGGTAAAAAAATAAGTTTTCTAATACAAAATCATTTTTATAATCGTCAACCAATATTTTTGATGCTTTATTTCACAGATGATGGAATTATGAACAAATTTGCATTCCGTTAATATTAAATTAATATGTGTTTTTATGAATTAAATTAAACGATTTTGTTGAAGAAGTTGTTGAAAATATAATTTTGATATAGTTTAAATGTATTAAATTGATATGTGATAAATAAAGTTGAAGTAATATAGTAATATTTTTTTTGATTTTTATTGCTCTATGTTAAGATATTTATCAAATATTTGACTTTACTTTGCAATTCAAAATAATTTTTTTTCATCATTTGTGTTTTTACCTTCTTGTTGATTCGTCAGCAAGAAGGTTTTTTTTATTCTGTACCCAATAGAACTCCAGAAACATTCCAAGCGCTAAAACTGCTTCCTTCTGGTTTCCCCTGAGGTATTTTTATTTGAATGCTGTGTTTTCCCGCCTTAAGATCACCTAATGTAATAAATATAGGATTGGTAACCGTACCTGGGCACCAGTTGGATCTGCTGTAATCTGAAGAGGATAAACCATCGGGAAAATTTCCCGTCGCGGGATTGTATAGCCTGTACGATCCACAATCTGTTCTCCAAGGGATGAAAGAATGTGTCAACTTTCCATCAACATAAATAGAATTGAGTTTTGGGACAAATTCATCACCATTTTCCCAACCTCCATGTCCAGTCGTTATATAACGCAATTGTGCGTTGTTGAGGTCTTTTTTTAGATCAAACTCTAAAAATAAGCCTTTGTCTGAATCAAACATCGTTGCATATTCTTGCCCTGCCATTTCCATGATATTAACGGTATTGAACAGCGGGAGTACAACATTATTGTTATGATTTCTTTGCTCACTGTTGTGGATGGTGATTTCAAGACTTATTTTGTGGCCGCCTTTGTCGTAATTTCCGATAAAGGTACCCACCCAAACTTCTTTATTGGATAATGCTGGTGAAAGCTCCGTAACATCTTGTCTGTACGGGTTTATGCTTTGCCATTCCTTTCCTTTGAGTTGGATGTGATTGAATTTTTGAACTCCAAAAGGCGTGAAAAAACGCATTATTTCTATTGCCGGACTGTAAATATTTGTTGCAACGACGCCTTGGTATTTTTTTGAATTACCATTCTCGTAAATTGGAAGTGTTTTAGCTCCTTTTTCTAATCCATCAAAAAATGAAACTTCTTTATCCTGTGGAATAAAAAATACTGTTCCTGTTCTGTCGTAAGCGTCACCATTAGACTGTTCTTTTAAATCAACAAATACCTGATCTCCATTTTTTATATTAGGGAATTTTATTTTACGAAGCAAAATAGTGCCATTTGCATATCTTTTAATTGTAGCGTCAGATTTAGACTCATCACTAAAATTGATGATCTCTTCATTAAAGATATTTATGGTTGTAAATCGGCTTTTCCAAAGTAAATCCTTATAGGTGAGCGCATCAATATTCTGTGTGGTATTGATGGGAAGTGGTAGTCCGACTTTTTTTACTTTTTTGATGGATGTTGCAGTTGTTGCAAAATTTTTATTGCGTTCTACTTCGAGCACAAGTCCTAAATTTTGACCTAAGGCAGATGGTCCGCCCTGTACTTTTAAATCGTTGGTGTACCAAACTTCTATGGTGTTGGAATTGATTTTTGTTACCGCCTTTTTACAATTAAAACCTAAAATTTTCTTGGTCTCAGAGGTCAGCTCAAAATTTTGCTTTGATATACTCTCTTTATCTGATGTTGAAATAATTTCACCTGACTGTAAAAAAGCATAGGAAATAATTGTATTGCTGGGTTTCTCGATTTTTGTAATTTCATAGGGATGTTCCGCCTTCTTATCGATTACATTTTTACTGACGATGTAATTTTCCTTATTATTTGCCCAAACTAGGGTAGTCGACTGCTCGGAAAGTACTTTTCCGTGGGATGAACTTACATACTGAATTTCGTAAGTCTGAGCTGAAGAAATAATACATACAAGAACTAAAAGACTCAAGTAGATTTTTTTGTACATAACGCAAAGGTTTGTACAAAGATAACATACTTGTACTTAAGAAACACGCTCCAGTAACGCCATATAAAACCCGTCGTAACCTTCGCTAGGCATTACCTTTTCTTCCTTAATAAACTTGAAGTTCGCATTGTTTTTTAAGAATTCCTGGACCTGTAAATTGTTTTCAGATGGTAGGATAGAGCATGTTGCATACACCATTTGTCCACCCTTTTTTACCATTTTAGAATAATCCTGCAAAATCTGCTGTTGCTCTTTTTTTATTCTATCGATAAATTCCTGGTCTATTTTCCATTTGCTGTCGGGGTTTCTTTTTAAAACTCCCAATCCAGAACATGGCGCATCAATGAGCAATCTGTCCGCAGAATTGTGAAGACGCTTGATGACCTTGTTATCATCAATCAGTCGGGTCTCAATATTATGAGCACCTGCACGTTTTGCTCTCCTTTTAAGTTCTGCAAGTTTCCAGTTGAAAATATCCAACGCTACAATTTGACCTTTATTTTTCATTAAAGATGCGATGTGTAATGTTTTTCCACCAGCACCAGCACATGCGTCAACAACCCTTTGTCCTTCTTTTACATCAAGAAAATAACCAATTTTTTGTGAAGAAGCATCTTGAACCTCAAATAAGCCCTCTTTAAAAGCTGTAGTAAGGAAGACATTTTTCTTTTCCTCCAATTGTACGGCATCTGGAAATCCTTTTATGCTGAAAGATTCCACATTCTCATCATGAAGATCCGAAACGAGTTCCTTTACAGTTGTTTTCAGTGTATTTGCTCTTAATACGGTAGGAGCAAGTTCGTTAAGTGCAATAATTTCCTTTTCCCACTTGCTTCCCAATTCTTTCTCCAAGGTTTCCGCTAACCAATCAGGAATTGAATGTTCGATGGCTTTTGTGGGAACTGTATTCTTCTTTAATTTATTAAGAATATCCGCAACTTTTATTCCGTCAAATTCTTCAAATTTTTTATAATGCGTTTTGGTCCAAAGCAAATAGGCAAGGATAAGTTTGTAAATGTTTCCTGGTTTCACGCCTTCACCCATGTAATATTCCAAACGTTTTTTCCAACGGATGATATTGTAGAAAATTTCAGAAACTACGGCTCTGTCTTGGCTTCCCCATTTTTTGTGAGATTTTAATAATCTTTCTATCACTTTATCTGCGTATTTATTTTTCTCAAAAAAAGTTTCTTGCAGACAGTCGTGGATACCAATAAGTAAGTTTCTGTGGATAAGTTCCATTGTGGATGTATTAAATGCTTTCAGATTGCAAAAGTAGTGTTATTTAGAAAGCAAAAAAAGTGTTAATTGATGACTAGGGATGTCGTCATCTAAAGTCTGTACCATCAATAAAGATTTTTTAAAAACTTATCTTTGTGAAAAATTAAGTTATGAGTGATACTGTACTTTGTCCGAAATGTCAATCGGAGTTTACCTATGAGAGTGATAATTTAATGGTATGTTCACAATGTTTTTATGAGTGGAACCCAGACGATGTGGAGGACACAGGAAAGATATTGGATGCCAATGGTAATGAACTTCAAGATGGAGATTCTGTAGTAGTGGTAAAAGATTTACCTGTAAAGGGAGCTCCAAAGCCAGTAAAAGCGGGTACAAAGGTGAAAAATATCCGTTTGCGTCCTGACAGTGACCACAATATCGATTGTAAAATTGATGGTTTTGGCGCTATGGCCTTAAAATCTGAATTTGTGAAAAAGGCATAAAAAAAGGAAAAATTTGGACAGGGTAATCTTCCGTTGGTGTATTGCTAAAGCTAATAACACCAGTAAAGGCAGAAAGAGAATTAACCAAAAGTTTCCTTGTTTTTTTATGATTGGGTGTAGAACAAATATAGAAGTTTTTTGTGAAATAAAGTGGAAAACTGATGTGAAAGTTATCCACAAACTAATAATAACGAATTATTTTAATAAGATTCTCAATTTTCAAATGAAATCTTGATGCTATTATCTGCTTTATGCTGCGTATATAGTATAAGATTCTTGTTGTAAAGAGAGATTTTTGTCCAGTAGTAATTTCCAGCGAATAAACTTTCAATTACTTGAGCGTCCACTCCATATTGGGAAATTTGAATTTCTGTGGGAAACCAAAAATTCTTTCGAAGTCCAAATTTCTCTTTTTCTTCATCCGAAAATACATTTACCTCTCCAAAAAGTTCGGCAACGTAATGATTTATTGGGTTTTTGAAAGCCATTTCAGGTGTGCTGTCCTGTATTATTTTCCCATTTTGTAAGATAATGATTTGATCCAACCAAGGCATGATGTCCTGAACCTCGTGTGTTGAGATCAATAAAGAAATTTTTTCCTTTTTAATAAACTCCAGCAGGCTTTCTCGCAATTGTATCTTTCTTGAATAATCGAGCTGACTGAAAGGCTCATCCAGTAAAAGTATTTTAGGCGTCACCGAAAGTGCCCTTGCTATAGCCACACGCTGTTGTTGCCCTCCGCTTAGATTTTTTGGAAGTACGTTGGCAAATTCTTCCATACCTACCACTTCCAAAAGTTGACTTACTTTTTCTTTTTTTGCTTGAAGATGAATATTAGAAATAAATTTTCCCACGTTTTCCGCTACAGTCGCATAAGGCATCAAATCAAAATTTTGGGCAACATGCTTCATTTGCGGCTCTCCAGGAACCAAATTTCCTTTTGGCCCCAGAAGTTTTCTGCCATCAAAGATAATTTCTCCGTTATCCCAATTCAGCAATCCATAAATGAGATTCAATAGGGTAGATTTTCCACATCCACTTTCACCTGCAATAGCAGTAATCTTTCCCTCTGAAATTTGCAGATTTAAATCTTGAAAGAGCGGTTTTTCCAGACTGTACGAAAATGATAATTGTTGGATATCTAAGAGCATATCACAAAAATAATCTTTTGAAGTGAATTTTTATTGTTTTGTTTCTTTAATAATTTGCAAAGGGTGTATGAATATGCAGAAATGTTGTATAATAACCGATTTTGGAGCCTTACGCCAAAAATAATTTTAGTAAATTCGCATCAAAATTTTAAAAAAAAGATTATGAGAAAAAAGATTTTCGTAGGATTACTGCCTATTTTGTTTGCTGCAACGGTAATCTCTTGTAAAAAAGAAAAACCAGTAACAAGCGAACACACTGAAGTGGTTACTACAAAAGAAGGTGCTCAGTATGTGGTGGATACCATGAACTCTAAGGTAGAATGGAAGGGTTACAAAATTTTCAAGACCGAAAATACAAGTCACTTTGGTTCTATCAAGTTTGAGAGTGGTGATATCACCGTTAAAGATGGCAAATTGGAAAGCGGTAAATTTGTTGCCAATATGGCTTCTCTAAATGCAGAGGATTTAAAAGATGATAAAGAAAACCAAGCAAAACTGAACGGACACTTAAAAAGTGCAGATTTTTTTGATGTAGAAAAATTCCCAACTGCTTCTTTTGAGATCACAAAAGTAACGCCTGCTGCGGAAGGTGATTTTAATACCCTTTTAGAAGGTAATCTTACTATTAAAGGAATTACAAAGCCTGCGCAGTTCAAGGCTAATGTGAATGTGAAAGATGGTGAGGTTTCAATTGCTTCGGAACAAAAAGATATCAATAGAGAAGATTTTGGAGTAAAATTCCAAGCTCCAGCAGAAAATGGAGTCATTAAAAATGAGATCACCCTTCAGATTAATGTGAAAGCTTTTGAAAAGAAATAAACATTCAGTTTGAGGTAAAAATAAGAATCCGTTTCATGAAAATTGAAGCGGATTTTTTATATCCCATTACAACTTTTAATTGTATTTTTGCAAGACAATAGAAATAAAAAGATCTATGTTAGAAAAGATTGAGGAACTTTTGGTAGAAGTGAACAATTTCCAGTCCACCCAAAAGGATGAAATAGAAAATTTTCGAATAAAATTTAACAGTAAAAAAGGAATTTTAAATGATTTTTTTGAAAAATTTAAAGAGGTTCCTAATGAGCATAAAAAAGATTTTGGACAAAAAATCAATTCATTAAAACAAGCTGTTGCAGCTAAGCTTGATGAGTTGAAAAATGCTTCTGCATCTTCCATTATTACTGAAAAAGAAGATTTTACAAGACCTGGTTTCGCAATGGAGTTGGGTTCAAGACATCCGATCAATTTAGTGAAGAACAGAATTATTGAGATCTTTAAATCTATTGGTTTTGCAGTGGCAGACGGTCCTGAAATTGAGGATGATTGGCATAATTTTACAGCCTTGAATCTTCCAGAATACCACCCTGCCAGAGATATGCAAGATACATTTTTCATCGAGTCGAATCCAGATGTTTTATTGAGAACGCATACTTCCTCAGTACAGATCAGGTATATGGAAGAAAACCAGCCACCGATCAGAATTCTTTCGCCGGGTAGGGTTTTCAGAAACGAGGCTATTTCTTCGCGTTCACACTGCATTTTCCACCAGATTGAAGGTTTGTATATTGATGAAAATGTAAGTTTTGCGGATTTAAAACAAACCATACAGTTTTTTACTACCGAACTTTTTGGCAAATCAAAAATCAGATTAAGACCATCATATTTTCCTTTCACAGAACCTAGTGCCGAGATAGATGTGTATTGGGGTTTGAATTCAGAAACCGATTACAGAATTACAAAAGGGACTGGTTGGCTAGAGATTATGGGGTGTGGAATGGTGGATCCAGCAGTTTTACAGAATGTAAATATCGATCCTGATAAATATTCGGGTTATGCCTTTGGTATGGGAATCGAAAGAATTGTAATGCTTCTTTATCAAATGAGCGACATCAGAATGTTTTTTGAAAATGATGTGAGAATGCTGAACCAGTTTAAAGGTTTATAATACAAAACAATAAAAAAGAGCTGTCATAAAAATGACAGCTCTTTTCATTTTCTAACTTTTTATCACTTCTGAAAAGCAATAGGATATTTTACATTTTTGTAATCATCAATACTGGCTTTTAATGATCCCACGGCCAATTCCGCTTTTAAGAGAACAGGAATATGGTTGGCATCATTCGTTACCCACATTGTAACACCTTCTTTTTCTTTAAAAACCCTTCCACTCTTTACAGATGGAATAATTTTTAGGCAGTTTATCTTGCCGAATTTTGTAGAAAGTGTTTCTGTGCCCACTACTTTCAGCTGAAAAGGAAACATTTCATCATCAATCCAAACATTCATATTCATCACTGTTCCTACTTTTAATTGAGCATTGCTTTTGCTTCTTAAATAATAAAAACAAGAAAGCATATCTTGAACTCCAGCTACTGATTTGATGACCTTAGAACCATTGGCTGGTGTCTTTTTATCCGTTAGTATTAACGTTTGATTCCCATGATTAAAGACCGTCTCTAAATGTTGAGAATAGGAGCCTTCTTTTACATTCCTTACGTAAAAGCTCGGTAGTCCTGTATTGGTATTAATGAAACTTTCATAAAGATCATCTACTTTAAAAAATGCTCTTACAGCTCCAGTTGTTTTACCAGTTCCTTTTACATATAAATGAGGAACGCCTTTATAAGTAGTGTATTTGGTTGTTAGATTAGCTGAACCAGCATTCAGAATACCATAATGTATTCTATAGGTTAAAGATTCACCGTTTTCTATATTGGTTATTTGCGCTAAAAATAGTCCTGATATTGCAAATGCAAAAAATAAAAACAACTTTTTCATGCTAAGATTTTTACAAATATATTGCCAAAAACTGGGATGTAAAAATGTGTGTATAAGACTTTTGAGGGGTTTCTTTGATAAATCTCATCTTTTTAATGGTGTTATGTAAAGAGCAGTGATGTCAATTTTCGTAAATTTGTAGATAATTAAAAGTTTTTACGATTATGATAACAACGGATTTATTGATTATAGGAGCTGGTCCAACGGGTCTTTTTGCAGTATTTGAAGCAGGCTTGCTGAAAATGAAATGCCATATTATAGATGCGCTTCCACAGCCAGGAGGACAATTGGCAGAGTTATATCCTAAAAAACCTATTTTCGATATTCCAGGTTATCCATCTATTAATGCTGGAGAACTGGTTGATAATTTAATGGAGCAGATTAAGCAGTTTCAGCCTGGGTTTACGTTAGGGGAAACTGCAGTTACGCTTACTAAAGTGGATGAAGAGTGGTTTGAAGTTATTACCAATAAAGGTAAAGTTCATAGAGCTAAAGCTGTTGCTATTGCTGGAGGTTTAGGAACTTTTGAACCAAGAAAACCCACGATTGAAAATATTGCCGAATACGAGGAAAAAGGTTTGGAATACTTCATTAAAGAACCTGAGCATTTCAGAGGTAAGAAGGTTGTAATTGCTGGTGGTGGAGATTCAGCTTTGGATTGGAGCATTTTCTTGGCAAACGTTGCAGATGAAGTTACCTTGATTCACAGAAGAAATGAATTTAGGGGCGCGCTAGATTCTGTAGAAAAGGTACAGGATTTAAAAAATCAAGGAAAAATAAAATTAATTACCCCTGCTGAAGTTACGGCCATAAAAGGAAATGGTAAGGTAGAAGCAATTACAGTTGAAAAAGAAGGTGAGGATGCTGTAGATATACAGACGGATTACTTTATTCCATTGTTTGGTTTAACACCAAAGCTGGGAGATATTGCTAATTGGGGATTGGATATCGAAAAAAATGCGATTGTAGTTAATAATGCATTGGATTATCAAACTAATATCAATGGTGTTTATGCAATAGGAGATATCAATACTTATCCAGGTAAATTAAAATTGATATTATGTGGTTTCCATGAAGCTACATTAATGTGTCAGAGTGTATATAACCGACTTAACCCTGGTAAAAAATTCGTGTTAAAGTATACTACTGTTAGTGGTGTAGATGGTTTTGATGGAAGCCGAAAAGAAGCGGAAAAAGCTGTGGTTAAAAAAATCGACTAATCCTAAAATCTATTGTCAAAATATGAGCGATATTAATTTAAAAATAATAGACAGGGAAGGTGTTCTGCACGAGGTTTTAGCGCCTACCGATATGTCTATGAATTTAATGGAAGTAATTCGTTCCTACGAATTAGCGGAAGAAGGCACAATAGGTGTTTGTGGAGGGATGGCGATGTGTGCTTCTTGTCAGGTTTATGTACTAGAGGGTGAAGATCAGTTGCCACCAATGGATTCGGAAGAGGATGCCATGCTTGCGGAAGCTTTTCATGTGCAAGACAAGAGCAGATTAGGTTGTCAGTTGTATATTACCGATGCTTTGGAAGGTTTAGAAGTGGAGATCGCCCCTTATCCATAATCTGTAATCTACAAAATAAAAAAGGGTTTCGGCGCCGCAGGCGCCGAAACCCTTTTTTATTTTTTATTTGTGATTTTTAAAATCTAATACGTACTTAAAACTAAAACCAAAGTATTATTCAGGTTTTTCATTTTCCGCTTGCGTAATCTTGTAATTTTTGGATAGTACCATAATCACCAAACCGGCAATCATGAAAGGAATGGATAGCACCTGACCAGTATTCAGTCCACCAATTTGTATAAACTCATCTCCTTGAGGTTCTTTCAAAAATTCCACGAAAAATCGGATTGCCCAAAGGATGATAAAAAACAATCCAAACAACCAACCTTGCTGGTATTTCTTGTTCGTTTTTCTATAAAGTATCCAAAGGAGAATAAATAATAACACATAACCGGCAGCCTCAAACAATTGGGTTGGATACCTTGGAACCGTAATTCCGTATTCACTGCTTTGTTGAGGGAAGAAAATGGCAAAAGGAGAATGGCCTGCAGGTTTACCTATAATTTCGGAATTGAAAAAATTACCAAGTCTTACGAAAGCACCACCAAGAGCTACTACAATACCCACTCTGTCTAGTACCCAAAGAGGATTTTTCTTAATGATTTTATAAGAATAATAGAGGGTTGTGAGGATTACAGCAATCGTAGCACCATGACTTGCTAAACCCGAAAATCCTGTGAATTTAAATTCAGGTTTGGTCTGAATAGGTAAAAAAATAGACCAAAAATCCTGTTTAAAAAGTTCTGGCTGATAAAAAATCACGTGTCCGAGTCTTGCTCCTAAGATAGTTCCCACCAAAGTCCAGGTGAATAGTGGCTCCAAATACTTTTGGTTAACATTATCTATCTTAAAAATTCTGGACATGATGACATAACCTAACCCAAATGCAATTACGAACATCAAGCTGTAAAAATGAAGCGTAAAAGAACCTATTTGTATTCCCGGACGTGGATCCCAAATGGTAAAAGAAGTATCCAACTTCACTTTGCTTCCGGCTTGTATCTGGTCTTCTGCATTTAATGGTTTAAATAAATACTTAAAATCTTGCGATTGATCCTCTTTTACAGGCTGAAAATTTTTGTCTAATACTTCATACCTCGAAGCTTTATAGCTCACAAAAGCAGGTGTCTTTGCATACTCATTCAGAGTTGAATTCAGAATGACCAAAGAATTATTATTTTTGGGCTCACCAGAAAAATCTGCAAAATCTCCATAATTTGTTGTAGAGAAAATTTTTACTGGAATTTGCTTTCCATTGATGTTTAAATTGCCATCAGACAGTCCGTCTTTCACATTTTGAGCAAATGCTACATGCATCAAAAGAATGCTGAATATGCAATAGAATTTAGTTAAAAACTTCATCGAAAATTATATTTATTTAATGTTTACATTTTTTTGGAACGGGATCATAACCACTTCCTCCCCAAGGATGGCATCTTGCAATTCTTTTTATCCCCAACCATAATCCTTTAAAAATGCCATGTGTTTGCAATGCTTCTACCATATAATGAGAACATGTAGGCTCGTACCGACAGTTTTTTGGAAGTAATGGTGAAATTCCCCATTGGTAAATTTTTACTAAAAATACCAAGGGAAAAGTAATGATATGATTGAAATTGAGTTTCAAAACCATGCAAAAATAGAGTAAAAAAATCAAAATAAGTTTAAATTTGCCTATACTTTGTAGCGTAATATAATTTTTTCTAATTTCATAGTTTTTCAACACCAAAACAATTATAAAATTAAAATCTTTTGAGCCAGAATATTCCTTTAGCCGAAAAATTAAGACCTAAAACTTTAGATGAAGTTTTAGGCCAGGAGCATCTTACCAATCAAAAAGGAACCATCCGAAAAATGCTTGAAAATGACGCGCTCAATTCATTGATTTTTTGGGGACCGCCAGGAACAGGTAAAACGACTCTTGCAGAGATTATATCTGAAAAATCGGGTAGAAAATTTTATAAACTTTCGGCTGTTTCTTCAGGTGTAAAAGATGTCCGAGATGTAATTGATGAAGCTAAAAAACAGAATTTGTTCTCAGGAAAATCTCCCATTTTATTTATTGATGAAATTCATCGTTTTAATAAATCTCAACAAGACTCATTGCTCCATGCTGTGGAAAAGGGTTGGATTGTTTTAATTGGTGCTACTACAGAAAATCCAAGTTTTGAAGTGGTGTCTGCGTTGCTTTCTCGAAGTCAGGTTTATGTTTTAAAATCACTGACGTATGAAAAACTCGAAGAATTAATAGATACCGCGCTCTTAAGATTCAATACAGATGAAAAAACTGATTTCGAAATAAAAGAAAAGGAAGCATTTATCCAATATTCGGGAGGAGATGCAAGAAAACTGATAAATTCTGTAGAGTTAGTCCTCAATCAATTTAAAAATTCCAAGCAAAAAAAAATCGGGAACAATGAAGTAATGGAGGTTTTGCAAGAAACCATGGCCATCTATGATAAAAATGGAGAACAGCATTACGATATTATTTCTGCCTTTATCAAATCCATCCGAGGGAGTGACCCCAATGGCGCAGTGTATTGGCTGGCGAGAATGCTTGTTGGAGGTGAAGATATTAAATTTATTGCTCGCAGGTTATTGATTTTAGCTTCTGAAGATATAGGTTTAGCCAATCCAAATGCATTGGTCGTCGCCAATAATTGTTTCCAAGCTATTAATGTAATCGGAAATCCTGAAGCACGCATTATTTTAAGTGAAACTGCCATCTATTTAGCGGTATCCCCTAAAAGCAATTCGGCGTATGCAGCCATTAATGATGCAATGGCCTTCGTGAAAAAAACCGGAAACCTACCTGTTCCACTACATTTGAGAAATGCACCTACTAAATTGATGAAAGATTTGGATTATGGTAAAGAATATAAATATGCGCATTCGTATGATGGTAATTTCGTCAATCAGGATTTTTTACCAGAGGAGATTAAAGATTCTACATTTTACCATCCTGGCAACAATTCTACTGAAAAGAAAATAAAAGAGGAACTCCAGAAAAAATGGAAAGATAAATATTGAGTTTGATAGTAAAGTGGTGTTTTGCGACTAATAAGAGCTTCTAAATAAGTTGTAAGGAATCTGAAATCAAATTTGTATTTTTGCAGCATGATTAGGATGCTTTTATTCTCTTTTATTATTTTGTGTACTGTTTCTTGTAATAAGGATACCCAACCAAAACCCTATGGCGAATTGCGTTTGGAATATCCACAGCCACAATATCAGAAATTTGACAGCAATTGTGGTTATTCTTTTGAAATCTCAAAATATGCAACAGTAACCAATGGTAAAAAACCGTGCTGGTTCTACATCAACTATCCGAAGATGAAAGCCAAGCTTTTCGTAACCTATTTTCCTATTCAGAACGATTTTGCTGAGCACATTAGAGAATCCGAAAAAATGGTGTATGAACATACCATTAAAGCCAGTTCCATAGACACCAAATCATTTGAATATCCTGAGAAAAAAGTTTTTGGGAATTTCTATGAACTTAAAGGCCAGAGTGCTTCCAATTTGCAGTTTTATGCAACGGACAGTACCAAAAATTTCGTTTCGGCCTATTTGTACTTCAATACACGTCCTAAGCCAGATTCTTTAGCACCAGCCGTGGATTATGTAAAAAAAGACTTGCTTCACTTGTTGGATACTTTCGAGTGGACAAAATAATCTAAATTTTGATAAATATTATATTCTAAATATGAAATTACTAGTTGTAGGAAGCGTTGCGTTCGACGCTATTGAAACGCCTTTCGGAAAAACAGATAAAATCTTGGGTGGTGCTGCCACTTATATTGGTATTGCAGCCTCTACTTTAGGGGTAGATTCAGGAATAGTTTCTGTAGTAGGAGGCGATTTTCCTCAGGAACATCTGGATATGTTCACAGACAGAAAAATCAATATAGACGGTATCGAAATAGTAAAAGAAGGAAAAACATTCTTTTGGGCAGGTAAATACCACAACGATTTGAACTCCCGTGATACCTTGGTGACAGAAGTAAACGTTTTAGAAAATTTCGATCCAAAGATTCCAGATTCTATGCAAGATGCTGAAATTTTGCTATTGGGAAATCTTCATCCTGGTGTTCAGCTTTCGGTTTTAGAAAAAATGAAGCAACGTCCCAAATTAGTTATTTTGGATACCATGAATTTCTGGATGGATTCTGCATGGGACATCTTAATGGAGATGGTCGCCAAAACAGATGTTATTACCATTAATGATGAAGAGGCTAGACAACTTTCGGGTGAATATTCTTTGGTAAAAGCAGCTAAAAAAATACATACAATGGGTCCTAAATATGTGATCATTAAAAAAGGTGAACATGGTGCACTCCTTTTCTTTGATAATAAAATATTTGCGATTCCTGCACTGCCTTTAGAAGATGTTTTCGATCCTACTGGTGCAGGAGATACTTTTGCGGGTGGTTTCGCTGCATACTTAGCAAAAAAAGGAAATTTTGATTTTGAAACCATGAAATCTGCAATTCTTATGGGTTCCGCCATGGCTTCTTTCACTGTGGAAAAATTCGGAACTGAAAGACTGGAGGAAGTAAAATTTGAAGAAATTTCCGAGAGACTTCAGCAGTTTAAGGAATTGACGACTTTTAATGTAGAAGTCTAATAATAAATACCTTTTAAGAAATATTTATAATAAAAAATTGAATAAAATTCGTGGAGAATTTTATATTTGCAACTTGATTAAAAATCTAACATGATACATAAAATAAAAATCACTTTTCTATTGGGTATTTTCCTGTGTTTATCTGCGTTTTCAAAGGCGCAGCTTCAGTCGGGAGATTTGGTAGATGGTATTGCAGCAGTTATTGGTGACGAAATTGTTCTGGAATCTGATGTTAATGAGCAATTGAACTACGCAAAACAGCAAGGAGCTGCCAATGCAGATAGATGTGAATTTTTAGAAAATCTGCTTTCCAATAAGTTATTGGTTTATGAAGCAAAAAGAGATACACTTATTGAAAACCGTTCGGCAGCAATTAAAGAAACGGCTGATGCCAAGTACAAGCAGATGCTGCAATCTTTCCCAGATGAGAAGGCAATGTTGGCGGCTTATAAATTTCGTACCTCTTACGAAATGAAAAATGCAATCGAAAAAATTGATACCGATTCTTATTATGGACAGGCAAAAGTGGCACGTATCACTGAAAAATTAGACGTTACGCCTAATGAAGTTACCGATTTTTTCAACACCTACAAAACACAGTTTCCGGCAGTAAAAGATGAGGTGACGCTGGCGCAAATTATGATGTATCCCCAACTTACGGAAGCTCACAAACAGGAGTTGATTGATAGATTGAAAAAAATAAAAGCGGATATTGCAGCAGGTGAAACTTTCGAGAGTCAGGCAAGAATTTATTCTGAAGATCCAGGAAGTGCAGCGAATGGTGGTTTGTATAAAAATATCAGTAAAGGACAGATGGTGAAGCCGTTCGAGGCAGCAGCTTTAAACTTGCAAGAAGGTGAAATTTCCAATCCTATAGAATCAGAATATGGTTTTCACATCATTCAGTTGGTGAAAAAATCTGGTAAAATGTACGATGCAAAGCATATCCTTCTAAAAGCGGTTCCTACGGCTGAGGAGATAAAAACTGCAGAAGTGAAATTAGACAGCATCCGTACTTTAATTCTGGATGGTAAAATGACTTTTAAAGATGCAGCTTTTAAATTCTCAGATGATAAGAGAACAAAATTCAACGCTGGTATTATCCCTGGAGCCGATGGTTCAGATAAAATTGAAAGAGCAAGTATTCCTGGTGCAATAAGCTACGAATTGGCTGGTTTAAATAAAGGTGATATTACAACAGCTTTTGAACATTTAGATGATGAGTCCAGAGGACCTGATAACGCTAGAAAAGTAGTGAAAATCATCAAAATGGAAAACGTAATTCCAGAACATACCATGTCTTTGGAAACCGATTACGACAGAATTAAGCAGTACGCCATGAATAAGAAGAAAGGGGAGGTGGTAGACAAATGGATCAATTCTAGAATTCCTACAGTATTCATCTCAGTAGACAAGAGGTATAACGACTGTAACTTTAAAGACGACTGGAAAAAAAGTTCGCTTTCAAAATAAACATCATCCTTCAGATTTTTCTGAAGGATTTTTTTTGGGCATTCCCTTCCTGCGCATTTGCCTTAGCTAGGGTCGCGCTTTCCGCTATATCTTTTTTTGTTTTGATTGGGGGAGGCGGCTAAGCCGCCGCCCCCAATCAAAACAAAAAAAGGATGCCGCTGCAATCGCTAATGCAATATAAGAACCTTACATTAACAAAAAATCATTCATCAGCAATCTACTATTAATAGATACCGAGGAAAAATAAATATGAATTTATATACTCTTCCCAAACTTTAAAAACACTTGTAGTTATTAATAAATATCATTATTTTTACCCACATGAGCAACTTTATACATTTCGGGATCGCTGAAAAAATCTACAGTGAAAACCACAATAAGATAACACAACTCTTCAACATCTCTTATCCAATTATTCAGGGTGGAATGATTTGGCACTCTGGCTGGAGGCTGGCTTCAGCAGTATCTAATAACGGTGGTCTGGGGCTTATTGGTGCTGGAAGTATGTATCCAGATATTTTAAGAGAAAACATCCAAAAATGTAAAAAAGCGACAGATAAACCATTTGGTGTAAACGTACCGATGTTGTATCCCAATTTGGAAGAAATTATACAGATTATTTTGGAGGAAGGTGTAAAGATTGTATTCACATCAGCGGGAAACCCTAAAACATACACCGAAACCCTACAAAAAGAAGGTCTGAAGGTAGCTCATGTAGTTTCTTCAACCAAATTTGCAATAAAATGTGAAGATGCGGGAGTTGATGCCATTGTTGCTGAAGGTTTCGAAGCGGGTGGACATAACGGAAGAGATGAAACCACTACATTCTGCTTAATTCCCAATGTTAAAAAACACATCTCTAAACCATTAATTTCGGCAGGAGGTATTGCAACGGGAGCTCAAATAAAGGCGGCCATGATTTTGGGCGCAGATGGCGTGCAGATCGGAAGTCGTTTTGCAGCCACTAAGGAAGCCAGTTCTCATTCAGACTGGAAAAATATGATCGTCAATCTCAATGAGGGCGATACGCACCTTACTTTAAAAGAATTAGCACCTGTACGAATGGTAAAGAACAAATTTTTCCATGAATTAGAAGCCATTTATCAGTCGGGTAGGGATGTAGAAGCTCTGAAGCTCACCTTAGGACGCGCAAGAGCAAAAAAAGGAATGTTTGAAGGTGACTTGGAAAATGGAGAGTTGGAAATCGGTCAGGTTTCAGCGCTTATTGATGACATTTTACCTGTGGAAACAGTTTTCAAAAACCTTCTACGAGAATATCACGAAGCAAAAATGCCTAATTTTTAAATAGTAAAAGAGAACTGCCAAGGTGCTCTTTTTTATTCACAAACTTTCAAGTTATGGTTTTAGCATTGTTCTAAAGTTGAAATCGCTAGGGATTTTTTCTGTTCTTTATCTTCATACGCATCAACTTTGCCCTCTTTTTTAGGCTTTAATTTAAGTAGTATCCTTTACGTCGGTATTAAAGATAGTAATGGCGGCGGATTATAATGATATTTCTAAATAGTTGTAATTAATATAGGATTTTAATTCCCAAATGCTTTCTAAAAATAACATATATCGAGAAGGTTGATATTCTCCAAATGAAAATATACATAAATAACAATCGTTAATATAGTAGTAAACTTCTAAATTTTCAATTGTACAATAATTATCTATTGATGGTTAATTGCTGTTCTGCTTGTTCAAATTCCATGATTATTATTTTTTACCAAGTTTTAAAAGTGTATGATTTACCTGGAGCTACTTTATATTGACTATATCCTCCAACATTTGAAATTCCATTATGTGCAGTCCGTTTTACCAATTGCATAGTTCCTGTTTAGTTTTAGGATCATAATCATCTAAATGATGCCACACATAACCTTATGGAGTGCTTTTTTGTCCTAACGCAGCCATACTTGCAGCTCCAAAATCTGTTTTATAGTCACCAGAATATATTGGTACTATATTTTTCTGTCCTGGCTTTACAGGGTATAAAGCATCACTATTTGTATAAATTAAATCCACCGTTTGGATTAGCCGTTACTCCAGTAAATCTTCTACCTTTTTAATTCATCAACACTTGCATACCCATTATGCACCAAAATCCCATCTTCTGTTACATAGTAAATCTCACTTAATAAAAAAGTGTTTCAGTCAGAAACACTTTTTTTTAATTATCAGCCAAAAGGAATATTCATATCTTCCATATTATTTTTTAATATAGTACTAATGTAATTTCCTTTTTTTCTTGGTATACATGCGGTTGCAAAAGTTCTGGGAGCCTTGTATATTTCACCTTTATAATTAGGACTTTTTAAAACTGGCATATGATAATATGCATTTTCTTTATCATCTAAGTCCATAAACCACTTCCCTCCTATATGTTTTCTAAAAGTTTCGCCAATATATATAGTTAATAAATCAAGTATTTTTTCATCTTCCCTTAGTGTATTAATAGTTGGATATGTATTTATTATCCATTTCTCCAAAATATCTAAAGATTGTATACTATAATCTAAATCAAGATTATTCTCTTTAGCAAATTCTTCAGTAAAATAATCCATTTTATTATCTATAAAAAATATCCATTCTTGGAAATTGTCTTGTGTATATGACATTGTACTTTTAATTATATTATTTAACATGAGTTACATTTATACCAGCATTTCTTAATTCATCAAGGAGTGGTTGACTAGCATCTCCCTCAATCCTCCATTCAATATCCCAGCCTTGTCTTACTAGTTCTTTGTCTCTTTCAATCTCAGACATAATTTCCTGGGTTCTTGAAAAGTAATTTCCAGATTTTACTTCTACTCCCATTTTAGCATCAACATCGGCAATATCAAGTCTTCGATTAACTGTTTGACCGTTTATATTAACTTTAACAGTTTGTTCTCTTGCACCCCAACCTAATTCACTATGATAATTATCTGCCGCTGCATTACCTCTATTAGCATTCTGCATATTTGCCTCATACGTCTTGCTCCATCTATTATAATCCCACTCTCCACCTCTCGCCTGATATTCTTCCCAAGCACTAGCTTTATGTTCAGGAGTTCCTGCTTCAGGCTTATACCCATTATGCACCAAAATTCCATCTTCTGTTACATAATAGTTTTCGTTATCAGCAATATCAAAGTTATAAACTTTTTCATAATGGGGCAAGGTTTCAGTACTAATAACGGTAGTGTAATCTCCCCCTCTTAAGTGTAATATATCACCTGCTTTTAAGTCTCGGGCTTCTATCCAATCTCCATTGCAATAAAAACGGTGTTCCGGTGTTACCTGTATAAACTCACCTGTTGGCAGTTCTATGGTAAGCATATGCATGGTGTAGCGCTCATGTTTTACCAAGACTGGTTTATACTCCGTTTGTTTAGTTTCTTCATTATAGGCTAAAACCAACTCGCCTTCTTGTACATCTTCAATATTCTGTAATCCCCTTTGTGTATGCACTTTAGTACCTGCAGGAAAGCAGACTAGCGTGGCTCCTTTTGCAGCAAATACACTTAAAAGGAGAGCTACACTGCTTTCTTTCAACTTATCGAGAGTATCTTTATCGCTACTCCATATATTGTATTGCTCAAAATAGGCGCCTCCGATGCCTAAACCTCTCATCATTTGGCAAAAACGGGGAGCATTTCTAAAGCCTTTAAAAGTAAAAGACTCTATCAATTCTTTTCGAGCAGTGTTTGCAAACTGCTGCCCAAAACTTCTTGCAAAGGTACTTGCTCCTTGTCGGGTTGCCAATGCACCCATTCCTCCCGCCGCACTTGTTGCTCCACTTACCATGGCACCACCACCACGACCGGCTAAAAAACCAAACGCAAAATTGGCTAGATGTCCTAAATTGGTAAGCGCGGCACTTCCCCAAGCTTCCCAAAGAGTTTCTTTAGGTGTAATGGTTCCTCCTTCATCAGGACATTGCATAACAGAAGATAGTAATAATGCTTTTTTATCCTGTATTTCTAATACTGGAGATTGTTTAATCCAAACCCTGTTAGCTGCCGCAGATTTACATTTAATATATCCAACAGCAATTGCGGCGGCTATAATGGCTGCAATAATCAATGCAACCACCCAACCTGGCCCTGGAATACAACAGGCAACCCCAGCTGCAGCTCCTGCAATGAATGCTACTTTGCCCAAACATAAAAAATTGTTTTCTCTGAGCGTATCTTTTTCTGTTGCAGCAAGATGCCCACTCATATACGTGAAATTTTGGCTCGTAACTTTCATTTTTTTCGGAGCCATCCCTTTGTCGCAGACGAGATAATGCTTTTCTGTAAGATATTGTTCTTCAGCCATAATTCAATTTGTTATTGTGAATTTGTTACTCCCTCAGCAGCCTCCGTTTCTTCATGTAAAGGTTCATTTTCAATAGTTAATCTTAAGTAAGAATGGTTGTAGAAAAATTCTCCTAATTCTTCCGTAATTGTAAAATCAGACTCCAGTAGAGTAGCGTCTTGATATTTATATGTTCCAGTCATTTTATAATCCGGGTGCATGTACTTATCTTTAACAGATTCTCTAAGTCTTCTTATTGTAGAATCTTCGCGAACCATTTTACCCTCATAGGTTCTAATAAAAAAATTCTGATCTTCAATTTTTTCTTTCAAACCAATATTTACAGAAATTACAGTTCCCGAACCGAACCTATCCATCTCTGTTTTTTTTATATATTTTGTTCGATCTTCTGGTACACTCTGTCTAAAAATAAAAAAGTATTGATGCAGAAAATGGATAAATCTAATATTCTTTATTTCAAGCTCCTCATCACTGAGTTCAAACTCTTTTGCCCTAATAATTTCGTAACTTTCTAACGGATGCGCGTTTGTTAGCCAAGATTTTACTTTTTGCCATTTCTCTTTTATTTCATCACGGTTAAATATGCGAACAATTTTCCCATCTTGGTCTACTCCTAAATCAATTTGTTTGTAAATGCTACAAACTTTATTGGTCATTTCCGCAATCTGCGTCATTACAGGATCTTCATAATCTTCTAAATTATATTCTACTTCAGTAATTAAAAAACGATATAAATCTTCTTCTTTTCCTTTGTATAAGAGTTCATTTTTAATATTTATTTTGTAATCACTTTTTATATTATGAACTCGGGTAGTGCCCACTATATCGGTATTATATCTAATGATTTTATCTTTTATCACAGCCTTGTTATTTTACACTAAGTATTAATTTTTACTTTTTTTCCACCTACATTTACCGTTTCTTTTCCAGCAATGTTAGTAGTCTTACTTCCGATATCCATTTGATTTTTGCCAGAAACAGTCATCTTATCTGTAGCATCCATAGTAATTTGTTTACCATTAATGGTAATTGTTCCATCTTTTTTAATGGTTAGGACACTTGCACCCACTGTTATTTTAAATTCTGTGGTGGCAGTTAGAGAAACGTTTCCTGATTTATCCATCTGAATTACAGAGTTACCACCTACATCAATCATGCTTGTATCACCGGCATTAATAGAATGATTATTGGTTACATTCGTAGAATGATTTTTACCAGCTGTATTGGTGTAATCCTGATTCGTATTCATTGTAGCATTTCCAGCACCATCAAACTTCATATTAGCTCCACCTTGGTCAGTTAAAAATACGGAGCCCTCACCATCATTGAGTTCTAATTTGTTCCCACTTCTACTGCTTAAGCTTTTAACATTGTTGGCTTGGCCACCACCACCGCCAACACTACCATGAAACATGCCACCCATAGCAAACGGTCTGTCAGGATGGTTATGCTGGAATCCTACCATTACCTGATCTCCAACTTCGGGTATAGCCATGAATCCTCTATTTTTACTTACCTTATCACTTCCTCCTGCATCTGGTGTCATTACTCTTATAAACTCAGATTGACTTCCTCCGTTTTGCCAATCAAATTGTACCTGAATTCTTCCTTGATTAAGGGGATCTGTATTGGATATAACTTTGGCAACTTGTGGTTGAGCCTTAGGAAACTCGAATTCTGGACGAGGAAGAAAGCCTGTATCTGCGGCAATAGCCTCGAAATAGCCATTATAATAACCTCTGCCATCCACTTCATGCGTAACTTCAGTAACCATCAATTTCGTGAAATAAGATGTTTTATTGGAGTTTTGTTGACGCATCTCTATATTAGCCACACATCCGGGATATAAAAATGGGATGGAGGTTGTACCACTGGTGACGAACACATCTACCGCCTTGCTTCCCGCAGTACCTTTTTGTGATGTGCTGATGTCCATTGAGGTAGACGATTTTATAGGTGCTACCCTTAAAGACGGGGTTTTAAATGTTCTTTCTGAAATGCTGTAGGCTCTCTTCGCAATATCAGATTTATGATTAATAGCAGATGAACCGCTTGTCAGTTTTTCATTTTTACTGCTGTTATATCCATAGAAAGAAGGGTTTACATGTTGAGCTTTCATGCTCACCTTTATATCATGCACATTACTCCCATATTTTAACGCTACAGGCTCTGTTGCAGGCGGCAACTGCCCGAAATGGAGAACTTCACCATCATAATAGAATTGTTCGCCGTAAGCTTCTGCCATCCTTGCAAGATAATTATAGTGCGTCTCTTCATACTGTGAGCTGTATGATATATTGCCATACTGAGCTGCAATTCGATAATCAAATTTACTCTTGTCTATCCCTTCTTTTATAACATTATCTGCAATGCTGTTTAAACTGATGGGTTGTGAACCTCCAAAACTTTGAGTATGGGGTGCCGCATCTAGTAATATGGTCGGACTGTAACCAGTAACAACAATATTTCCGAGGCTTCCTTGATCTTGTGCAAAACCCACTTCAGTAATCACCCCAACAAATACTCTTTCTGGACTATCTTCCACATCCTTATACTTAAAAATTACGGTCAGTCTTTTTCCTAAGAAATTTTGAGCATTTTCAAGCCTGTGGTTTTCTGCTTCACCCATAACATCGTATGGAAGCTCTAAGCTAAATTCATGATGCTTCTTAGCACTCTGCACCAATTTAAAATGTTTGAAGGTCTTTACAGATTTTCCTTCTATAACTATTCCTAATTTTACAACACGGTTGATACCAGAAATCTGTTGTTCAGCAATGTTTTTAGAGTTGTAAATTTTTGATGTAGGTTGGTTTTTCCAAAGATCTTGTGAAGCTGATTCAGGTATATTAGGAGTATTTACCTGACTGCCGATAATACTGCCTGCTGTCTGTGCCACACTGGCGATATTTTGTGCTTTTGAAACATTTTTCTTCACTTTTTCAGGCACTATATCGCTCATTTTTTTACCAATAAAAGAAGGCACCTTTTCGCCAATATTTTTAGATTGGGTTGAATCTACATTTTTTTTAGATGATTTATTGTCTTGAAACATAGTCGCTGTGTTTGATGTTATTTAACCATTAAAATTCAGACGTCTGTAAGTTAACAGATTTATAGAAAGTTGATTTCTAAAGTACAAGCCACTGAAGGAAAATCCATTAACCATAAAACCTGATGTCGTAATTATCATAAAAACAACATCAGGATTAAAAAATTTTTGATTGTGTGACTATCGGCGATTAAGCGTTGCTTCCGGTAGCTCCTGGCCAAAGACCTGCATAAGATGCAGTTCCATAGTCAATTGTCTCTGCACTTACTACGAAGGTAATCAGCATATTATTGTCATTCAATGCATCAAAATCAACTTCGTGTTGGATGACATAACCGTTTTCCCAAGTTAGTTTGATTAATTCTCCTTCTTCGTGAGCCTTATTGAAAGTAACTTCACCTTTTGTTGGCTTATATTTACCGTTCAATAAGCTTTCTAAGATTCCTGAATCTTCAGTTGCTTCAACTGTTAATTTAATAAGTGCATTAGAAGGATCTGATGCCACTCTTCCTGAAACATCAGTAGTTCTCGATACGCTGTAGTTCAGTTTTAATACTTTTTGGTCGGATCCACCGTTGAACTTTAAAAGTCCTCTTGAATTGTTTGCTGCCATTGTTGTAAATTTTTAAGGTTAATGATTGGGCTTTATATAATTATTGTGATTTTGTAATTCCAAAGATAAAACCATCATCCGACTTTTTTTGTAGTAGAATTACTACAATTACAATAATTCTTGCTGTAATGTACATCCACCCTAATTTAGGGAGTTCAAACCCATATTGTAGTAGTATTTCTTTAATTATTTGTTAATTAAACGTAAAAAATTATCAATTTGTTTCTTAAAAAATCTTAAAGTTCAATTTTCAATGTAGTAGATTTACGATATCTGAAAATAAATGATGCTACAATCAAAAGAAAACTAGATAAATCTTCAAGATAAAATCCAATAAAAAAGACCATTATCAAATGACTTGTTTTAATTTTTGCATGGTAGATCAAACAATAGTATTTGAATTATGGAATTTAGAAGCTTTTCCAATTTCTCTAAATGTTCAAAATATTTTTTTCTATTTTGTGTGTAACTTTGTAAATTTACTTAACAATAAATTTTAAAATATTGAATATTAAAACACTACAATATAAACTACATTGTAAATTTTTATATTCCATATCGTGAATAGTTGAAAGGGTAACTTTTGTAATATAAAAATTTTTGTGGTTTAAAATTTTAAATAAAACTTAAAAACAAATACCATGGAAAATTTTTTTTCTCAACTTCCAAGTCCTTGGGAGTTAATTCAGGATTCTGCATCTATAGTTGTTATTTCTATTTTTTTTATCCTCATGATTACCGAAGAAATAGCTCCAGGGAGAAAATTACCCCATATTAAATTTTGGAAATTTAAAGGTGTAATCGCATTCATTTTGTATTTCTTTCTATCCACTTATCTGCCACTTATTTGGGGTAAATATTTGGAAGAATACAGTATTTTCGATCTCCGTCTGTTGGGTGATTATTGGGGTTCTTTAGTAGCATTGCTTCTCTACGAACTTGGAGTATATATTTGGCACCGCACAATGCACCAAAGTAACCTATTGTGGAGGATATTTCATCAGATGCATCATAGTGCAGAACGTGTAGATACATATGGAGCTTTCTTTTTTAGTCCAATGGATATGATAGGCTTTACTTTGTTGGGAAGTCTCACAATGGTTTGGTTTGCAGGATTTACACCTTATGCAAGCATCTATGCACTCTATGGTGCTACTTTTTTAGCCGTCTTCCAGCATACCAACATAAAAACACCACAATGGATAGGATATATTTTTCAAAGACCAGAATCACACTCATTACATCATGCTAGGGGAGTGCATGCTTATAATTATTCTGACCTGCCATTATTCGACATTATTTTTAATACATTCAAAAATCCTAAAGATTTTTCCACTAAAACTGGTTTTTATGATGGCGCTTCGAAAAAAATTACAAAAATGATTTTATTTAAAGATATATATTTAGATAGAAATTAATGTACTTAATTTTTATTTCTCTTTTATAACATCTACCTTTAAATGTGTCATTTGAGAAAGTAAATTTTATCGGAATATACTTTTCTGATAGGTGCATTAATATAAATAAGTATTAATTTTTGTTCTTATAACAATTAAGTTTCCAACTTTTAAATAATAGAAAAAGAGAACCCTAAGTTCTCTTTTTTATTACAAATTTTCAATCTTCTCTTTCAGCTCTGCCCAGCCGCCGCCGTTGTAACCATCCTTCAAACCTTGAGACTGCAGATATTCCAAAGCTTTTCCGCTTCTGTTGCCACTTCTGCAAAATAAAACCACAGGTTGCTCAATGGATAAAATTTCGTCTTTGTGCTCTTCAACATCACCTAACGGAATGTTCTTAGCACCTTCAATCTGTCCGTCCATCTCTAGTTCCAATGGCTCACGAACATCAATTAAATAGTAGTTTCCAGATTTTAATACGTCTTCTAACATAGTATAATTTTTTATGTATTGATATTACTTTTTCATTAAAAACTTCCTCAGTTTTAATAAAACAATACAAAAATACAAAACTGAAATCTTATAAACATCAGAAATACTATTTTTGCAGTATGTATTCTGCAGAAAAAACGTCACAACTCATCAAACTGAAAGCAAAGGATTTTGGTTTTCAAAATTGTGGTATTTCCAGAGCAGAATTTCTTGAGGAAGATGCCTTGCCCTTAGAAAATTGGTTGAGAAAAAATTACCATGGCGAAATGCACTACATGGAAAATTACTTCGATAAGAGATTAGATCCCCGATTACTGGTAGACGGTGCAAAATCGGTCATTTCACTTTCTTACAATTATTATCCTTCTGCTAAAATCTCAACACTAGACAATTTTAAAATATCAAAATATGCATATGCACAGGATTACCACGAGGTAATCAAAGAAATTTTGCGGGATTTGGTTGCGGAGCTTCAACAGGAAATAGGGGAATTCTCGTTCAGGATTTTTGTGGATTCTGCACCCGTTTTAGAGCGGAGTTGGGCGAGGAAATCTGGCATTGGTTGGGTAGGCAAAAACGCCAATCTCATCACCAAACAAACAGGATCCTTTTATTTTTTAGCAGAAATTATTTGTGATCTCGATGTAATGCCGGATTCACCTGCGACAGATCACTGTGGCTCTTGCAGAAAATGCATCGATGCTTGTCCTACCGATGCTATTGTATCAGACAAAATTATAGACGGCAGCAAATGCATTTCTTACGCAACCATTGAATTGAAAAATGAAATTCCTGATTATTTTGCGGGGAAAATGGAGGATTGGATGTTCGGCTGCGATATCTGCCAGGATGTATGTCCGTGGAACCGTTTTTCAAAACCGAACCATCAACAGAAATTCCAACCTAATGAATCGTTATTAACATTTAAAAAGAATGATTGGCGAGAGCTTACTCAGGAATTATTCTCAGAAATATTCAAAAAATCTCCCGTTAAAAGGACAAAATTTTTGGGTCTACAGCGCAACATCAGCTTTCTAGATAAGCAGTGTAATAAAGATAATGACTGGTAAAATAAAGGGGGAGGAAGGTCTCATCTTTTATTACTAAAAGATAGTTGATAATGAGAATGGAAAAATAAAAGTGCCTTATCTTCTTTTCTGAACTCTCTTAGGAGCTACTTTTACTCTAAACTTGAATCTTTTCTGAGATTTTGTTGCTTTTTGCATAAGTGGGTGTCATTTGGTATTTAAATTTAATGATTATTTTGAAATAAAAATTATTTTTGCGCTTAATTATCTTTTAAATTTAATTAACACTCAACCATAATGATGAAACTCAAAAAAATGGCTTTATTACTCCTTAAAATCATTGGTGTAATCTTAGGAATTGTAATTTTCTATGTCATTTGTGCTGTAACCATCCCTTTAATAGGTGTTCCTGCAGAAAAAACCACTGAACCCAAAACCATCGAAGCATATATTCTTACCAATGGCGTTCACACCGATATTGTTGTACCTGTAAAAAGTGAAGTTTTCGACTGGAGTAAAGAAATCCCTTTTGAAGACACCAAATCAAAACGCACAGATTTTAAATATTTGTCAGTAGGTTGGGGAGACAAAGGTTTTTATTTGGATACTCCAGAATGGAAAGACCTCAAAGCATCTACCGCAATAAAAGCTGCCTTTTGGATGAGTGAGTCTGCCATGCACTGCACCTTTTACGACAAAATGAAAGAAGGCGAAGACTGCAAAAAAATAATGCTGACCAAAACACAATACCAAAATTTGATTCAATTCATCAGAGATAAGTTCGATAGAGATGCTTCGGGAAAGGTTCAGCTGATAAAAACTGATGCAGTATACGGCGATAACGATGCTTTTTATGATGCAAAGGGGAGATACAGTTTCTTAGATACTTGTAATACATGGGCGAATGATGCTTTAAAAGTTGCCGGTCAAAAAGCTGCATTATGGTCACCCACAGATTTTGGAATCTTCAGACATTATAAATAAAAGATTTTTATTGATATGATTCGAATGGATGTAAGTAATTTCATCTAAAATCTAAAATCTAAAATCTAAAATTTTAAAATTACACCCACATTATAGATTTTACACTTTCAACTTACACCAATTTTCCTTATTTTTGACCAATGGAAAATTTTATAGTATCCGCCCGTAAATACCGCCCTCAAGAGTTTGATACTGTTGTGGGGCAATCTCATATTACAGATACTTTAGAAAACGCCATCTCCGAAAACCAACTGGCTCAGGCACTTTTGTTCTGCGGACCTCGTGGGGTTGGGAAAACAACCTGTGCGAGAATCCTTGCCCGTAAAATTAACGAAAAAGACGGTTCTTCATCTGAAGATGGTTTTGCATACAATATTTATGAGCTCGATGCTGCTTCCAACAATTCTGTAGACGACATCAGGGAGTTGATAGATCAGGTGCGTTTTGCACCACAAGTAGGGAAGTATAAGGTGTATATTATAGATGAGGTACATATGTTGTCCTCAGCTGCCTTCAATGCTTTTCTAAAAACCTTGGAGGAGCCGCCAGCACATGCTATTTTTATTCTGGCAACTACCGAAAAGCATAAAATTATTCCGACAATTCTGTCCAGATGTCAGATTTATGATTTTAAAAGAATCACGATTGAAGATATTCAGGAGCATTTAAGAAAAATAGCAGAAAAAGAAAATATTCAATACGAAGACGATGCTTTATATTTGATTGCTCAGAAGGCGGATGGAGCGTTAAGAGATGCTCTTTCCATTTTTGACAGACTGTCTACATTTTCGCAGAAAAATATCACACTTGCAAAAGCTGCTGAAGTTCTCAATATTTTAGATTACGACCAGTACCTGAATATTGTAGATCTTGCCAAAGAAAATAAAATTCCCGAAGTCCTTGCGGCTTTTAACGATATTGTAAGAAAGGGTTTTGATCCGCATATCTTTATCGCAGGTTTAGGGAATCATTTCAGAGATTTAATGATGGCTCAAAATGAAGCTACCGTGAATCTGATAGAAGTAGGTGAGAAAACCAAAGCTAAATTTATCGAGCAAAGTAAAAACTGGAGACCTCAAGAATTGATTGATGCCATTGAAATTTGCAACCATGCAGACATCAACTATAAAAATTCTAAGAATCCTCGACTTACTGTTGAAATTGCATTGATGCAATTGAGCTCCCTGTCGGCATTGTCGGGCAATTCTAAAAAAAAAAGTATTTAATACTAGCCCCACTTTTTCAGCCCACTAATACACCAAAGCTTGTTGAAAACAAAGTTAATCAGCCAGCAGTAGATCAACAATCTGTTACAAAAACTGATTCCGCTTCGCCAAGTGCTGTGGTAGCAGAAAAAGACGCTGCAACACCCATTCAGAAAGTTTCTCGGCCATTAGCTACCAAACCAAAATCTTCGGGTTTAAGCGTTTTTGCAACGCTTCATCAAAAGAATGAAGAAAAAAAAGACGAAAAAGTAGAAACCCGTAAAGAAAATCTGCCGCAAAATCACTTCACAGAGACCGATCTCCAATCTACTTGGAGTTTATATCTGAAAAATCTTCAGGCAAAAGATCTATTTACTTTCAACGCAATTAAAGGCTTTCGACTGATTAAAAAGGACGAAAATATCATCGAAGTTCAGTATCCATCCGATACTGCAAAAGTAGAGTTTGATAGGATTAGTGGTGATTTTTTCAATCATTTCAGAAGAAAAGTAAATAATTTTTCCATCGAAATCGAATTTAAGAAATATGAAAAGCTGAAAGTGGAAATCGTTACCAAGAAAACCATTTTTGAGAAAATGGTTGAAAAAAATCCTTTGCTCAAAGATTTAGATGATCTTATGAAATTTGATTTGTCCTAATAAATATTTTTTATACATTTGCTGAAATTATTTAAAATTATAATGATTTTATGAATTGTTGACTGAAAAACAATTCTCAAAACCCTTCTTTAATAAAAGGGAAAAAAATGAACAGAGAAACTTACATACAGATATCATTTTGCAAAAAACAATCTTTTGGTTGTGCTGCTGCTTTTGCATATTCGGTGTATGTAGGTTATTATCACAGAAATTTTGTGGGCTATCACCATTCTTATTGGTACTGCTAACATTATTTCTTTCTAAAAAACAGCCGAACAGGTTTCGGAAATCTTACACAAATTTTCATGCTTTTTTGAAAGAAATTATAAATAAAAATTTATAATAAATCCTCCTTGTTTAACTAATTTTACAACAACAAATATTAAAATGAATTTATCAGACTTAAAAAATGACTGGATTTCAGAGTTTCCTCAACCTTTGATTATTGCTGGTCCCTGCAGTGCCGAAAGTGAACAGCAGATGCTGGAAACTGCAGAAAGGATAAAAAATACTCAATCCAATGTACCCGTATTCCGTGCTGGAATTTGGAAACCACGCACCAAACCCAACGGTTTTGAGGGTGTTGGTGTCATAGGTCTCAACTGGCTCAAGAAAGTAAAAGATGAATTCGGTTTTAAAACAGCTACCGAAGTAGCCAACGCACACCACGTGTATGCTGCCTTGGAGGCAGATGTGGATATTCTTTGGATTGGGGCGCGCTCTACCGTTAATCCGTTTACTGTCCAGGAAATTGCAGTCGCTTTGAAAGATACCCAAAAACCTGTTCTGGTGAAAAATCCAGTAAATCCAGACTTGGCGCTGTGGATTGGTGCTATGGAACGCCTTCTCGGGCAGGGAATCCAGAATTTAAGCGCCATTCATAGGGGTTTCTCAACCTACCAAAAAACAAAATACAGAAATATTCCCAATTGGCAGATTGCTTTAGATTTTAAAAATCAGTTTCCTAATATTCCAATGATTGTTGATCCTTCACATATTTGTGGCAACAGAACAGGCCTGGCAGGAGTCACTCAGGAAGCACTGAATGTCGGTTACCAGGGTGCCATGATTGAAACACATTCTAATCCCGATGCTGCGTGGAGTGACGCTTCACAACAGATAACACCGGAAGTATTGGCCGAGTTGATTGATAATTTGAAAGTGAGAACTGCAGATATTACTGGTTTTGATAATGATATGGAAAGGCACAGAACTTTAATTTCTGATCTTGATTTTCAATTGATTGAGCTTCTTTCGCAAAGGATGAAGATTTCAGAAAAAATCGGTCTCTTGAAAAAAGAAAATAATATCGCTATCTTTCAACCCGAAAGATGGAAAATCATCACTGAATATGCCAGTTTGAAGGCCAACGAAACGGGAATGTCTCAGGATTTTATTGAGAAGATTTTTAAAGCGATTCACGAAGAGTCTATTGAAGTTCAAAACGGTATTATGATCAATAAATATTAACACATTTCTTTTATGAAAGGAAAAGTCATCAAATCCACAGGAAGTTGGTATCAGGTTTTAGATGAAGAATCTGGAAAAATTTATGAAGCCAGAATTCGCGGTAAATTCAAATTAATTAAAACCCGACTTACCAATCCGCTTGCTGTGGGCGACTTTGTGGAGTTTCAGCTTGAGGCAGACGATGTGGCATGGATTACAAAGATAGAACCCAGAAAAAATTACCTGATACGTAAATCTGTAAACCTGTCGAAAGAAGCCCACATTATTGCGGCGAACATAGATTTGGCCTGTTTTATTTTTACCCTTAAGCATCCAGAAACTTCTTTAGGATTTTTAGATCGTTTTCTGGTTTGCTGTGAAGCTTATAATATTGAGCCTCTTATTTTGTTTAATAAAATGGATGTTCTAACTGCAGAAGAAACAGAACTGGTAAAGGACATTGAGTATTTATATAATGAAATTGGTTATCAGTCTTTGGAAATATCTTCCTATTCAAAACTTAATCTCGACCAGCTGAAAGATATTTTAAAAGACAAAACGTCTGTATTTTTTGGACATTCTGGCTGCGGAAAGTCAACTTTAGTCAATGCACTTCAGCCTGGTCTTAATCTGAAGACTTCCGAAATTTCAGAAACGCACCTTAAGGGAAAGCATACCACTACTTTTGCACAGATGTATTTTTGGGATTTCGGTGGCAATGTTATCGATACTCCAGGAGTTCGTGAATTTGCCATGATAGATGTGGAGAAAGAGGAAATTCAGCATTATTTTCCTGAGATTTTTAGAACAGGTCACGATTGCAAATACCACAATTGTATGCACATTAATGAACCAAAATGCGCTGTGCTTAATGCGTTGGAAGAAGGCAAAATAGATATCTCGAGATATGCTACATATCTGAAGCTGATGGAGGAAGCCGAAGAACTTTCCATGAAATAAAAAACCCAGCCGAAGCTGGGTAAAAACTAATAACCATGAAAACTCAAATTAAACATGAGAATCGCAATTGTTTATTCAATTTATATGCCAAAGAAAATTTGAGAGTCTTAATAAAGGTTATAGTTTTGTTAAAATAAATTAAAATTATAAGAAGCTGATTTTTTTAGTATTTTTGCATCTTTAAAAAAGTAAATATTTATATCCTATGTCAAATAACATTACATTCACTATGATTAAGCCTGATGCAGTTGCAGACGGACATATCGGTGCAATATTGGGGAAAATTGCAGAAGCAGGTTTCAAAATTAAAGCTTTAAAATTAACACAGCTTACAGTTGCAGATGCTAAAAAGTTCTACGAAGTACACGCAGAGAGACCTTTCTACGGAGAATTGGTTGATTTTATGTCTTCAGGACCTATCGTTGCTGCAGTTTTAGAAAAAGATAATGCGGTGGAAGATTTCAGAACGCTTATTGGTGCTACCAATCCTGCTGAAGCTGCTGAGGGAACAATAAGAAAAATGTTTGCTAGAAGCATCGGAGAAAACGCAGTTCACGGTTCAGATTCAGATGAAAATGCGCAAATAGAAGCTGCGTTCCACTTCGCTGGAAAAGAAATTTTCTAGTTGGAATATTTAAAAATATTTATCGACATAAAAACCACATTTGATATGTGGTTTTTTTATTTTTGATATATGGATAAGGAGAATATTGGATTGGTGCTTTCTGGTGGCGGAACCCGAGGAGTTGCTCATGCAGGAGTGCTAAAATTTTTAGAAGAAAATAATATAGATATTGACGTTTTAGCTTGTTGCAGTGCGGGATCCCTCGTAGGTTGTCTCTTTGCAGAAGGCAAGTCTTCCCAAGAGATTTTGGATTTTTTCAAATCTGTTTATTTCTTCAACTGGAAACACTTTGCATTTAATCAGCCAGGTTTGGTTTCCTCTTTTATATTTCGAGAGTATCTGCATCCCATATTTGGAGATTCCCGAATTGGGGACTTGCCGAAAAAAGTGAAAATTGTAGCGACCGAGCTTGTATCTGGAAACGAAAAGATTTTCGACGACGATTTTAAAATTTGTGATGCAATAATTGCTTCATGCTCCATCCCTGGTATTACAACACCTTTTATTTATGAAAATGAAATATATTGTGACGGAGGCGTTTTAAACAATTTTCCTGCCGACGTAATTCAGGACGAATGTGACAAGCTCATCGGGGTATATGTATCACCGCCTCACGAAGTGAAATTCGAAGATTTGAATACCATAAAATCCATCGTTTCCCGCTCTTATGATTTGCTCTCTTACCGAGTAGAACGTTTAAAATTTGCTTATTGTGACTGGCTGATTATTCCTCCAAAATTATCAAATTATGGAACTTTTGAACGTAAAGCCTACCGCTTAGAAGAAATCTTCAATCTCGGATATCAAGCGGCAAAGGACAGCTTCGATCCCGAAAAATTTAAGTAGTCACATATTCCGTATAATAGGCAAAAGCCTCTTCCAAACTGCCAAATTTCCCTTTAAAATCTTCAATAGGAGAGTCTTGCATAATATTTCCTTTATGTATTAATATAACCCTTGAACACAAAGCTTCCACCTCCTGCATAATATGTGTAGACAGAATAATGGTTTTTTCTCTTCCTATTTCTCTGATGACATTCCTGATTTCTAAAATCTGATTCGGATCCAAACCATTGGTTGGTTCATCTAAAATAAGTAAATCAGGTTGATGGATAATGGCCTGCGCCAGTCCAACTCTTTGCTTATAACCTTTGGAGAGCTGACCGATTTTCTTATTCATCTCTGGTGTAATGCCTACTAGTTCAATTACTTCATCTATTCTCGAAGTGGGAAGACCATGAATGTTGGCTACAAATTGAAGATATTCTTTGATGTACATTTCCAGATACAAAGGATTGTTTTCGGGGAGAAAACCAATCTTTTTCTTACTTTCAATAGGGTATGCAGTGATGTTTTTTTCATCAAAAATAATATTGCCTTCATCAATATTCAAAGCGCCAACAATGGATTTCATAAGGGTAGATTTTCCGGCACCATTGGGGCCTAATAAACCAATAATCTCATTTCGTTGGATGGAGATGTTGATATCGTTCAGAGCAACCTGCTCGCCAAATTTCTTGGTTAAATGCTGTATTTGAAGTGACATTGAAATGCTTTTCTTTTTACAAAAATAAAAAATAAAAACCTCACTCTGTAAAGAATGAGGTTTTTTGTATGTTTTTAAATATTCTTATCTTCTTTTGGTAGGAGATTTCTTCTTGTTAATAACAGAGGTTGCCTTTTCTTCTTTCTCTGCTTCTGCTTTTGCTTCGTTTACCAAAGCCGTTTTCTGAGCATTCGCATCGGCCTGGTTTACAATTGGTGATTTTTCGTAGGCAATAGATTTACCTGTAGATTTTCCGAAAATTTTATCGATTTGTTTTTTAGTCAAAAATGGAGATTTACCTACATATTTTTTGTTCTTATTCATGTACTGGATGAACTGAACAGTAGGTTGTCCGTAGTTTTTCTCGAAGTGCAGTTCAATAATATCATTAGGGAGCTCCAATGAGATATTAGATCCCGAAACATCTATAAACCCGTCTGAAATCAATTTATAAAGACCTTCAACATCTCTGTTCAAATCTAAAAATGTAAAAGAACGATAGGTATTAAGATTAGCCGTGTTTCTGTCTTGATAATGGAAAGTATATCGATTTGCCTTTTTGAATAAGCCTACAGAATTGTCGCTTCCAATTTCTGATAAAGATTCATTTTTTAGAACTTTTATTTGAGAAAAAGCTGTACTAAAAACACAAAATGCAAGAAGTAAAAAGATTTTTTTCATTGAGAATGGTTTTGGTCAACAATAGCTTTAGAAGAAATTATTGGGTTAATAAAAAGAGGTAATAAAAATTTTTTCGTTACAAAAATAAGATTTTTTTTTAAACTAAAATCTCGAACTCGCAAACTGACAAATCCTATGCCGATGGAAGTATTTAAAGTTTAATAAATTATGAATAACATCACATCCTTTAAAATAAAAAAAACCGCCTTGTGAGCGGTTTTTGTGACCTCGACAGGATTCAAACCTGTAACCTTCTGAGCCGTAATCAGATGCGCTATTCAGTTGCGCCACGAGGCCGTTTTTCGGTTTGCAAATATAGCACTTTTTTCTTTCCTTTGAAAGATGAAAGCAAAAATTCTACTTTTATTTTTAGCAATTCTCTTAATCGGTTGTAAACAAGAGCCTAAAAATACTCAAAATAACAAGCAAAAAATTTCCGAAAGAGTTCATTTGTCTGAAAATGCACAAAACATTGAACTTCAATCTGGCAAATTCACTTACGTTTTACCCAAAGAAAATCTGCCCTATAAAAAAGTTATTGTACTTAACGCCAGTTTAATTGGCTACATTACGGCATTGGAAGTAGAAAATACTTTGGTGGGGGTTTCAAGTCCTGAATATATTTACTCAGAAAAAATTCAGAAATTAATTCAAGAGGGAAAAACTCAAAACGTGGGCAATGAACAAAAATATGATGTAGAAAAAATTATCGCTTTACACCCAGATATTGTGATTACCAACTACATCAGCAGTTTCGAAAATGTTTACAACACCTTGCAGACGAATGGCATTCAGGTCATATTTCTCGACGAATATCTTGAGCAAGATCCCTTGGAAAAGTCTTCCTATCTCAAAATTTTTGGGAAGCTATTAGGTAAGGAGCAACAAGCCGATGAGCTGTATTCGCAAATCGTAGACAATTATACAAGCACCAAAAGCTTGGCAGCTAAAGAACACGAAAAACCCAATATTATTTCTAACGAAATGTACGGAAGCATTTGGTACATGCCTGGCGGAAGAACGGCAGTAGCAAGATTGATTAATGATGCTGGCGGTAATTACATCCTAAAAGACAATGGTGAAGATAAGGCTGTGAATATGAGTTTTGAAGAGGTGTTCAGTATTTCAAAAAATGCTCAAATCTGGATGAATGCAGGAAATCATGCTTCTAAGAAAAATATGCTGATAGCTAACGCCAATTACTCAAAATTAAATGTTTTTAATCATGGTAAAATCTATGGCATAACAGGCCGCCAAAAAGACAAAACCAATGATTTCTTTGAAAGTGGTGTTGTGCGTGCCGACTGGGTACTGCAAGACTACGTGAAGATTTTTCATCCGCATTTATTGCCAAAACATGATTTGATTTATATGAAGGAAATACAATAGTAGAACATTAATTAGTATTTTTGCGCCATTATCATCATTATGTGGAAGAAGATTAAGAAAATCATTTTTATAATCATTGCGCTGAATGTGCTGTTTATTATTTGGGGAAGATTTTTCAATCCACCCATTACGCTCACCCAGTTGGGAGGACTTTTCCAGTACGGAAAATTGAACAGAGATTATATTTCTTATGATGAAATGGGAACCAATGTTAAGAAAGCTGTATTAGCCTCAGAAGATCAGAAATTCTTTGATCATAAAGGTTTCGATTATAAAGCCATCGAAAAAGCCATGAAGCATAATGAGAAGGGTAAAAAACTGCGTGGAGGCAGCACGATTTCGCAGCAGACTGCTAAAAATGTATTCTTGTGGCAGGGAAGAAGTTGGATAAGAAAAGGTTTGGAGACCGTTTATACCTTCATCATAGAAAAAGTTTGGAGCAAAGACATCATTCTTGAAAGATACCTCAATTCCATTGAGATGGGTCAGGGAGTTTTCGGTGTTGAAGCAGCATCAGAATATTATTTTGGTAAATCTGCAAAAAATTTAACCAAGTCTGAAGCTGCGTGGATAGCGGTTATTTTGCCCAATCCTAAAAAATACGATCCCAACAATCCCTCTGCTTATTTGCGTAAAAAGCACAATTGGGTAATGCGACAGATGAACAATGTTAGATTGAAATAGTATCTTTGCCACAATGAAGTTTTTAAGTCTACACGCCAATAATTTCAAAGATGTTCTTAAAAAGTTTTTCTCTTTTAAGAACGAAACCCGTTCATTAGACCCACTGGCCGAGCTTTTGGACAGCATCAAGAGAGCAGATTTTAGTGATTTTATCAACTACCTTAAGCTAAATGAAGATATCCGAGAGAATTTCAGTCATTACATACATAATATTTTCGAAGGAAAACCTTTTAACCTTTCCCTTACAGAGGCCAACATTCTTTCAGAAAATGCCTTTTTTCCAGAACTGAAAAAAAGAATACTCAATAAAGTATTACCTCCCGTAGAAAATGAAAATACCATTTGGTATTTGGTAGATTATGTTTCTATGCGACCTAAAAAAGATCTGGAGTATTTGAGAAACATTCCCTCTAAAGAGATGAATGAGCTCTTCTCATTATTGGGGATTTCGGATTTTGTAACGCACGAAAAGGTAAAGCGCGAACTTCTTTTCTCCATGAACATCCTGTCTTGGAGGGTTACTGGTATGGCAATGGAAGTGGACGTGGTGAGAATGGCTCCGCAGTACAGAAATTTAGATAATCCATTTTTAGCACTACAGAATGAACTGGAGGCGTTGGCAGATGAGGTTGTTGAGAATCCAGAGTTGCAGCTACATTCTAAGGACAGCCGCTATAAGCAGATTAAAATCTATATAGAACAATGTCTGGAGTTTGTAAATATTGCGTTTAAAAATTCTTCAAAATACGGTATATCAGGGAAAATCAACCAGTCACTTCTTAAAATTCAGCAGCAGACGCAACGCATCTATGAAATTTTAAAACTTCTGGTAATTAATGATCAGGAGGAGGAAGTGGTAAAGTCTAAACAACTGGTTTTTAATATTCTTAATTACAAATCTCACAAAAACAACATTTCAGAATTGGTAAATGATTCTACGAGATTGTTGTCGCACCTCATTACCAATCACACCGCAGAAACGGGTTCACACTATATAACATCTACCACCAAAGAATACCTTAGGATGTTCTATAAGGCGAGTGGTGGTGGGATCATTGTAGGTGCTTTATGTGTATTGAAACTCTTGTACGGGCACATTCCGGGGAGTGATTTTTCACATGCTTTTCTGTATTCGTTGAATTATGCGATGGGTTTTGTGATGATCTACCTGATGGGTTTCACGTTGGCGACCAAGCAGCCAGCGATGACCGCAGCCACCATGACGAAGATTTTATCTGAAGGCAGCAATGAGGAACAACGTTATGTTGATTTTGCGCATTTGGTTTCGAAACTTTTTAGAACTCAGTTTATATCATTTGTTGGAAATGTACTGTTGGCATTTCCAGTTGCTTTGGCAATTATTTATGGACTGGATGTTTTTTTCTCTCAAAACATGGCGGTGGACAAGGCAGATAAATTATTAAAAGACCTCAATCCTTTTGAGTCGAAAGCTATTCTCCACGCTTCAATTGCAGGATTTTTCCTTTTTATTTCTGGTATTATTTCAGGGAATATAGGTAACAACTCCGTATTTTATCAGATACCGAACAGAATTGCGAAAAATCAGTTCATCAAGAGGGTTTTTGGTGAGAAATTTGCAAAAAGTGCCTCAAAATATTATGCTAAAAATTGGGCTGGAATTGTATCCAACTTTTGGTTCGGTGTATTTTTGGGAGCAACGGCGCCTGTCGGTCTGTTTTTAGGTTTAGATTTGGATATTCGCCACATCACATTCGCAGCAGGCAATTTCGCATTAGGAATTTATGGCAAGGAGTTTTCGGTGGATAACGCCACCTTTTGGATTTCCTTTGTGACGGTTTTCCTTATCGGGTTCTTTAACTTTTTGGTGAGTTTCGGACTGTCGATGTTGTTGGCATTCCGTTCAAGAAAGCTCAATTTTGGTCAGGTTGGAGATATCTTTAAGGCTATTTTTAAATATTTTCTTAAGAATCCTTTCAGGTTTTTCATCCCTCTTAAATCCGATTTAGATGAAAACGCCACAAAATTGGTAAATCATTCCCTGCCTATAAAATCTGAAGATCAGTAATTTTTTCGCTGCCAAATTTTAATTGGAATTTTTTAAAGTAGAATGTTTTCCTCATTTTAAAATCGTTCTTTAAAAGTGGCGATTTTATTTTGATGTAAATGCAGTTTCCTCTATAATCCACTTTCTCAATTTCTTGAAATAAGGTTTCATCTAAATAGTCTTCCAAGAAATCTTTCACCTCGAAAGCCAATAATTTATCTTCAAAACCATAAATTTTGGAAAAAGATTTCACCAATTCTGAGGATTGATATTCGCGTTTTTTTTTCTTCATTGTTATTACAATATGTTGTCATTCTGAACGAATACTGAGCTTGTCGAAGTAGAAGTGAAGAATCTTTTCAATCAAACGATTCCTCTTTAGTCGAAAAGATAAATTATTAGAGTATTAAATCGATTTAAATTCAAATTTCAAAAATTTTACTCTCCTCGTTAATCCTTTTGACTACATTTTCAGTCCTTTCTAAATGCGTGTCGGTAATAAAAATCTGTCCAAAGTTTTCTTTATTTACCAATTCTATCAATTGAGAAACTCTATTATCATCCAGTTTATCAAAAATATCATCCAGTAAAACTATGGGATTTTTGCCCGTTAGTTTTTTAATTCTACTGATTTGAGCCAGTTTCAAGGCAATCAGAAAAGATTTCTGCTGACCTTGGGAACCAATTTTTTTAATCAGATTTCCATTCATTTTAAAAAGTAAATCATCTTTATGAACTCCTGCTGAAGTGTAGGTTAACACCCTGTCTTTATCAATATTTTGTTGTAATAAATCATCAAAATTCGAATCTGTAAGATGTGATTGGTAACTAACTTCCACCTGTTCTTTTCCTCCAGAGATAATCTCATAAAACTCCTGAACAACTGGATTGAGATCTTCAATAAAATCTTTTCTTTTGTTATAGATCTGTGTTCCAAATTTTGAAATTGGATCATTATAAATATCCAAAGAATCCAGATCAAAAGTCCTGTTTTTAGCAAAATATTTCAGCAACGCGTTTCTCTGCTGTATGGTTTTTTGATATTGAATAAGTGAAAAAAGATATTCCGAATCGGTTTGCGAAATCATGGCATCCAAAAACTTCCTTCTGCTTTCCCCTGAATCAGAAATTAAATTAGAATCATAAGGAGAAATCATCACAGAGGGCAAATAACCAATGTGATCTGCCAATCTCTCGTAAGTTTTATCGTTTTTTTTAATGATTTTTTTGGCTTCTTTAGGCTGTAGAATCTTAATGATGTCCTCGTTGTCGTCATCCGAAACCAAAGCTTCAATACTGAAAAAATCTTCATCGTTTTCAATATTGTTTATATCGCTGTTCCCTAAAAAACTTTTTCCTACAGAAAGGTAATGCAAAGCATCTAAAATATTGGTTTTTCCAACGCCGTTATTGCCTACAAAACAGTTGATTTGTGGTGAAAGTTCAAAGGTTTTCTCAGGATGATTTTTAAAATGGAGCAAGGAAAGTTTTCCGATTTTCATAAGCCGAGCAATTATTTTAACTTATCTGGATTTTGACGATTGTCCCAGAAAGCGGCGATGTAAATAATGTTTGAATTTTTTTTATAAATAATGCTGTAATTGCCAAAAAATACATTTCTAAAATCTGTATTTTTTATCATTTTTCCTATTTTGGACTGAGATTTTATGAGTTGGATTTGGTTTTTAATTTGAGAATTTATCTTTTTTGAATAAGCAGTGCTATCATTCCTTCGGTTAAAATACTCAAATATCAGATTACGTTGTTTAAGGGCAACTTCAGTCCACATAATTTTCAACTCATCCATTCCTCATCTGATTTGTCGAGCTCTTCTTCGGAAATTAATCTTCCATATTTAATATCTTCCTCCGCTATTTTGATTATTTCAATTTGCGAATCAGACAATTCAACGATTTCTTCATCAACAATTTTTGATGAAGTAAAGATTTTATCTATTCCTTCTAAAAAACTAACGTTTGTGGTTCTTAATATCTTTTCGATAAGCCTATTTCTCAAGACCTGTAAACTTTCCATTTCATCGAAATTTTACGTAAATATAATTAAAAACGATTCAATATCAATAAAAATACAAAGGGTAATGCAGAACAGGTTTCCACACCAAAAGAAAAATAAGAATCTCTCCGTGAATTCTCAGAAAAATAAATAAAAATAAATGTGCAAACGGAGGATATAAAAAAAGCTGTTGAATAAGTTGATTGTAAATACTTAATAGCAAGAATTGTACTTGCAAATACCAGTACATACGCAAAATATTTTGTGTTTTGAACTCCGATTATTTGTGGAAAAGTTTTTACAGTATCTCTATTCATATCGCGAATATCAAAAGGCAAAACCAATGCGGTAATTAAGAGGAAACTAATAAAAAAAATAGGAAAATTAAAACTAGAAACAGTCAGCCACGCATTTACCAGTCCCCAAACCAAGCCAACATAAAAAACTTTCAGTAAAGGAATTTTGCGAATATAAGTTTCCAAAAAAAAACTATTGTAAAGTAAGCCCAAAACTACAATAACTAACCATTTGACTAATCGAATTTCATTGTGATTGAGAATAATTAAACATGCACAAATTAGACCCGCAACTACATTAATCAGTAAAATTTTTTTAAAGAAATGAGTGTGCTGGTATTTGGTATACAAATAACCGCTGAAGTAGGTAATGAAGATTAAAATAACACTGGGAAAACGGAACGTGTTTTGTTCTAATAAAAAAAACACTGCGAAAAGAGTACCCATTAAAGAAACGTATAACTGACTGTCGATAACGTACTTTTTTAGTAATTTTAAAGTGTTCATTATTCAAAATTAAGGTTTATTTATGAAACAGATTTTAAAATTTGTATTCGTTTTTGTATTTTTTGTAGCGGTACAGAGGCTTTCTGCTCAAAATTATTACGAACAACAATGGAAAAAAATTGAAACCAACTCCAAATCGGGAACTGTAAAATCTAATCTTCCGATTATTCAAGAAATAGAAAAGCAAGCCATGAAGGACAATAACGCCGTAGAGCTTATTAAAGCATTAAAATCTGAGTTTGCCATACTCAACACCACTCAAAATGATGAAAAAAATAATACGGTTTCTCAGTTTTTTGCCAAGTTACAAAATGCAGAAAGAGAACTAAAAGGGGAGGAGCAGTTATTTTTCAAAACCATGTTAAGTTCCTTCTTTATGGATTATTTCAACAGAAATGCGTGGCGAATTAACCAAAGAACCAATATCGACAATGCTGATTTTTCTCAAATAGAAACTTGGTCTAAACTTGATTTTAAAAATCAGGTTTCTAAAATATATGGCGAGCTGGATCACAGAAAAAACGAAATCGCAAAATTAAGTATTCAAAAATACAAGGCCGTCTTCAGTAATACACAGGATGCAGAATATTTTCCGTCGGTTTTGGATTGGTATGAAGTGGAAAAAATTCAATTTTTAGAAAATCAGAGTATTTTTACAAAGAATGAACTTCAAGAAAATTATAAAAAGATCAACGCAATTTATGATGATGTAATTGCTAGAAATTCGGGTAATTCGAAGCTTTATTTTTCGCATCAAAAGCTTGTTAAAAACTGCAATTATCAACAATGTAAAGATAAACTACAACAATTACAAAATTTATACAATTCATCTATTCAAGGCGATTACAAAGTTTTAATTGCGGACGACATTATGGATGAATTAATTGCGGATAAAAAAAGTGTTCAGGCTCTTGAATGGTCAAAAAAGGCTAAATCCGATTATCCTTCTTCACCGTTTATAAAGAATATTCAGAACAAAGAGAATCAAATCACCAACCCGAGTTTGAGCATAAGCTATGAATCTGAAACGCAAAGCAATTTGCCAATACATATTGTAGCCAGCCATAAAAATATATCCCAATTTTCACTTGCTATCTATGAAGTAAAGACAGACTTGCAAAACTTTGTGGAATATGCTCAGAATTCAAGTAGAAATTATTTCAACAAAATAAAGAAAGAATTAGTTCGTAAAGAAGAATTTAACGTACCAAACAAGCAAGATTACCTGTCTTATAAGACCTCTTTTGAAATTAAACCATTAAAAAGTGGCATTTATTTAGTAGAATATAATGTGAAAGATGATTCTCAGGTTAATGATGAAGACAAAACTTTTTATTTCATCGCGACGAACAATAGAATTATTTATAAAAATAAAACTGAAAGTCAGTCTGATAAAAACATCCTTCAGCTTGTCAATAATGAAAATGGGAAACCTGTTGCTAACGAAAATATCATTTTTAATGAATATGTTTCGGGAAAACCTTTGGTGAAAACCTCTGGTAAGACTTCTGGCGATGGTACATTTATAACTCCAAAATCCAGCAACAATGCATATTATCAGGTTTATTTGGTTGAACAACCTAAAACTAATGATTTTGCGCTAATTTCTGCCTACGGAAACCGTGGTTATGAAAGCTACAACCCCAATAAAGAAAAACAAACTTTAGCACAAATTTTTATTGATAGAGGTATTTACAGACCTGGACAAACCGTTTATTTTAAGGTAATTAACACCAAATTAAATGCCGACAAGGAAAGCGTTATTGCAGGTTTAAAGCAAAAGATAACATTATTTGATACCAATGGGCAGGAAGTTTCGTCGCAAAATTTTACAACCAACGATTTTGGTTCTTACCATGGTAGTTTTAGATTGCCTAAAGGCGTATTGAATGGAGATTTCCGATTGAGTATTGATGATGATAAGGCAGCTAAGTATTTCAATGTTGAAGAATACAAGCGTCCAAAATTTGAAGTGACTTTTGAACCCGTAAAAGACGAATACAAATACGGACATACCATCCAGTTAAAAGGAAAAGCTGTTACTTTTTCAGGAATTCCTTTGAGCAATTCGACGGTACATTACGAAATTAAAAAAGAGAATATTCGTTGGAGATATTTCTCTTGGTATCCGCGAGGAAATAGCAATGAAAATTCAATTTTGGGAGAAGCAAAAACCAATGAAAAAGGAGAATTTACCATTCAATTGGATCTGAAAAAAGATGAAAAAATAGAAGGTGTTCAGATTGATAATTACGCCATCAATGCATCGGTTACGGATATTAACGGCGAAACACAAACCGCAAATACCAATTTAAAAGTTGCATCGGTTTCTCATTACATCAAAGCGGAAGAAATTAAGAACAAGTTCACTGATGAAAATGTTTCATTAAAAGTAGAAACTAAAAATTACAATGATCAGGATGTTAAAAAATCTTATCAGGTAAAATTATCGAAGTTGGAAAGTCCGAATCGTATTTTCAGAAGTAATTTTATTACCCAAATTCAGGATTTACCACAATTATCGAAAGAGGATTTTGTGAGAAAATTTCCACACGACTTGTTTGATAAAAACGACTTACAAAAAAATTGGAAATCCAGTGTAGTTATAGATAAAAACCAACAACCAATAACTCATTTAGATTTAGGAAAATTGGAAGCAGGAGATTACGAACTTGAATTGTATAATATTGAAGGTAAAGACAGTATAAAAAGTGTTCAATACTTCAGTATTTGGGACAAAAACCGTCTGAAAGAAAATCAAAAGCCATTTCTTGAAGTTGTAGCGCCAAAAACTGAAGTGGAAAGAGGTTCTAAAGCTAAGATGTATGTGTATTCTGCCATTCCAGATGCGCTCCTGAATATTTTCTATCAAAATGGTGACGGAAAAACCATTTCGGAAACAAGATCTTTGAAAAACGGAGTTTTAGAATATGAAACCGTGATTCCTAATGATAAAAAGATCACGCAATTAATGTTACAATTTCAGTTGATCGCATTTAATGATGTTCAAACCCAAACGGTAAACTTAGAAATTAAAGATGCTGAAAAACCACTAACGATAGAAACTGTCACTTTCAGAGACAAACTTCAACCGAACACCAAAGAAAAATGGAGCGTGAAGATTGTTGGTAATGAAAAAGAAAAAATAAATGCCGAAGTTCTCGCCAATATGTACGATATGTCTTTGGATCAGTTTGCAGGAAATAGTTTTGATTGGCAAAAAATTTATGCACCATTTTATCAGTTTTCATACTACGATGAAAGAAATGATCTAAGGCAAATTTATTATCAAAAGAGAATCAAATACTTAACTGGTAAAAATATAAATGTTTTGGATTTTAATTGGCTAAATGACACTAATATAAACATTAGAATCAGAGGTTTAAATAGAGTCACTCCACAATCTGCACCTGCTGTAGCAGTTGCGGAAGCAACGCAAGATGAGATTGCACTTAATTATAGCAAAGGTCAAACTCCCGCGTATGCCGCCGCAAAAATTGCAATCGAAGCCGATGCTTCCAACAAAACTCTAAGTGGTGATTCTGCTGGAAATACGGAAAACATCCCCGTTCGTCAAAACCTTAACGAAACCGCATTTTTCTATCCAGATTTAAAAACCGACGCCGAAGGAAATGTGAGTTTTGAATTTACTTCACCAGAAGCTCTAACAAAATGGAAGTTATTGTTCCTTGCGCATACCAAAGATGCACGAGCAGCCACCTTACAAAAAGAGGTGGTTACTCAAAAAGACTTTTCGGTAACGCCCAATTATCCTAGATTTTTACGTGAAGGTGACGAATTGAGTCTTCAAACAAAAATCTCTAACCTTACCGATAAAAAACTTTCTGGTTCGGCTCAATTGCAGATTTTGGACGCCTTTACCAATCAAGATATCACAGATAAGTTCGGTTTGAGCAATATTACTCAAGTTGCAGGTTATAATTGGCAACAAGCATTTACGGTGGACGCCAACGGAAGTTCCGTAACCAACTGGATGATTAAAGCACCGAAAAATGTGTCGTCCATTATTATTAAAGTGGTGGCAAAAGCGGGTGCGTTCTCCGATGGTGAACAACAGGCAATCGCAGTTTTACCGAATAGAATGTTGGTGACAGATGCTGTCCCTGTATTTGTGAAAGAAGGTGAAACCAAAACTTTTGTGATAGAGAATCTCAAAAACAGTACTTCTACAACTATTGATAATGTTTCGAATACGTTGGAGCTAACTACGAACCCTATTTGGGAGGTTTTATTCGCGCTTCCAAGCTTGAAAAATGATCAGAATACTTCTGCAGATGTGGTTTTCAATAAATGGTTTGCAGATGTGTTGGCATCTGAAGTTTTTAAAGCCAATCCACGAATGAAAGCCGTGTTTGAGGAATATCAAAACAAAGGTTTGTTGAACTCTAATTTGGAGAAAAATCAAGAATTGAAACAACTTTTATTAGAAGAAACACCATGGGTTTTACAAAGTAAAAATGAGGAAGAACAAATGCAGAAAATTGCACTTCTTTTTGATGCCAATACGATGAGAAATTCAATCAAAACAGATTGGGAAGCTTTTGCAAAACTTCAAAATCCAGATGGTGGATTTTCTTGGCAGGCAGGTTATCCGAGTTCGTATTATGTTTCTTTGTACTTGCTGAAAAATTTAGGAAAATTAAATGCGTGGTTAAAAAACAATGTAAAAGATTACCAAACTACAGATCAAAAGACAATAGTTTCTAAATTGGTTCAGTATGTTGATAAAGAAATGGAAAGATATTACACCAAACCAAAAGATGTGCTTTGGTCTAATTTCAATTTGGATTATTTGGATACCCGAAATTATTGGGAAAAAGAATATCCTCTAAAAGCGAAAGGAAATGCTTTGAAAACAGCGGTAAAGCAAGATGCTAAAAATGCGAAGTTTACCGATTTTTCATTCTTTGGTCTGCATAGAGTTGCTATTTTGTTCAGTGATTATGGTTTAAAGGAAACTTCTGATAAATTCATGAAATATCTGAAGGAAACTTCTGTTGAAAGCAATAATCAGGGTGTCTACTGGAAGCAGAATTTGAATGATTGGGGTTGGTTTAATTCTAAAATTGTGAATCACGCAGGTGCTATGGAAGCTTGGAATAAATTAAAACCTCAGGATGAAAAATTTATTGAAGAAATGAAGATCTGGCTGATTACTCAAAAGGAAGTCAATTCTTGGGGAACTTCAAGAGGCACAGCAGAGGTTATATTTACCATTTTAAATTCTGGAAAATCATGGACAAGTCCTGAAAGCGATAAAGCAACCATTATTTGGGGCGGAAAAGAATTAAAACCTCAAACCGAAGCAACTGGTTATGTGAAATCAACCATTATTTCTGATGTTGTTGATAAAAACTTAGGCAGTGTGACTGTTACCAAGCCTGGAGCTGGTGTTGTGCAGGGTGGTTTATTCTGGCAGTATTATGAAGAGTTGGATAAAATAAAATCTTCCGAAACCTACCTGTCCATCACTAAAGAACTATACAAAAAAGTGAAAACTGAAAATGGCGAGCAACTGCAGAAAATAAGTACCGAAACACCATTAAAAGTAGGCGATAAAGTGACGGTTAGAATGATCTTAAATACCGATCGTACAATGGAATTTATTCACATTAAAGATATGCGGGCTGCAGGTTTTGAACCTTTGAATGTAATTTCTGGTTACCAGTGGAAAAATAATTTAGGATATTATCAGTCCACGAAAGATGCATCAACTAATTTTTATATTCAATACATGCCGAAAGGACAATATGTTTTTGAATATGATGTAATTGCCAATGCATCGGGTAAATTCTCCAATGGAATTACCACCCTTCAAAATTACTATGCACCACAAATGAACGCCCATACAAAAGGCAGCAATGTGGTGATTAAAGAATAATTAAAAAAGAGGTTATTTTAAAAATAGCCTCTTTATTTTTTCATTACAAATGCCAACTCAATCAAAATTTCAATCCAAATCAATATCTTTGCTCTATGATTTTACGAGGAGAAAATTTAATTAAAGAATACGGACCAAAGAAGGTGGTGAAAGGCGTTTCTGTGCAGGTTCAGCAAGGTGAGATCGTGGGATTGCTTGGTCCCAATGGAGCTGGGAAAACAACATCATTCTACATGATTGTGGGTTTGGTGAAGCCTACTTCTGGTAAAATTTTCCTCGACAAGCAGGAGATTACAAGCGATGCCATGTACCGCAGAGCTCAGAAAGGTATCGGGTATCTGGCGCAGGAAGCTTCTGTTTTCAGAAAACTATCTGTGGAGGATAATATTCTTGGCGTATTACAACTTACCAATCTTTCTAAAAAAGAACAGCAAAGGAAGTGTGATGAGCTTATTGAAGAGTTTTCTTTAGAACATGTTCGTAAAAATCGTGGTGATTTGCTTTCAGGAGGGGAGAGACGTAGAACGGAAATTGCAAGATGTCTCGCTACCAGTCCCAACTTTATTCTTCTTGATGAACCTTTTGCAGGTGTTGACCCTATCGCTGTGGAAGATATTCAAAAGATTGTAAGAAGTTTGGTGGATAAAAATATTGGTATTTTGATTACCGACCACAATGTTCAGCAGACTTTAGCCATCACCAACAAAACTTATATCATGTTTGAAGGGAAAATCCTCAAGGAAGGACTTCCCGAGGACTTGGCAAACGATCCTATGGTTCGTGAAGCATATTTAGGTGAAAACTTTGTCTATCAAAAAATTGAGGATAAACCTAAATCTAAACATTGGGTTTATAATATTTACGCTGGAGATTTTGATTCGAAAAATGAATTCCAAGCCTATTCAGATGAGTTGTTTGCTAATAAGACCGATTTAAAGTTGCTCTATGGTTTCGAAGACATCAGTTTTGCATCGTTGGCGAATTCAGAAATAGAATATATTTTCTCGAATCTTGTCGATAAAAATGCACATAATTCATTCGTGCTGCAAAAAGTTGAATTACGTCCTAACCGCAGTCTGGATGCGATAAAAAATGAAGCCGCACAGCTGTCAAGTCAGAGATTAAAATATCTGACATCCTTTGATACAAAAGCCATCTAAAATGGAAAGTCCAGAATTAAAGCAAGAATTTCAATCAACACCAGAACTTCTTGAAAAACTGTACAAATACAGCGTGATTAAGGAATATGAAGCTGGAGATATTATTGTGGGTGAAAATTCGCAAATAAAATCCATACCGATTGTTACCAAAGGTGCCATGAAAGTAGTGCGCACTGAGGAAGATGGTCGCGAAATCCTTTTGTATTACATTAAAGCGGGCGAATCTTGCATCATGTCTTTTTTGGGAGGTTTGCACAACGAGACCAGTAAGGTAAAAGCTGAAATTGAGGAGGATGCAGAAATTTTGTTTCTTCCTGTTACCAAAGTTTCAGAATTTATCAAGGAGCATCCTGAATGGCTTGATTATATTTTTAAACTCTATCACAAGAGATTTGAAGAGCTGTTGGGAATTATCAACGAAATAGCATTCAAAAAAGTGGATGAACGCTTACTCAACCTTCTAGAAAAGAAAGCAGAACTCACACAATCCAACACTTTACACGTTACGCACGAACAACTGGCCAATGAGCTCGGAACCGCTCGTGTTGTGGTGTCGCGACTGCTAAAACAGCTCGAAGAAAACGGAGAAGTTCAACTCGGCCGAAACAAAATTATATTACAATAGTCTAGGAACCACCAAATCAGTTAATTCCGTCATTATTTTCTGTAGAAGAGCTATGTAACAAAAGTAGCTGTACAGGTTTTTCAGCTGCAATACCTTTGTATCATCACTTATAGATATGGAGTTAGCAGGTTTTTTAGCATCAATTTTTATTGGCATTTCCTTAGGATTAATTGGCGGAGGCGGCAGTATTTTAACCGTACCCGTTTTGGTGTATTTGTTCCAAGTGGATGTGGTTTTGGCCACAACTTACTCTCTGTTTGTGGTCGGTGCTACGAGTTTAGTAGGTTCTGCACGTTATTTCAAAAATGATTTAATCGATATAAAAACAGTCATCAACTTCGGATTGCCATCAATTGTGGGCGTTTATCTGTCACGACAATTTATTCTTCCTGAAATTCCAGATATTGTACTCCAAATAGGAAGTATAGAAATCACCAAAAACACTTTTTTGATGTTGGTTTTTGCGGTTTTAATGGTTGTAGCTGCTTTTAAAATGATTAAAAAAGACCATCGTTTATCGGTTATAAGTCCTCAGAAATACAATTATTCTCTTGTCATATTTCAAGGTTTTTTGGTGGGAATTATTACAGGATTCGTAGGTGCAGGAGGCGGATTTCTTATTATTCCAGCTTTGGTTGGTTTACTAAAAACACCTATGAAAAAAGCCATTGGTACATCATTGTTAATTATTGCTATTAATTCGGCTTTTGGATTTTTGACGTCCTATCAACACTTTGGAGAAATTAACTGGATATTTTTAATCAGTATTTCAGCATTAGCAATTTTCGGGATACTGATAGGATCTCATTTGTCTAAAAACATCGATGGTAAAAAACTTAAACCCGCTTTTGGATGGTTTGTAGTCGTGATGGGTGTTTTTGTAATTTTAAAGGAAATGCTTTTGTAATGAATTATGAATTATGAATTATGAATTATGAATTATGAATTATGAATTATGAATTATGAATTATGAATTATGAATTATGAATTTTAAGAATTAAACAACATGCCGTCACTTCGAGTAGCAAAGCGTATCGAGAAGTCTCACTTACTTAAAGCTCAAACTTAAAACGCTCTATGTAACAAAAGTGACTGTGCACCACCTTAATTATTCACAACTTTGTACAACTCAATTATAGAATATGAAAATAGAACAAATTTATACAGGATGTTTGGCTCAAGGCGCTTATTATATTGTTTCAAATGGTGAAGCAGCCATCATTGATCCTCTTCGCGAAACTCAACCTTACATCGAAAGATTGCAAAAGGATAATGTAACTCTAAAATATATTTTCGAAACACATTTTCACGCCGATTTTGTCAGCGGACATGTATATCTCAGTGAAAAAACGGCAGCACCAATTGTTTACGGACCGACTGCAAATCCAGATTTCGATGCGATTATCGCTGAAGACGGTCAAATTTTCGAAGTGGGAAATGTGACAATTAAAGCTTTGCATACACCAGGCCACACATTGGAAAGTACAACTTATCTTTTAATGGATGAAAACGGAAAAGAAGCGGCTATTTTCTCTGGTGATACCTTATTTTTAGGTGATGTTGGGCGTCCAGATTTGGCTCAGAAGGCTGCTGATATGACGCAGGAAGATTTAGCAGGTTTGCTATACGAATCGCTACAGAACAAGATTATGCCTATGTCGGACGAGATTACCGTTTATCCAGCACATGGTGCGGGTTCTGCATGTGGAAAAAATATGCAGAAAGAAACGGTAGATACATTAGGAAATCAAAAGAAAACCAATTATGCACTCAATCAGCCGAACAAAGAGGCTTTCATTGAAGCTGTTACAGATGGATTGTTGCCGCCGCCTGCTTATTTTGGGATGAATGTAGCAATGAACAAACAAGGTTATCAAAATTTCGATGAGGTGCTTAACAAGGGCTTGCAGTCCCTTTCCGCAGATGAGTTTGAAAAAGTGGCAGAAAATAACAACGCTTTGATTTTGGATGTTCGTGCTGCTGAAGATTTCGCAAAAGCTTTTATTCCACAATCTGTTAATATTGGTTTAAATGGTGATTTTGCGCCTTGGGTAGGTGCGTTAATTGGTGATGTAAAACAGCCTATTTTGTTAGTGACAGAAGTTGGAGATGAGGAAGAAACCGTTACCAGACTGAGTCGTGTAGGTTTTGATCATATTTTAGGCCATCTTAAAAATGGTTTTGAAACATGGAGAACTTCTGGAAAAGAAACGGACAATATCAACAGAATTTCTGTACAACAGTTTAATAATGAATTTAATGAAAATTCAAAAATAATTGACGTTCGTAAAGAAAGCGAATATGAAGCCGAACATGTTGAAAATGCTTACAACAGGCCTTTGGCGTATATCAACGAGTGGATTAATTCGGTGGATTCTAATGAGCATTTTTATATTCACTGTGCGGGTGGTTATCGCAGCATGATGGCTGCTAGTATTTTGCAGGCGCGTGGTTATCGCAATTTTTCTGAGGTTGAAGGTGGTTTTAATGCCATTTCAAAAACCAATATTCCTAAAACTGATTTTTCATGTCCTTCCAAAAAAATGCAATTATGATTATCAATTTTTTAAAAAATATTTTTGGCTCTCAAAATTCACAACAACTGTCAGAAGCGATTGAAAATGGTGCTACCTTAATTGATGTTCGTTCAAAAGCTGAATTTAATTCAGGAAGTATCGACAAGGCTATTAATATTCCTTTAAATGAAATTTCAAAACACATGGAAAAGCTAAAATATAAAGGAAGTATTGTTGTATTTTGCAGAAGTGGAATGCGCAGCAAACAAGCTCAATATATACTACAGCAAGCAGGGATTCCCCATGTTTTTAATGGCGGTTCTTTAATGAATATGAAAAAACTGATTTCTTAATACATTTAAAAATGAATACAGAACAAAATAAAAAAACCGATTTACAATGTTGCGCTACAAAATGCGACCTTCCGTTGGATGAAAAATATTGGGATAACCGCTGGGAAAACCAAGAAACTGCGTGGGATGTGGGTTATGCATCGCCTCCAATTACCGATTATATGGACAAAATTGAGGATAAAAATATCTCGATCTTAATTCCGGGCTGCGGTAATGCTTATGAAGCAGAGTACCTCTTAAAAAAAGGTTTTCAAAATATCACGCTCATCGATATTGCTCCAAAAGCTGTTGAGATTTTGAAAAATAAATTCCGAAATGATCCGCAAATACAAGTGATTTTAGGTGATTTTTTCGAGCATAAAGGAGAGTATGACTTGATGTTGGAACAGACTTTTTTCTGTGCTATACCGCCATCGATGCGACAAGATTATGCAAAGAAATCTGCAGAACTCCTACAACCAAAAGGTAAAATTGTAGGCGTAATGTTTGATGCTGTTTTCGAACATCCAGGTCCTCCATTCGGTGGTTGTCCGTGCGAGTACAAGCCTATATTTGAGCCCTTTTTCGAGATTAAAAAGATGGAGGAATGCTATAATTCGATCCCACCAAGAAAGGGCAGCGAAGTTTTTGTTGAAATGCTTGTAAAAGATTAAATTTTCAATTGTTAATTCAGTAATAAAATCAAATTATGATTAGTTTTTTTAGAACACATCAAATTGTGGTTCTTGGCGTTGTCTTGGGAGCCATTGCAGGTTTTCTATATTGGAATTTCATAGGATGCAATTCAGGAAGTTGTGCCATCACCTCAAAACCTGTAAACAGTAGCAACTATGGGGCTTTAATGGGCGGTGTTTTGTTTTCGATGTTTAAAAAAGAACCAAAAAATAATAAAGAATAAAAATGTTAGAACTTATAAAAAATCCGTGGCCGTGGTATGTCGCAGGCCCTTTAATTGGTCTCACCGTGCCCATGCTCCTCATTTTAGGAAATAAAACCTTTGGCATCAGCTCGTCGCTTCGACATATTTGTGCGTCTTGTGCGCCATCGAATATTCCGTTTTTCAAATACAATTGGAAAAGTGAAATCTGGAACTTAGTATTTGTTTTGGGAATATTAATCGGAGGATTCGTAGCTTTTAATTTCCTCTCCAACGGTCAGCCAGTAGAAGTCAGTCACGAATTACAATCCGAATTGGCAGGCTACGGAATAACAGATTTTTCGAGTTTAATTCCGACAGATATTATGAACTGGGATACTTTACTATCACTGAAAGGCTTTTTCCTTTTCGTTGTGGGAGGATTTTTAGTAGGTTTTGGTACGCGTTACGCTGGAGGTTGTACAAGTGGACATTCGATTATGGGATTGTCAAATCTGCAGTGGCCATCGCTGGTTGCAACAGTTTGCTTTATGATTGGCGGATTTATCGTGGCTAATTTCGTAATGCCTTGGATTTTATCATTGTAAAGAACTAAAACTCGTGAGCCGAGAACCAAGAACCGAGATTTAAGACGAAGATACTTTAAAGCTCAAAACTTGTAATTCAAATCAAAATTTAGAAAAATGAAAACAATAGATTATATAAAATTTTTAATAGCCGGAATTTTCTTCGGTATCGTCATCACCAAAGCCGAGCTCATCAGTTGGTTCAGAATTCAGGAAATGTTCCGTTTTCAGTCTTTTCACATGTACGGTGTCATCGGAAGTGCGGTGGTTACGGGGATAATATCGGTTTGGCTGATTAAAAAATTCAATGTAAAATCTTTGGATGGTGAACCCATCAAAATCGCTGATAAAAAGTTTAATAAAGGACAAATTTATGGCGGACTAATCTTTGGTTTCGGTTGGGCCATTACTGGTGCTTGTCCAGGTCCGTTGTTTGCACAGATAGGGACGGGCGCTGTGGTAGTAGTTGTTACCTTGCTGTCAGCGATTTTAGGAACTTGGGTGTACGGAAAATTCCGTGAGAAGCTGCCGCATTAGAGTTATGTGGTTCGAGATGCGAGATACGAGATGCGAGGTGCTAGATTTGAGATTCGAGTTAGTATGTTTGAGTTTTTTAATCTTAATTTTGAACCTTAAACCTTAAACCTTAAACCTTAAACCTTAAACCTTAAACCTTAAACCTTAGACCTTACACCTTAGGCCTTACACCTTACACCTTAGGCCTTAAACTTGAACTCAACAATCATCCGTTCTAACTAAATCATATTTTTCCTACATTTAGGGTTCGCAAAGCAGAATTATGAAGAACCCTTTCAACAGAACCATCACTATTTTTAGCATTTTTCAACAACTGAAACCTTTCATTAAGCCCCTATAGATTGATGATTTTTTGGACGTTGTTATTGACGCTACTGGGAGCTTTGGCAGCGCAGGTGAATCCCATTGTTTTAAAATATACGGTTGATGAGGTTCAAAAACTGATCGATTTGCCGAATCCTATGCAGGAAGGGATTCATGTTTTAATGCTCATTACCATTATCTTGTTGGGAAAGGAAATCGCCAATATTTTTATCAACTTCGGTCAGAAATTTTATGGCGAAAAAATCCGAATTAATGTAAGTTCAGAACTAGCTCAGAAAGCAATTGATAAAATCTTAACCTACCGCGTATCATATTTTACCGATGAAAACCATGAGTCTGGAAAGCTGCAAACCCGTATTGATAGGGGAATAGAAAGCCTAACCAGATTGGTGCAAAACTTTTTTATAGATATTCTTCCGCTATTTACTACATCCATTATTGCGCTTATCGTGATGTATATGCAGAATGTGTATGTGGGTTTGGTTTCGACAATTATTGTTCCCATTTATTTTTGGGTGAGCAATCTCCAAGCAAAAAAACTTTCGGGAGTGCGACGGACATTAAGAAATCAGCGTGAAGAAAAAACTTGGACTTTTAAATTTAATTAATTCAATTCTCGTAATCAAGAGTTTTGTTCGGGAAAAATTTGAAGGTAAAAAACAGTACGACCTTCAGATGCAGTTGATGGAAAGTCAGTTGTACACGCGTAAAACCAACTTTTTTTATGACGGTTTAAAAACATTTATAGAGCAAATCGGGGTTGTTTTAATAATTCTTCTAACGGTTTATTTGGTGCTCGATCAACAAATGACCATTGGTGCGATTATGTTGCACATCATGCTTTTCAATAACGTTTCGTCGCCTATTCGCCAACTGCACAGGATTTATGACGATATGAATGATGCGATGATTTATGCTGAAGGTTATTTTGATATTTTGAATGCCGACGATGAAACTGAACCGAGTGGTAACTTCGTGGAAAAAGAAATCAATGGCGAATTCAAACTTGAAAACGTCAATTTCACATATCCCAACGGAACACAAGCGCTCCATGATGTAAATATGCTCATCGAAGCAGGAAAAACAACAGCTTTGGTTGGTCTTTCGGGTGCTGGAAAGTCCACTGTCATTAATCTATTGTGTAAATTTTACCTCCCCGATTCTGGGAATATTTTCTTAGATGGCGTTAATCTCAACGATTACGATAATACTTTTCTGAGGGACGATTTGGGCTTGGTGCTCCAAAAAAATCATATTTTCAAAGGAAGCATTGAAGATAATATTCGCTATGGCAACATGAATGCAAGTTTTGAACAAGTTGAAGAAGCTGCAAAAAAAGCCTATTTGCACGATCAAATTTTAGATTTACCGAGTGGCTATCAGCATGACGCTACTCAACTTTCTGGCGGTCAGCAGCAGAGAATTGCCATTGCACGATTATTTTTGAAAGATCCTCCAATAATTTTCCTAGACGAACCAACCGCAAGTTTGGATGCCATCGCAACCGAGCAAATTAAAAACTCTTTAGACGCCATTAAGAAAGGACGAACAGTGGTCATAATTTCGCATTCACTGTCGCAAATTATTGATTCGGATATGATTTACGTGATGAAAAAAGGACATGTAGTAGAAAACGGAACACATAACGATTTGTACCATCAAGAAGGTGTCTATAAAGAAATTTTTGATGCTTCTGCCCGCAGTTTAAACCTCGATTTGCTAGTGAAAACTTATAAAGATGATGAACCATTAATTTGATAATTTTGAAATTTATAAATTTAATTTCTACAATTTGTAGCTATGTAATCTTCAATCTAAAATTTCATTTGTGTCCGACCATTATCTCAAAAAAATAGACCGTATAACTGCCATATTAACGCATTTGCAGAGCAAGCCTTTGGTTCGGGCTCAGGATTTGGCTGCAAAATTTGAAGTGTCGTTGCGAACAATTTACAGAGATATCAAAACCTTGGAAAATGCAGGCATTCCGATAGTTGGTGAAGCAGGAAGTGGCTATTCTTTAATGGAGGGTTACAAACTTCCACCTGTCATGTTTACCAAAGACGAGGTGTTGAGTTTTATTACGGCTGAGAAATTAATGGAAAAATTTTCGCATCAAAGTTTGGGTACGCATTACGAGTCGGGAATGGAAAAGCTAAAATCAGTTCTTCGTAATTCGGATCGAAATATGATTCAGAGTGTAGAAAATCAAATTGGTATTTTTAATTATTCAGATCGAACACAGGATCCAATTAAGAATTCGTTACCGCTGATTTTGGAAAGCATCTCAGAAAAACGTCAACTCAACATTAACTATCAAAATGCAAGTGGTGATTATACAGAACGCATTATCGAAGCTGTCGGAATTTTTCTTGAGTTTAATTATTGGTATGTGATGGCATTTTGCACCATGAGAAACGATTTTAGACAGTTTCGTGTGGATAGAATTCAAACTTTATGCAAGTTGGAGTCTGCATTTCATCAGGAATATGGAGCGATTACTGATTATAAAAAGCTATCGGGAAATGAGAAAATTGAAGTCAAACTTTTGGTGGATAAAAAGGTAATGCCTCATATTTCCAATGCGAAAAAATATTATGGTATTACCCATGAAGAAGAACTTAAAGACGGAATACTCTTGACTTTTGAGACAGAATGGCTGGAGGACGGTTTTCCGCGTTGGATTATCACATTTGCCGATTATATGGAAATTATTTCACCTGACATATTGAAGGAGCATTTTCTGAAATTATTGATGAAAATTTCGGGTAAACATCGGCAATAATTGAGGTTTTCTATTTTTTTTGCGGCGGCTGCGCAGCCGCCGCTGGAAACCTCAATCATTTAAAACCCACCAAATTCAAAAACTGAATTTTGGGCTCACTCAACAGACCGCTTTCGTCACGAGCTTTCTGAAACTCAACAAAAGAAGGAACATTTAAAATTAATTGCTGAGTTTCTTCGTCATTATATTCAGATATATGTGTAAATGTTTGTCCGTCATTTTCGACGAAAACTTTATAGCTGAAATTGAGATTTTTCAAAGCTTTAAAATCCTTCAGAAAACGATCAATATTTTGCCTGTTTTGCTCTGAAAAAGCCGCTTTTACTCGGTAAGTTACGATGACGTTAATCATTCTAATATTATTTTTATCGCTCCCAAAAGAAAGGAGGTTCAATGCCTAAAGCTCTCAAGTAAACGTATCCTTGACCACGGTGGTGCGTTTCATTATCCACAAAATACAGAATATTTTCATAGACAGGAAATTCAAACTGACCAAATAGATTAAACGTCTCCTGAAAACGTTCATTAGGAATTTGATTGTAATAATCGTTTATCAAAACCGTTTCTTCATCCCAAAGATCCAGGATTTCTTGCTTGGTTTTCGGCTGCAAAGCATCTTCATTGTGCGGTTCCATACTGTTTTCCAAAATCCCTTTCAGAGCAGTACTTCCAATGCTTATCAGTTCCACGGCCATCTTCGCAAAAGGTCGCATACCGCCAATCGAAAATTCAAATAAATCCTTCTCAGGAAAAGCCTCAATCGTCCTTCTGGTCAGGTTTCGGTGTCCTTGCCAGTGGTTTAAAAGTTGTTCTTTGGTAAGAATTTGCGCTGTTGTTGTCATTATATTTCGTTTTTAAAGTTAATTGCTACTTCAAATTTAGGAAGCAGTTGTGACAACAGTTTGTCAGTAGTGTTTTTAAAATTTTATTTTTTTTGGGTGTGCCCGCTTTCCGTTTTGGCGCTTGCTTCGCTCGCGCGCCCTTTCTTGCGGTCGGTCTACGCCTGCAATCTTTTTGCTGCACTTCGCTTCGCAAAAAGGATTTCCGGCTGCGCCCTCACACGGCAATCGTGCTTTATAGAAAAATTGAGTATAAAAATGATTTGTAACAAACTTAAAATCAGGAACAACTAATACTATAAAAATAAGATGATGAAAAAATTGATATATCTAAGTTCGGCGTTGCTGATTTTTTCATGTTCTGAGAATACGTCTGGCAATTTGAAAACTACTGAACCAACAAATGTTATTGAAGAAGCCGAATCCTATGGTTCTGCAAGCATCAGCAAAAGTGGAAGTCGCTATGGAGAAAATCAGGTCGACAAAATTTATGGAGTTTTGATGAGCAAAGATGAAAATCTCAAAAAACTGGATGAACGAATTAACAGCCTACAAAATGAATCCCGAAAAACACTTTCTGAAAATGGGAAAGTCCTAGCAACATCTGCCGAATATTATAAAGATGCAAAATCCAAAACAGCGGGAATTACCGATTCTTTAGCTAAAAATCAAACATTGGAAATGATTAAACAAAGTGAGGAAAGATTCAATGTACAATCGAAAAAGCTACGTGAATTAATCGCTCAAGCACAATTGAATCAGGAAAAAATCAATGATACCTATATTATTTTCAAAATCAGAAAAACAATTCCTGAGATTGAAAAATACCAAGACCAGAATCCTATTGAACTGAAAAATCTACTCACTTATATCAATAAACAGGCGCAGTTGATTGCAGAGTTGAAGAAATTGTAAAATGTATGCAGTTTTATTGGCAGGTAAATTGTTGCATTAAGATTTGAAAATTTGAAAATAAAAATGAAAAAATATATCGCAATACTTTCTGTTTTGGTTCTTGCTTCGTGCACCAAAGTAGAAGAAAAAATCACCCAAAGCATCGATCACGCCACCGAAACGGTAAAACAAAAAGCGCAGGAAAAGGTAAAAGAAACCATGGATCAGGCGGTGAATGAAACCATTAATTCCGTCACCAATTCTCAGGATGTCACCTTTCAGGAGGTATTTCCTAATGCGCAAACCGACATCGTTTCCGAATTCAAGGGCAAGAAAATGAAGTTTCCAAATGGGAGTCCAGCTTATTTTCTAAAATACAAAGCCGATAAAGCCGAATTGTTGCAGTTCATGGCTGCCCAACCGACTACGGATGAAGCAAAATCAGATAAAGAAGCACAAAAAATTGATGGTCAGCGATTCATCGATCAATTAAGTTTTTTTGAAAAATTCATTCCAGAAGGTGTGTTGGATACCAACTTTTTAAGTGAGCTGAAAACCGATAAATCTCTGGAATTCTACCGCCTAAAACGATTTCCAAATAAATCAACCATCATCATCAATCCCAAAACAAATGTGATCTACCAGTTTGTGGAAGTGTCTTAAAGTATTTTTACCAAGGTGAGAGTAAAAAATGCGTATTTTTAAGCATTAATTATAAAGGATATGACATTCAAAGTATATACAAAAACAGGCGACAAAGGTGAGACAGGCTTATACGGTGGCACCCGAATTTCTAAGGCGAGTGCTCGTGTGGAATCTTACGGAAATATCGATGAACTGAATGCTTTTATTGGTGTTGCAAAATCTTATGTGACGGATGCGCGTGTTGTGAATCAACTAAAAAAAATCCAGTTTGACCTTTTTACAGTTGGTTCTGAAGCGGCTACACCCGTGGATAAATTGTTTTTGGCCAATGGGAAAGCAAGATTACCATTGGTAATTTCCGAAACCGAAATTGAAGAACTGGAAAACTGGATTGATACTTTTGAGGCAGAATTAGAGCCTTTGCAATATTTTATTCTGCCTGGGGGGGGGAAAGCAGCAACGCATTTTCATGTGGCAAGAACGGTTTGCAGAAGAGCCGAGAGAAGTATGGTTTTCCTCAATGGGTCGGAGGAAGTTCGTCCGGAGCTTATTAAATATTTAAACAGACTTTCAGATTATTTGTTTGTGCTTTCTAGATATATTTCTAAAATCGACAACGAGCCGGAAGAATATTGGAATCCAAACGACAGAGCTTCAAAATAAATGAATAAAGCCCTTCTCTTTTTGAACGGACAACCGCCTGAGAAACTTCCGGAATTGGAACAGTACGGATTAATTGCCTGTACAGATGGTGCTTTCCATTATTTGAAAAGTATGGATTTCCCGCTAGATCAACTCAATTTTATTTCTGGTGATTTCGATTCTCACTCCGGTAGCGACGAATTGTTGTACGCAGAGAAATTTATGCATACGCCGGATCAGGAAAAAACAGATTTCCAAAAAGCCTTGGAAATTCTTGTTGAAAAAGGTGCTTCAAACTTGGATGTTTATGGTGGAAGCGGTGGCGAAATGGATCATTTTTTAGGAAACCTAACGGTGGCTTTTCATTTTAAAAATCTAATAGATCTCAAATTTTATGATGCGTTTTCTGAATATTATTTCATCAAATCAAATTTTACCTTAGAAAATGTTCAGAATAAAATGATCTCTTTGTATCCGTTTCCTACCGTAAAAAAAATCATCACCAAAGGTTTAAATTGGGAGTTGAATGGCGAAGATTTGGATATGCATAACCGCATTGGAACGAGGAATTTTGCAGTACAAAACAAGATTGAAATTTCGTATGAAGCAGGCGAGCTATTAATTTTTGTGGGACGAGATTATTTATGAAATCCTTACACAGATTTAAGAAAAATTTACATTAAAAAATCAAAGTTTTTTAGCAACTTTGCATCCTAAATTCTATTTTAAAAAATGAAAATAAAGTATTCCGAACTTATCGATCAAACCCTGTATTTTCCCACAGAAGAATTCAATGTTGAGGAGAATAATTTGAAGTTTCATGACATTCCTTTAATGGAGGTGGTCGAAAAATTTGGAACACCTTTGAAATTTAATTATTTACCGAAAATTTCCACCAATATCCAACGTGCAAAAGCCTGGTTCAAGGAAGCTATCGAACTGAATGATTACAAAAAAGGTTATAGATACTGCTACTGTACAAAATCCAGCCACTTCGCATTTGTATTGGAAGAAGCTTTAAAAAATGATATTTCTATCGAAACTTCTTCTGCTTACGATATGGATATTGTAAAATCTCTTTATGAAAAAGGAAAAGTAGATAAAAATATAGAAGTGATTTGTAATGGTTTTAAAACGGATGATTATTTGATGAAAATTTCAGATATGATCAACTCTGGTTTTGAACATATTACTCCTATTTTAGACAATTACCGCGAGCTTGATAAGCTCACAGAAAGCATTGATGTAACTTTCGATATCGGAATCAGGATTGCTTCTGAGGAAGAACCAAAATTTGAATTTTATACCTCCCGTTTGGGCATCGGTTACAAGGATATTATTCCATATTACAGTCAGAAAATTGCTGAACATCCGAATGCAAGGCTCAAAATGTTGCATTTTTTCATCAATACTGGTATAAAAGATACTGCCTATTATTGGAATGAACTGTATAAATGTCTTCGCGTTTATGCTCGTTTAAAGAAAATTGCTCCTGAAGTAGATTCATTGAATATCGGTGGTGGTTTTCCTATAAAAACTTCATTAAATTTCGATTACGATTACCAATATATGGTGAACGAGATTGTTTCGCAGATTAAAAAATTCTGTGAGGAGGAAGGTGTTGAAGAACCAAATATTTATACAGAATTTGGAAGCTTTACAGTGGGAGAAAGTGGTGGACATCTTTATCAGATCATTTCCCAAAAACGCCAAAACGACAGGGAAAAATGGAATATGATTGATTCTTCTTTCATGACAACACTTCCAGATACCTGGGCAATTTCCCGACACTTTATCATGCTACCACTCAACCGTTGGGATGATACCTACGAGAGAGTATTTTTAGGTGGTTTAACGTGTGATTCCGATGATTATTACAACTCTGAACAACATACCAATGCGATTTACTTGCCTGTTTTTTCAGATACAAAACCACTTTATATCGGTTTTTTCAATACAGGAGCTTATCAGGAAACCATAAGTGGTTACGGTGGTGTTCACCACTGCTTGATGCCTCAGCCTAAACATATTTTGATAGATAAAGATGAGGAAGGTAATTTTACCTATACCATTTTTAAAGAAGAACAAAAACCAGAAGATGTTTTGAAGCTTTTGGGATATTAAAAATATTTCGGCGGAGCAAAGCTCCGCCGAAATATTTTTAATAAGTTTTTTCTCTACGCGGCGGCTGCGCAGCCGCGTAGAGAAAAAACATCAAATCACTCAAATTAAAAACAATCTTTCAATCCTTATTTCTACAACTATCAGGAATTTGATACATAAAAACCAACGCCCAAATCTGCAAAATTCCTTGTACGGCATTTGCAAAAGCCAAAATTGGATCATTAAGGATATTCATAAGAACAATGGGCATTGCTAATGTGCCTACTATTACAAAGCCTAAAAGTATAAATCGTAACCAATCCACACCACGTTTCATAAAGTAGCCCATTGCAAAAATGATACATAAGGCAACGAATGGAAAAACATTCAGCATAGGATTAGCCAGCTGGTCAAATTTCCAAATGAAAATTCCAATACCTATGGCTCCCGATAATTAGACGAGGTTACCTGCTTTAACGTGATTGGGATGAATATGGATTTCTTCAGACTTCTTTTTATCTTCAATAAGATGTTCAATCTGTTCTTGTTCCTGCAGTGTGAAAAATCGACCTCTATTTTTTAAAATATTAAAAGCATATTCAATCGATTTTGAAACATATCTGTCGTTTGGAGAGATGTAAAGTTCTAACTCTTTATCATCTTTCTGCTCTAAAATTTTTCTATCAACATACATGGCATTTGAATTTATCTACTTCTAATTTAATGAAATAAATTGAATTTCAATATGTATATCGTATAAAAAATGTAATATTTTTATTTAATTCTTATTAAAAACGCGGTAGAAAAATTTTCACACTCAACTGAAAAACTTGGCAAGTTTATCGAGTTCTAATTCACGGTAATCATCCACCAAAGTGTTTGCTAAAGAATAATCTTGAAGATGGGTGTTTTCACTTTTATAAGCTGCACAGAAAATTCCTGCTCGGTGAGAAGCCAAAATACTATTGGTAGAATCCTCAATTACCATACAGTTTTCAACAGGTTCTTCAGCGATTTCTGACGCCAATAAAAATATCTCTGGATGAGGTTTAGATTCTTTAAGTTCTGCACCGCTTATTTTTCCGATGAAAAAAGGGTCTAATTCAAATTTGTTGAAAACCATTTCTATGGTCGTCGTGCTTGCTGATGAAGCTAAAACCAATTTAATATCATTATCAAAATAATGCTGAATAAGATTACGAACACCCGGTATAAGATCAAATTCAGGGTCATTATCAAAAAAATCTTTAAAATAACTTCTTTTAATGGTGGATAAGTCTTCATGCGTTTTATCCAAGCCAAAATTATCGATGAGGGTGTTACAAACTCTTTTAGTAGAAGCTCCAGTGAAACTTGCGTACAAATCATCAGAAACATTCATTTCAAAGTCCTCAAACATTTTGTAGTAGGCTTTTTTGTGAAGCGGTTCGGTATTCACAATTACACCATCCATATCGAATAAAACAGCTTTTAAAGGCATTTTTAGAAAATTTTTGACAAAGATACGGAAAGAAAAAACCTTTTCAAATTCTGAAAAGGTGAATGCTTACTGTAATCCTAAAATCCAATTGCTCATGCTATTGAGCGCTATGGGAGAAATACTTTCTTCTAGACTTTCATATTCTTGTGGCGAACCCGTTTTCGAAATCTGGAAAAGATGATTCAGCTGAGGAAGTTCTTCAATTTTCACATGTTTATTTCCATTTTTCATGAAGATTTGGCGGTACTTATTCAAATTCTCTTTTGGAAGAACCTGCGAATCTAAACTTCCATTTAACGCTAAAAAAGGAATTTTTATTTGTCGAAGATATATTTCGGGATCGTATTTCATGAAGAATTTATACCAGGAATTATTGGTTTGCTGAATGAGCGCTGCAGTCAATTGATTTTGTTGGTCTTTAGACATTTCAAAAGTGTTCCTGCTGAAAAAATCAGTCATGTTTTTATGGGCGTCATCTTCAAAATGATTACCATTGTAATTTTTCATGAAATCAAAATAATGTTTTTTAATGGCAATATCGTCTTTTATTTGTTGGTCAGACAAACCATACAATTCATTAATTTTTTTATTTTGAAGAACCATTAAGTCGGTGATTGGAATGGACGGTCCAGCCATACTTACCACAAATTTTATGTTCTTGTTTTTTGCAGCAACCATCTGAGCAATCATTCCACCTTCGCTGTGGCCCACTAATCCAATATTCTTATATCCTCTCTTCAGCAAATAATCCACTGCGGCATTAATGTCGCCCGCAAAATTCTCGGAAGTGTCATTGGAACTTCCAGCTGTAGAACCACCAACTCCCCGGTCGTCTAACCGAAGTGTTCCGATTCCCTTTTTAGCAAAATCATCTGCAATTATAAGAAATGGTTTGTGTTCCAACATTTCGCTGTCACGATTCTGTGCTCCAGAGCCTGTAATAAGAATTGCAATCGGGAAATCCTTTTTATTTTTCGGTAAACTTAAAGTTCCTGCCAAACGGTTATCATCAATTGGATTAACGAAGCTCACCTCCTCTGTAGGATAATCGTAGGGTGCATTTGGTGTTTGAGGTCTCTTTAAAATAGTCTGATCCGTATAATTTTCAATTTTTTCAAGTTTAAGAGGAAGGTTCATTCCATTTTGGACGAAGGTTCCATCTATACTCGCTGAATTGAATTTTCCTTTGTAAACAATTCCCAGATTAGAGGCGTCGAAAGTGACTTCATTATTAGTAAAAATGGTTGACTCTATGGAGATTTCTTTAGCGCCTTGCTTTGGACTGTCAAATTGTGAACTGAACCCGAAGGCTTCTTTTTTTACGTGAAAAACAAGCGGAATTTCTATGCCTTGAACTTTGAGATTGCCCTGCCATGTTCCCTCAATTTGTGCAAATGAAAATACAGCCATCAGAAATGATGAACAGATCATAATTTTTCTCATAGTATAGCGTTTACAACGAGTTTAGATAGTACTTCTGCGACGATTATAAAAATGGCTAAGCTTAAAAAATGAATAACCTCTTTAGCATTTGTAGCGGTTCGAAATCCATTTACGATAATCACAATTGAATAAGCCAACATAACAAGAGCGAAAATACTGAAGATGAATACAAATATCATCTCATTTGTGGTAAGATTTAAATCTTGTAGATGAGAGATGTTTTCCATCAGCTTAGCCTCAAATTCTTTCTGAATCGGAAGTCCAGAAAGGATTGCCATAATATAAATGGGAATTCTGTAAAGGAAGGAAGTGTTCAGAATATCAATCATCCTTGTTTTTTGATTAATCACTTTACCGATGGCAAACAAACCAACACACATAATGATAATATTGATGGCGTTGGATAAAAAAGCTGTAATGTAACTGATTGTTGGAAAAGAATGTGCATCTAAAATTCCGTCATAAATCATCTGGTAGCGCCAAGACACAAAGGAGCCAAATGCAAAGCTGAGCACACCAACTAGCATAAGTGCTTTATCAGGAAATTTTGCAATGGGGTTAAAAATGTAGTTCCAGTTCATGTTGTTATTTTTGTTTTTTTAAGTGTTCTATTTTCTCAATAAGGTCATCCACCTTGTTTCGCATGGTGGGATAAGAGATGTCGTTGAGTTTTGCCATTTCTTTAATACTGCCGCTTTTCATAAAGAATTCTAAGACGAAATCTTGCTCCTCTCTAGTAAGCTTTAAAAATAGTGGCAAATCATAATTACCGTTTACTACGGTTTCGCAATGAGTGCATTTCATTTGACTGACATTCAGTGATGATTCACAACTCGGACAGAAAATAGGAAGTTTCATTTCTGTTATTTAAATATATATTTAACAAAATTAAAAATAATTTGAATAAAATTAAAAAAAAATATTGTATAAATATTTGCTTATTAAGAGATCGAAATATTTGTTACCTTTAAACAAACAACAAAATAGTATTGATTGTGGAACTTTTTGAGAAAGAGTATCAGCCCGAAAAAAATTTACTTCCTAAAGATGGTATTGTCAACTATTACGGGAAAGTTTTTGATGAACATGAGTCGGCGAAGTTTTATAAGTACCTCCTAAATAAGATTCCTTGGAAACAGGATGAAGCGATGATCATGGGGAAACTGATTCTCACCAAAAGAAAAGTTGCATGGTTTGGAGATGAACCTTATGAATATACCTATTCAAAAAGAACAAAATTAGCACTTTCTTGGACGCAAGAACTTCTTACGCTGAAAGCAAAATGTGAAGAACTGACCGGGGAGGTTTTTAATTCATGTCTTCTTAATCTATACCATGATGGCAGTGAAGGAATGGCTTACCACAGCGATGGCGAAAAAGATTTAAAGAAAAATGGAGCCATAGCATCTTTAAGTTTCGGGGCAGAAAGAAAATTTTTGTTTAAACATAAAGATTCAAAAGAAAAAGTGGAGATCTTTTTGGAAAATGGAAGTTTATTGGTAATGAAAGGAAGTACTCAAACATTCTGGCAGCATCGTCTTCCTCCAACAACGAAAGTTCATACACCCAGAATTAATCTCACTTTTAGGACTATTGAAAATCATCAATAAAATGTTGAGGGAAAATTAATCAACTAATACTGAATAAATTATATTTTCAAGTTTAGAAATTTATACAAATTTTAATATTTCGGTATGTTTTTTATTATTAAATTTGATTAATCAGTTTTAATAACAATATTTAAAAAATCAATTATGAAAAAAACTATCACAATGGCTGCATTGGCCCTGATGGTATCTTTGGGAGCGGTTTCTTGTAAGAAAAAAGTTACAGACGCAGAACTTCAAACTCAAGCTACAACAGTAGTTACATCTAACCCAGGAGCTTCTGTGGAGGTGAAAGACGGTGTAGCTCACTTATCTGGAACATTTGCTACGCAACAGGAAAAAGATGCAATGATTGCTAATTTAAAAGCAATTAAAGGTATTAAAGATGTAATGGATATGTCTACTATCGCTGCAGCTCCTGCACCTATTGAAACTAATACAGCAGTAGATCCAGCGGTACAGCAGAAACTTCAGGATGCAGTAAAAGATTTCCCAACTGTAAAAGTTGAAGTGGTAAACGGTGAACTAACACTTACTGGAAATGTTTCTTCTGCACAGGCTAGAAAAATTAAAGAATCTGTAGATGCTTTAAATATCGGGAAGTATAATAATAATTTAGTGGTAAAATAATTTAAGATGAGTGCATTACAAGATAAATACGCAAGCGTAATTGCTGCAGCTCAAGGAGCAGGAATCTCTAACTTACAGGTTCAGGAGCAAGATGGAATTCTTTATATTAAAGGAGATGCTACCAATACAGCAGCTAAAGATGCTGTTTGGAATGCTTTAGGAACAATTGATCCTGCATATTCCGCAACAGATATCAATATCAACGTTCCAGTTTCTGGTTTGGCTGCTGGTGCAAACTTAACGGTAATTACAGACCAGTCTAACCTTAACATCAGACAGGAGCCATCAACAGATGCTGCTGTAGTAGGTAAGGCTGCAAAAGGAGAAACAGTTACTTTGGTAGAGCAAACGTCTGACGATTGGTGGAAAGTAAAAACTGCCGATGGGGAAGAAGGTTATGCATACGCAAGATATTTACAGGCTTAATTGTTTGCTGTAATCTGTAATATTGTAAGAACGGGCGGTTGAACAAAGTTCAACCGCCCGTTTTATTTCCCAATTTTTAGAAAACTAATTGAGAGCTTGATCTAAATCTGCAATTAAATCTTCAATATCCTCAATACCCGCGCTTAAGCGAACTAAATCGTCGGTAATGCCCAACCCTGCACGCTTTTCAGCTGGAATGGATGCATGCGTCATCAATGCAGGATGGTTGGCTAAAGACTCTACACCCCCTAAAGATTCTGCCAAAGTGAAAACTTTTAGATTTTCTAAAAACCTGATCGCATCTTCTTTTTTACCAGATTTAAAAGTAAAAGAAACCATTCCCCCGAAATCCTTCATCTGATTTTTTGCCAACTCGTATTGTGGATGCGAGCTTAACCCTGGATAAAAAACTTTATCAATAGCAGGATGATTTTCCAAGAACTTAGCGACTTCCATTCCGTTTTCGCTATGTCTTTGTACTCTTAACGCCAAAGTTTTAATTCCTCTTAAAACCAAATACGCATCGTGAGGTCCTAAAATGCCACCGCTTGCAAACTGTATAAAATGCAATTGCTCGCCCAATTCTGGAGTTTTAGCCACCAAAGCACCTGCGACAACATCTGAATGACCACCAAGGTATTTAGTGGCAGAATGCATCACGATATCTGCTCCCAAATCGATGGGTCTTTGTAGGTAAGGAGTAGCAAAGGTATTGTCAACAGCTACCAAAATATCTTTTCCCTTCACCAACTCGGCAACTGCTTTTATATCTACCAACTTCATCAGTGGATTGGTAGGTGTTTCTAACCAAATAAGTTTTGTTTTATCCGTAATTACATCAGCGATTTTTGAAACATCATCAAAATTAACGAAGGTAAATTTAATTTGATATTTGTCGAAAAGTCTGGTGAACATTCTATATGTTCCACCATAAAGATCATCTACTGCAATTACTTCGTCTCCAGGGCTCAGCAATTTCAGTACACAGTCTATCGCTGCTAAACCAGAGCCAAAAGCCAAACCTCTCGCTCCATTTTCTATACTTGCTAAGGAATCTTCCAGTGCTTGTCTTGTTGGGTTGGCACCTCTAGAATATTCATAACCAGCTTTTAATTGTCCTGGACTTTTCTGTGCAAATGTTGAGGTTAAAAAAACTGGTACATTTACCGATCCTGTGTGTGGTTCATGTTCCTGACCACCGTGTATTACTTTTGTATTGAATTTCATATTATTATAATTTATCAATGTATGAATGTACCAGTTTACCAATGTTTAAGGATTGCTACATTGCTACATTGTTATATTGCTAAATTGTTACATTATTTTTACATTTTTATAGCAGATTTTACTGCAAATTCTTCAGCCATTTCGTGCATCCATTCTGTCACATCTTCCTCTCCAGTAGCCCTCAAATACGTGTCTCCCAGCGAAACCAAAATTTGGTGGAAAAACCTTTTCATTTGATCGACAGGCATATCTTTCGTCCAGAGATCTATTCTTAGTGCTTCCATAGCCTTATCGTCCCACACAGAAATCATGGTTGCTTTGGTTTCTTGCTTCGAAATTCCTCCATCTTCAGCGTTCCACATCATTTTTTCGGGCACATGGTTTTCATCTAATTCTACATCTATAGTTATTTTAGTCTTTCTCATTATGTTAATCGTAATTTTTTAATTTTTTGGTTTGTAGTCAGATTTATTGAAAATATCCGTGGCACTCATTTTCAGAAAATCAACAAGTTGGGTGTCGGGGTTTTCTGCGAAGAATTTTTTACATATTTGTTTTCCGGTAAAAACTCCTATTTGAGGTGAAGATTCGTTGTCGATCTCAGTATAAAATTTTGAAAATGGCCCAGGAGCAATAAAACGAGCTACTAAACGCGGATCATCACTGAATATTAGATTATTTTCAACAAAATAATTCCATACGTTTGCTTCATTTTGCTCTGCCCATTCATATTGTTTTTGGGTGTAATTCATTTTTAAATATGCTGGAGTATTGGGTAAGAAAGCATCTTGCAAAATCATTAATTTCCCACTGTACACCAGTTCATCAATAAATTTTTGCTGATTTCCTGAAGGTTGAAATGCATTCTCAGCAATCGTTAAAGACACTTTAGGAACAATATTGGCAACATTCATCGATTTCTGCATGTAAGGCTCAATAATGTTTTTATATTTAGCGTTATTATCACCCATAAACCCAGAGATGTCTATAAACAGAAGATTTTCATCACTCTGATAAATAATTGGCTCCTCTGCCATCTGCAAACTTGAAGAAAACAAATACACTTTTGGATTCTTAAATTTCGGGAAGTAATGCTGTACGTGAGCAAATAAATCACCTAGATCATTAGAAAGTTTATTTACATCTATTTTTGAAATAGCATCTTTATAAATTTGAATTTCTAAAGGGTCTAATCGTCTTTGTGCAAAATCTTCATCACTTACGGTTCCCTGAAACCAAGGGTATTGAGCTTTAAACTTCTCCAGGGGAAAATTAGCATCAAAAAACTCTTTAGAAATATCCGTTACCTGTACTTTCTCAGCAGGCTGTTTTACTTCTATTTTCCATATATTTTCAGGCTCTTTTTTACAACTTTGAAGCAGTGCAATAGATAAAATTGAGATGAATAAAATTTTTTTTTTCATAATGAATTACATTAATTTCGTGCTTAATAATTAGTATTTTTACACAAAATTCAATCCAGCAAAAATAGTAAAATATTATGACCTTAAGGATGGAAACCGGCCGATTGTTACTCAGAGAATTAGAAATTTCTGATGCCGAAAGGCTTTTCCTTTTGGATTCCAATCCAGAAGTGATGAAGTATGTTGGAGTGAAACCTCTCACAACCATTGAGCAAACCATAGCGTCTATTAAAATGATTCGCCAACAATATGCTGATAACGGTATTGGAAGATATGCTGTAATAGAAAAGCAATCAGGATTGTTAATTGGTTGGTGCGGAATAAAATTTATTGATTATAAAATTAACGATCATCAAAATATTTATGAATTGGGATATCGTTTTCTACCCGAGTATTGGGGAAAAGGTTATGCTACAGAATCAGCAAGAAAGTGGCTGAATTTTGCTTTTGAAAATTTAAAAACTGAAGTTGTTTACGCATATGTTGATGTGGAAAATAAAGCATCCATCCACACATTAGAAAAATTAGGTTTTGAAAATAAAGGAAATTTTGAAGATAGTGGCGATATTTGCACTTGGTACGAACTTAGAAAATAAAATATGCAGACACAAAAAATAATAGATGGAATCGTAACATGGCTAAAGGAATATGCCCAAAAAGCTAGAGTAAATGGTTATGTAGTTGGCGTTTCTGGAGGGGTAGATTCGGGAGTTGTTTCTTCGCTTTGTGCAATGACAGGACTAAAAACTTTGCTTATTGAAATGCCAATACGTCAAAAAGTGGATCAGGTGGACAGAGCACAAGACCACATGGCGGATTTAAAATCGCGCTTTCCCAACGTAGAAACCATGTCCGTAAATCTTACGCCAGCTTTTGAGGAACTTTACAAAACTTTTGATGTTCATGATGATGAATTCCCTAACGAAAAATTAGCTTTCGCCAATACACGTTCTCGTTTACGAATGTTGACGCTATATTATTACGGCCAAATTAATGGACTTCTCGTTTGTGGAACCGGCAACAAAGTTGAAGATTTTGGTATTGGTTTTTATACAAAATACGGCGATGGAGGTGTGGACATTTCGCCAATCGGTGATTTGTACAAAACAGAAGTTTATGCGTTAGCAAGAGCTTTGAATTTAATAAAAAGTATTCAGGAAGCTATCCCTACAGATGGTTTATGGGATACTGAAAGAACCGATGAACAACAGATTGGTGCCACTTACCCTGAATTAGAAAAAATTCAAAAAGAATACGGTACGAAAACTGAAGCTGATTACGAAGGGAGGGATTTGGAAGTTTTCAAAATATTTGACAGGATGCACAAAGCTGCTCAGCATAAAATCAATCCGATTCCTGTGTATGATATTCCTGAGGATTGGAGAGGTTAATTTTGGAATGTGATAATGTTGTAATTTGAAAATGTGGTAATGTGATAATTGTTAAGATATAAAACAGAATGAAAAATAAAAATACGGTCTTTACTTTTTTTATAGGTGCTTTTTGTGCGGTAATTGCCCTTTATATTTTCAGCAATTATAAGATTGTTAAAAAGAAAGATCAATCTGAAACTTCGCAAAATTCAAATAATTCATATCAACAAAATCAGCAAAGGAACAATGAAAAGTTTACCATCACCGAAAACTCAAGTGATATTTCTTCAAAAACCTCCGAAAATGTTGTCGCAGATTATGTAAAAGAAAACCGCCGTCTACCTGATTATTACATGACCAAATCAGAAGCGAGAAGCCAAGGTTGGAATCCATCTAAAGGGAACTTATGCGATATTCTTCCGGGAAAAGCCATTGGTGGTGACGAATTCAGTAACAGAGAAAAAACTCTGCCGCTGAATAATCAGTATTTTGAAGCTGATATAAATTACGAATGCGGACACAGAGGCGCCGACCGCTTGATATTTACCGCAAAAGGCGATGTTTGGGTAACGCATGATCATTACAAAACTTTTGATAAAAAATAATGGGAGTTTTGAGATTCGAGATTCGAGTCAAAAATTAAGAATTAATTTTGTTAAACTTTAAATTGATAACTCGTAACACGCATCTCAAAACCCGCAACCCGCAAGAAAATGAAAACAACATACATAGACTTCACCGATATTGGTGATTATGAAGATTTTTATACTCAACTTAAAGAAAAAATTGCACTTCCTGATTATTTTGGAGATAATTTGGATGCACTTTTTGATGTGATTACAGGTGAACTCGAAATGCCTTTGCATATAGAGTTTGTGAACATGAGCGTTGATCAGCTGGAGGTTTTCGAGGATCTTTTAACAACATTAGAAGATGCCGAAGATGAGGTGGAGGGTTTTACTTTTACCTATTTTTTGGAGCAATATGAGGATGAAGAGTAAATTTTTATTTTACTAAATTTGAAAAACCAAAGTTTAGAAGAATGAAAAGAGGATTTATTGCATTACTATTTAGTCTTTTTGTCATTTCCTGTGGAAGTTCTAAATCAGCCAGTTCCCACAAAAAATCTACCCATAAAACGGTAGCCAAAACGGAGGGACTTCGGAATTTAGAGTCCAATTACTCAGGAAAAGTTTCTAATAATATCAATAAAATCTTAAAAGATGCTGAGAAATACTTGGGCTCACCATACAAATTTGGGGGTACTTCGTCTTCAGGATTTGATTGTTCGGGATTAACAGTAACGGTTTTCAATGAAAATAACTTAAAACTTCCTCGAAATTCGGGTGAACAATCCAAAACTGGCGATCCAATAGATATTCAGAAGGTGAAACCTGGCGATTTGTTGTTTTTTGCAACCAGTGGCGGGTCTAGGGTGTCACACGTCGGTATTGTTCACGACATAGGTGGCGATGGCGAAATAAAATTTATTCATGCGTCAACCTCTAAAGGAGTTATCATTTCATCACTAAACGAAAAATATTGGAACAAAGCGTTTTTACACGCGCAACGAGTATTATAATTAAACTTAAAAAAATAAAATGTCTTTACAGGAATTACAAGAAACCATTGAAAAAGTATGGGATAATAGAGAACTTTTAAAGGAAACTCAATATACAGATGCCATAAGAAATGTGGTTGAAAAACTCGATTTGGGTGAACTTCGTGTTGCGGAGCCTACAGAAAATGGTTGGCAAGTAAATGAATGGGTGAAAAAAGCAGTGGTTTTATATTTCCCTATTCAAACTATGGAAACAATTGAGGTTGGACCTTTTGAGTTTCATGATAAAATTCCTTTGAAGAAAAACTACGCTGAAAAAGGTGTTCGTGTAGTTCCTCACGCTATCGCAAGACATGGTGCTTTTGTTGCCAGCGGTGTTATTATGATGCCTTCTTACGTGAATATTGGTGCTTACGTAGATTCGGGAACTATGGTGGATACCTGGGCAACAGTGGGTAGTTGTGCACAAATCGGTAAAAATGTACACCTTTCTGGGGGTGTTGGTATTGGTGGTGTTTTAGAACCACTTCAGGCGGCTCCAGTGATTATTGAAGATGACTGTTTTATTGGTTCGAGATGTATCGTTGTAGAAGGTGTTCATGTAGAAAAAGAAGCAGTTTTAGGGGCTAATGTTTGCTTAACGGCATCAACAAAGATTATTGATGTTACAGGTGATACTCCAGTGGAGTTGAAAGGTAGAGTGCCAGCCCGCTCTGTGGTAATTCCTGGAAGTTATACCAAGAAATATCCTGCTGGTGAATATCAAGTTCCTTGCGCTTTAATCATCGGAAAGCGAAAAGAATCCACAGATAAGAAAACCTCTCTAAATGACGCGTTGAGAGAAAATAATGTAGCGGTATAATAGTATAAAATGGCTATTCCAAAAAATATATTTCAAACTTTCAAAACGGGTGATCTGCCATGGATTACCCGTTTTTATATCTCGAGGATGAAGAAAAAAAATCCCGATTGGAAGTATGAATTTTATGATGATAACAGAATCTTAGATTTTTTTGAAAAAGAATTTCCTCCAGAATATCTTAAAGCTTATAAGAGTTTAACCATTGGTGCTGCAAAAGCCGACTTTTTCAGGTATGCTATTTTGTACAAAAAAGGTGGACTGTATTTGGATATCGATAGTTATGATAAAAGCCCGTTAAACCATTTTCTGAAAGAAGATGATGTTGCCATCGTAAGTCATGAGGGTAATCCTGGGTTATATTGTCAATGGGCGTTAATTTCAGATAAAGGGCATCCTTTTTTAGAACGGACATTGGAAAAAGTTTTGGATAATATTCAAACGCACCGTTATCCTCATGATGTACACCGTACAACCGGACCCACTGTTTACACCAACGCTGTAAACGAAGTGTTGGCTGAAAATCCTCAAACCCCACATCGCTTCTTAGGAACAGATTTCCAAGGGCATCTTATTTTTAAATATAAATTGGGTAGAATTTTTTTATATGGCAAGAAATCTGAGCACTGGAAGAAAAAACAACACTCGCAAGACATCATTAAACCCTCTGAAGACTAAATGAAAATAGCATACGACGCCAAAAGATTCTTTCATAATGCTTCTGGTTTGGGCAATTACTCGCGAGATTTGATGAGGGTTTTAGCCCAATTTTATCCTAAAAACGAGTATTTTTTACTGAATAAAAATACTTCTGATCGTGGGAAAGATGTTCTTGAAATGCCTAATGTTTCTTTTGTACAAACTTCGAATGGAAAACTGGCACGACAGTTTAAAATGGGTAAGGATGCGCAAAATATCAAAGCCGATATTTTCCACGGATTGTCTGGTGAACTTCCTCTGAGATGGAATGCAGAATCCAATATCAAGAAAATTGTTACCATTCACGACCTTATTTTTATGCGTTTCCCTCAGTATTACAGTTTTTTCGACCGTAAAATACATTTTTGGAAATTTAAGAAAGCAGCGCAAAATTCAGATAAAATCATTGCTATTTCTGAGCAAACAAAAGGAGATATTGTTCATTATTTAAACGTTCCTGAATCAAAAATTGAGGTAATTTATCAAGGTTGCCATGAAAGTTTTAAAAAAGAACCGAGTTTAGAACAAATTGAAGCTGTAAAATCAAAATTCAACCTGCCAGAAAGATTTCTCCTAAATGTTGGAACCATTGAAGACCGTAAAAATCTTCTCTCCGTCGTAAGAGCTCTAAAAGATACTGGTATACCATTGGTAGTTGTGGGAAAGAAGACCAAATATTTTCAAAAAATTGAAAAAGAAATCAAGAAAAACAATTTGAAAACTCAGTTTTTAGAAGGAGTTTCTATGGAAGAATTAGCGGTGATTTACCGTTTGGCAGATATTTTCATCTATCCAAGTTTATTTGAAGGTTTCGGCATTCCCGTTATTGAAGCATTGTTTTCAAAAACGCCTGTCATCACGAGTAATCTTAGTTGCTTGCCTGAGGCGGGTGGACCAGATTCTCTGTATGTGAATCCCTTAAATATTGAGGATATCAAAGCAAAAATTCTTTTCCTTTGGGAAAATGAAGCTGAAAGAAATCGCCGTGCAGAGAAGGGATTTGAATTTGTACAGAAATTTAATGATGAGGTCATTGCCCAGCAAGTAATGCTTCTTTACAACAGTGTTGTAGGTAATAAATCTTAATTTTTATTATGGAAATTCAGGAGCTGTTAGAATATTGTTCAAATAAAAAGGGTAGTGAGGAAACTTTTCCCTTCAATGATGAGACTTTGGTTTTAAAAGTGGGTGGCAAAATGTACGCATTAATTCCATTGGAAAAGCAACCTTTGAGCATCAGCTTGAAAGCGGATCCCGAATGGTCTGAGGAACTTCGCGAACAGCATCCACAGATTACAGGTGCCTACCACATGAATAAAACCCATTGGAATTCAGTAGAAACGCAGGGTTTGCAACCGAAACTTATCTATAAAATGATAGATCATTCATACGATTTGGTTTTTAAAGGCTTAACAAAAAAAGTTCAAAAAGAAATTAATGAGTTATGAGATACGTGATACGAGTTCTCAGTCAAGAATTAATTTTGTCTAACTTCCAACTTTTAAGCTCGAATCCGCAACCTCAAAAAAAAATTCTATCTTTGAATAAATTCGAAAAATTTATGAGAAAATTCTTGTTGCCACTTTTCTCAGTGGTAGTTCTGGCGAGCTGTTCGCCCACGCAATCCATGAACGGTGCGTTTACAAAAAGCTATGAAAGCATCAAAAGTGAAGAACTAAAGAAAAATCTGTACGTAATTGCTTCTGATGAAATGGAAGGTAGAGATACAGGCAGTCCGGGACAGAAAAAAGCTGGTGAATATATCGTTAATTATTACAAATCTTTAGGAGTTACTTATCCCAAAACTTTAGGTTCCTATTATCAAAAAGTTCCTTCTTCATTCATGAAAAAGTGGGGTGGTGGTAATTTACCAGATTCTGAAAATATTTTAGCTTTTATCGAAGGTTCACAGAAACCTGAAGAGATCATCGTTATATCCGCGCATTACGATCATGTAGGCATGAAAAATGGCGTGGTTTACAATGGTGCAGACGATGATGGCAGTGGAACCGTTGCGGTAATGCAGATTGCCAAAGCATTCCAGGAGGCTAAAAAAGCAGGAAAAGGTCCTAAAAGATCTATATTGTTTCTCCATGTAACAGGTGAGGAACATGGTTTATTTGGCTCCGATTATTATTCTCAAAACCCAGTTTTCCCTTTGGCAAACACCGTGGCTAATTTAAATATAGACATGATTGGTCGCGACGATCCTGAAAACAGAGGCAAACAGTACGTGTATGTTATTGGTTCTGATATGTTGAGTTCGGAGTTGAAGGTTATTAATGAAGCTGCTAATGCAAAAACTGTAAAACTGGATTTGAATTATAAATACGATGATCCTAAAGATCCAAACAGATTGTATTACAGATCCGACCATTATAATTTTGCAAAAAATAATATACCCGTAGCTTTCTACTTTGATGGTATTCATGAAGATTATCACAAACCTAGCGACAAGCCAGAAAAAATTGATTATCCTTTGCTTCAAAAAAGAACGCAGCTCGTGTTTACAACAGCTTGGGATTTAGCTAACAGAGATACGAGAATTATAGTTGACAAAAAACCTCAGTAAGATGAAAAGGAGTTTATTAATAATTTTTTCAACACTTTCATTTTTAACGTATGCACAGGAGGATAATGTGGATTATGAACTTAGAAATGATGAGAAAATGGGCTACATCATCAACAAAGCTGGTAACAAAGTTGAGGGTATTGTACGTCTCAACGGAGATGCTCAGAATCCTTGGAATAATCAGAAAAAGGTAAAATTTATTGCCTCCACCAATATTGATAAAGCTAAAAAGAAGCAGAAATTTACTACCTACGATCCAGACGAGTTGAAAGGATACATGGCATATGACGGTGATGTAGAAAGAGTTTTTGAATCGGTGAAATACACCAATTTTAAAGAAGGCAACAATACGGCAACGGGCGGTTTAAGTGGCGCATTAAAGACATTTAACAATGTTACAAAATCTGAACAGTTTGCAGAGCTTATTGAAGATGGTAAAATAAAGGTGTATAAAATTTATGGTTATCCAACCACTTTCTCGGCTGGAAGTCAGATTCAGGAAGCTGAAAAAGAAACCAAAAGACTGAGAGATTTTCCTGGTTATATTTATTCTAAAAGAGGTAGCAAACCTAAAGAATTAAACCATACAGAAATAAAAACCATCATCGGCGATTGCAGCGTTGTGAAGACAAAATTTGATAAAGGTGAATATGCTTCTGCAAAAGCAGGGAATGAAAAAAAATCAGCCATTGGAAGATTTATAAAGAACGAAGTTGACAATGCAAAATCCAATGTGCCGCAAATGGTAGATGAAATTATTGTAGATTATAACAATAGCTGTAAATAAAAAAGTGACTCTGCCAAGAATCGAACTTGGATCTAAAGTTTAGGAAACTTCTATTCTATCCGTTGAACTACAGAGCCTCTTGAGTTTCTTCATTACAATGTACAAAAAATAGATGAAAGCAGACTTTTAAAGTCTGCTTTTTTTTCATAAAAGAATCCACTCTTTAGAAGTGGATTCAGTACATAAAACATCTCATTTTTTTAGTTAGACAACAACAAAAAAGCACAGCGAGAAGGTGCTGTGCTTAAATTTTTATTTCAAATTTAATTGGAAATTCTATTCCGCAAAAAATTAAATTAGGTTTCACCAGTTTGTTTTTACAGATTAAATATACAACATAAATGAATCGGTCATGTAAATTTAATGTTAAAATTCTCATTTTTTCCACAATTAATATGTGGAATACCTAAGAACTGAATACTGATAAGTGTTTCGATATGCTATTACTACAATATTTTTAGGAAAAATTCAATAAAATATTAAAATACTGGCATGAAAATTGAAAATTCTGATAAATAATAAATAAAGTTTAAAGACATGAAAAAATAATAGCACTCATTTTATTCGTTGGAACCTTTAGTTTTGTTTACTCACAGTCAGATCATTATAACAATTACCGAAGAAGTATAACGGATGTGAACTGGCAAACGCTAGTGGCTGAATTATTGCTGACGCTGCAACAGAAAGATCAGCTTTTTGCTTTGAATAGCAGATATCCTACCTACGACTCGTGGAATACAAAATATGTCAATAATCCAGACAGATGGAGAACAGACAGATATTATGAGATTGAACGTATTTTAGGACCAACTAAGTTCACGAAGTTTAAAAACAAATGCTATAACGGTCAGAATCCCGTAGCGGTTTATAACAGAAATAAAAACAATTACAAACCACACACTAAAGGAAATAAAAATGGTAAGGTGGTTAAAGCACATGGTGGAAAAGCACATGCAAATGGCAAAGGCCACGGAAAGGGTAAAAACAAATAATTCTTTACATTGAATAATTAAAAAAAAACCTGCAAAACTGCAGGTTTTTTTGTTTTATAACTTTTCCTTAATGTATTTGGCGGTATGTGATTTTTTATTTTTTATCAAATCTTCGGGAGTACCTGTAAAAACTACTTCACCACCGTGCTTACCAGCCTCAGGACCAATATCAATAATATAATCTGCTGTTTTGATGATGTCGGGTTGATGTTCAATAACTATTACAGAATGTCCCAAATCTATTAATGCCTGCAGAGACTTTAAAAGCTTATTAATATCATGAAAGTGCAGTCCAGTAGAAGGTTCATCAAAAATAAAAAGCGTTTTTTCATTGGTAACACCTTTTACAAGGAATGAAGCCAATTTAACCCTTTGAGCTTCACCTCCAGAAAGTGTCGAAGAAGACTGCCCCAGTTGTAAATAGCCTAAACCAACGTCCTGTAAGGGTTTTAGTTTGGTGACTATTTTATCTTCATTGTTTTCCGTAAAAAATACCAAAGCCTCATCTACAGTCATTTTAAGAACATCGGAAATATTTTTCTCATCGAATTTTACTTCCAGTATTTCATTTTTAAATCTATTACCATGGCAAACTTCACATTCCAATTCTATATCGGCCATAAACTGCATGGATACGTTAATAACACCTTCACCTTTGCATTCATCACATCTACCACCATCTACATTGAAAGAAAAATGTTTAGGCTTATAACCCATCATTTTAGCAAGTTTTTGCTTCGAAAACAAATCTCTAATATCGTCGTAGGCCTTTAAGTAAGTAACTGGGTTGGATCGCGAAGATTTTCCAATGGGGTTTTGATCGATTAATTCAATATTTTTAATGAGCTTTTTCGGAAATTCAACACTGTCGTAATCTGCTTTTTTTCCGCCCATACCCAACTGAATCTGAATGTCGTTGGTAAGAATTTCTTTCATTAGGGTAGATTTGCCACTTCCCGAAACGCCTGTAATGACGGATAGCACCTCTAAAGGAATATCTACATCAATATTTTTAAGGTTATTTTGTCGGGCACCCTTAATGTGAATCCATTCTTTAGGACTTCTTCTTTTTTTGGGAACCTCAATTTCTAATGTTCCTGTAAGATACTGTGATGTTAATGTTTTACCTTTCTTTAAATCTTTAAAATCGCCTGCAAAAACAAGCTCTCCGCCCAAATATCCAGCTTCAGGACCAATATCAATAATATAATCAGCAGCACGCATTACATCTTCGTCGTGTTCCACCACAATTACCGTATTGCCTAAATCTCTAAGGTTTTTTAAAACACCAATAAAGTTTTCGGTATCTCGGGAATGCAGACCAATTGACGGTTCATCGAGGATGTAAATAGAACCCACCAGCGAGCTTCCTAAACTTGTTGCGAGGTTAATTCTCTGGCTTTCGCCACCGGAAAGCGTATTGGAAGTTCTGTTTAATGTTAAATATCCTAAACCTACTTTTAGTAAGAAATCTAAACGTGTGGTGATTTCGTAAAGCAATCTTTTGGCAATTTCTGTGTCGTGCTCAGATAATTGTAAACCATTGATTAATGGAAGCAGTTCATCTAAGGGAAGTTCAATTAATGACTGAATATTATGGCCATCAATCTTTACCCATTTTGTTTCTTCACGCAAGCGAAGACCTTCACAAGTTGGACAAATTGTTTTGCCACGATATCTCGAAAGCATCACACGATACTGTATTTTGTACAGATTCTCTTCCACCATTGCAAAAAAATTATTGATGCTCGGGAAGTTTCTGCTGCTATCTCCCTTCCAGAGTAAATTTTTCTGCTCTTTGGTTAACTGAAAATAGGGTTTATGGATAGGGAAGCCTTTTGCTTTTTTAATGAAATTTTTCTTCCATTCGCTCATACTTTCGCCTTTCCAAGCGGCAACGGCATCTTCAAAAACCGATAAATTTTTATTAGGAATTACCAAATCCTCATCTATGCCGATTACTTTTCCGTAACCTTCACAAGTGGGGCATGCGCCATAAGGATTATTAAAACTAAAAAAGTGAATGTTGGGTTCTAAAAACTCAATCCCATCCAACTCAAATTTATTTGAAAACTCTTTAATGTTGTCGTTTGATGTGTTTTTAAGATACAAATAACCGCGTCCTTCATAAAATGCCATTTGCACGGAATCCGCAAGCCTCTGTAAGAAACTTTCATCATCCTCATAAGAAAATCTGTCTATGACGAGCTGTATTTGCATGTCTTTTTCGGGTTGAAAGCCGAAACTCTCTAAATCTTCGATTCCCACCATGTTTCCATTGATTTCTAATCTCGTAAAACCGGAAACTTTAAGGGTATTTAATGTTTCTGCAAAGTTTTCGAAATTATATTCTAAGGGAACGCTTAAAACAAAAACAGCATCTTTATCCGAGAGTTTAATGAAGTCGATTACATCTGTTACACTATCCTTTTTTACTTCTTCACCAGAAACTGGAGAAAATGTACGCCCGATACGCGCAAAAAGCAACTTCATATAGTCGTAAATTTCTGTGGACGTCCCAACAGTAGATCTCGGATTAGAAGAAATTACTTTCTGTTGAATCGCTATAGAAGGCGCTAAACCTTTGATGTCATCTACTTTTGGTTTTTCTAATTTTCCTAAGAACTGACGCGCATAAGAACTCAAACTTTCCACATACCTGCGTTGGCCTTCCGCATAAATGGTATCAAAAGCCAGGGAAGATTTGCCACTACCAGAAACACCAGTGATAACAATAAGTTTATTTTTGGGGATAATAACATCTATATGTTTCAGATTGTTAAGATGTGCATTCTTAACGAAAATTTCTTTTTTTATATCGATTTTGGTCGGTGTCTTCATAATGAAAATAAGACTGCAAAATTACGATTTTTTTAACGATTATTTTTCGAAACCTTCTTGTACGATTATTAAAATTTAGTTAACATTGTAAAAGATTTTAATGCTAATAAAATGAAAAAATTATTCAAAGATTTTATTACGCATTTGATGAGGAAAAGATAAGAGTAGAAAAAGATTCCAATGTTTTTGGAATCTCTTTTTTTATGATTAATATCATGCTGTGCATGAGTTTTAGTATTCTTTTTTTCTTCTACATTTGATGACTTGTAAAGTATAAAATGCATTAAAAGTTAATTATGAGGAAAATATTTGCAGGTGCTTTGTTTCTAGGTGTTTATATTACAGCCATTGCGCAGAAGGAATTTTCGGAGATCAACGAAGTGGAAGTGCAGGGGAAATTAATTTCGGAAACATATAAAAATCTTAATCAGAATATTGAAGTTCTCACCAGAAAAGAGATTGAACAGCTTCCCGCTGCAAGCATCGATGAGGTTTTACAGTTTGTGAGTGGTGTAGATATCCGCAGGAGAGGTGCCAACGGCGTGCAGAGTGATGTTACTTTCCGTGGAAGCAGCTTCGAGCAAGTTCTCATTTTAATTAATGGTATTCGAATGAATGACTCTCAAACGGGTCATAACTCTTTAAATATTCCAGTAAATTTAGACAATGTTGAAAGGATAGAGGTGATAAAAGGTCCTGCAGCAAGGCGATTCGGACAAAACGCTTACGCCGGGGTGATCAATATTATTACTAAATCTTACGCAGGAAAAAGAGTAAAGATAACTGCCGATGGTGGCGACTACAGCTTATATGGTTTAGGATTTACTGGAGATTTCGGTACTGAAAAATTTTCTAACTCTTTGCAAGCCAGTACTTCATCATCAGAGGGATACCGACATAATACGGATTTCGAAATCAGAAATGTTTTTTATCAAAATCAAATTAAAATCAACAGAGGAAATGTGCAGATGCAGGCGGGCTTTTCTGAGAAAAAATTTGGTGCCAATGGGTTTTATGCATCCGCTAAAGCTACGGAGCAGTATGAAGAAATGCAGGCTTCCATTGTAAGCGTTGCTGCACAGCAGGATTATGGTCGCCTTAAGATGAATACCAATGCATATTGGCGTAGAGGACAAGATTTTTATTTATACGACAGAAATAATGAGAAAATCTACCGAAATATGCATATCGGTAACAATGTAGGTGGTGAAATCTCTGCCAATTACACCTCAAATCTCGGTGTTACAGCATTAGGTGTGGAGCTGAGAAAAGAGTTTTTGGTAAGCAACAATTTAGGAACGAGAAATCGTTTTGTGACACAGACATTTCTAGAGCATCATTTTTCTTTGCTGAATAAAAAACTTCAAATTACACCAGGAATTTCTTGGGCAAATTATTCCACCAATGGTAATTTCTTTTATCCAGGTTTAGATGTTGGCTACCATATTAATAATGCTCATAAAATTTACGGAAATGTTGGCAAGGTGCACAGAGTGCCTAGTTTTACAGATCTTTATTATGTGAGCAAAACTGAGGTTGGAAACCCCAATCTGCTTCCAGAAAATGCGTTGTCTTCAGAAGTTGGCTATCAGTTTTTAAGTTCAACAATTCAAGCAAAAGCAAGTGTCTTTATGAGAGATTCCAACAATTCTATCGACTGGATTAAAAATCAGCCAGAAGATAGTGTCTGGAGAGCGGAGAATGTTGGAAAAATAAATACTAAAGGTTTTGAAGCTGAATTTAAACATCAGTTAAATTCTTGGTTGAATTATGGAGTGAGTTATACATATATCGACAGCAAAATGAGACAACCAGAACAATTTACATCAAGATATGTCATCGAAAATTTACGGCATCAGGTGGTAAGCTCGCTGGGTGTTAAATTCCTACGATACTTCTCCAATGAAATTTCATACAGATATATAGAGAGGGTTACGACGGGAAGTTATCAACTTTTAGATGAAAAATTAAGCTTCAAAAAAGATCAGTTGGGTATTCATTTAACCATTAACAATCTTACCAATGTTAATTATACAGAAGCTTTTGGGGTGCCGATGCCGAGAAGATGGTTTCAGTTAGGCTTTTCGTACGAACTGAAATTTGATGGCAAATAAAACTATTAAATTACTCATAATATTCCTTCAATTTTCAATATTAACAAAACTTAAACTAGAGAATATGGTTTGTTAATATTTAAGTAATACTTTTGCAAAAATTCTATCAATGAAACGTTTGTTATTGGCTTTCTCAATGCTTGTAATTACAGGAAAAGCCTTCGCACAGGAGCATCCATCCAATTTTACGGCAATCTCTCTGAATTATAAATTTCATCCGAAATTTTTTCTTTATGCTGAAGGTCAGTTGCGTTCCATTGAAGATTTTTCTTATCCCGATTATTACGAAATAAAAGGAGGGCTTGGTTACAATATTGGTAAGCATAAGCCTTTGCTGGGTATCGGAAGGTATGTGAACTACAAAAACCATTCATTAAGCAGGGAAGAACTGAGAATCTGGGTGCAGGATGTTTACGAATTTAAAAAAGGTATCGTAAAGTTTGAAAACCGTCTTCGTATTGAGCAGGCTTGGTTCAATGATATCAGCAACGATAAAAAATATACACGAAACAGATACCGTTACAGATTGAATGTTTCAGTACCGTTAAACGCTAAAGAGGTGAAGCCGGGAACTGTTTTCGCAAACGTATATGACGAAGTTTTCTTTATTTCTCCCATGAAGCCTACCTTCGCCAGAAACAGAGTTTATGGTGGTTTTGGATACCAGGCAGACAAAACATTCGGTGTAGCGGCAGGATACCTTTGGCAGCGTGAGTTTGAAGCTAAAGGCAACAAAAATTTACATTTTGTATATTTAGCTTTGAACATTAACATTGATGGTACCGACCACGAGGAGAAGACTTACGATTTCCCAGGTGCCGACTAGTATTTGTTGATGAGGAATCTGTAGGCTTTAAGATATTTGTTAAATCTTCTTATGTCTTTTTCCGTAAGTTCCCTGTTGACTCTCCGAAGGTCCATATTGTCGCGTAAATCATTCAGTTTTACAGCAATGGCAAGTGAGGATTTTTCTATTCTTTTGATGAAATCGTCGTAATATTCTTCAGGGGATATCTTGGTGAGGCATTTTACAGCAAAAAGAATGTATTCGGGGAAGCCTTCGCTGCGCAGATACTCATAACTGAATTCTTCTGGGTGATCTTCTACCACATCGTGCAATACACCAACGATTTTTTCGTCCATGGTTTTTCCATAGTTCATGACGCGCATTACATGAGCAATATAAGGAGCATCGTACTTATCTTTTTGACCTTTATGAGCCTTGTCGACAATTTTGATAGCTTTATTTAAAAGTTCTTCTTTTGTCATCAGTTGAAAAAAAATTGAGTTTCAAAAATAAAAAATGCCACTTAAAAATAAGCGACATTTTTTATAATTTTTTATGAGTTCAATATTATTTATTTTCCTTTTTCTTAATCAAGGGAAATTGATATTCTGGAACGAAATATTCCACTTTGGCTTTTTCTTTTTCTGTTTGTTTTAAAGCCATCAATTTTTCAGTTTTTGCTTTTCTGTTAGGCATTCTGTAAAGACTTGTGTCGGGGACTTTACAGTAGATTTTGTAACGAGATTTGGTGAAAATGCTGTCTTTATTTTTTATTTTTGAGAAATCCTGAATTTCGATTTTTTGTCGTGGCATTTTGGGCAGCTTCATTGAATCTGATTTCTTCTGCGCATTTGCAAAACCAAATAGAATTATAAAAAGTAAACTTAAAAATTTCATCTGCAGATTATTTTGGGCTAATTTACATATTTTCCTAAAATAAAGTAGTCTACAGGAAGTTTTAATGCAATGAAGTTCTCTTCCCTTTAATCTCAGATATTGTGAAATATTAAAATTTATGCTGGCATTTTAAGTATTTTTTTGATTTGCAACATATGTTCATCTACGATCTTTAGGAGTGCTTTTTGCTGTTTTGGGTCTTCAATTTTTTTATTGGCTTTGGGTTCATTTCCATCGCAATCATTGGTTTTCAGTAAAAACTGTATCGGTTGGGTATTCTCATCGTAATAGATTCTGTTTTCATCATAACAAGCTTCAGCTCCTGAATCATAATACACAAAGAAAAGTTGATCACCTTTAAAATAGTAGCTGAATTTCTGCTGGTATTCATAGCCATTGAATTCTCCCGAAAATACTTTTATTCCATTTTCAAGCTCACATATCTTGGCTGTATTGGTGAATTCCATTGAGGTTTTTTCGTCTAATTTCGCTTTCCACTTTTCGTCTCCATTCTTACAATTCTTATTGCTAGAAGCAAGACCCTTTTGTGCGTCCTCGTACCAATTTTTTATCTGAGAAATCCTGTCCTCAGGACTTAAGTTCTCTGGAGTTGCAGCAGGATTTTTAACCGATACTGTATCAGGATTTTGACTGGATTGCACCACTTCAACTTGTTTTTTTTCTTGACACGAAACAGCCAGAGCAATGCAACCTATCCACACTGATGTTTTTAGATTTATCATGTTTTTTACTTATTTAGGATTTCAAATTACAAAACAAAACTAATTTTGCAAAAAACATTCCTTTAAAAGACTTTAAATAGAATACTCCTTCTCAAGAATTTTTAATAAAGTCATGTTTTCTAAGTATTATAATCCAGAAGCTAGTACCAGTAATTTGCCTTAAATTATCAACAAGAATTGCTTTTAATCTTCTTTATTTTATTAGTAACAACAAAATAAGGCTGCGAAAAGAATAAAATTTTAACTTTATATTTTATAAGCTGTAATTAAAATCACTAAAAGTTAAAAAAATGAGAAACAACTATTTTAAGCTATTGTCTTTTTTGGCAATATTTCCAATGGGTATGAGTGGTCAGGTAACTATGCCTTTTACCGAAAACTTTGGAGATAGCACTACACAACCGCAATGGAATTATGCTAATCCTGCTCCGATTGTAGTGAGTAATACTTCTGTAGATTCTCCCAATGGAGGAACTGGTGGAAGTTTGATGTATAATTTTTACAACAGTGTTGGTTTATCTACTTACAATGTTCAATCTCCAATTCTTAATAATCCTACGAATGCAGCAGTAAGCGTATCATTTCAGTTTGCAGCAGCTAATAGATATACCATGCCACCGGCTCTCCAAACAGTTTTTGCAGATGATCATATTATTTTGGAATATTCTACGGATCAAGGTATATCGTTTACCCCAATTTACGATTACGAAATAGGACGCACTGGGGAACTGAACACTGGCGGAACAATTTCTAGTTTTTTTACTCCTAATGCGAGTCAGTGGGTTACTAAAACGTACACACTCCCTGCAGGAACTAATAGGGTGAATTTTAAAGGGATAAAAAACAATCCCAATCAGGCCGGAAACTTTGCTTATATAGATAATGTCACATTTAAGATTTGTACAAGCTCGCCTGCAGCTCCTACGGGCAATAGTCCACAAAATTTTTGTTCTAACCAAACTTTATCTAACTTGGTTGTGAATGGTAGCAATATAAAATGGTACCCGACTGCAACAGGTGTAAGTGCACTATCGGGTGCTACAGTTCTTACTAATGGTACTACTTATTATGCAACACAAACTGTGGACGGATGTGAGAGCTCTTCAAGGCTACCAGTTACAGTGACAAACGGAGGCTGTCTTGCTGTGGATGAAGTATCCGTAGAAAATGGTGTAAGTGTTTATCCAAATCCTGCCAAAGATAGGGTTGAAATAAAATCGAAATCGAAAGTGGTAAACATCAAAATGTTTTCTGCCGATGCTAAGTTGGTAAAGTCTGTTAGAGATATGCAGATTACCAGTATTTCTATAAATGATTTAGAAAAAGGTGTTTATTATTTAGAATTAACCTTTGAAAGTGGAGTAAAGCTTTATAAAAAAATAATCAAGGAGTAAAAACAGGAGTTCTAGTAAATAAAAAAACCTAACAGTTTTCAGAAAACTGTTAGGTTTTAATTTTGAGTTAACCGTGAAAAAGGCATTCCGGGATTGAGTTCTGAGGATCCTCAATGTCATCGGATTGTCCTTGTTCAAAGGGTTTTGTAGTTGATTTGCAGGATAAACGGCTTCTTCAAATTTATTTATTGAAAAAAACATAGACTATTAGTTTTAATGATTTATTATTTTCTTCATTTGAAGAAGTCGTTTAAAGTTATCACTTTCTGTTCAAAGTGCAACTTTCTTAAAGCCTAAACTTTCAACTTTTAGTAATTCCCTTTCTGAATGTAATGCGCAGCAATTTTTTCTGTAAGTTCAATTACATTTGGGTTGTTGGTATATTTTGTAAACCTTCTTAAACCTGAAAGCATCATTCTTTGTTCGTCTCCTTCTGCGAATGAGATGATACCCTCTTTAGCGGCTTCGGTAATTTTCTCAACCGCTTTATAAAGATTTAATCTTGCCATCGCTGCTTCTACACTTCCTTCATCATAATGCTTTTCTGCTCTCAAAACAGCTGATTCTGCCATGTAAATCTGATTTAAAATTTCAGAGGCGTTCAACAATAAATGCTGTTGCTTTTCAATATCTGTCATGTATTTTTGAAGTGCAGCACCAGAAACCATTAAGAAAACTTTCTTTAGATTATGGATAATGGCTTTTTCTTCGGACATAAAAGCTGAATAATCTGGAGTTTCGAATGATGGTATTCCCATTAATTCTTTGCCCACCGCCATTGCTGGAGTCATTAAGTCGATTTCACCTTTCATGGCACGTTTGATGAGCATACCTACAGAAAGAAGTCTGTTGATTTCGTTGGTACCTTCATAAATTCTTGAAATTCTTGAATCTCTCCAAGCTGCTTCCATAGGAGTATCTTCAGAGAATCCCATTCCGCCATACACCTGAATTCCTTCATCTGCAGTATGCTGAGCCAAATCGGAAACGTAGGTTTTTAAGATAGAACATTCCACTGCGAATTCCTCAACACCTTTTAATTCCGCTTGCTGATGATCCATACCACCCGCTACTAATTCTTCAATTTTGTCTTCGATATCTTTTGCAGCACGATATGTTCCGGCTTCACTCACGAAAGCACCAGTTCCCATTTCCGCAATTTTCTTTCTGATGGCTCCGAACGTTGAAATGGCTACACCAAATTGCTTTCTTTCGTTGGCATATTGGATAGAATGATTCATGATTCTTCTTTGAGCATCTAAACAAGCAGCAGCTAATTTTATTCTACCAACATTCAATGCATTTAAAGCGATTTTGAAACCATTATTTCTTTCCCCTAAAAGATTTTCAACCGGAACTTTCATATCATTGAAGAAAACCTGTCTGGTAGAAGACGCCCGAATACCGAGTTTATGTTCTTCTTCACCAAAAGTTAAGCTCTCAGGATTTTCCAGTTCAGATTTGTTAATCACAAAACCTGTGATATTTTTATCATCATCAATTCTTGCAAATAATGTAAAAGTTTCGGCAAAACCTGCGTTGGAAATCCACATTTTCTGTCCATTAATGATGTAATGTTTTCCATCCTCAGAAAGAACCGCTTTTGTTTTTCCACTGTTGGCATCAGAACCAGCATCTGGCTCTGTTAAACAGTAGGCTCCGAAGTGTTTTCCTGTCGCCAAATCTGGTAAATATTTCTGCTTCTGCTCTTCATTGCCATAAAGTACCACTGGTAACGTTCCAATTCCAGTATGTGCACCGTAGGCAGTTGCCAAAGAACCTGTAGCTCCCGAAAGATAATCACAAGCCAATACGGTAGTTACGAAGCCCATTCCGAGACCGCCATAAGTTTCAGGAACAGCAATCCCTAAGAATCCCATTTCCCCGATTTCCTCCATTACTTCCTTGGTGTAAGCATAATCTTTTTTCTCGAAACGCTCACGATTAGGAACAACTTCTCTGTCGATAAATTCTTTCGCAGAGTCGCGCATCATTTTTTGATCGTCATTTAATTCTTCGATGCTAAAAATTTGCTGTGCATCTATGTCTTTGATGAGGAATTCTCCTCCTTTATTATTTGTCATGTGTTTGATTAATTTTAAATTATAGATTTTAAATTTTAAATGTGATTCTACTATAAATTTTCAGATGATGTTTTTATGATTTTAGTTAAAATATTAATGATGCTTTCAATTTCTTTTAAATAAAAATCCATATCGATTTGAACTAAATTAGAAGAGTGATATAGTTTTAACCAATACCTTGTTTCTCGAGCTTCTTTATTTGCGATGGAAAGCTTAGAGATAAAATCTTTTTTACTTTGAGCTGCAATCGCTTCCTCAACATTGGCACCGATTGAAGTTCCGCAACGAAGAATTTGTTTTGATAAAATAAATTCATTTTGAGATTTACATATCTGGTAAAACTTAATAATCTCTAATGCAAACCCGAATGTTTTATTCTGGATCAAATTATCTTCCCTAAAACTCATTTCATCTAAAATTTATAATGTAAAATCTAAAATTTTAGAGCAACTCAAAAATACTAGCAGCGCCCTGTCCTGTACCAACGCACATGGTTACCATACCGTATTTGTCGCCACGCTTTTTCATTTCGTCTAAAAGCTGAACCGTTAGCTTTGTTCCAGTACATCCTAGTGGGTGTCCAAGTGCAATAGCCCCTCCATTTACATTTAAGATCTCTTTGTTTAAGCCTAATTCTTTTATAATTGCCACCGACTGGGAAGCAAAAGCTTCATTAAGTTCGATGAGATTGATATCATTTAAACTTAAACCAGCCTGCTTTAAAGCCTTCGGAATAGCGTAAATTGGCCCTATACCCATAATTCTTGGCGGAACACCGGCTGCTGCATACGAAACCAATCTTGCAATAGGTGTAACACCTAATTCCTTTACCATTTCTTCAGACATCACCATTACGAAAGCAGCACCATCAGACATTTGCGAAGAGTTACCCGCCGTAACAGTACCCCCATTTTTGAATACAGGTTTCAGTTTGGCAAGACCTTCTAACGAGGTGTCTTTTCTTGGTCCTTCATCCACTAAAAAGTCATATTTTTTAGTTTGAACTTTTTGATTGTCGTCTAAGAAGTTATACTCAATAGGAAGACCTACGATTTGATCTTTAAATCTTCCTGTTTCATTAGCTTTTAATGCTTTTTGATGTGATTCAAACGCGAATAAATCCTGTTCTTCTCTAGTGATTTTATATTCTGTCGCAACTTCTTCTGCGGTATAACCCATTCCCCAATAATAATCTGGATGCTCACCAGAGATTTTAGTTTCAGGAGTTGGTTTGTAGCCGCCCATTGGGATATAACTCATCGATTCTGTTCCACCTGCGATGATGCAGTCTGCCATTCCGTTTTGGATTTTTGCAGCTGCCAAAGCGATGGCTTCGGATCCCGATGCACAATACCTGTTAATGGTAACTCCGGGAACTTTGTCGGTTTTTAATGCCATCAGAGAGATTAAACGTGCTACGTTAAGACCCTGTTCTGCCTCTGGCATGGCATTACCAACAATAAGATCGTCTATTCTGGCGTGATCCAACTGTGGGAAATCAGCCACTAATTTTTCTATAACTTGTGTTGCCATCACATCGGGTCTCGTAAAACGAAGAGATCCCTTCGGTGCTTTACCCACCGCTGTTCTGTATCCTGCAACGATATATGCTTGTTTCATTTTTAGATTAAAGATTAAGAGGTTAGAGATTTAAGACTCACAACTCATTGAATTAATTTTTAAAAAGTGTATTACTTTACAAATTAATTACGCAATGGTTTTCCTTTTTGTAACATATACTGAATTCTCTCCAATGTTTTTCTTTCACCGCAAAGGGATAGGAAAGTTTCTCTTTCAAGATTCAATAAATACTGTTCTGATACAACCGTTGATTCGGATAAGTTACCACCTACCATTACATAAGCCAGCTTATCAGCAATTTTCTTATCATATTCAGAAATAAAGTTACCTGCTAGCATCTGGTCAGTTCCAACTAGGAATAAACCTAAAGCATCCTGACCAAGAACTCTTACTTTTTGTGGGATAGGTTGGGTATAACCATGTTCCGCCATTTGCAAAGCAACTTTTTTAGCTTCGGCAATTTGTCTGTTAGGGTTTACTACCACAATATCTTTTCCTTCCTGAAGAATTCCTAAATCGTACGCTTCATATGCAGAAGTTGCCACTTTTGCCATCGCGATATTCATAAAGGCATCTCTCAGTCGGTTGTCTTTTACATCATCTTTATGAAGCAGTTTATCTGTTCTTAGGATGAACTCTTTGGTTCCACCACCACCAGGAATTACACCAACACCTAGTTCTACAAGTCCAATGTAAGTTTCTGCTGCTGCAACCACTCTGTCGGCATGCATTGTCATTTCGCAACCACCACCTAATGTCATTCCGTGAGGTGCCACTACAACAGGTATGGAAGAGTAACGCACTCTCATCATCGATTGTTGGAAGTAATTGATTGCCATATTGAGTTCATCCCAATCTTGGTCAACAGCCATCATTAAAATCATTCCGAGGTTAGCGCCTACAGAAAAATTAGCACCGTGGTTACCGATAACCAAACCATCATATTCTTTTTCGGCGAGATCAATAGCTCTGTTCAAACCTTCAAGCACTTCACCACCAAGAGAATTCATTTTAGAGCGAATTTCGAAGTTGATAATTCCATCTCCCAAATCCTGAATTGCAGAACCAGAGTTGCTCCAAAGCGTTTTATTTTTTCTGATATTATCAAGGATGATAAAGGCTTCCTGACCAGGAATTGCTTGGTAATCTTTGGAAATCTGATTGTAAAACATCTTTTTACCATCGTCTGAAATCTTATAGAAGGAATCGCTTTCAGGCATCTCTCTCACCCAATCGGAAACTTCATAACCTGCCTCTTTAGCCAGTTCAATTCCTTTTTTAACTCCTACTGCATCCCAGATTTCAAAAGGACCATTTTCCCAACCGAAACCAGCACGCATGGCATCATCAATCTTGTAAATTTCATCAGAAATTTCTGGCACTTTATGCGAAACATAAGCAAACAAAGCACCTAAAGAAAGTCTGTAAAATTCTCCAGCCTTATCTTTTCCACCGATTAAGACTTTGAAACGATCAATAGGTTTATCGATATTTTTTGTTAACTCTAAAGTCGGGAAAGAAGATTTATCTTGAGCTTCATATTCATGGGTATCCAGATTCAAGGCTAGAATTTCAGATTTTCCGTCCTCACCTTTCACTTTTTTAAAGAAACCAGCATCTGTTTTAGAGCCCAATAATTTATTTTCAACCATGAAGTTGATATAATCAGGCAAAACAAACTGATCTTTGAACATATCTGTCTCTGCACCACTATCACGAACTCCATTGGCCACATGAACTAAGGTATCTAAACCTACTACATCTGCTGTACGGAAGGTCGCTGATTTTGGACGACCAATTACTGGACCTGTCAATTTATCAACATCACCAATTGTTAAACCTAGTTTTTGGATGTTGTTGAAGATGTTCATAATTCCAAAAACCCCAATTCTGTTGGCAATAAATGCAGGTGTATCCTTTGCCAAAACAGTGGTTTTTCCTAAGAATTTTGCACCATAATCCATATAGAATTTAATGATCTCTTGATCAGACTCTGGTGTTGGGATAATCTCAAGTAAAGGCAAATATCTTACTGGGTTGAAGAAGTGCGTACCAGCAAAATATTTCTTGAAATCTTCACTTCTTCCTTCAATAAGGAAATGTATAGGAATACCAGATGTATTAGATGAAACCAAAGTTCCTGGTTTTCTATATTTTTCTATCTTTTCGTAAACCGATTTTTTAATGTCAAGACGTTCTACAACTACCTCAATCACCCAATCGGTGTTTTTTATTTTCTCCATGTCATCATCAAAATTTCCAGGAGTAATTCTGTCTACAAATTTTGGAGAATAGAGTAGTGCAGGACTTGCCTTAGGAAGTTTTGCAAGACTTTCCGTAGCAATTCTGTTTCTTACTGCTTTGCTTTCAAGCGTAAGACCTTTAGCTGCTTCTGCATAGGTAAGCTGATTAGGGACAATGTCTAACAACAACACTTCAACACCAATATTGGCGAAATGTGCTGCAATACCCGAACCCATAATACCCGAACCGAGGACAGTTACGTGTTTTATTCTTCTTTTCATTTTAATATATTGATTTTATTAATTGTCGTTAAGGAATGAAACGATGTGGCGATTCGGTTATTTTTTATTATTCAAATCGTTGGCGATCTGCTTAATCTCGTTCATCACTTCCTTGAAGATTTCCATTTTTTCCTGCGGAATTTTCTCCAAGACTTTTTTGTTGAAGTTCACCACTACTTCTTTTGAAAGGTTTCTCGAATTCAAACCTTTATCCGTAAGTTTGATGATCACCTCGCGCTTATCTGTGGTGGTTTTCTCTTTATAGATATAACCATTATCCTCTAAAAGTTTGATGATTCTTGTAAGAGAAGTAGGCTCAATGGCCATTTTAGGACCTAAATTGGTGCTTCTTGTTCCTTCTTTGGGATCAATTTTTAATAAAGTAAGGGCCTGAACTGCTGTAGCATCGTGATCTTGGGCGTATTCTGAATACATTTTAGACACAGAGAGCCATGTTTGCTTAAGAATGAGATCTATGTTATCTACTTTGTTATTGTTTTCCATAATTTCTTAAATTCTGGTTTACTCAAAGTTAAGAAATATTATGCATGCATAATAGTTTAAGAAAGTTAATTTTTGTTAATGCGCTATAAATCAGTTGATTATTTTATATGGAAAACATAATACTATGCATGCATAGTAAATTTAAAAAGCTAAAAAAATGTAGAATTAAAGGTGGTTTGCAATAATTTTAATGATATCTTCAAATTTTGATGTTTTTTCTTGAAAATTATCTTTTTTAACGAGCCAAAAGTCTATATTTTTCTCAATTTGCCAGTTGGATAGGTCTGTATTGAAGTTTTTTTGTAAAGTGGAATACAATAATTCTTTCTCGAAATCGGCAGCGGAAATCTGTGGTGATACAAAATTGGGATGAAAATTAAAAAGTTGTGGATTCGAAAGTTGAGGATTTTGCATTAAAACATCTTCCGCAATCCCATCTTGCAGCTGTTGTTGGTCGATGTACCATATTCTGTCCGCAAACTCCTTTGCCAGTCGCCAGTCGTGGGAAGTGAAAAGGATGAGCTTATGGTGATCCTTGGCTAAATTTCTGAGGATTTTCAGAATTTTTATTTTATTTTCTTCATCCAAATGAGCCGTGGGTTCATCTAAAATTATAAAAGGTGCGTTTTGTGCTAATGCCCGACCTATAAATGCTTTTTGAAGATTTCCGTCTGATAGTTTCTGCAAAACTGTGTTTTGATATTCTTCTAAACCCAACAGCTGAATAATGTTCTGAACTTCTTTTTTATCGCCATCGTTTAGCTCGAAATAAAAAGGATACTGCTGGAATTTTCCAAAGGAGATTAAATCTGTTACCGTATAATTATTGGGTAAATTCGCTTTTGAGAAAACAATGGCAACCATCTCGGCAATTTCATTCACAGATGTAGTTGAAATATTGCGGTTGTTGATTTTTATTTCACCGTTTAAAATCGGAATTTGATGAAGAATACTTTTAATTAGTGTGGTTTTACCTACGCCGTTATTTCCTATAACCAGACATATCTGTCCCAAATCCAGTTTCGCACTCACCGACGAAATAAGGGTTTTGGAATATCCAATGTCAACTTGATTGATTTCTAGAAACATCTTTTAGGCTTTCTTTTTTAATAACATCATAAAAACAATTGGTATTCCTAAAATGGAAGTCATGATGTTGATTGGCAGTTTTAAAATTTCTGAAAATATAGAGAAAAATTCCATTGTGATGACTCCCATCACCATATTTAAAATCCATTGATGCCATAGTTGGGAAGGGTTCCAAAGCATTCTGCAGAAGTGGGGGACAACGATCCCAATAAAGAGAACAGGCCCGATAAAAGCAGTTACCGCAGCCGAGAAAATAGATGATGTAATGATGATTAATACCTTGAGTTGAGTAAGATTTACACCTAAACTTTGAGCATATTGTGCTCCAAAAGCATTACCAATTAACGGTTTGATGGTTTTAAAGCAAAGGAAGATTCCAATGAAAACAAAAATTCCCAACACATAAATTTGATTTCTGCTTGCCTGATTATTGGCTCCAAAATTCCATAACAGATAGTTTTTAAGATTTTGATTATCTGCATAAAGCTGCATCACAGAAATGATAGCTCCTGTGAAAGCCGAAACCAAAAATCCAAAAATGATGAGATAGGTTTTGTCTTGAAATTTTCTCGAAAAAACGAGTAAAATCAACATTAAAAGAATACTTCCAGAAATCGCAGCAATGCTGATGAAACTGTTTTGTAAAAATTCGGGAAGCTGAACATTACTGAACAGAAAAATGTAAACGGCAACCGCCAGACTTCCCACAGAAGAAATTCCTAAAACCTCGGGTCCCGCAATAGGATTTTGAAAATACTCCTGCAGTAAAAAACCAGCCGTCGGAATTGAAATTCCCGCCAGAAGCATCACCAAAACGCGATTAATTCTCAGTTCGGCAATTTGATAGTTTTGAGAATCTGATGAAAAAAAATCTGAATACTGGAGTTTTATAAATCCAACATTCAGATTGACTGCTATTAAAATGAGTACAAAAAACAACAATGTACCAAGAAGTATTTTGAAGTTTTTGCTCATGATTTTATTGAAGTGCGCTTAATTTAGCTTCCAATTGTTCTTTGCTCATCATGCCTAGAAATTCATCGGTTTTTCCTTTTTTAGAAAAAATTGTAAATGGAATAGAGCCTCCATCCCACGTTTTAAAATTATTGGAGAAAAAATCTGGTCCTAATTGGGAGCCGTCTAAAAGTACGATATTGTTGGTGATTCCGTATTCATCACCGAAATTTTTAACCGCAGAATCCCACTCTGTTTTATTATCTAAACTTACAAAAGTGAATTTTACAGGTTGTCCTTTCAAGGTTTCCATTTTTTCCTTAAAATGTGGCATCTCATTACGGCAAGGTCCACACCAAGTGGCAAAAAAGTTGGTTACGTACAAAGTATCATTCTCTTTGGCTTTCACCAAATCTGAAGCCTGCGCAATAGAAACTTCCTTTAATGGTTTCGTAGGCGTATTTTCAACGACTTCTGGGTTCTCAACTTGCAGAGAATCTTGTGTGATTTCGTTGATTTCAACTACTTTATTCTCTTTTTTACAAGCCATAAAAGTAGAAAGAATAATAAGTGCAGCAATTACCTTTTTCATAATATTTTTTTGTCTATTTTTGAATCTGAAATTATGGAAAAACAATTACCAAAGGCAAATCAGTTCCGTTTTCATCGCCTAAAATTAGCGAAAAAAGAGGTATTGACCAAAAACACGTTTGCAATTGAATTTGAGATCCCCCAAAATCTGAAAGAAGAATATCGGTTTGAAGCAGGGCAATATGTGAGAGTAAAATTTAAACACGATGGTAAAGATTGGTCGAATGATTACTCCATGACTTCCGCTCCTTACGAGCAAAAAATTACTTTAGCCATCAAAATTAATTCTGATAAAAGTTCTGCTGAGGATTTTTTCAAAAATTATAGTGTTGGTGATGAGATGGAAGTGAGCGAACCTAATGGGCGTTTTACTTTGGCATCAAAACCTCACGAGTTCCGAACGATACTTGGTTTTGCAGCGGGGATTGGTATTACACCTATTTTAAGTCACTTCAAAAACATTTTACACAACGAACCGCGTACCCGACTTTTTTTGTTTTACGGAAATAAAAGTGCCGATGAAGTCGCTTTCAAACCCGAATTGGATGCTTTGAAAGAAAAATATCGAGATCGATTCCAGGTATATTATTTTTTCTCGCGAGAGCATGTGGAAGATCCTTTTTTAAGAGGAAGACTGGATGATAAAAAACTTAAATTGATTATCAATCAAGTATTGCATTTGGATGATACCGACGAAGAATCTACCATATGGGATGCTGTGGATGAGGTGTTGATTTGCGGAAAAGGCGAAATGATTAAAACCTTAGCCAACGCTTGTTACGAGAACGGTATTTTAAAAAGGAATATTCATTTTGAGTTATTTGAAGAATTTAATGAGGATATTTATCCCCAAGAGATTAATTTTCCCAGAGTTGAAAATATCGATGTTGAATTCACCATTTACGGTAAAGAGTACAAAACCACACTTCCCGACAACGAAACCCGATTGTTACAACAGCTGTTGCAACAGAAATTTCCTGTATCCTATTCTTGTAAATCGGGAATTTGTGGAAGCTGTGAGTGCAAATTGGAAGAAGGCGAAGTGGAGCTCCTGGAAAATGAATATTTAACCGAAAAAGAGGAAAAAGCAGGTCACATCTTGGCATGTATGTCTGTGGTTTTAAGTAAAAAACTAAAAGTAAACTTCGATTTATCTTGAGAAAAATAGGAAACATACTGAAATTTACCATTCGAGTGGGAGAATTGCTTATTCTCTTAATGATTTTGGCTAATATTTGGGTGTTTTCTTTAACGAATGGTAGAACGTATACCAAAATATCTAAGATTCCACCCCGGGAGTATGCACTGGTTTTGGGAACCTCGCCAAAAATGAAATCTGGAGCAGCCAATCCTTATTTTTTAAAAAGAATGGATGCTGCATCACTCCTGTATCACCACGGTAAAATCAAAAAAATTATTGTGAGTGGCGAGAAGAGCAAAGGCTATGACGAGCCAAAAGCTATGAAAAATTATTTGATTCGTGAAGAGGGTGTCCCTGAAAATATTATTATAGAGGATACCCAAGGTTTCAACACTCATAAAAGCATTACAAGAGCCAAAGAAGTTTTTAAAGCGGAAAATGTGATTATCGTATCACAAGGTTTTCATAATTTGCGTGCCTTATTTTTTGCAAGAAATAATCAAATGAACGCATTAGGATTCGATGCTCAAGATGTTTCTAAACCCGAAAGTTATTACCGAAATCAGTTTCGTGAGTTTTTAGCTCGTGATCTGGCAGTTCTCTACTTTATCTTTGGAATTTCTCCAGATTAGCTTTTTATGGTTGCCGGCTATCACAGTCTCACGAATCATCAGTGGATTTTAATTTAACTAAAAACCTTACAACAATACACTTGAAATACCCAGAAAATTAGAATGGATATCCGAAGGCGATATTCATGGTAGGTTTAAGCGGTTTAAAATCTTCAAATCTCCAACGTTCACCTTCTGGTTTATTAGGGTCGTAGATTTTATAGGCAAAATCCAAACGAACCGTGATATAAGCGATATTCAAACGCAAACCTACGCCACTGCCCACACCAACTTGTCTCAGAAATTTGTTAAATTTAAACTGGTCATCAAAGCCCGTATCTTTCAAACTCCAGATGTTACCGATGTCTGTAAAAATAGCACCTTCAAACATTTTATTGAATGGGATTCTATACTCAACATTCGTTGTTAATTTTACATTCCCCATTACATATCTTCGGATTCTTTCATCCAACTGAGAATCTGCAGGACCTAAACCTCCAAAAGCTACCCAAGCTCGAATGTCATTAGAGCCACCGTTGTAGTAAGATCGTATAAAAGGCATAGATGAAGAATTACCATATGGAATACCAATACCTATGAACTGTCGTAATGCTAAAGTATGCTTCTCATTAAAAAACTTGATGTATTGTCTCACATCAAAATCAAACTTTGCAAACTGCGAATAAGGTATATTAAAAATGGTTTTCTGGTTATTTGAAACCACGCCTTGATCTGAACTACTGCTATTGAACAAACTGAAAATATTGCCTGCAAGTTCCATTTTTCCATTAAAATAGAAAGGGTTTTTGTAGTCCTTTTTACCGATTTCGTTGTAGCTGAAATTGTAAATTAATGAAGAGATAAGCACATTTTGAGTCTGCCTGTCTTTGTTGATTAACGATTGGAAAAAGTTATTAAAAGTATTGAGTTGCTCAGGATTTAAGTTGCTTCTGAACACTTCATCGGCAACAATCTGTGCTGAAACATCATCCGACGAAATCTGGCCACTGTGGTATGCCAGCCCGAGGTCTGGGTGAGTATCAAAATAGGTTTCAAACATCAGATCACGGATATCGCCATCCACCTTAAAGAAATCATAGTATTTTTCTTTGTTTTTGGTTAAGCTCAACTGAGTATTGAAAAGTGTTAGTTTATGATTAACAATATCGTTTACATTGGCTGAATATACCAAACCTGTGTTGAAATTTACCCTTCCAAGTCCAATATTGGTTTGGTTTGAAGCTCCTAAGAATATTGTCGTGGTAGGTGTATATCTTTTTGGTATGAGTTTATAGTAGTTAAAGGGAACCAATAATCTCGGAAAATGCAAAGCCACCTGACCGGAAATTTCGTGCGCAAAAACACGCTTTTTTTCACCTTTTGGATCGGCAATACTTCCAAATGTACCCGAAAAATTCGTGGTTAAATTTTCAGCACCTCCAAAAACATTTCTTGCAGTTAAATCTATTGAAGGACCACCTCCCCAGTTCAGTAATTGAGAATAATTGGCATCCAAAGCGGCTTTAAATTCATACTTAGGAAGCGGCTTCAAAACATAAGTTACATCTACAATACTATCATTGGGCGCACCTTCACCACCTCTTCTTAAAGAATCTCTCGCTTTCAGAATACTGAAATTATTCATGCTTAAGATATTTCTTTTGGTAATGTCTAAATGTTTTTGATCGTAAACATTATTCGGACTTACCAAAATGGCTCTCCACAAGGCACTGGTTTTATATCTGTTGTCCACTTTATGGAAGTTGATTCTTCTCAAACTGTCTTTGGTGGTATTTCTGGGGAAATCTTTCAATTCATCCACTACTGCAACATCTACGTTTCCAATGGTAGCAATTTTATAGGGAGAATCGATGGAATCTTTATGAATTTCGAGAATCAGAGGGACATCCTTGGTGCTTTTTAAGGTATCAGCTACAAAACCTATTTCCTCACCAGAATTGTTAAATTTATAATAACCTCTGGATTTCATTAAGGCATTTAAACGTGCCAACTCATCTTCCAGAACCGTTTGATCAAGTACTTGTTTAGATCGAATGAGGGAACTGTTTAGGTTTTCCTCGTAAATGGCTTTGATGTTTTTATCTGGAATATTGTAGTAATAATCTTTAATAATAGTGGGTTCATTGTGTCTGATGATATAGGTAACCTCTGCTTTTTTTGCAGCTGAATCTAATTTCTGACTATAATCAACCTTAGAATCCCAATAGCCTCTATAAGTTAGTCTTTTTTCAATAGACTCCGCGCCAACCTCTGATCTTGTGGGGTCTAAAATAACTGGCGCTGAGCCCCAACTGTGCATTAAACGGTCAAAAAACAATCCTTTGCCTTTCATTTCAGGCATATTGTATTTCACGAAAAGTGAATCTCTCAACCCCTGATTTCTCATTTCGTTAGGGTAGGTCATGTATTCCGTGAGCAGCGTGTCGTATTTAGGATCGGCGAGATTATACATCCATAAACTCAAAGGCAAAACAAAGAGCTGTTTTTTATTAGGTTTCTGTCCTACACGGTCTTTCAATTCATCGTTAAAAAACTTTTTTTCATCTTCATATTTAAAGTTGTTTTTGGTAAGTAAGTAATCTCCATCCGGAACTTTTTTGGTGGTGCTACAAGCGATAACTACTGCAAAAAATATTGCAGATAATATTATTTTATAATATTTTTGAACATTATTCCAGAAATGATTACTGCGCATACAATAAAAATTTTACAGTCTTTAGATAAAAAAAAATTCAGACAAAAATACAATTTGTTTTTGGTTGAGGGCAATAAAGTGATAAGAGAACTTCATAATTCTCCATTTAAGATCAAAGAGATATTTTCAATTGAGCCTCAAGACTTAGAATTTTTACAAGCTCCCATTACAAAAATCACCGAAACTGAACTTAGAAAAATCAGCTTTTTAATGAATCCAAAAGATTCTATAGCGGTTTGCTATCTTGAAGATCCTATACGTAAAAAGGAGGCAGATTTTCAATTGGTGTTGGATGGAATTCAGGATCCTGGCAATATGGGAACGATTATTCGATTGGCAGATTGGTTTGGTATAGAGCAGATTATCTGCAGTGAAGATACTGTGGATTTTTATAATCCTAAAGTGATACAGGCAAGCATGGGTTCTTTTACCAGAGTGAATATTGCATATGAAAATTTAGAAAAATTCCTTCAAGAATCGTCCAATATTTCGGTGGGAACAGATATGGAGGGTGAAAATATCTATGATTTTGAAAAACCATCAAAGATCAATTTGGTTTTAGGGAATGAAGGAAATGGAATTCGTCCAGAAATAGAAGATATTCTTAAGGAAAAAATTAGTATTCCCAGATTTGGAAAATCACAATCAACTGAAAGCCTAAATGTGTCTATCGCGGCGGCAATTATTTTAGGTCAGCTATTCAAATAAAAACAAAAACATACAGTGGAAAGAAAATATTTTGTGGTAATTAATTCAGAGCAGAAAGGGCCTTTCTCTTTAGATGAATTGAGAGATTTAAAGTTGAAAAGAACAGATTTTGTTTGGTACGATGGCCTGGCAGACTGGAAAACAGCCTATGAGATAGACGAATTAAAGTCGCTATTTGAAATCAACCTCGCAAAAAATGTGGTAGAAAAACCCGTTCAGGAAATAGTTATCGAAGAAAAGAAAGATCAAACAGAGCAAAATCATCGAAACTTACCAGTTTATGTCGGGAGTGAACCTAGAGTGTTGCAGCGAATAGGCTTTGTGGAATACCTAGATAACAATACCGTCCGTGAAACCACCAGCACCGAAGTGGTCTACTACCGTTTTGCAAACTTTGGTGAGAGATTGTTGGCAAGAATTATCGACACCTTAATCATTTGCATTCCTGGTATTATAGCTCCTATTATAGCTCCCTGGTTGTATTTTTCCTTACAATACAGCGGAGATAAACAGCAAACCGTAGGGCAGAACAGCATGCGAATAAAAGTACTGAGTACAGACGGTACAAAAGTGACTTTCGGACAAGGAACGGGTCGCTATTTTGCCATGTTGTTAAACGCCTTCACCTTACTTATAGGTTACATCATGTTTTTTTTCAATCCTAAAAACCAATGCCTACACGATGTTTTAGCCAATACAATCATCGTCTCCGAAATCAAAAGAGAAATGAAGTAACCTCCACAATATAAAAAAAGCTACCAGATGTGGTAGCTTTTTTAATTTTTATAAATCAATTATCTGTTTACAATAATTTTCTCTGAATAGACGTCATCATTTATTTTTAAAACACCTATATAAACTCCATTTTCTAGATGTGCGATATTGATTTCTTTCTGATTTTCGGATGTTAAGATTTTTTTTCCTGAAACATCGGAAAGTGTAAATTCAAACTTCGCGTTTTTAAAATCGAAATGAAGGACTATTTTGTCTTTAGCTGGATTGGGTACCACTGAAAACTTTAAATTCGCTTTTTCCGCTTCGTTGACGCCTAACTGACTGCTTGCAACAGCAAAATGTTGTATGGCACCAATTGTAGCTTTCCCTACTTTAAAAACGTAGGTGGGATCCATATTCGCAAAAGTATCTGCGGAAGTATGCGGTCTTGTACTTTCTGGTGTCTCGAATAAACCTGTAATCACTTCACCATTACTTTGGAAGGGCATATAATCGGAAGAATAAGCGTTACTGAGAATGGGCTGAAGCGGCGAGTAGAGCGTTACACAATTCATCAATTCTTGAGTTTTGGTCGCACTTGCAGCATCATTGGAAGCAGGCAGAGAAGCATCTTTTTCGCACTTTATCGTGTTGCTGGATTGCCCAGCTATTCCTCCTACCTGATCCAAGTTTAGAACCAGTCTTATATCCATTTTGGGTGTTGTTGCATTTACAACATTGTTTACATAAGCTTGACTGCCCAATAAACCTTGCTCTTCACCTGAAAAATGAATAAACTTTATTGAATACTGTGTAGAAATGTCTTTTAATATTCGAGCTGCTTCCAGAATAATGGAAACACCACTGCCATTGTCATTTACACCTGGGCCGACAACAGTATCGTAGTGCCCACACACAATCACAAAAGTATTGGGATATAAAGTTCCCGTTTTTGTAACAATTAAATTTTTGCTGGAATTACCGTTATAAGTAAATGTTTGCTCTTCAATTTGTGTATTGGCATAGCCAAAAGACTGGTATTTGCTTTTTAACCAGTTAAAAGCATTGTTGTTATTGGCAGAACCTGTTGTCTTTACTCCAAAACCTTCCAGACTTTGCAAATTAGCATTAATGTTGGCTTGAGATATCTGATTGGCTCTGTCTTGATATGCTTGTATAAAAGTTTGACTGTAAAATGTTGATGAAATTGCCGCAAAAGCAATGATTATCAATTTCTTCATTAAATTTATTTAAGACCTCAAAGTTATTTAAAAAAAATCTTTTAGACCTATTAAAAATTCTACAAACCTATCTAAACTTAATTAATAAAAAAAATCCAGTGCAAACACTGGATTTATATTGATAACAAAAATAGATTAATTATTTTACTTTATCTACAACAGCTTTGAAAGCTTCAGGGTGGTTCATTGCTAAATCAGCAAGAACTTTTCTGTTAAGCTCTACGTTGTTTTTCTTAAGAGCTCCCATGAACTGAGAGTAAGACATTCCGTGCTCTCTAGCTCCCGCGTTAATACGAGTGATCCAAAGTGCTCTGAAATTTCTTTTCTTCTCTTTTCTACCGCGGTAAGCATATTGCATTGCTTTTTCAACCGCATTTTTAGCTACCGTCCAAACGTTTTTTCTTCTACCGAAAAAACCTTTAGCCTGCTTCATTACTTTTTTTCTGCGCGCTCTAGAGGCTACAGCGTTTACTGATCTTGGCATAATTTAATTTGTTTTTTTGAAAAGGGCGGTAACTTTGTTACTCTTAGTGGCACCGTTTCAGGGTTAAAATTTTGAATTGTTTTTTGTGAATTCTTATAAACCGAATATGTTTATAAAAACTACTTAATCGCTAATTGACGCAATACACTTTTTTCGTCCACTTTTGCAACATAAGAAGTTTGCGTAAGATTTCTCTTTTGCTTAGTCTCCTTTTTTGTCAAAATGTGGCTTTTAAAAGCATTTTTTCTTTTGATCTTTCCAGTTCCGGTAAGAGCAAAACGCTTCTTAGCACCTGATTTCGTTTTTAATTTTGGCATTGTTCTGCTTTTTATATTTTTGTTATCAAATCTTTCCTATGCAACATCACTGTTGCTTTTTCCACAAGCTAATGCGGTTTGAAAATTGGTTGCAAAATTACAAAATAATTTTCAAATAAGAGGGCTATAAATGCTAAAAAAGAGATTTTGAATAAAATCTCTTTATATAGTGATGAGAATTGATATGAAATTCTCTGTTAAACAGACTATTTAGCTGGTTTTTTAGGACTCATCATCATGATCATTCTCTTGCCTTCTAATTTAGGAAGCTGATCCACTTTCCCTACATGTTCTAGTTCCTGAGCTAGTTTTAAAAGCAAAATTTCTCCTTGATCTTTAAACACAATTGAACGTCCTTTAAAAAACACGTATGTCTTCAATTTAGAACCTTCTTCAAGGAATTTTTCAGCATGCTTCTTCTTGAATTCGTAATCGTGATCGTCGGTTTGAGGTCCGAAACGAATTTCTTTTACGACCACTTTTACCTGTTTTGCTTTTAGTTCTTTCTGCTTCTTTTTTTGTTCGTATAAGAATTTTTTATAATCTAATATACGGGTAATAAAAGGCTCCGACTTATCGGAAATTACTACCAAGTCCAACTCCTGATCTTTAGCAATTTGTTGTGCCTGAGCCAAAGGATAAACTCCTGGCTCTACGTTATCACCCACTAAACGAACTTCCTTAGCTCGAATTTTTTCGTTAATCTGATGTAAATCTTCTTGTACAGGGCGACGCATTGGTCCTCTTCCTCTACTGTTAAATTTTTGTGCTATTGTTTTATATTTTAAAGGTTAATTCTAATTGATTTTAGATTTTAAATGCTAAATTTTAGATTGAAAAATTTGTTTTTTTTAATTTAAAATTTAGCATTTATAATTTATCATCTTTTATATTGCTGCTTCGTTTTGGAAATAATTGATGAAATCTTCAATACTCATACTTCCTAAATCTCCTTCGCCACGTCTTCTTACAGAAATTGTACCGTTTTGTTCTTCATTTTCTCCTACAACCAACATGAATGGTATTTTCTTCAATTCTGCATCACGAATTTTCTTTCCTGTTTTTTCGTTTCTATCGTCTATGGTTCCGCTAATTTCGTTAATATCCAATTGATTAGCAATTTTATTGGCGTAATCTACATATTTTTCACTAATTGGAAGTATGATGAACTGATCTGGAGCCAACCACAATGGGAAATCTCCTGCTGTGTTCTCCAACAAAATCGCAATAAACCTTTCCATAGAGCCAAAAGGTGCTCTGTGGATCATTACAGGTCTGTGCTTTTCATTATCGTTTCCAATATATGTTAAATCAAATCTCTCCGGCAAATTATAATCTACCTGAATGGTTCCTAACTGCCAGCTTCTTCCTAGTGCATCTTTCACCATAAAGTCTAATTTAGGGCCATAGAAAGCCGCTTCACCATATTCAATTACGGTTTTAAGACCTTTATTTTTAGCTGCGGTAATGATGGCGTTTTCTGCTTTTTCCCAGTTTTCATCAGAACCAATATATTTTTCTCTGTTTTCAGGGTCACGAAGTGATACCTGCGTTACAAAATCTTCAAATCCGAGAGATCTGAATACATACAAAACCAAATCAATAACCCCTTCAAACTCGGAAAGCAACTGATCCGGGGTACAGAATAAGTGTGCATCATCCTGGGTGAATCCACGAACTCTTGTTAAACCATGCAATTCACCAGATTGTTCATATCTATATACTGTACCGAATTCTGCAAAACGTTTTGGTAAATCTCTGTAAGACCATTGTCCAACCTTATAAATTTCGCAGTGGTGTGGACAATTCATAGGTTTTAACATGAATTCTTCACCTTCATTTGGAGTTTTTATCGGCTGAAAACTGTCTGCTCCATATTTGTCCCAGTGACCAGAAGTTACATACAATTCTTTGGCTCCGATGTGTGGAGACATTACAAATTCGTAACCTGCTTTTTTCTGAGCCGCAGACAAGAAATTTTCCAGTTTTTTTCGTAGAGCTGCACCTTTTGGTAACCATAAAGGCAAACCAGCACCCACTTTCTCCGAAAAAGCAAAAAATCCCAGTTCTTTACCTAATTTCCTGTGATCGCGTCTTTTGGCTTCTTCAAGTTTTTCGAGATATTCAGTAAGTTCTTTCTGTTTAGGAAAAGAAATACCATAAACTCTCGTCAATTGAGGATTTTTCTCATCGCCTCTCCAATAAGCTCCTGCAGCATTTAATATTTTTACGGCTTTTACAATTCCTGTTGAAGGAATGTGTCCACCTCTACATAAATCCGTAAAATTGTCGTGGGTAACGAAAGTAATTTCACCATCGTTAAGATTTGAAATCAGTTCTGTTTTAAATGGATTATCGGCATATTCCTTAAGAGCATCTTCTTTGGAAACCGAATACAGTTTGAAAGTGGAATCTTTCTTCGCATTTTCCAAAACCTTTTTTTCGATCTTTTCGAAATCCTTCTCGGAAAGGGCTTCACCCCCAAAATCCACATCGTAATAGAACCCGTTTTCAATTGCTGGTCCAATGGTAAGTTTAGCATTAGGGAAAAATTCCAAAATAGCCTGCGCCAAAAGGTGCGCAGAAGAATGCCAGAAAGCTTTTTTACCCATCTCATCATTCCATGTAAGAAGTTGAACTGTTGCATCCGTGGTTATTGGCGTGGTCACTTCAACCTGATTTCCGTCCACAAGGGCAGAAATGGTATTTCGGGCTAGGCCTTCACTTATCGATTTTGCAACATCAAGGGGAGTTATTCCACTCTCAAATTCTTTAATGCTTCCGTCTGGAAGAGAGATTTTTAACATTGTATTTACCTAATTTTAGATAGGCAAAAATACAAAATTCTATTTTATTGACCTATATTTTTACTATAATTGAACTTTGTAGCGTAAAAAAATTCAGAAAATGCTCAATTTAATAATTGGAGTTTACCTGTTTGGTCATCAATGGTGTAATGAAGCGCTTTTGCTAAAACAAAAATCTGATCTAAATTCTGCATCAACTGTTCTCGACCCTCCGTCCTTAATCGGTTTTGGTCGATTGATTTAATAGCATTTTCTTTTGATTTGCTCGTTACTTTCTTGATGTCTTCTTGGGAAATTCTGTTGAGAAAGGAATCGTCCATCGATTGAATTTCAACATTAGGTGTAATTCTTATATCCGCATCTGGAAGTTCCTTGATGATAAGTTTTTTATTAACGGAATCTACTTCCATTTTCATTTTACTTAAATCATAAGAAACCTGAGCATTGGTTTTTGTGAAAGTGATGATTTGATTGCCAGAAACTTTTTGACCTAAAACCGTATAATCAAAACTCGTTTTTTGCATTGCAGAGGTGTTCTGTTCCATTACAACCATTTTATTCATCTTCTGAATTTGGTTGGTTAGAACATAATAATCTGTGCTCACCTCTTTTTTACCCGTGGAAAAGCATGATTTTACACTAAAAAATAGTATCGTAGCAAGTAAAATACCTGCTACAAATGATATGATAATGCTTTTATTTCTCAATTTTTCTTATTAAAAATTTCTTTGATGACTGATGAATCGTCTTTTTTCAAAATTTCAACCAAATCTCTTTCGATATAGCCAGTGGTAGGCATTTCAATTATTCTTCCCAATTCCTTACCGTATTTTTCAACGATAATGGTGGGTACCTTCTGAATATTGTATTTTCCTTCTTCACCATTAGGAGATTCTTTTTTTCTGTTTACCCCAATAATGGTGACTTTATCTGTAGGATAGTTGGCCTCCTCCAAAACTTTCATCAGTCTAGGGAAATCTTTGTGACTGTCCTCACACCATGTTCCTAAAAAAACAGTGATATTATAAGTGTTCAGCTTGTTTTTTTTAAGTTCCGCCACTGCATTCTTATCTATTGAATATTCATCATGCTCCTTTACATACCAATTGCTATAAGGTTCTTTCAGAAACTGCTCTTTCAACTGTGCGCCTAGAAGCATTTTGCCATCTTTCTCAGAATCAACTTCGCGGTTGACAACCACTTTTTGAGCGTAAGAAATACTTATTCCACCTACTAATGATGCTATAAGGAGAGAGCGTACTATTATTTTTTTCATGTTATTTTTCTATAATGGTTTTTAAATCTGCGGGAGAGTAGTATTTGTTTTTTAAGACTTTATGATCTTCTTTTCTATAAACGTTAAATTTCTCACCAGACTTTTCATAAAATGATTCTGTTCCTTTTTCTTTATAAAATTCCATTGTTTCCTCAGCCTGCAGCTCGTTGTCACAAGCTTTAGACATATTAGAACGCTGAACTTCGTCGAAGAGTTCTACAAATTTGCTGCCAAGTCCAAATTCCAAGACGGCACCGCTTAAAACATACTGCAAATCGCACAAAGCATCGGCAATTTCTACGATATCGTTGTCTGCGATGGCCTGTTTAAGTTCGTTAAGTTCTTCCTGAAGAAGGCTCACTCTTAAATCGCATCTTTCTTTAGAAGGAATTTGTGGAGTATCTAAAATAGGGGCTTTAAAAGTGGTGTGAAATTCTGCTACTTGGTTCAGACTATCAATTTTATCCATGAAATTTTTTAATTTATACAAAGATAAGCAAACCTGTAAAAAGAAAAAAGACCGCTTGAAAACGGTCTTTTAATTACAGTTGATGATTAAATTGAATATGCTATTCAAAATTATCAAAATTATCCAATAATTATCTTGTGATATCTCTACCGATTACCAATCTCTGGATTTCTGATGTTCCTTCACCAATGGTACAAAGTTTAGAATCTCTGTAGAATTTTTCAGCAGGGAAGTCTTTCGTGTAACCATAACCACCGAAAATCTGAACTGCATTGTTAGAAATTCTAACACAAGCTTCAGAAGCGTACAGTTTCGCCATAGCACCTTCTTTGGTCATTGGTTTTTTAGCCATTTTAAGCGTTGAAGCTCTCTGAATAAGCAATTCTGCTGCATCTATTTCTGTTGCCATGTCCGCCAGCATAAAGTTGATGGCTTGGAAATTTGCAATTGGCTGTCCGAATTGGTTTCTTTCTTTTGCGTACTTTAAAGCAGCTTTGTAAGCTCCTCTACCAGTACCTAAACTTAGAGCAGCAATAGAAATTCTACCACCGTCAAGAATTTTCATTGCTTGTTTGAAGCCTTCGCCCACTTCTCCTAATCTGTGAGAATCTGGAACTCTTACGTTATCAAAAATAAGCTCAGCAGTTTCTGATGCTCTCATTCCTAATTTATTTTCTTTTTTACCAGAAGTAAAACCAGGCATTCCTTTTTCTAATACGAAAGCAGTAGAGTTGTTTTTAGCACCTTTTTCTCCAGTTCTGGTCATTACAACTGCAATATCTCCAGAAATGGCGTGTGTGATGAAGTTTTTAGCACCATTAATGATCCAATCATCACCATCTTTTACAGCTGTTGTAGACATACCTCCAGAATCTGAACCTGTGTTATGTTCTGTTAGCCCCCAAGCTCCGATTACTTTACCAGAAGCCAACTGAGGAAGCCATTTCATTCTTTGCTCTTCGTTACCAAATTCGTAGATATGATTGGTGCAAAGAGAGTTGTGTGCTGCCACAGAAAGTCCGATAGAAGGATCTACTTGAGAAATTTCATCCAAAATAGCAACATACTCATGATAGCCAAGACCAGAACCACCGTATTTTTCAGGAATAACAATTCCCATGAAACCCATCTCACCTAATTGGTGGAATAAATCTTTAGGGAAAGTTTGGCTTTCGTCCCATTCCATGATGTTTGGTCTGATATTTTTCTCAGCAAATTCTCTTGCTGTTTCGGCAATCATTTTGATATTGTCCATTGTCTCTGTGTTCATATAAAAATCTTTGTCGCCAAAGATAATCAAATTGTAGAAATCTAAAAATTTTTGTGAGTTTTTAAATAAATACGCAATTGTGAGCGCATTTAAAGCCTTAAGCTAGAATTAATTAATGTTAATTTAATGATTTTCTTGATGTTGTGGATGGCTTAATGAGTAGCTTTGTAGAATAAAAATTAATTATGAATAAATTTTTATTTTATCTGATGTTAATCCCGACATGCCTCATTGCACAGGCTCCAGCGGGTTATTATAATGGTACTTCAGGACTTGCAGGCTATGCTTTGAAGACCAAACTGCACGATATTATTTCTGAAAAAAATAAAAACTGGCATTATGCGGATTTGTCTAATTTTTATAAACAGACAGATTTGGATGTGTATTATGATCACACACCTGCAAACAATCCCTATCTGAACACCAATACAGGTACTATGGATTATATTCTATTGGATATTTATTCTGAAAAACCAGGTGGTGCTGATGCTTGTGAATATACTTCCGAACAGTTAATAAGTACGGCTAATGCAGAAGGTTTGGGTTATAATCGTGAACATATGATGCCGCAGAGTACATTTTACAGCTATTATCCTATGTATTCCGATCTTAATTTTGTAATACCTACCGATGCAAGAATCAATCAGTTGAGAAATATTTATCCGTATGGGGTTTCAAAAACTTCGTCATCCAATGTTTTTTATACATTTTCGAATACTTCCAAAATTGGGAATAGTGCGATTCCTAATTATGTGTATGCTGGCAGAGTTTATGAGCCAGTGGATGAATTTAAAGGTGATGTAGCTAGAGGATTGCTTTATTTTGCGGTTCGGTATGAAGGGAAATTGGGTTCGTATAAAGTTATTAACAGTACTTCATCGAATCCTACGCCATTAAATGATCAATCTGTTTTAGATGGCACCGAGGAAAGAGCCTATGATCAACCTTATATAGATATGCTTTTGGCTTGGAGTGCTCAGGATCCTGTTTCGCAAAGAGAAATTGATAGGAATAATGCGGTGTATGCCATTCAGGGAAATAGAAATCCTTTTATAGATAACCCAAGTTGGGCTGGTTTAATTTGGAATCAAACTGCTGATGCTATTGCACCAAATGCTCCTTCAAATCTAACGGTGTCCCAAACTGGAGCTTATTTTGTGACATTGAATTGGTCGCCAAGCAATAGTATAGATGTTATTGGTTATAAAGTTTATCAAAATGGAACGTTGATAGGATTTTCAAAAGGGAATTCTTTTGTAGTGGATCATTTAGCTCCCGCTACGGCTTATAATTTTACAGTAAAAGCGTATGATAATGGTTATTTATTATCTACTGACTCTAACACCCTTTCTGCTACTACTTTAGCCTCAGATGCGTATGCAAAGGATATCTTTGTTTCAAAATACATTGAAGGAACTGCCAATAACAAAGCAATAGAATTATACAACAACACGGGGCATCCAGTAAATCTGGCCAATTATCAATTGATTTCGCAGTCTTATAATAATACCCAAGGTGTTTACTATTATGAAAATGCTTATGAGTTTGAAGGTGTGTTACAGCAAGGAGAACGTGCTGTTATCATCAATCCCAACGCTGATTTGTCTTGTTTAACAGTAGATCAGGCACGTTTTGTAACCGCTGCACCAGAGATGGCTTACAATGGTAGTCAGTATTTAGAGTTAAGGTATAAAACGTCCCGAATTGATGCACTTGGAATGTATGGTCAGTCCAATTCTTCTGCTTTAGCCGACGTTACTTTGTACAGAAATTCTAGTGTGAATAACCCTAATTCAACTTTTACAGGTTCTGAATGGGATGTTTATCCAGTTAATTACTGTCAGGGAACTGGAACTTTATCCGTAGAACCTTCTCTTTATACTGAAAATATTGATCTAGTGCTTTATCCAAATCCTGTAACAGACAGTATGGTTCGTTTTAGAGGGAAAAATTTAGAAAAGATTAATGAAATTGTAATAGTAGATGCTTCGGGTAAAATAGTCGTACAAAAACTGAATCCGTTCAAAAATTCAAATGAAATTTCAGTCTCCAATCTAAGTGCTGGAGTATACTTTGTGAAAACTCCTTATAAAACTTTGAAGTTCATTAAGAAATAAAAGTTGTAAAGTTTTTAATGATATAAGCGAAATGCCTTATAAATGTGTTTTATAATGTTTTTTGCTTATATTTTTTATTTATAAGTACAATTGCTTATATTTGCAAAATGATTGCGGTACTTACTGGCGACGTTGTAAACTCCCAACATTCGGATACAGAAGTTTGGATCAGTAAACTTAAAAATTTGCTTGGTCAGTGGGGAAGTGCGCCATTTCAGTGGGAAATCTACCGCGGCGACGAATTTCAAATAAAATGTTCTGTAGAAGAGGTTTTTTGGAAATTCTTATCCATAAAATCCCTTATAAAAAGTCAGGAAAATTTAGATGTTCGCATTGCCATAGGAATTGGTGAAGAAACCTTTTCTTCAGAAAAAATTACAGAATCCAACGGTTCAGCGTATATTAATTCTGGAAGATTGCTGAATAACTTAAAATCCGACGGTTACAATTTAGCGATAAAAACACCTGTCGAATGTGTTAATAATGACTTGAATATGCTCCTAAAATGGGCATCTAAAGATTTTGATGGCTGGTCTGTAGCCACAGCGGAAATAATTCATCAACTGATCTTATATCCCGAATCCAACCAGGAAGATTTAGCAAAAAAATTCAATATTTCACAATCATCTGTCAGTCAGAGGCTCAAGCGTGCTAATTATGATTTACTGGTGGAGACTAACGATTACTTCAAAAATAAAATAGAAGAACTTCAGCATAAGGTATGATCTTTTTTCCACTCATATTGGCGCATCTTTTGGGAGATTTTGTTCTTCAGCCCAACACATGGGTTTTGGATAAGGAACGCAAGAGACTAAAAAGCAAATACCTCTACATTCATGTTTTTATCCACACTGTTTTATCTTTTTTATTTTTATGGAATGTAGAACTATGGTGGGTAGCTTTGTTAGTAGGCATTACACATTTTTTAATCGATGCTGCCAAACTTAGTTTTCAGAGCATCAAGACAAGGAAAATCTGGTTTTTTGCAGACCAACTCATGCATATTGCGGTTATTGTTGGACTTTCCTACTATTTTAAAGAATTTGATTTTGAGTTTTTACATTCTCCAAAATTTTTAAAAGTAGTAGTGGGTGCTATTTTTTTAAGTTTGCCTGCATCTATTATTATCAAAATTTTACTTTCCTCATGGACGCCAGCTTCGGCAGATCATCATACTTTACAAACCGAATCTTTAAGCAATGCCGGAAAATATATTGGTATTTTGGAACGTTTATTAGTTTTCACTTTTGTAATGGTAAACCACTGGGAAGGAGTCGGCTTCATGGTAGCAGCAAAATCTATTTTCAGGTTTAGCGATTTGGCCCAGGCGAAACAGAGAAAGTTAACAGAATATGTATTGATAGGAACTTTATTGAGTTTCGGAATGGCTGTTTTAACAGCAATAATCATAGGAAAAATATAAAATCTAAATATAAAACTAAGTTTTGAATACCATTCAAGACCATAAAAAGTAAAAATTATGAGCCAAAAGAAAGAAATGCTGTATGAAGGCAAGGCAAAGCAAGTTTTTGCAACCAATCACCCAGATGAGGTTGTGGTACGTTTCAAAGATGACGCTACTGCTTTTAATGCACAGAAAAAAGGTCAGGTAGATTTAAAGGGGGAGATGAACAATGCCATCACTACTTTAATCTTCGAATATTTGAATGAAAAAGGCATAGACACTCATTTTATAAAGCAATTAGACGAAAGAGAGCAGTTGGTAAAAAAAGTATCCATTATCCCTTTAGAGATGGTGGTGAGAAATTACTCCGCAGGAAGCATGGCACAAAGATTAGGCGTTGAAGAAGGCATCAAATCTCCTGTAACCATCTTTGATATTTGCTACAAAAAGGACGAATTGGGAGATCCACTTATCAACGATCACCATGCAGTTTTCCTGGGAGCAGCAACTTACGATGAGCTTAAGGAAATGTATGCTCTTACCGATAAAATCAATGAAATATTGAAGGATTTATTTGATCAAATCAATATTATATTGGTAGATTTTAAGATAGAATTAGGAAAAACTTCTGATGGAAAAATTATCCTTGCCGACGAGATTTCTCCTGATACATGCAGACTTTGGGATAAAGACACCATGAAAAAGCTTGATAAAGACCGTTTCCGAAGAGATTTGGGTGAAGTTACTGAAGCTTACGTGGAAATCTACGACCGTTTGAAAAATTTACTTAAGTAGATATTAGAATTTAGAAGTTAGAAATTAGTATGAAATCGCATCGTCTAGAGGATTTACAAGTTTGGAGAAAATCAATGTTATTGGTTAAAGAAATTTATATTCTTACTTCAAATTTACCTCAAGAGGAGAAATTTGGATTATTCTCACAAATGCGAAGATGTGCTATTTCAATTCCATCTAATATTGCAGAAGGAGCAGGACGAAATAATAAAAATGAATTCTATCAATTTCTAGGAATAGCGTTTGGGTCAACTTATGAAATGCAAACACAACTTCAATTGACAATAGATTTAGGATTTATCTCTGAAAATGAGTCCATGATTATAAAAGAAAATCTCATTGAGATTCAAAAAATGATATATTCATTAAAAACAAGTTTAAAGTTGTAATATAGATATTTTACACCACTAATATCTAATATCTAACTTCTAACTTCTAACTAAAAAAAAATGAAAAGTTTACAAACTCATAAAAAAGAGTATTTAGAACAATTTAAAAATCAGGTGTATGGAAGAAATCTTTTCCGAACTCAAGAGGAGGAAAGATTAGATGCACCTAATGAAGAATGCGGAATTTTCGGCATGTATTCGGATAATGACGTGGATACATTTTCGCTTTCGCAATTTGGTTTGTTTGCATTGCAACACCGTGGACAGGAGGCTTGTGGTATTTCCGTTCTTAAAAACGGAAAAATTACCAATATTAAAGACGAAGGTTTGGTGTTGGATGTTTATAAAGAAATACATGAACCAGAAGCATTTATGGGAAATTCTGCAATTGGACACACCCGTTATACCACTGCTGGAGATAAAAAGAAATACAATTTCCAACCATTCTTTGCAAAAAATGAGTACGACCAAATCATTTTATCCATTGCTCACAACGGGAATTTAACCAACGCCAAGGAACTTAAAGCTGAACTCGAAGCTGAAGGGGTGGTTTTCCGTGCTACTTCCGATTCTGAAGTTATTTTAAGATTAATTCAAAAAAACCTTGACTTAGGTTTGAGAGGTGCCATAAAAGCAACCATGGAAAAAATCGAAGGTGCCTATTCTGTTGTAGGTATGACCAGAAATAAATTCTTCGCTTTTAGAGATTTCAACGGTATTCGCCCATTGGTTTTAGGTGCAATAGATGAAAGAACCTTTGTAGTAGCATCAGAATCTGTGGCTTTAGACGCGGTTGGAGCACAATATGTAAGAGATATTTTACCTGGCGAAATTATCTACACCAACGAAAACGAGGACGGTTTGCAATCTTATATGGCAAAAGAAGACGAAGGAAGACAGAGAATTTGTTCTTTCGAGTATATTTATTTCGCACGTCCAGACTCTACAATGGAGAATATAAATGTTTACGAAATCCGTGAAAAATCTGGTGAAAAAATCTGGGAACAGTCTCCCGTAGAAGCAGATTTGGTAATTGGTGTACCCGATTCGGGAGTTCCAGCTGCTATTGGTTTTTCAAAAGCATCGGGCATTCCTTTCCGTCCGGTTCTTATTAAAAACAGGTATATCGGAAGGAGTTTCATCGTTCCTACTCAAGAAATGAGAGAAAGAGTAGTGAACTTAAAATTGAATCCAATTATCTCTGAGATCAAAGATAAAAGAGTTGTTATTATTGACGATTCCATCGTAAGAGGGACCACTTCTAAAAGATTGGTGAAAATATTAAAAGATGCTGGAGTGAAGGAAATTCATTTTAGAAGTGTATCGCCGCCAATTATTGCACCTTGCTATTTGGGAATAGATACCCCTTCAAAAGACGATTTGATCTCTGCCAACATGACGACAGAAGAACTCCGTCAATACTTAGGAGTTGATTCTCTAGAATTTTTGAGCATCGACAATCTTAAAGCTATTTTAGGTTCTTCAAATCACTGTTTCGGATGTTTTACAGAGGAATATCCCGTGGCTAAAGGCGAAAATACCGAACTTTTTAATTAAAGTAAACAATAAAAGTAAAATGAAAGTGAAATCGCTCTCCTTGGAGAGCGGTTTTTTTATTTTATACCAACTCAAAAACAGTAATTTCCGGTAAAATTCCCACACGACCTGGATATCCAATTACACCAAAACCTCTGTTCACATAAAGAAACTTTCCTTCGCTTTCATACAAATCTGCCCATTTCTTATAGCGGTATTTTACGGGCGACCATTTTATGTTTTTCAAATCAATCCCGAACTGCATGCCGTGTGTATGTCCAGAAAGTGTTAAATGCACAGGCGTTGGATGTTTTTTCACCACTTCATCAAAATGGGTGGGATCGTGGCTCATTAATATTTTAGCCGCGTCTACAGGAACATTTTCTAAAGCTTTATCCAAATCCCCATATTGCGGAAAGGGTGGAAGTCCCCAGTTTTCTACACCTAAAATGTAGAGCTTTTCACCATTTTTTTCGATAATACGGTGTTCATTTTTTAATAAATCAAATCCAGCTTCAGTTTGATATGCAATCAAGTTTTCTAAATTCTTCTGTTTATCATGAATACTTGGCCATTGGGTATAGTCACCATAATCATGGTTACCAAAGACAGATAGTTTACCATCTTTAGCCTGAATTTTAGAAAACAATGAAATAAAAGGCTTAAACTCGTCTGAATAAGTATTCACCATATCTCCCGTAAATACAACCAAATCGGCTTGCTGTTCATTAATCATATCAATTGCATGTTGTAGCTTGGAAGGATCAGAAAAACTTCCACTGTGAACATCTGAAATCTGTAAAATTTTATAACCTTTAAAACTTTGAGGTAAATTGGCGATTTTCACTTTGACTTTTCTTACTTGATGGCGAAATCTTCCAAACAAAATTCCATCAGCAAAAAGTCCAGAGAATAGCGCACCCATTCCTAAACCTACCAAGCTTAGAAATTTCCTTCTTTCGGGATAATAAATATTAGTACCTCGAACATACTGATAGCCAAACTGCGACAGTCTCAAAATATCATCTACCAAAAGAAATAGTACTATAAATATTTTTGGAATAATAAAAATAAGGAAGAGGGAAGCCATGACTTGGATCCGCACCGGACTTCTATTTGCCCTATCAAACGTCAACATATAATAGGCCAGGATTGCGTATACCGATAATGATATAACCCAATACGAACCTCTTATCCATGGATTTTGGGTAAGACTTCGGATGGCTTGATACATGTAGATTTCGAGCAATAGAAAAATTGCAGTGATAATAACTAAGTTTCTTCCCATTTGTATAAAAAAGGCACAAAGAGAAATCTTTGTGCCAATATCTTTTCTTAATGATTTATTTTATGAATTATGGAAATTTATAAACTATTGCATTAATGTTCATGCCTGCTCCCACAGAGGTCATCACAATATTTCCTTTTTCTTGGAACTGATGTCCATCCATTTTATTTTTGATAATTAAATCGTACATGGTTGGAATGGTAGCCACTGATGAGTTACCAAATTCCTGAATGGTCATTGGCGCAATATTATGGTCACCTTCTTTAATATCATACAGTTTAAAAAGTCTCTCAATCATTGCATAATCCATTTTTGCATTGGCCTGATGGATTAAAACTTTATCGATATTCTCAATGCCTAAACCAGCAGCATCTATGGTGTCTTTTATTGCTTGTGGAACATTTTTTAGAGCATACTCATATATTTTTCTACCCTGCATTCTCACCCAAAGCCTTTTTTGGTCAGCATTTTTATTTATAGATGAATCGTTGGATAAATAATTAAGTTCAATGCCATTATCACAGATGGTTTTAGAGGCGATAATTCCAACATTTTCTTGATCTGTAGCTTTTACTACTACGGCTCCAGCGCCATCAGCAAAAATCATTCTGTTTCTGTCATGAGGGTCAGTTACCCTGCTTAAGGTTTCTGCTCCTATCACCAGAATGGTTTTAGCAGCATGTGCTTTTATAAGATTATTGGCAAGAATCATTGCTTCCACCCAACCAGGACAGCCAAAAATCATGTCATAAGTAATGCAAGTTCTGCTGGTAATACCCAGTTTATTTTTCACTCGCGCAGCCATATTCGGCATAAAATTCACATAACCTTCTTTTGTTACCTCCCCAAAATTACTGGCGTAAATAATATAATCAATACTTTCTGGATCTATCTTAGCATCTTCAATTGCCATTTTGGCCGCTTCGTATCCTATCTGAGAGTTGGATTGGTATTCTTCTATAAATCTTCTGTTTTCGATTTCGGTAATTTCAACAAATTTATTGATGACTTCAGCGTTTGGTTTCTCAATTTTTTCTCCTTCATCTGTATAAAATTCAGAGTTCATGAAAAAATCTCTTCCAATTACCCTTTTAGGAAGATAGTGTCCAGAACCTATAATTATTGTATTGGGCATTTTTTGTTTAAATTTTTTGAGAAAACAAAGGTAATAATTAATCTGCAATAAGAAAGAATTAAAAATATTATTAAATTTGCACAAATCTTTCTAAAATTACATGAAACTTAGCCCTTCCTCAAAAGGTTTAATCTTTGCCATTGCAACTTTCATTATTGCATTTGGAATATATTTCCTCTACCTCGCTAAGGATAATTACTATGTGGTAGACAATCCTACCACTAAAACTTTCTATTACAAGATTAATAACGGATCTGAAGGCATTATTTCCAGCGGACAAACAGTGAATGTAGATCTGAAAAAAGGTCAAAATACCATAAAAGTTTTCGATGCGAATAAAAAACTGTTGTATGATTCTGCTTTTACTGTTAACAAAATCAGAGGTTTAATCAATATTGCAAATCAAGATTATTACGTAAACAGGCAGTTTTATGGGTATAATCTTAATAAAGATTCCTTATTATTGGCCTTACCTAAAACAAATATCGACGGGAAAGAATATTTTGGTGCTCCCAAACGTTTTAATAAAATATATACAGACGATTTTTATTATAATGTTAATGAGGATTATGATAAACTCATAAAAAACATTCAAAAGGTAGAATCTCGTACCAAGATTTTCAGAAAACAAGATTACCTTAATTATTATAAAGAATATTACAAGTTTTGACAAAAGATATCACAAAAGTAACGCCTTACAACAGCGGTTCAAGTAAAAAAAGCCAAGTGGAGGACATGTTTGATAACATCGCTCCAAAATATGATCTCCTAAATCACGTTCTATCTATGAAGATTGATGTGTTGTGGAGAAAAAAGCTGGTAAATTGGATGAATAAAGACCGTCCAAAAGAGGTTTTAGATGTAGCAACAGGAACAGGAGATTTAGCAATTGCTATTGAGAAAGGTACAGGTGCAAACGTGGTTGGATTAGATTTATCGCAACAAATGTTAAATGTTGGTGTAATTAAAATAAAAAAACTTAATTTAGACCGCAAAATTTCTATGCAGAAAGGTGATGCTGAGAATTTGCCTTTTGATGACAATAGATTTGATGCTGTTTCGGTAGCATTTGGAGTAAGAAATTTTGAAAACCTTACCAAAGGTTTAGCTGAATTAAGAAGAGTGGTAAAAGAGAACAAAAGCGTTTATATACTTGAGTTTTCTAAAGTTGAAGGTTTTTTAGGGCCATTTTATATGTTTTATTTCAAAAATATACTTCCAGCAATCGGAAGGTTGGTTTCTAAAGACAACAGAGCCTATACTTATCTTCCAGATTCGGTAAATGCTTTTCCTTTTGGTGAAAAAATGAAACAGATATTATTAGACACCGGATTTAAAAAAGTAGAATACAAAAAACTAAGTTTGGGGATTGCCACCATTTATAAAGCAACAAAATAACCTATGAATAAATTTTTATTAAAAGCATTAGTTCTTACTTCAGTAAATATTGCCATTTTCGCAGATGCCCAGTTCAGAACGAGAAACCGTATGGACAAGCTAGAAGGTTTTGACGAGCAAAAGTTTTCTTGGGGGTTCTATCTAAATGCAAACAGGCTAGATTATAAAATTGTTCTTAATCCGAGATATGGAATGGATGGAAATCAAAATGCTGTTCATGCAAAAGAAAGTTATAGCTTTGGTGCAGGTTTAATAGGTAAGATGAGAATTAATGACAATCTAGATCTACGTATTGAGCCAGGTTTGCAGTTTGGATCAAGACAGATTACCTATAATACCCAAAGTAACGATCAATATGCCAATGGAACTTTAACCAATGAACCTTTCACACCCATCCCATTAACGGAGAAGCACAGAGTGAGAGAAGTAAAAACGACTTTGGTGGACGTTCCAGTGTTATTAGAGCTGCATGGCGATAGATGGTACAATTCAAGACCATATGTGGCAGGTGGTGTTAATTACATCGTCAATCTTCAATCTAATTCAGACTCAACAGATGATAATTTACAGGGAGTTTTCAGGTCAACTACTCATAATTTTGCATATTCTGTAGAAGCGGGATTACAGCTTTATTTCAATAAATTCAAGTTAACGCCAGCCATTAGAGGAACGTTTTTTATGAATAATGAAGTAGTAAAGGATAATCCTAATACGCCACCTTACTGGACTGCAGCTACTACAAGCTTACAAACAAGAGCTGTTTTCTTTGTTCTTAAATTTGAATAATAATTTTTAGCCAGCACAAAAAATAAAAAGGAGAGTGATAATCTCCTTTTTTTGTGCAAAAAAGTCTATATTTTATTTTAATTAATATTAATTTTTGTTATTTTTGCTAATAGTTAGAATGTAAAGTCCTGAAATGCTTCAAAATTTAGAGAAAAATTTTTCAGATTTAGAAAAGAAGATAGACGATGTATATAAAAAACATCAAATCCTTTCTGAAAAGTACTCTGAACTTGAAAAAGATTATCAAGAAGTGAAATTGAAGTATGATGAAGAAAAGAAAAAATATCAGGTACTAGCGGAAGAACACAAAAATATTAAATTATATTCAGCAATATCAGGTAATCCAGACCATAATAGGTTGATGAAAAATCATATTAATCGTCTGATAAAAGAAGTAGATTTCTGTATTGCTCAGCTTCAAAATAGTGGATTATAATGGAAGTAAGAAGAATCACCATCAACATTGCTGGTAGAGTATATCCACTCAATGTACCTGCTACCGAAGAGGAAACTCTGCGTAAAGTGGGGAAGCAGATAGAAAATATGATTAAGGATTTTGAACAAAATTTCGATGTAAGAGATAAACAAGACGCTTTAGCAATGTGTGCTTTAAAATTGGGCACTAATGCGGAAGTTTCTCAAGTAAACTTCGAAAATAATATAAATATTACCAATCAGCGATTGATGAAAATGAATCAAAAATTGGATGAAATAGGAAAATAGCAATATTTTCTACAGTCTGCCTACAATAATTCTAACACATTAAAGGTAAACTCAACGCTAAACAATTACCGAACAAAAGTCTGTTGAATGGCGCGCCGGATTTCCCGGATTACAAACAATAGAAATCAGTTCAAATCGTGTTGATTAGGAGTTTACTCTCAATCTTTGAATTGTTGTAGGTTTTTTATTTTTATATGAATACATTATAAACTCTATATATATTATGATTACAACCATTGTAGGTATTGTAGCACTTATTATTGGAGCCGTTTTAGGAATGGTATTTTCCAAAAGCTCTCTCAATTCTAAGGCAAAATTCATCATTGATGATGCTAAAAAGAATGCCGAAAACCTTATAGAAAAAGCAAATGTTCAGGCAGAATCTATTAAAAAAGAAAAAAATCTTCAGGCAAAAGAAAAATTTTTAGAACTGAAATCGCAACATGACGCAGACATCCAAGTTCGTGAAAAAAAGATGCAGGAAGTGGAAAAAAGAACTAAGGATAAAGAACAGAAACTTAATGATGAACTGAGTAAAACCGGTAAATTAGAAAAAGATCTTGACAGACAAATTGCTGACTACGCCAAGAAAACTGAACTCTTAGATAGAAAACAAGAAGAATTAGATGTCATCACAGCTAAAAAAGTAGAAATTCTGGAGAAAATTTCCAACTACACAGCAGAAGAAGCAAAAGCTGAATTGGTGGAAACACTAAAATCTGAAGCGAAGACAAGAGCTCAGGCACATGTACAGGGCATTATGGAGGAAGCGCAATTGAATGCTAAAAACGAAGCTAGAAAAATCGTTATTCAAACCATTCAAAGAATAGGAACAGAGCAGGCTATTGAGAACTCGGTATCGGTATTTAATATTGAATCCGATGAAGTTAAAGGTAGAATTATTGGTCGTGAAGGTCGAAATATTCGTGCATTAGAAGCAGCAACAGGAGTTGAAATTATTGTAGATGATACCCCAGAAGCTATCTTATTGTCGTGCTTCGATCCTGTGCGTAGAGAAGTTGCAAGACTATCCTTACACAGATTGGTTACAGATGGTAGAATTCACCCTGCAAGAATTGAGGAGGTAGTTGAAAAAACAAGAAAACAGATTGAAGAGGAGATTATTGAAGTTGGAAAAAGAACAATTATCGACCTTGGAATTCACGGTTTACATCCTGAATTGGTGAAGATTGTTGGAAGAATGAAATACCGTTCTTCTTATGGTCAGAATCTCTTACAACACTCCAGAGAAGTAGCCAATATTGCTGCCACTATGGCTGCTGAACTAGGCCTAAATGTAAAGTTAGCCAAAAGAGCTGGTTTATTACACGATATTGGTAAGGTTCCAGAACAAGAGTCTGAACTTCCACACGCTCTTTTAGGAATGCAGTGGGCGGAAAAATTTGGGGAAAATGCAGAGGTAATTAATGCCATTGGGGCGCACCATGACGAAATTGAAATGACATCTCTCTTGTCTCCAATCATTCAGGTAGCTGATGCTATTTCTGGTGCTAGACCAGGAGCCAGAAGACAGGTTTTAGAATCGTATATTCAAAGATTGAAAGATTTAGAATCTGCAGCATTAAGTTTCGAAGGTGTTTCCAGCGCTTATGCTATTCAAGCAGGTAGAGAACTGCGTGTAATGGTTGAAAGTGGCAAAGTTAATGATGAAGTTGCTGCACAACTTTCGTATGATATTTCTGAAAAGATTCAAAACGAGCTGACCTATCCAGGACAGGTAAAAGTGACGGTAATTAGAGAAATTAGATCTGTAAATATTGCCCGCTAATCAAACTTAAAACATATTAAAAATCCTTTTCTCAGAAAGGGATTTTTATTTTATTTTAGGTTAATCTTTTTTAAAAAAAGTTATAAAGACATACTAAGTTTCAAATTTATTCGTTAATTTTATATGTATAACATATCATTGTAATGCTAAATTACATATTTTAACAATCAATATTTTTAATAAAAGGAGGTCTATCGTTTTGATGGACCTTTTTTATAGGATTAAATCATTAAATATACTGATGCTCAAGGAAGCTGTTAAAGAAAAGGTTTCATTTCTTCTTCTATATTTTTTCTTAGGTCCATCAGTCGAATGGCATACTGTTCATTTTGTTTTTCGCTGTCTGTTTTTGGAGTCCATTTGGGAACTTTTAAAGCCTTTCCATTGTCATCAACTGCTACAAAAACGATAATACAATGCGTTTTCTTTTCAAAGATCTGACTTTTTAGATTTCTGGAATAGACGTTTATGGCAATATGCATACTTGTATTACCAGTATAGATAACCTGCGCTTCGACCTTTACCAAATCTCCAATTTTTATAGGATCATAAAACCTGATTCCTCCGACATAAACAGTTACCGAATAACTACCACTCCAAGTGGTTGCACAGGCATACCCTGCCTGATCAATCCATTTCATAACACTGCCTCCGTGCACATTTCCTCCATAATTAACATCAGAAGGCTCAGAAATAAACTGAAATACCAATGGCATATTTTCCATAACCTAATTATTTTTGATTGATTTTAAAGGTATGGAGAAATTTTGAAATACTGTTTTAAATCTTAATTTTGTAACCATGAAAAAAGTATTTTATTTAAAAACTTGCAGTACCTGTTCAAGAATAATGTCCGAATTTGATCTCAAAGGATGGGAATTAAGGGAGATTAAATCAAAACCTTTATCAGAAGATGAATTGGATGAAATGTATGCAAAAACTGGCTCATATGAAGCACTCTTCAGTAAAAAATCAACACAAATAAAAGTTAGAGGCTTGGATACTAAAAAATTATCAGAGGATGACTATAAGGCTTTATTGTTGGACCATTATACTTTCTTGAAAAGACCTGTATTTGTTACTGCTGAAAAAATATTTGTAGGTAACGATAAAAATAATTTGGAGCAACTTCGTTTTTTCTTTAATAATTGATTTCAAGAAAAAAAATTATAAAGTCCATTGTATATTGCAGTTATTTTTAATAGTAATACTTTAATTTTAGTATTTAACTATAAAAATTTCATTAAAAAAAATTTGCAATAAAAAATTCATTATCTTTATGACATATAATTTTATACAATAAACGTTATGAAAAAACTTATATTTTCGTTTGCAATATTCGCATCTGCCTTTATGTATTCGCAGAAAAATACCAATGTTAGATTTGCTATTATCGATGATATAATTGGTACTGAATCCTTAATTGCTGAGGCAAAAAACAACGTTAAAAGCACTAAAAAATTTAATAAGGGTGCTGCGTTACCTGCTTCCATGCAGAAATATTCCTTTCTCGCAGATAATGGCCTTACACAAGTTGCTTTAAAGCCTGAATTAGGTACGCCGTTTGATCTTTATCCAATAAAAAGTATCAATGAACAGAATAATTTGCCAATAGATAACCCGGTGATTTTAGAGGGTTATGAAATTCCTAGTGGTATGACTATTTACTCAAACATTATAGAAACTTTTGAGATTAAAGATTACAACGGGAAAAAGACAGTTTTTATTACCATTAGAAAGTAAGACGTAAAATCAACAAACGAAAAACTCATCAATCATGATGAGTTTTTTGTTTTTATGGATGAAAACTTTCAAATTTTCCACTTTCGTAGAGAATAACAATACTTTTTATTTTATCTTTTTGAATACCAGATACTTCTGAATTGGAATTTTCTACTTTCATCTCTAATCGCTGAGGATCGATTATTCGATCATTTTCTTGCTTCTGTTCAGCTATATCTAATTCTGGGCGTTTTTGAGTATCATCTTTCTTGAGTGCTGTAGTAGCAATACTTTCATCTTCTATCAAACTGAATAAATCGGGTAGGGAAGCGGTTTTTGGATTGTCGTGTTCATTTATTTTTTCATCTTCTTTTTTTTCTTGTTCTAGCATTTCACCTTCACCATTAATCAACCAATCCCAAGAAATTTGTGGAAATCTGTTCTTAATCTTTGTAATAAATTCAAGTGACGGTTTGTTTCTTCCTGAGGTGATATGTGATATGGATGATTTTTGAACATCTATTTCGTCCGCAAACTCAGATGAAGAAAATTGAGAATATTTGATAATTTCTGAAATTCTATCGTTCAAATTCATGATAAAAATGTAAAATTTACAAATACAAATGTAAAAATATTATTTTGTTTAAAACGTAACAAATGTAATAAAATATTCTTCTCTGTAAATTACAAAAGTAAATAGAAACGATAAAAATCTATTATACAGCATGTTAGATAATAATATATTTATACATAATTAAATTTCAATGCTGGCAGTTTATTTTTAAACTGTGTGTTCATCAATTTACATTTATAAAATAAATAATTCTAAACTATGCTTCACTTGGAATGTTCCGATTATTCTACCGATTTAAAATGTCTAAATCGTTTATTAACAGATATTTATAAACTTTAATAATGTAAAATTACTATAAATCGTATCTAACTTCAATTAAGCACCATTTTTAAAATCTCATTGAACTCTCGGAAAACTTCCAAATTACACTATATTATTGTAAATTACAAATGTAATATATGGTATTTTACATTCCTTGTAAACAAATAATCGTTTAAATAACTTATTGAAAATTAGTGATATTCACGATTATACTATATTAAAGTTACATTATAAATTAACTTGAATTAAAAATAATAAAATATTGATTATTAAATATTTACAATTTTATTTTATAGTAAATTCAATTAACATTTTTATCAACAGACAAACTGACATTTCACATTGTTTATTGAATTTACAAATGTATTTAATTATGTAAATTGATATTTTATCGTAAATTTGAACTTTGTAAACTTAATAGGGATGACTTTTGAACAAGCATATATTTCTAACCCTAATTTTTCTAACCGCTACATATGCCCAGAAAAATTATTTTTTTATCTACAGACGAATCTCAGCGATTATATTGAGCAAATCGGAACATCAACTTTAGGAAAACCTATTTATAAATTATCTATCGGGAAAGGCAGTGTGAGAGTGGTAGCTTGGTCTCAAATGCATGGAAATGAATCAAATGCGACCCATGCGATGCTGGATTTGTTAGAAACTTTGACTATGAATGGTCATTTAAAACAACAACTTTTTGAAAAAATTACATTAGATTTTATTTTTATGCTGAATCCTGACGGTTCTGAACAATGGACGAGGAGAAATTCTTTGGATATAGATCTGAACCGGGATTTTTTAAAAGGTGCGAGTAAGGAAATTCATATTTTAAAAAACATGGTGAAAAGTGGGGGTTATGACTTTGCTTTAAATCTACATGAACAACGCACTATTTTTACAACAGACGGTAAACACCCAGCAACACTCTCTTTTTTGTCGCCTTCGGAGGATTTTGAGCGAACAATTACTGAGAACAGAAAAAAATGCATGTCCATCATCAGCAAAGTCAATAATAAGTTACAAACGATAATTCCAGATCATATTGGCAGATATACCGATGAGTTTTATCCAACTTCTACTGGTGATAATTTTATGATGCAGGGTCTACCTAACATATTATTTGAAGGTGGTCATTTTGAGAATGATTATCAGCGAAAAAATACAAGGAGATTGTATACCATAGCGCTTTACTACACTCTGCTGGAAATTGGGAACTTAAAAGATTATAGTGATTGGGAGGAATATTTTAAAATCCCAGAAAATAAGGAGACGCATTATGATATCATCTACAGAAATGTAAAATTAAATACCGATTACGATTGTGTCTTAGATGTCGCAGTTCAATTTAAAGAGGTTATCAATGCTGGTGATGATGACATTAGTTTTGTACCTCATGTGGTGGAAGTAGGCGATGTGGGCAAGAAAAAAGGTTGGAAAGAAGTTGATTGTACTAATAAAAAGTTTATCTGCCAGCGTAAATATCCCAAACTTGATCATCCAGTAGATTTTGATTTTGAATAAAAAAAAGAGGAAATTTTTTCCTCTTTAATTTTTTTATGCCTATTATTTTAATGTGAAACTGCTTTAAGACCTATTACAGAGCCTACCAATGTTATGATAAAGAAGATTCTCCAAAAACTTACCGGATCCTTGAAGAAAAAGATACCCATTAGAACCGTTCCTACAGCACCAATTCCTGTCCAGACTGCATAAGCGGTCCCAATGGGAAGTGTTTGTGTGGCTTTGATGAGAAGTATCATACTGATGCTTAGTGAGACAACAAATCCACCAAACCACCAATACATTTCGTTGCCTGACGTTTCCTTTACTTTAGCTAAACAGGAGGCGAAAGCGACCTCAAATAATCCTGCGATGATTAATATTACCCAGTTCATATATTTTAATTTTGCGCAAATTTCTCAAAAAATTTACGTTTATTATTTTACAAATGATAAAAAATCAAACATCAGTTCGAATCCTGCTCAAGCTCACCTGAGTAATCCCCAGATACGAGGCAATATTTCCCAGGGACACTCTCTGTAGAAGTTCCGGACGGGTTTTAAGAAGATCTTTATAGCGCTCGGAAGCGGTTTTGAATTGTCGTGAAATAAAAATTTCTTCCGTTTTCATCAATTCTTTTTCAGCGTACTTCCTTCCCCAGTTAGCAATATGGATATCGGTCTCATACAATTTTTGCAAATCCGAACTTTTGAGTCTGTACAGATCACAATCTTCTAAAAGTTCAATGCTTTCATAGCTGGTTTTGTCGTCAACATAACTTCTCATTGAAAGGATGGTTTCGCCTTCACTTCCAAACCAAAACGTCACTTCACTGTCATTTACGATGGAATATGCCCTAACAATTCCTTTTTTAACGAAGTACAAATAAGGCGTTCTTTTGCCAGCTTCCATCAACAAAAACCCTTTTGGTAAAGATATTTCTGTTATTAGAACTCTTATTTTCTCTTTGGATGATGTGGGAATTGTATAAATACGGTCAAGAATTGAATCGATATGCATCGCTCTAAATTTTCGTAAAAATAAACATTGTATTTCTATGATCAAGAATTCATGATGCAATGTGTTGTCAATTTCAAGAAATTTTATATCTTTGCATCCTAATGAGAGCAATACTATCATTAGCGACATTTGAAAACATAGGCGGCAACCCCGCTGGTAAAAATATTATTTAACGAAGTCCTGTTGGCTTCGTTTTTTTTTGTGAAAAATTGAATAACAATGCTGAGTCTGAGTCACTTTACAAATCAACAAATACTTCACTTGCTGGAGGAAGCACAATCTTTTGCCCAAGGGAAAGTTTTAAAGCCTAAAAAGCAAATTTTTGTTTCGAATCTTTTTTTTGAAGACAGTACGCGTACCAAAACGAGCTTTGATATTGCAGAAAGAAAATTAGGATTGGAAGTAGTCCCTTTTGATGTCACACATTCATCCGTTAACAAAGGTGAATCTCTCTATGATACTGTTAAAACACTTGAAAGCATTGGTGTTAATTTAGTAGTGATTCGTCACAAACAAAATGAGTATTATAAAGAACTTTCGAGTTTAAATATTCCAGTGATTAATGGCGGTGACGGAACCGGAAACCATCCTTCGCAATGTCTACTAGATTTATTAACAATTAAAGAAGAATTTGGATCTTTTGAAGGCTTAAAAGTGGGAATAGTTGGTGATGTGAAACACAGCAGAGTGGCCAATTCAGACGCTGAGGCTTTAAGAAAATTAGGTGCAAAAGTCTATTTTTCTGGTCCTGAAAATTGGTTTGATGAAGGAGCCCTGATTAATGGAACGTATTTGCAGTTGGATCAGTTGGTAAAAGAGGTTGATGTTCTCATGCTTTTGAGAATTCAGCATGAAAGACACGATTCTAAGATGAGTTTTTCCAGGGAGGAGTATCACAAAAAATATGGTTTAACCAAAGAACGTGAAAAGTTGATGAAACCCAACGCTATCATCATGCATCCAGCACCCATTAACAGAGGTGTTGAGATTGATACCGAACTGGTGGAATGCGAGCGTTCACGGATTTTTAAACAAATGGAAAACGGTGTTTACGCCAGAATGGCAATTTTAAAAGACGCCTTAGAACAAAAAGGGTTTGAGTTTGAATAAAAGAAAATAAGATACAAGATTTCAGATATCAGACAAACAATTATAAGTCTGAAATCTGAGGTCTAGGATCTAACATCTAATAAAAAAAATGAAAAAGAAATTAATATTAGAATCGGGTGAAGTTTTCCACGGTAAAGGTTTTGGAGCCAACGTGGATACCGATGGAGAAGTGGTTTTCAATACAGGAATGACAGGATATCAGGAGCTGATCTCCGATCCTTCGTACTGCGGACAGATCGTTTGCATGACCTATCCTTTGATTGGGAACTATGGAATTAATCGTGATGACTACGAAAGTATTGAACCTGCTATTAAAGGTTTAATTGTAAAGGAAATTTGCGATTTACCTTCTAATTTCCGTACGCAGATGGATTTGGACGAGTTTTTCCAAAAGAGAAATTTGAGCGGAATTCAAGGTGTTGATACCAGAAAATTAACTAGAATTCTTCGCAATAAGGGCGTAGTAAAAGGAAAGATAGTTGATGCCGAGGCAGATGAGAATGCTGTTATTGAAGACTTGAAATCAACCAATTTTCCTACCAATCAAGTGGAAACGGTTTCCACAAAAACGCCTTACGCTGCTCCAGGAAGAGGTTTTAAAGTGGTTTTGGTGGATTTTGGATCTAAATTAGGCATTATTCGTGAGCTTTCTCAGAGAGATTGCGACATCACGGTGGTTTCTCAAGACACGACTGCCGAAGAAATTTTGTTAATGAATCCCGATGGAGTCATGCTTTCCAATGGTCCAGGCGACCCGGAAGACAATCAGCATGCTCTGGAAATGATTCGTGGAATTTTAGGAAAAGTGCCGATCTTCGGAATATGTTTGGGACATCAGTTAATTGCTTTAGCTTGTGGTGCAAAAACTTTTAAATTGAAATTCGGTCACAGAGGTGGTAATCACCCTGTTTTAAATTTAGAAAAAAATACCGTAGCCATTACCTCTCAGAATCACGGTTATGCTGTGGATCAGGAGTCTTTAAATGATACCGATCTGGTGGAAACCCACATTGCACTGAACGACAGAACAAATGAAGGTGTAAAACACAAAATCCACCCTTGTTTCTCTGTACAGTACCATCCAGAAGCAAGCCCAGGTCCAGAAGACGCGAATTATTTGTTTGATGAGTTTATTGATTTAATGGATGAATTTAAGATCCGAGAATCGAGAGCCGAGAACCGAGAGTTAGTGGGAAAAAACTTCAAATAATGAGCGATATATCCAACAAAACTTAATCTGTTGCGTGCTGAAAAAACAAAACATATTGTTGTAGTTACATATTTAAACATTAAAAATCTTGATTCTTGGCTCTAGGCTCTAGTATCTAATATAAAAAATGAAAAGAAACGACATAAAAACCATCCTTGTTATCGGTTCTGGACCTATCATCATTGGTCAGGCGGCGGAATTCGATTATGCGGGAACACAAGCTTGCCTTTCCTTAAGAGAGGAAGGTTATAAAGTGATATTAATCAATTCCAATCCGGCAACGATTATGACGGATGTTGAAATCGCAGATAAAGTTTATATCGAGCCTATTTCTTTGGAATTTGTAAGTCATATCATCCGTAAAGAGCGTCCAGATGCTTTGTTGCCAACTTTGGGTGGACAAACAGGACTGAACATGGCGGTAGCTTTGGAGAAATCAGGGATTTTAGAAGAGTGTAAAGTAGAAGTTTTGGGAACGAAACTTTCTGCCATCAACAGAGCAGAAGACCGCGATTTGTTCCGTGAATTGATGCGCGAACTCAACGAACCAGTCCCAGAATCTGACATCGTCAATACGGTGGAAGGTGCTTTGGCTTTTGCAGATGAAATTGGTTATCCTGTAATTGTTCGTCCAGCCTTTACCATGGGTGGAACAGGTGGTGGAATTGCCTCTACCGAAGCTGAGTTAAAAGAAATTGCCGAACTTGGTTTAAAACATTCCCCTGTAACACAGTGTTTGATTGAAAAATCCATTGCTGGCTTCAAAGAAATTGAATACGAAGTAATGCGTGATGCCAACGACAATGCTATTGTGGTTTGTAACATGGAAAATATCGATCCAGTGGGTGTTCATACGGGCGATTCTATTGTTGTGGCACCTTCACAGACGCTTTCTGATAGAGAATATCAACTGTTGAGAAATGCATCGCTTAAAATTATTAGAGCACTAGGAATTGAGGGTGGTTGCAATGTTCAGTTGGCTTTAGATCCGCATTCTTTTGATTATTATATCATTGAAGTAAACCCGAGAGTTTCGCGTTCATCGGCTTTGGCATCGAAGGCTACAGGTTATCCGATTGCGAAAATTGCTGCGAAAATTGCAGTGGGTTTAACGCTTGATGAAATCATGAATCCTGTTACTGGAAAAACCTATGCGTGTTTTGAGCCCGCTTTGGATTATGTGGTTACGAAGTTTCCAAGATTTCCATTCGATAAGTTTGAAACAGCCGACAGAAGACTTTCAACACAGATGAAAGCTACTGGTGAGGTAATGGCAATAGGAAGAAACTTTGAAGAATCTTTACAAAAAGCCATTCGTTCTCTGGAAACAGGAATCCGTCATTTAGGTTTAAAGAAAAAACAAGCCGATGCATTAACGGCCGAAGAGATTGAAAGAAGAATCCGTGTTTGCGATGATGAGAGATTGTTCATCATTGGTGATGCCTTAAGAAAAGGTTACGATTGGGAACAAATTGTAGAATGGAGCAAAATTGATAAATTCTTCATCTGGAAAATTAAAAAGTTAATTGATTTTGAAACGACAATCAAAGACAATAAATTTGATAAAGAAGTTCTGATTGAAGCTAAGAAATTAGGTTTTGCAGATTTAAATATCGCTCATCTTTGGGGAATTTCTCAGCGTGAGGTTTTCAATTTCAGAAAAGAAAACGGCATAATGCCTGTTTACAAAATGGTGGACACTTGTGCTGCCGAATTCGAATCTGAAACACCTTATTTCTATGGAACATACGAAGATGAAAACGAAAGCGTGGTTTCCGACAAAGAAAAAATTATTGTTTTAGGTTCTGGTCCAATCAGAATTGGTCAGGGTGTGGAGTTCGATTATGCAACGGTTCACTCGGTTTGGGCGATTAAAGAAATGGGTTATGAAGCAATTATCATCAATAATAACCCAGAAACGGTTTCTACAGATTTCTCTATTTCAGATAAATTATATTTTGAGCCATTAACGGAGGAGGATGTAATGAACATCATCGATTTGGAAAAACCAAAAGGCGTTGTGGTACAGTTTGGTGGGCAAACAGCCATTAATTTAGCAGATAAATTAGCAGCTCACGGCGTTCAGATTTTGGGAACATCTTTGGAAGATCTAGACAGAGCTGAAAACAGAGATAAATTCGAAAAAGCGCTTCAGGATTTAGGAATTCCACAGCCCTTGGGTAAAACATCCACCTCAAAAGAGGAAGCCATTGTTATCGCTAACGAAATTGGTTATCCAGTATTGGTGCGTCCAAGTTATGTGTTGGGTGGTCGCGCAATGGAAATTGTTTATAATGAGAAAGAGTTGGCGCATTATATGGAACATGCCGTGGAAGCAAGTCCAGAGCATCCCGTTTTGGTTGACCGATACCTCACTGGTAAAGAAGTAGAAGTGGATGCGATTTGTGATGGTGAAACCGTGATTATTCCGGGCATTATGGAGCATATCGAAAGAGCAGGGGTTCACTCAGGAGACTCTATTGCCGTTTATCCGCCACAAAATTTGAATCAGAAACAAATTGACACTTTAGTAGATTATACACAAAGACTTGCCAAAGGTTTGAATATCATTGGTTTGATGAATATTCAGTACGTTATTTCAGACGGTGATGTTTTTGTAATTGAGGTAAATCCACGTTCTTCGAGAACGGTTCCTTTCTTATCGAAAATTACCGACGTTCCGATGGCGAACTTGGCTACAAAAGCGGTTTTGGGAGCAAAATTAAAAGATTTGGGTTACCAATCTGGCTTGGTTCCGAATAAGGAGGGTGTTTTCGTGAAAGTTCCTGTGTTCTCATTCTCAAAACTTACTAAAGTTGATATTTCTTTAGGTCCAGAAATGAAATCTACAGGCGAAGTGATGGGTAAAGATTCTACTCTGGAAAAAGCTTTGTATAAAGGCCTTATTGCAGCAGGAAGAAAAGTTCCTACACACGGTGCAATTTTGTTCACGGTGGCAGATAAAGATAAAGAAGAAGCGGCGGAGTTTGCGAGACGTTTCAATGATGTTGGTTTCAGAATTTGGGCGACTGAAGGAACTGCAAAATATTTTGAAGAAAAAGGCATTCCAACAAAAATCGGTTATAAAATTGGTGAAGAAGACGTTAATTTAATTGATCTCATTCAGAAAGGAAAAGTTCAATATGTTGTCAATACCATGACCAAAGGAAAACAAGCCGAAAGAGACGGCTTCCAAATCCGCAGAATGAGTGTTGAAAATGGTGTTCCATGTCTAACATCCATGGATACCGTGGAAGCAATCTTGAAAGTGATTGAAAGCATGAGCTTCAAGATGCAGGCGATGTAGATTAAAAGTTTTTATAAATTTAATCCCTCAAAGTTTCAAAAACATTGAGGGATTTTTTTGAAAAATAATATTTATTATTTTAATAGAAATTAACATAAAACCTATATTTGCAAAAAAATGTTATGAAAAAAATATACTTTTTACTTTTATCTATATTACTTATTAATTGTAGCAGTGAAAGCACAAATCCCTTGAATAACTCCTCAAATTTTGATACTAAAAAAATAAAAAAAATTACAATTTTAGATCAAGATATTGAGAATGGGGTTATTCAAACACACGAACAATATGATTTAGATTTTGTATATGCTCAAAATAATATTACTAATGTTATTGGTTCTATTGGAAATTATAATGAAAATCAAACTTATAGCAATGGGATTTTGAGCAATATTAATATTTCTGCGAATGTTTATGGCACAAATTCTTTTTATATTCGTAATTTAACGGTCAATGCTGCAGGCAAATTGGAAAAAACTGTAAATATTGATTATGATATATATGGACAAAGACATGAAACACATTTTGAATATCCGAATCCTAACTTAATTATCGTTAAGGAAATTCTTGTGTTACCAAATGGAAATCAAGTATTAACGGATCAAACAAAAAATATCCATTTTGTAAATGGTAATGTGCAGAAAATTGAATATTATAATATTAGCCCAAATGCATTATTTCGCATAGATAAATTTGAGTATGATAATAAAATCAATCCCAATTTAGGAAATACTCCTAATAGAATTTTAGCGGATCCTTATCACTCATATGTTCCTTATATTTTAAGAAACTATTCTCAACTTTCTAAAAATAATGTGGTAAAATACACCAATGTCTATGTTTATGGAACACAAGAAGTTGTTAATGGAATCTATAATATTAACTATATGTATGACTCACAAACAAACTTGCCCATTACACAATCCTATACAATAATGGATTCTAGCATGCCTAATAATGGATTTAAAATTACAGCGACATACCAATATCAGTAATTTATATCTGGAAATATGGTAATGTAATTTCAAACTATTTAGCCTTGTTTATTACATATGCAAAATAGCTGTTATGTTGCATTTTCAATTTTCCTGAAAAATAAGTTGCAACCACATTTATGAGTTTAAATTTCCCAATTCAAAAATAGTATTAAGTTTCCTGCTTTTATCTTGTATTTGCAACGAAGTAAAAGCAAGCTTGTTATGAGCTTTGAAAATCAAGAAATGTAATAATTTATTTTTTACGATATCAATACCTAACAGGTTTTTAAAGCTTGTTAAGTATTTTTTTTAATGAATTTGGCGGCGGCGCAGCCGCCGCCAAATTCATTAAAAAAGACTCCCAATTTTTGGGAGTCTTTTCTTTATATGTTTTAGTCTGAAAATTACATTGGACCTTGTTGGTCGTCACCAGCTGCGTTAGAATTGATATCTTTTTTACGTTTTGGTTGGTCAATTTTCTCACCTTGTTTAAATCTGTAAGTAAGTGATATTGAAAACTGTCTTGGCTGCCACTGCATATAATTTCTTCTATTATAATCTTCATTAAAGCTATACACTTCTCGACTTCTCGTATTGAAAATATCCTGAATATTAAAAGATATGGTTCCGTCTCCCTTCCAAATTGTTTTGGAGGCTCCCAAATTCAAAGCATACATATCTTCTGTCCTCTGATTGGCTGTTTTCTGACCACCTCTATAAAATCCCTGTAGCTGTACACTAAATGTTTTATCAATTCTAAAAGTAGAATTTAATCTAGCTCTAGTCGAAAAACCACTACCTGTAAAATCCATCGAACGAACAACATCATTCCCTTCTTCATCAACTGCTGCGTAATAGGCAATACCTTTAGTATTATAGCCAAATACATCTAGACTACCCATAAGTTTTAACCATGTAAAAGGATCATATGTAAAATTAAGATCTAAACCATAACGGTCATCACTTCCTAGATTGATAGGTTTTGTAAAGAAATTTGTAGTTCTTTCGTCTTTTCTATACACTAACATTTTAGTATCATCTTCCGCATTTCTGTAATAGAGTGTGGGGTTGACAGTAAATTTCTTTTTACTGATGCTGTACCCCAATTCATACATATCAACATAGGACGGATTCAAATCAATATTTCCTTCAAAATTGTTCTGTCTGTTAGAATAATTAGAGTAGGGAACCATAAAGAATGAACGAGGTCTATCAATTCTTCTTGAATAATTAAGCAATAGCTGGTTATCCTTAGCAAAATCATAGCTTAAGTAAACACTCGGAAACAAATTGTTGTAAGTCTTTGTGTTTTTTAAAGCATCACCAGCCTCATTAGCATAATCTATCTTAATATTGGAAATTTCATCTCTCAAACCAATTTGATATCCGAAGTTGCCAATTTTACTTTTAAACTGCGCATAGAACGCATTGAACATTTCTCTGTACTGAGTGTTATTATTATAAAAGTTAATCACAGGATCTGCCATTGAACTTTCAACAGAGCTGATGTAATTGTTATCGTTAATATCTAATCTGTAGCCAGCTTCAAGTTTTGATTTTTCTCCGATAGGCAATTCATAATCAATTTTTCCAATAGCCGATTTACTCACTGCTTTTCTACTGGTTACGTCCATTCTGGCGAAAACTGAATTATTCAGCTCTTCTATGGAAGAACTGTTGTTGCTTCTGTTACGCTGTAAACTTAAGGATAATGAGATGTTCTGGCCCTTATCATCTAATTTATGATCAAGTCCCAAATCTCCCTGAAATGCAAGATTATTAGAATTTCCATTGGAATATCTGTTTAGCGTTGAAGTGTTGGGATTCCATACATTATCTTTATAGAAATAAAATTCATTATAACCATTCAGTACATCATTATTCTCGCCTTCATACGTCCTTACCATACCTGATAGATTAAAAGAAGTTCTATCAGAAATGTCATATACAAAACCTCCGGTAGCATTGTAGTTTTTGTTGATACTATTGCTTTCAGAATTCTGAAGTTCATACGCCATTTGATCCAGAATAGGATTGCTTGTTGGAGGAGCAAATCTAACATTATAAGTAGTCTCTGCATCATTTTTACCCTTACTCTCTGTGTAACCACCACCACCATTTAAGAACCAAGTCATTTTGTTTTTTCTCCAACTTAAATTTGCATTAAGATTGGTTCTTGGTAAATATCCCAGTGTTCCAGTCACACTACCGTTAAAACCAACTTTTTTGCTTTTTTTGAGAATAATATTTAGGATACCAGAGGTTCCCGAAGCTTCAAATTTTGAAGATGGATTGGTAATTACTTCTATTCTTTCGATTTGGTCTGCTGGGATCGATTGTAATGCGTTGGCTCCATCATCAATTCCCAATAGGGAAGAGGGCTTACCATTGATCAGAAACTTAACATTTGAACTGCCACGCATGCTCACCGTACCATCTGTATCCACAGAGACTGAAGGCACATTGGATAAAACATCTTGTAAATTTCCACCTTTACTTACAATATCAGAAGAAGGATCATAGGTTTTTTTATCCAGCTCCACCTTATAAGGTTTTGGTGCTGCAGCAGTAATAGTTACACCTTGTATTTCCTGTGTTTTAACAGTTGTACTGCTTTGTTCAGGCTCTATAGAAAATGGAGGTAAACTTCCACCAGAAGTAATTTGTTGGGTTTGAGTAACTTTTTTGTAATCAATAGCTTCAATAATTACATCGTAAGCACCTGGAACGAGCTGAACTTTATACTGTCCCTTTTCGTCTGTAAGCGTTGCATCGCTGTTAATCTTGTTGGCTTTATTGCTAAAGGTTACTGAAGCGTACGGAACTGCCTGTCTGTTGTTATCAACAACGGTTCCCGAGATGTTTAATTTTTCTTGTGCAAATGCCATTGCGGCGGCAGATAACACAAAAGTAAGTCCTAGTGCTTTTTTACTAAAAATGCTAAAAATTTCCGTTTGATTCATAGAATTATTTTCTCTGAAAAATCAATAGATTTTCTTCGTTAATCAATTTATTTTATAATCAATAAGTAGCTATTTCAAAGGTTTTGTTAATTTTCAAACTGTTAAAATAGCGTTAATTATTTTGTAATATTCTTGGAGTTTAACCAGTCCTGATATGCTTTGGCATTTACAGAATGTTCTGCAGCATTGTCTGTAAATTTATGATATCCCATTCTGGAAGGGTCTGCACACATGAAAATGTAGTTATTATTTTCTGCGTTTAGTACTGCGTCCACAGAATTTTTATCGGTAATACAAATAGGCCCTGGAGGGATACCGGCGTTTGCATAAGTGTTGTATGGCGATGGCGTAGAAAGGTATTTGTACAAAACCCTTTTGATGGGTTCCTTAAAATCGGTCAACTTGTTCATGGCATAAATTACGGTTGGGTCGGATTGCAGTTTCATGCCTTTTCTGTAGCGGTTTAAGTACAATCCCGCAATGGTTTTCATTTCGTCTGGTTTGCCACCCGATTCTTTGTAAACGATAGATGCTAATGCATAAATTTGTTCTCTTGTTAATCCAGATTGTTGCTCTTTAGCTTTGCGCTCCGCTGTCCAAAACTCATTGTACTGATCGTCAAATTTTTTGAAAAACTCCTGTGGAGTCACTGTCCAAAAGAATTTATATGTATCTATAAAAAAATATTTTTTTAAGTCTTCGGCATCTTTATAGCCTTTAGAAACCGCTATTTTGTCGAATTCCTGAGCAAATTTCAATGAATCTATTTCTGTTTTCCGACTTACTCTGCCTACCATCTGGTAAACATCTCCAAAATCTCCTATACGGAAAGAATTAGCAGTTTGATTGCCAGCCTTAATCATATTCACGAGGTTGGTGTTATTATTTCCCGTTTTTACCTCGTATCGACCAGCTTTGATAAATTTATCCAAATTTTTGCTTCTGGCCACATCATCGAACTGTTCTTTATTTTTAAGATAAGGTGATATAGAGTCTAAAATCTGTTGATAAGTTGCGTTATGAGGAACCAAAACGAATCCGTCTTTGGCAACGTTGTTCCCGTAAAATTTATTATAAAATCTAAATCCAATAAATCCACCGATAACGACGATAATGAGTATAATGGCTAAAATTCCTTTTTTCATACAATTAATTCTGAAATTTCTCGTGTTTATTAGTTTTAATTATATTTCTATTTTTCCTTTAAAGACTTGTTTTGCAGGACCTTCCAGCCAAATATTTTTGTAGGAGTTTCCATCTTTTTCGGCGTGTACTTTTAAATCGCCACCCAAAGTTTTGATGTCCACAGATAATAGATTGTTTTTTTCAATGAAAGTTAAAGCAGAAGCGGTTACACCAGTGCCACAACTGTAGGTTTCATCTTCAACACCTCTTTCAAAAGTTCGTACAAATATCTGGTTGTCAGAAATTTGTTCTACAAAATTTACATTAATACCCTCTTCAATAAATTTTTCAGAATTTCTTATTTCCTTGCCTTTTGCGAAGACATTAAAATTTTCCAAATCGTTTATATACTGTACGTAGTGTGGCGATCCTGTGTTCATCACGAAATCTTTGTCATGTTGCGCAATGTAATCAACATCGATCATTTTTAATTTTATGATGCCATTGCTAATTTCAGCTTCGTGCAAACCATCTGTAGCGTTGAAAACACATTGATGCTCGAAAATGTCTAGAAAAAAAGCGAAGGCAACTGTACATCTTCCACCATTTCCACACATGGAACCTTCTCTACCATCTGCATTATAATACACCATCTTGAAGTCGTAATTGTCATCATTTTCCAAAAGGATCAGTCCGTCAGCACCAATCCCGAATCGGCGGTGACAAAGCTTTTCTATAAGATTTTGATTTTTAGGAAAATCAAGTGTACGATTATCAATCATTACAAAATCATTTCCTGTTCCCTGATATTTAAAAAATTCCATATTGTTCAACTAAAATGAGCCTGCAAAAATACGAAAACTATATGTGAAATACCTTGTTTTAGCTTGGCTGCAGATAAAAAAACAAAGAACAGCATTGCTGTTCTTTGCATATGAGCTATCGATAATGTTATCTTCTAAATCCGCTGTTACTACTTCTTTCAGTGTTTGTAGTAGATGACGAACCAGAATTGTAGTTTCTTGAACTTTCGGTAGAGCTAGAGTTGTTTCTAAATCCTCCCGATGATTCTGTATTTCGCTGTGGCGTTACCACTTGGTTATTACTTCTAGGAGTAGTGGTGGTATTGTTGTTTCTATAACCACTGTTGCTTCTAGGCGTTGTGCTCGGATTTACCGGCTGTTGGTTTTGGTTTCTGTAATTTCTGTTCTGATTATTTGTTCTGAAACCGCTGTTGTTATTATTGTTTCTGTTGGTATTGTTACGGTAAACTCCATTGTTGTTATTGTAATTTCCAGAATTGTTCGAAGAACTGTAATTTCTTTGCGAAACTACTGACCTTTTTTCTACATATACCTTCTGTCTATTATTACCGTAATAATAAGGAATTCCATTGTCGTAATAATAGTTCATATCGTTTCTGTAATAATAACCATCGTTACCCCAATAACCGCCAGAACCATAATAGCCCGAAGGTGCGTAATAATATCCGTTGTTATAGTACGGGTCTCCATAAGGGTAGTTGTTGCCATATCCGTCACCGTCTGTGTACGCAATACAGGAAGTTAAGCCCCCCATTAAGATTACACCAAATGCTATTTTTATTAATTTTTTCATGATACTTTTTAAAATTTTACTTGTTTAAATTTCTTTTCCAATTTTGGTATCCTAAGATAGCCATTACTGTAAATACCAAATACTGTACCGAAGTGATACCAAGGCCTTTATACAGCATCATTGGCACACAAATGATGTCGCCTATAATCCAGAAAATCCAGTTTTCTACACGTCTTTTTGCCATGAGCCACATTCCGACAAGAAATGCAGAAGTGACAAATATGTCTAAATAATTGGCCCAATCGAGATGGTAGAGACCTAAATCAACATTATTAAATGAAAATTGATTGTCTATAACTGGTTTGAAATAATACACTAAAGTCACCAAAAATAAACTTACAATAAAAAGTACAATGGCAAAACCCCATTCCTTTTTTGTGGTGCGCGAAACTTCTACATGTATGTGATCTTCGGTATTTTTAGACCAAAGTATCCAACCATAAATGCTCATAATAGTGTAATAAAAATTAATTAACATATCTCCTAACAAACCAAAATTGAACAAGATGTACACATAAATAGCCGTGGAGATAATGCCTGTAGGGAAAACCCAGATGTTTTTTTTAATCGAGAAATACACACTTAAAATACCAAATACTGTCGCTAAAGCTTCTAATGCAATTTGTACATTAGTGTACGATTCATACGGTTTTAAAAATAGGTCATGAAGATTCATCGTGTCAAAAATAGTTAAAATTTAAGATTGATTCGATTGAATTTAATACTATAATATTTGTCATTTGAGTAACGAAATGTAATTAGTAGGCATAAATATTAATATTGTACGCGCAGGTTTGCAATTTTTTTTTATTTTCGTAAATCTTAAAATAAACTTAATACTATGTCTAATATTTGGATGAAAAAACCCATGGAGGCCTATGAAGCTGACATTAAAAAAAGCCAGCTGAAGAGGGTTCTAGGTAAATGGAGTCTTACTGCTATTGGTATCGGAGCCATCATTGGTGGAGGAATTTTCGTGCTTACAGGTACGGGAGCTTATTACCATGCCGGTCCTGCATTGGCATTATCTTTTGTAATTGCAGGTATCGCCTGTGTGTTTGCAGCGCTTTGTTATGCGGAGTTTGCATCAATTTTACCTGTTGAAGGTTCTGCTTATGCATATGCCTACGGTACCGTGGGAGAAATTTTTGCTTGGATAATTGGTTGGGGACTCATCCTCGAATATGCGATGGGATCTATGACGGTGGCGGTTTCCTGGTCCGGATATTTCGGTAAACTCCTCAAAATGTTTGGTCTGCATCTTCCTTATTGGATGACGACAGATCCAGGAACAGCACATAAAGCGTTTGGAGAAGCAAGTTCACAGATTGCCAAAGGTGGTTTATCTCCAGAGAAGCTGGCAGATTTTCAGCATATTGTAGATAATTTTAATGCAGCACCTCAGCTTTTTGATTTTAAATTGTTTTTCAATCTTCCAGCATTAGTAATTGTTTTATTTGTAATTTCAATATTAATTCGTGGAACAAAAGGTGCAGCTAAAGCCAACAATTTCATTGTAATATTAAAAGTTTCAGCCATTATTTTCGTCATCATTGCAGGTGCATTTTTCATCAATGTAGATAATTGGATACCTTTTATACCAAGTCCAACAATTATTACCGAAAATGGTGTTTCCCACGAGGCGTATGGTTTGATGGGGGTTGTAGGCGGAGCATCGGCAATTTTCTTTGCTTATGTAGGTTTTGATGCGGTTTCTACTCAGGCTGGAGAAGCGATAAATCCTAAGAAAGATGTTCCATTTGCTATTATAGCGTCATTGGTAATCTGTACCTTATTGTATATTTTAGTTTCATTGGTTTTAACCGGAATGATGAAATACACCGATTTTAATCCTCTTGGTAAATATCCTGATGCTATTAAAGCTCCAGTAGCGTATGCTTTCGATATTGCTGGACAGGCTTGGGCTGGTTACATTATTACCATTGCTGCAACCGTAGGTTTAATTTCTGTATTGATGGTAATGATCATGGGGCAGTCTAGAATTTTCTTGGGTATGTCTAAAGATGGTTTAATTCCTAAGACATTTTCTAAAGTAAATAGTGAAACTGGAGTTCCTACCAAAAATCTTTTAATTCTGGGAGGAATTATTTCTGTAGTTGCAGCTGTTACTCCAATCAACGAGTTGGCACACATGACGAGCTTCGGAACTCTATTCGCGTTTACAATGGTTTGTGTAGCAGTTTGGGTTTTGAGGGTAAAACAGCCTCATTTACAAAGAAACTTCAAAGTTCCTGCGCTACCGGTAATTGCTGTTTTGGGTATTGCAATTAATGTTTATTTGATATTTAATTTGAGCAAAGAAGCTCAGATGTATTCATTTATTTGGTTGATTTTAGGATTTATAATTTATTTCCTTTATTCTAAAAATCATTCTAAACTGCAAAATGGTGGCTTCGGTGAAACTTTCAAAGCCGAGCAAGAGCCTTTAGAAGAAGTTGATATCGATATTGATAACAAAAAATAATTGTAGATTCCGCTAGCAATAGCGGAATTTTTTTTACCATGAATAAACTATCCATTTTAATAGTATTTTTTTGTGTGAATCTTATACATGCACAGAAACTCAGTTTTGAAACCATTTTAAATGATGAAATCTCTATTCGAGCCATTGAAATTTATCAAGATAAAGTTTGGTATGCAGGTTCAAATTCTAAATTTGGTTTTGTCAGTTTGAAAGATCCTACAGATAAAAATCAACTCAAACTTTCCGATAAAAAGCTTGAATTTAGGACATTAGCTCAGGATAAAAACTTCTTTTATACGATAAATATTACAAGTCCTGCTTATTTTTATAAAATTGATAAAAAGAGTTTAAAATCAGAGGTTATTTATACAGACACCGTAAAAACAGCATTCTACGATGCTTTGTATTTTCATAAAGGAGATTTTTATACTTTTAGTGACCCGAAAAAAGATTTAAAACTTAGATTTTTGAAATTTAGATATCAAGGAAACGCTTTTAAATTTCATTTTTATAATGATGTGAATTTAAAAGAGGGAGAAGCCGCATTTGCAGCGAGTAATACCAATATTGCAGCCTGCGGAAATAATATTTGGATAGCTACAGGTGGAAATGTGTCGCGAATTATTAAGTTCGATTCTAAAAAATTTGAAATTTTTAATACTCCTTTTATTCAAGGAAGTTCTGCTCAAGGTATTTATTCGATAGATTTTTATGACAAAAATTTCGGTATTGCTGTGGGTGGAGATTATACACAACAAAGTGCAAACATCAATAATATAGCAACTACTGATGATGGTGGCGAAACTTGGCAAATTCAAGCATCTGGTAAAAATGCTGGCTATAAGACTTGCGTAAAAATTCGTCCGGATTCCAAAGGAAAAGATATAATTGCTGTAGGAGATCAAAATATTGAATTTTCGAGAGATTATGGTACAACCTGGACAAAAATTTCTGATGAAAAGGGTTTGTTTGTCTGCAAATGGATAGATGATAAAACTTTGGTTTTTGCTGGGAAAAATAGAATTGTAAAGGCTAAATTAAATTTCTAACTGAGATTGTGTACACCTATTGCCGATATTGAAAGAAGATAATAAAACTCATCTGTCTTCACTTTTTACTCCTAACTTATTTCGTATTTTTGTAAAAATTTTTTTAGATGAACGAAGGCGTCAACCATCTGAATGATATTCTCGTAAAATCTTGGAACAACTTCCTTGAGGCTTTACCAGCGCTTGTTTTGGCTATTATCGTTGGAGCCATAGGTATATTTGTGATCAAGTACATCAGTAAATTGGTTCGCCGGTTTATTGTGGGACAATCCAAAGATACACTGGTCATCGATTTCCTGGTGAATTTGGTTTCTATTATCCTCATTTTGTTTTTAATTGTAATCTGTCTGTCCATCATTGGATGGGGCAGCATCACCAACAAAATATTAGCAGGAGCGGGGATTACCACCTTTGTGGTTGGTTTTGCATTAAAAGACATTGGCGAAAACTTTTTAGCTGGTATTTTAATGGCTTTTCAGAGGCCTTTCAGAGAAGGAGATCTTATTGAAGTGAATAACATCAAAGGAAAAGTAATGAAGATGTCTTTGCGTGAGACTTCAGTGAAAACCGTTGAAGGAGTAGATGTGTACATTCCCAATTCGAATATCATTAAAAATCCTTTGAAAAATTATACCATAGATGCTCTTCAGATGAATGAAATTGATTTATCGGTGGCTTATCAAGATGATATTTCAAATATTCTACCTGTTTTGCAGAATGTTTTAAAAGGTTTTCCAGATATTGTGAATGAGCCTGCAGCAAAGGTTTATATTAAAGATATTTCTGGCGGAAACGTGCAGTTGAAAATTGAATACTGGATAAAACTGGATGAAATATCTTCGTCGGTTTTAGAATTGAGAAGTATGGTTCTCATTGAATGTTTCCGAGCCATTGGTAAGAAAGGCTTTTCAATGCCTAGTGGTGTGGTGGATGTAAAGTTGGTTGATTCTACAGAAGAAGAAACTCCAGCGGAAGAAGAAGATGCATCATCTGAAGAAGAAAATGAAAGTAATAATGAAGAAGAACAAGAAAAAGAGTAAAAAATGAGTTCATTAATTAATAAATATAATATTCCCGGACCAAGATATACCTCTTATCCGACAGTACCATTTTGGGACGAAAACTCCTTTACGCCTGAAAAATGGTTGGAGTCTGTTAAAAAATCTTTTGATGAGAGCAATGATCAGGAAGGAATTTCCATTTATATTCACCTTCCTTTTTGCGAAAGTTTGTGTACGTTCTGTGCATGCCATAAAAGGATTACCAAGCAGCATTCGGTAGAGCAACCGTATCTAGAAACTGTTCTTAAAGAATGGGATTTATACATTGATGTATTCGGGAAAAAACCAAAAATAAAGGAACTTCATTTAGGAGGTGGGACACCCACCTTTTTCTCAGTTGAGAATCTAAAAAATCTTTTGGAAGGCATATTTTCTAAGTCTGAAATTGCCGAACATCCCGAATTTAGCTTTGAAGGCCATCCTAATAACACCACCAAAGAACATTTGCAGATGTTTTATGATTTGGGTTTTAGAAGGGTGAGTTTTGGGGTTCAGGATTACGATTTAAAAGTTCAGAAAGCGATTAACAGGGTTCAACCGTTTGAGCATGTGAAAAACGTTACCGATTGGGCTCGTGAGATTGGTTATGTAAGCATTTCTCACGACTTGGTGTTTGGTCTTCCACATTCCAAATGGGAAAGCATGGAGAATACCATTCATAAAACTTTGGAACTCAAACCCGATCGCTTGGCTTTTTATTCTTATGCCCATGTTCCTTGGATAAAGGGAGTCGGACAAAGAGGTTTCGATGAAAATGATTTACCAAGCGGTGAAGAGAAAAGAAGATTGTACGAAAATGGTAAGAAACTTCTGGAAGAACTAGGTTATTTAGAGGTGGGAATGGATCATTTTTCTTTGGAACATGATGATTTGTACCAATCTTTAATCAACGGGAAGATACATAGAAACTTCATGGGCTATTCCTCCAGTAAAACGCAATTGATGGTTGGTTTGGGAATGAGTTCTATTTCGGATTCTTGGTATGCTTTTGCTCAAAATGAAAAATCGGTTGAAGAATATCAGAGAATGGTAGGGGAAGGCATAATTCCTGTTGTGAAGGGGCATATTTTAAATCATGAAGATTTAATTATCCGTCAGCATATCCTGAATTTAATGTGCCGATTAGAAACTTCCTGGAATGAAGAAAACTATATTCCCGAAATTGAAAATGCCTTGGAGCAACTGCAGGAAATGGAAAATGACGGCTTGGTTGAAATTGGTTCAAATTCTATAAAAATTACCGAAAAGGGGAGACCTTTCACCAGAAATGTGGCCATGACCTTCGATCTCAGAATGCTTAGAAATAAACCTGAAACGAGGATTTTCTCGATGACAATATAAATTACAACAAAAATCGGTTTCTTTGGAAGTCGATTTTTTTTATTTTCATTTCTGTAATATCAACCGATAAATATTATATTTGATTTCAATTCTAAACCGTTTTTTTGGAAAAAATTTTACATCATTTTTTGTTCAGAATCATTCAAGGCATTAGGGTTTTTAATCTCAATCCTAAAATTGGCTTTTCTGTAGTGATATTGGTTGGTATTCTATGCTGTATAAAACTTCCAGAATATTATCCTCCTATTACCTTTTTTCTCACCATTGGTTTTCACTTCAGGCGAACAGATATTAGATTTTTACAGAAAGTATTTGTAAAAACTTGGCGACTTATCATCGTTATGGAATCGCTCATCGTTTATACAGTACTTACGTCGATCAATATTTTTTATCATTGGGAAAAATGGGGATTTTTGTTGATGTTGCTCATCCTAAATTTTGCATGGGTGTATCCTAAACGACAAAAAAATATTGTTTTTAAATGGAATTTTATTCCTGATGATTTATTCGAATGGAAAAGTTTTTTCAGAAGAAATTCCGTACTCATTATTGTTGCATATATTTTTCTGATTGCGTCAGCTTACCATTTGGCGTCTTTAATTTTTCTGAGTTTTTTGTTAATAGAACACCTCTCCAATGTTTATTCTAACAATGAAAATAAAGAATTTTTTGTAAGCTATTTCCAAAAACATTCTTTCACTACAAAGATTAAGAGAAATCTTTTGTTTCTGAATTTATTTCTGCTACCCATAGGTGTTGTCTTTGCCGTTTTTAATTGGGACACCTTTCAATACTTCTTTTTGTATCTTTTGATTATTAATATTTATGCAGTACTCATTATTACAAGAAAATATAAACTTTATCACCATAAAAATGCATCAACTTATTTCGATATGGGAGATTCGCTGCTGTATTTTATATCATCTTTGCTAATAGTTCCAGGTATTTGGATTATTTATACCAACACCAACGAATCTAAAAATATTATACAGAAATATGTTGGAGATTAAAAATCTACAAGTAAATTATAAAGACCAAACCGTTCTCCATCATTTGAATTTGAATGTGGAAGAAGGTTCCGTCTTCGGTCTTCTGGGAAAGAATGGTGCTGGTAAAACAACTCTTTTTGAAAGTCTTTATCAGTCTAAAAAGCATGATGGAGAAATCCTTTGGCAAGGTAAGAAACTATTGCGCGAAAATATTTCCTACCTCGAAACCGACAATTTTTTCTATCCCTACATTACAGGAAAAGAATATTTACAATACTTCACATCAGATAAAAAACAACTTCAAGAGTGGTCGGAAATCTTCAGTTTACCGTTAGAAAAATATGTTCAGGATTACTCCACAGGGATGAAAAAGAAAATCGCACTGGTGGGCATGCTTCTTTTAAACAAACCTGTTAATATTTTAGATGAACCCTTCAATGGAGTCGATTTTGAAGGTGTCAATTTGCTTTACGATGTGATTTCTCAACTAAGAAATGAAAATAAATTAATTATAATCAGTTCTCACATCATTGAAACGCTTTTCAATACCTGTGATAAAATCGGAGTGCTGAAAGAGGGCAGGATAGACCATATCTTCGTTAAAGAAGATTTTCATCAGCTCAAATCGTATTCTTTTTAATATTTTGTTGATTTCACTTTATTCCACCATGACTTTATTCCACCATGACTTTTTGAGAATAAATTCTTTCGCCTTTTTTTGAGATCGTTGCAAAATAAATTCCTTTGTTAAGCAAGGAAATGTCAGCCTGTTTATTTTTAATTGTGGTGTTGAGTGAAAGTCGACCTTCCATATTTAGGAATTCTATTTCATACTCTTCATTACCCAAGCCTTGTACGAACAAAGTTTTTGTAGATGATTGAGGGTGCATTTTTATCTTTTGAACATTCAATTCCTGCGTGCCGAGCGTACTGGATGTTATTTTAAAAATTTTCCCCGCACTTCTGGAAATTACATAGACTTCTTTTTGAAAATCTTCCCCGAAACTGGCAAAATTATTTCCTGGAAATGTGGTAGACCATGTAATGGAATTATCGGCATTTACCAATCCCATTTGCGGAGTGCAGTAATCTGTAAATAGGTATTTTCCCTGAAGACTAGGATAACTATTTCCTCTATAAACATAGCCTCCCGTAATGGAGCATCTTCCATTCGAATGATTGTACACCGCCACTGGAAAAACCATTGTGGAAGCCGCCGCACAACCCGTTCCGTTGTACACATCATTGCCTTCGTAGCACCTCCACCCATAATTAATGGCAGACTGAGTAATCGGATTTCTGTTGATTTCCTCTATTAAATTTTGTCCAACATCTGCGATCCAAACGTTTCCTGCAGTTGTATCAAAGGAAAACTTCCAGGCATTTCGGAGTCCATACGACCAAACTTCAGGTGCACCGCCGCCTGCCGCAAAAGGATTTCCCGCAGGGATGTTATAAGCATTGGATGAATTGATGTCTATTCTTAAAATTTTTCCCAAAAGAGAATTTTTGTTCTGAGCATTATTATTGGGATCTCCGCCACCGCCGCCATCACCCGTAGAAATCCATAAATTACCGTCAGGAGCAAAATGCAAACTTCCACCATTATGATTGGTAAATGGTTTGGGAATATTAAGGATGATTTTCTCGGAAGTCGGATCTGCAACATCAGGATTGGTGGCACTGGTAGTATACCGCGCTACAGTAATGTTTCCACTTCCTACCGCATTGTAGTAAACAAAAAAGTATTTGTTGGTAGCATACTGAGGGTGAAATGCCAAACCGAGCAGTCCTTGTTCACCACTGAAAACAACTTTAGAACTGATATTCAAAAAATCCGATGTATTTACTGTTCCGTTAGCATTTACAACTTTTATAGTACCATTTTGCTGTACTACAAATAACCTGTTGTCATTCGCGTGCGCTATTTCCACAGGATTGCTCAAACCAATTGCAAATTCCTCCAAATTGATACTTTGAGAATAAAAAAATATGGAAGAAAAAACACATAAAAGAAGAAGATGTCTTTTCATAATGGATTGATTTATAAGTTGTTTTAAATTTAAGAAAAAAATATGAAACAAACGTTTTTATTGATATCCTAAAAAAATGAAATTATTTTATGGATTTGGAAAAAAGTGAAGTTTGCATCTTACTGAAAGTAAATAGATTCAGTTGTTAAAAATTCATAAAATATCAAAAAATCATTATATTTGCCGATTAAATTTAACGTATAACAATGCAAGGAAAAGGACTTATTACAATTATTGCTATTGTGCTAGGGCTAATTTGTATCAACGAATTATTGCCTACTTGGTACGCCAGCAAAATTGAAAATCAGGCTACAGCAATCGCAGGAGACAATCCAGCGAAGTATCAGAAAGAAATTGAGAAGCTCTCTAAAGACACTCTAAATCTTGGGTTTACAAAATTGTACTACACAAAAGCCAAAGATAAAGAGATGAAGTTAGGTCTCGATTTAAAAGGAGGTATTAACGTTCTTTTAGAGATCAATCAGAGAGATTTAGTGAATGATCTAACACATTATTCTACCAACCCAGTTCTTATTGAGGCTTTAAACAGAACAGATGTAGCTCAGAAAAATTCAACAAAATCTTATATCGACAACTTCTTTACGCAGTTCGATATTGTTAACAAAGAGAAAGGAACCAACCTTAAACTTGCGGATCCTGAAATTTTCGGGAACACCAATCTTTCGGAAGTGAAATTCAACACTACGGATGAGCAGGTAAAAGCTATCGTTAAAAGAAAAATTGATGCCTCTGTAGGTACAGCTTTCGAAGTAATCCGTACAAGGATTGATAAAATGGGAGCAGTACAACCAAACGTACAGAGAGTACCTGGTACAGCAAGAATTTCTGTAGAAATGCCAGGTATGAAAGACATCGACAAGGTGAAAAAAATGCTTCAGACTTCTGCAAAACTCCAGTTCTGGGAAGTACAGCAAGTGCCAGAAATAGCACCTTATTTCGAGTCTTTAGACAATATGATTAAACTTAAAGGTGATTCTATTGGTATTGCAAAAAATACCAATTTAATCAATGCTTTAGGTATCAATACGCTTAAAACAAACGGTGTTGCCAACGTAAAGTTATCCGATACCGCTGTAGTTAATAAAATTTTAAACAGCAAAATTGCTCAGACACTACGTCCTGGTAACATAAAATATACCCAGTTTATGTGGGGTTACAAGCCAGAATCTACGGATCCTGATAGATTAGCTTTATATGCAATTAGAGGAAACATCAACCAAAAAGCACCAGTGGATGGAGCTGTTGAAAAAGCACAAATCAGCTACGATGATTTAGGAAGAATTGTGGTAGACATGCAGATGGATTCTCAGGGTGCTAAAGACTGGAAAACCCTTACGGAGAGAAACGTTGGAAAGCCAGTTGCAGTAACCTTAGACAATAGAGTTTACACCGCACCAAACGTTGTAGGTGCTATTCCTAACGGTAGAACGCAAATTTCTGGTAACTTCTCCCAAGAGGAAGCGAAGGAATTAACAGACGTTTTAGGAGCAGGTAAGCTTCCTGCAGGGGCAAAAGTTGTACAAGCTACACAAGTAGGTCCATCATTAGGTCAAGAAGCTATTCATGATGGAGTAATATCTTTCCTTATTGCTTTTGCAATTATTATTGTCTATATCATTTTCTATTACGGTGGAGCAGGGGTATACGCAGTAATTGCGATGATTATCAACTTATTCTACCTTTTCGGAATTTTAGATTCTGGAGATTTCACACTCACGCTTCCTGGTATTGCCGGTATTGTATTAACCATGGCGATGGCGGTGGATACCAACGTTATTATTTATGAAAGAACCAAGGAAGAACTTTTCGCTGGAAAAAATATTCTTCAAGCCTATAAAGACGGTTTTAAACATGCCTTAAATGCTATCGTAGATGGTCACTTAACTTCAATATTAACAGCGGTTGTATTATTCTTCTTCGGAACAGGACCTATTAAAGGTTTCGCTTTAACATTGGGTATTGGTTTGGTATTAACTTTCTTCACATCGGTACTTTTATCAAGAGTAATGATCTTCCACAGATTGAATAAAGGAAAATCACTTTCTGTGTGGACACCACCAACTAAAAATGCATTCAGAAATGTGTGGATTGATTTTATTGGAAAAAGGAAATATGCCTATATCTTCTCAGCTATTCTTACAATAGTTTGTTTGGGTTCTATGTTTACCAACGGATTTAAATATGGAATTGATTTTACAGGGGGTAGAAATTATATCGTTAGATTTGATAAAGATGTTAACGCGAATGATGTTGAGGACAAATTGGTAAAAGTTTTCAAAACTCAGGATGGTAAAAACTCTTCTGTTGAAGCTAAAACAATTGGTAACAACAAACAGTTAAAAATCTCTACAGATTATTTAATTGATGATGAATCTCTAAAAGCCGATCAAACAATTGAGCAGAAACTTTTCGAGGGTCTTAAGGGTGATTTGCCAGCCAACTTAACGTTAAACGAGTTCAAATCCGCAGATAAAGACCACGCAGGAATTATTTCTTCTGAGAAAGTGGGACCAACGGTGGCAGATGATATCAAAACGCACGGTATGTTAGCTGTGGGAGCAGCGTTGGCAGGAATCTTTATCTATATTTTATTCAGATTTAGAAAATGGCAGTTCTCTTTAGGTGCAGTTGCAGCCTTGGCGCACGATGCCATCATTATTTTGGGTGCATACTCATTGCTTTATAAGGTGATGCCTTTCAATATGGAGATCAATCAGGATTTTATTGCGGCTATCCTAACCGTTTTGGGGTATTCCATCAACGATACTGTAATTATCTTCGACAGAATTAGAGAATATCTAAAAGAGAAGAAATCACTTACACTTGCTGGTCTTTTCGATGATTCTATTTCGAGTACTTTGGGTAGAACATTCAACACCTCATTCACAACCATCTTGGTAATTTTAGCCATCTTCATCTTCGGTGGATCAAATTTACAAGGATTTATGTTTGCAATGTTAATCGGTATTGGTTTCGGTACTTATTCATCGATATTCGTAGCATCGGCAATCGCGTATGACTTCTTAAAAGGTAAAAAGAAAGAAGATCTTCCGCACGGAAAAACAACTTCAGATAAAGATTTGGTTACTGTAAAATAACCTTTTCTCTTACAACATACGTTAAACTGCCTTCCATTTTGGAAGGCAGTTTTTTTATTAATTTTGGTCAGATTAAATGATATCCAAAATAGAATCCCTTTAATTTGAAAAGACGCTTTTGTGGTATATTAATCTCATTTTAAATTTTATAGTACTCCAATAATTTAATAGATTTTTTAATTTCAATACACGCTAAAAACATAATTTTGCAGGATATTATTTACCAATGGAGAATTCCAAAAAGAAAGCAGCAATAGGTTTTATCTTCATAACCTTACTTATTGATATTACAGGTTGGGGAATTATTATTCCTGTAGTTCCTAAGCTCATAGAAGAACTGATACATGCAGATATTTCCGAAGCCGCCAAATACGGTGGTTGGTTAGGTTTTGCATATGCTTTTGTGCAGTTTATCTTTTCACCTTTGGTAGGAAATTTAAGTGATAAATATGGCCGACGACCTATTATCCTTATTTCACTTTTTGGTTTCGCAGTAGATTACGTATTCTTAGCATTGTCACCCAATATATGGTGGCTATTTGTTGGGCGCATTATAGCGGGAATCACAGGAGCCAGTGTTACTACAGCCAGTGCGTATATTGCAGATATTTCTACGGATGAAGACAGAGCTAAGAATTTTGGATTAATTGGTGCCGCCTTTGGTTTAGGATTTATCATCGGTCCTGTTATTGGTGGACTGTTGGGGCATTACGGTTCAAGAGTTCCGTTCTATGCAGCTGCTGTTTTATGTTTCATCAATTTTTTATATGGCTATTTTATTCTTCCAGAAAGTTTAGACAAATCGAAGAGACGAGAGTTTAATTGGAAAAAAGCCAATCCTGTGGGTTCTTTCAGGTTTTTAAGAAAGCATCCAGAAATATCAGGTTTAATCGTGGCTTTGGTTCTCATTTACATTGCAGGACATGCTGTACAAAGCAACTGGAATTACTTCACCATGTACAAATTCAATTGGACAGAACGTATGGTGGGGATTTCATTGGGCGTAATCGGTTTACTGGTAGGTCTCGTACAAGGTGTACTCATAAGATGGACTACTCCAAAACTGGGCGAGAAAAAAAGCATTTATTACGGCTTGTCACTGTACGCCATTGGAATGCTGCTGTTTGCCTTTGCGACCAATGAATGGCAGATGTTTGTGTTTCTTATCCCATATTGCTTAGGTGGAATTTGCGGGCCAGCATTGCAGTCCATTATTACAAAGGGAGTTCCTGCGAATGAGCAAGGTGAACTTCAGGGTGCTTTAACCAGCTTAATGAGCGCGACTTCTATTGTAGGACCACCGCTGATGACCAATTTATTCTATTATTTCACCCACAAAGAAGCACCGTTTGAATTTGCGGGAGCACCGTTTTTCTTGGCTTTCATTATGATGGCAATGAGTGTTGTCATTACATATTACGCCTTTGAAAAAAAGAACAAAACTTAAATTTTTTTTAAAATGTACCGCAATTCAACTTATATGCATAATCTTTTGTAATTTTGTAGCATGGAAGTAGGTATTTCAGAAATGTTGGTAATTGCTTTGGCAATTGTTGTTTTATTCGGACCTGATAAGTTGCCGCAGATAGCACGCGATTTAGGATCTGGTGTGCGTAAAATGAAGGGAGCTGTGGAAGACATAAAAACTGAAATCTTAAAGGAAACCGATAATCCTGTTTCGGAAATTAAAAAAGAGATTGAAAAAGTAAAACAGTCTGTTACCGAATTTAACCCTGCCAACGAGCTAAAGGATGTTTCTCTGTCCGATGAAAAAACTCAGGAAAAACCTCTTGTAAAGCCAGTTGATGATGAAGGCTACGAAGGACCAATTAGCAGATAACCTTTATGGAAGAAGTTATATTAGAAGATAAAAAGCTTTTTCTTTTTCTCAATAACATGGGCAATTCTTCTTTCGATCAGTTATGGATGACCATTTCAGGTACTTTTGTTTGGATTCCTTTATATGTTATTTTTTTGTATTTGTTGTACAAAAATTATCAACTTAAATCACTTTTATACATACTTTTGTTTATACTGATAGGCGTTACAGTATCCGATCAGTTATCAACGATTTTTAAATTTGGTATTTCGCGCTTAAGACCGTGTCATGATCCTGAAATTCAAAATCATATGCGAATTGTAAAATGTGGTGGTAATTTCGGATTTTATTCTGCACATGCGTCTAATACTTTCTTTTTAGCAAGTTATTTAAGCGTATTATTGAGGAAGAAATTGCGATGGTTCCCTTGGTTTATTCTCTTTTGGGCAACGGTAGTTTCTTACAGTCGAATTTATTTAGGTGTACATTTCCCGATGGATATATTGATGGGAGCTTGTGTTGGATTTTTATTGGGAGGCTTTTTTGGTACACTCGCATTGAAAGTCATCAACAAGCAAAATATATTCTCATGAAAAAAACTTTACTTTCTTTAATTGTTTTTACAACAATTTGTGTCTATGGACAAGACGCCAAAAAGGCTGATGAATGTCTGAAAGCAGGAAATTTTAAATGCGCAGAAACTGAATACCAACTTTTGGTAAGCAAAGAAAAAATTCAGAAAATTTTATCTGAACATTATGTGGGTTTAGGTATGGCGCAAAGAAGACTCGGCAAACCTGCTTTAGCTATTAAATCTTTTGAATCAGCAATTAGAATCAATCCCATGTCCGTACCCGCTTATGTGAATATGGCATCTGTGCAAAGCATGAAAGGAGACAAGCAAAAAGCCTTGGAATATATTACTAAAGGTTTAAAAGCAGAACAGGAAAGCCCAGATTTGTATTTAACACGTTCCAGAATTTACGATGATATGGGCAAAAAAGATTTGGCGAAAGAAGATTTGAATACTATTTTAACCTTTGCACCCGATAATTTGTATGCAAGAACAGGTTTGGCAAGTTTAAAAAATAAAAGTGGTGATCTGCAAGGTGCACTGAAAGATTATAATCAATTGATATCTGAAAAACCTGAATCTCTTTTATACAACGGTAGAGCAGAGGTGTACTATAAAATGAAGAAACAAAAAGAAGCTTTAGCAGATGTTAATAAAGCCATTGCGGTGGATGCAAAATTTGCGCCCTCGCATGTTACCAAAGCATTAATCTTATTCAGTACAGGAAAAGGAAAAGAAGCATGCTCAAGTTTAGACAAAGCAGTAGCTTTAGGCTACGAAAAATCGTTGCTTGCTGATGAATATGGTAAGTGTATCAACAAATAGAAAATTTCAGCAATATTTAATAAACCTTATGTAAAGTGGAGTTCAATTATAATTTAGATGAAAATGATTTTTTAGAATATCAACTGTATTCAGCTTCAAAAAGTAAAAATATAAGAGTGCAAAGAAGGAGAAGTCTTATTATAGTTATTGCAATATTTTTTCTTCTTTTTGTATTCCTTTATACTTCAACCAAGCAATTTCCAATTCTTCCATTGGTTGGTTACATCATTTTAATAGTCATTTATAAATTCTATGAAAGTTACCGTTATGAGAATCATTATAAAAAGTACATTAAAGAAAATTATAAAGATAGGATTGGCTTAGATTCTAAAATTAATTTTGAAGATGACCAAATAACTGAAGAAAGTAAAATGGGTGAGTCGAAGATAAAATATGCTAGCATAAAGGAAATCAATGAAATTAAAAATTATTATTTTTTGAAACTTATAACAGGACAAAGTTTGATAATTCCCAAAAAAGAAATCATAAACCCTGTCGAATTTAAGTCTAAAATAAATCATATAATTTCGAAATACGGCATCATAGAAAATTCTGATTTAGATTGGAAATGGAGATAAGTGCTGATCAATTGATTAATATGATTTAGCATTTAAATTTAATGTAAACATTTTTTACCGCTGATAATTGATGTAAGTCTTGTTTAAAAAAGTAAGCCATTATTCTTAAAGAATGATGGCTTTTATTAAATAATGTTATGATATTAATCGTTGTGATAAGGCTTTCCTTGGAGAATTTGGTCTGCTCTGTATATTTGTTCTACAAAAAATAACCTGATCATCTGATGAGTGAATGTCATTTTAGATAATGACATCTTTTCGTTGGCTCGGTCGTAGATTTCCTGTGAGAAACCATAAGCACCGCCAATCAAAAAATGGATTTTCTTGGTAGAAGAATTCAGCCAGTGATCAATTTTACCTGCAAATTCACGACTTGTAAACTGTTTTCCTTTTTCATCGAGAAGAATGACCAAGTCGGTGTTATCAATATGAGCATTGAACAGTTTGGCTTCTTCTCTTTTTACCAATTCTGGTGTAAGATTTTTAGCATTTTTTACATCGGGGATTTCCACAAGCTCAAAATTCCAATGTTTGGGAAGTCTCGGAAGGTAGTAGGCAATTAAGTTTTTTATTTCTTTATCATCCGTTTTTCCGATGCAAACTAAATTGATTCTCATTTCTTATCTTTGTTGTGCAAATATAGATGATGGGTATAAAAACTCCTAAATTTTTCATTAAGTTTAAGAATTTTCTAGACGGAATACATATTCCTTTTTTGGGAATTTCTCTGTTGAAAATGTTTCAGATTTATGGGAAGGGTATTTTCAAAATTCAATTGGGAAAGCAGGCTGCTAGTATTTCTTGGGCTTTCTTTCTGAGTTTATTTCCATTTTTGTTGTTCCTTCTTTCTTTGCTGCCTTATTTGCCACATTACGAGAAACTTCAGTTTTATATTTTTGAAGTGCTCATGCATAATGTTTTCCCGGCACACATGCAGATGGATGTTTCCAACTATATCCAAAGGTCGATATTGCCAAACATGAAGGGCATTAGCAATTGGACGCTTGTCTTAGCGCTCGTTTTCGCAACCAACGGAACGCAGTCACTCATCAATGGTTTTAATGAAAATATAGATTTAAAAAGGGGAACCTTAAAGGAATATGCGATTGCGTTGGTCATCACCTTGGCTTTTGCTATTCTTATTATTTGTACGCTTTTCGGAGTCTATTACAGTGAGGTAGTCTTAAAATTATTTACACCCAATTATAATATTTCTTGGTTTGTAGATAACCTTTCGAAAATAATTGGATTCATCTCTTTCCCTTTGTTATATTTCGCTTTACTGAGCCTTTTTTACTGGGTGGGCTGCCTGAAGATTACCACTTGGAAACAGGCAATTCCGGGAGCGATTTTTACCACGGTTCTTTTCGTGCTTCTTACATATATTTTTGCCATCTACGTTAAAGATTTTGCTAGGTATAATGTTTTGTACGGTTCCATTGGTTCTATCATACTCTTAATGATTTGGGTAAACATCAATATCATCCTCATCTTACTTGGTAATGAACTGAATATCGCTATTAAAAAAGTGAGGGTAGAGAAAATGATTGCTGATGAAATGGCTCACCAAGCAAATTTATTTGTATCAGAAAACCTTCCTGATTTAGAAGAACCTGATGCACATCACACTTTTACGCTTACTGGAGATTCGGATAGGAATACTTTAAAGAAAAATAAATAAAAATAGGCGGCGCTCGAAGAGCGCCGCCTATTTTTTATGAATTGTATAAACTATATTTTAAGCATCGATTTTCGCATATTTTGCATTCTTTTCGATGAATTCTCTTCTTGGTGGAACCTCATCGCCCATTAACATAGAGAAAATTCTATCTGCTTCACCCGCATTGTCGATATTTACTTGCTTCAATATTCTGTGTTCCGGGTTCAGTGTAGTTTCCCAAAGCTGCTCAGGGTTCATTTCCCCAAGACCTTTGTAACGTTGTACTTCCACTCCTTTCCCATCTGGTGACATTTCCAATGTAAACTCCTCACGCTCTTTCTCGTTATATGCATACACTTTTTTGTTTCCCTTTTTAAGTAAATACAATGGTGGCTGAGCAATATAAATATATCCGTTCTCAATCAATTCCTTCATGTATCTAAAGAAGAACGTAAGAATTAAGGTTGAAATATGGGAACCATCAATATCCGCATCGGTCATAATAACAATTTTATGATATCTTAATTTCGCCATATTTAAAGCCTTGCTGTCTTCCTCAGTGCCCACAGAAACTCCCAAAGCAGTGTAGATGTTTTTAATTTCATCGTTATCATAAACCTTATGAAGCATGGATTTTTCAACATTCAAAATCTTACCTCTTAAAGGCAGAATAGCTTGAAAATGTCTGTCTCTACCTTGCTTAGCGGTACCACCTGCGGAATCTCCCTCTACTAGGAACAATTCAGATTCTTCAGGATTTTTAGAAGAACAGTCCGATAATTTTCCTGGAAGTCCAGATCCTCCCATAGGAGATTTTCTCTGAACCATTTCTCGCGCTTTCTTTGCAGCCTGTCTCGCTTTTGCAGCTAAAACTACCTTTTGTACAATCTGTTTAGCTTCGTTTGGATTTTCTTCTAGGAAATTAGAAAGCATTTCGCCTACAATCTTATCCACAGCACCAGAAACTTCAGAGTTTCCGAGTTTAGTTTTTGTCTGGCCTTCAAACTGTGGCTCCATTACCTTCACCGAAATAATGGCAGTAAGACCTTCTCTAAAATCGTCACCCGTAACTTCTACTTTCTCTTTTTGTGGTAATCCAAGTTCATCAGCATATTTTTTAAGTGTTCTTGTTAAAGCCCTTCTGAAGCCTGCTAAATGTGTTCCTCCTTCATGAGTATTGATATTGTTGACATACGAATGCAAATTTTCATTAAAAGAAGTATTGTAACGCATTGCCACTTCCACAGGAATGTCGTCTCTTTCACCTTCCATGAAGATGACGTGCTCCATAATAGCTTCTCTGTTTCCATCAATATATTCTACAAACTCTTTAAGACCACCTTCAGAATGGAAAACTTCAGTTTTAAAAGTGCCGTCTTCTAGTTTTTCTCTTTCATCTGTTAAGGTAATTGTAATTCCTTTATTAAGGAAAGACAATTCACGCAAACGCGCAGCTAAAGTATCGTAATTGTATACCAGTTCCGTAAAAATAGTATCATCTGGCTGGAAAAACTGCTTGGTTCCTCTATCAGAACTATCTCCAATTTGCTCAACTTCGGTAAGAGCTTTCCCTTTGGAATATACTTGCTGGTAAACGTGACCATCTCTGTAAACAGTTGTAATCATCTCATTGGAAAGTGCATTAACACAGGAAACCCCAACACCATGCAAACCACCAGAAACTTTATACGAATCCTTATCGAACTTACCACCAGCACCAATCTTTGTCATTACCACTTCCAACGCAGATTTTTGCTCTTTCTCGTGGAAATCTACTGGAATCCCTCTACCATTATCGCGCACCTCGATAGCATTTCCTTCTTTAATGCTCACAGAAATAGTGTCGCAATATCCGGCTAATGCTTCATCTATTGAGTTATCTACTACTTCATAAACCAAATGATGAAGACCTCTATTTCCTACATCACCAATGTACATTGAAGGGCGCATACGCACGTGCTCCATTCCTTCTAATGCCTGAATACTACTCGCTGTATATTGTTTCTGACTCATATTAATTATAAATTCCTTGCTTTTTGCAAAGACTTACAAATATCGTCATTTTTTCTCACTTAAAAAAGTTAATAACACTTAAAAAACATTGAGTTTTCCACAATAAATTTAAGGTTTTACGACTTAAAATTTTACAGAGAATTTTGAATGATTTCTAAAATAGAATGTCCATAATTCTCTACTTTATATCTTCCAAAACCTTTAATTTGAGCGAGTTCATGTTCATTTTGTGGTTTCATCTTAGCAATAGCACACAGCTCATTATTGCTCGCAATAAAATAGGTAGGTAGTTTTTCGGTTTTAGATTGTTCGCTGCGCCATTCCTTTAAAGCATTAAGTGTATACATCTCATCAGTATTCAAATCTTCAAACGAAGCTGAATATTTAGCTGATCTATTTTCGCGAACGCTAGCCTTTGAGCCATTCTGCTCATAGAAGAGCAGAACAGTCCAAAAGTTATCACTTGCCACAAATGCCGATTCAGATTTTATTACTGTATTAGATTTCATAAAATCATCAACATCTCTCTGATCGTTAGATAAATGAACATCATCTAAGCGAATCTTAAAAACTTGCGTTTTCATCACATTACATTTAAGATTTTGATCCTAATAACAGAATTTCCTCCACCCGTATTTCTGTGAAGAATCTTTTTGAACCATCTTTATCCTCATAAGAGCGGTAAGTGATCTTTCCATCAATTGCTATTTCTTTTCCTTTAGGAACATATTTTTGAAGAATGTCTGCAGTTTTTCCGTAGGCTACAAGATTATGCCATTGGGTTTCTTCTACTTTTTCACCTTTAGAGTTGGTGTAATGATCATTAGTTGCCAGCGATACAGATGCTTTATGACCGCCGTTCTCGAAGTTGATAATTTCTACATCTTTTCCTGTGTAACCTACTAGGCTTACTTTGTTTCTTAGTGACATGATTTCTATATTTTTTTAATTTAACAATTTTATCAGAGAGGCTCACTGTTTTCTCTGATTGACATTGCAAATTTTATAATGTTTTGAAAATGAATTCGGTAAAAAAATAATTAATATCGTTTGTAGTCGTTTGTAAATGAATAATGCTTATATTTATCTTATTAATTTTCTAGGGATAGAAAGAGAAATCTGGTTTTATGGAATGTTTAGAGTGTGGCGAAAAAATTGTGGGTCGTTCAGATAAAAAATTTTGTTCTGACGCATGCAGGAATGCATTTAACAATAAAAATAATAAAGATTCCACTAATTTGATGCGGAATATCAATAATCGACTCCGGAAAAATTACCGTATTTTGAAGGATTATAACAAGGAAGGGAAAACAAAAACAACTCACACAAAACTTCAGTCTTTAGGTTTTGATTTCGAATACTTTACGCAACTTATCACTTACAGAAACGGTTCTGAATACCGATTTGTATACGATCAGGGATACAAGATTTTAGATGATGATTTTGTTTTATTGGTTAGAAAAGAAGCAAAATGAAAAAAGAGGTCGTTGTAATAACTGGTGCTAACGGACTGGTGGCAAAAAAATTAATATCTGTACTGTCTCAGAAATACGAAATTCGGTTGCTGACAAGAACTCCCAAATCCGAAAATGAATTTGAATGGAATGTTGAGGACCAAAAAATTGACGAGAGGTCTTTGGAAAATGTTGATCACATCGTACATTTAGCAGGAGCCAATATTTTTGAAAAAAGATGGTCAAAGAAAAGGAAGCAGGAGATAATCTCCAGCAGGGTGGATTCTGCAAAACTGTTGTTGAAAACATTGAGGAAAACGCAACACCCACTCAAAACTTTTGTTTCGGCATCTGCGGTTGGATATTATGGAGCAGTGACTACTGACCACATTTTTGATGAAAAGGACGAACCTGGTCATGATTTTCTTGCAGAAGTTGTCAAAAAATGGGAAAATGCCGCCTTGCAATTTGAAGAAAGTGGTGCTTCCAAAGTCGTCATTCTTCGAGCAGGCGTAATCATCTCGGAGCATGGCGCTGCATTGGAGAAAATGGTTAACCCAATTAAAAAAGGTATTGGATCACCGCTAGGATCTGGAAGGCAATACATGCCGTGGATTTCTATCAATGATTTTT
>JAEWYW010000063.1 GCA_023458535.1 Bacteroidota bacterium
TTTTTAAACTCTTGAATTTTCACTCTTTCGGGATAGGATAATCTTGTATATTTTTTCATAACAACAAATGGATTTTGTAAAGTTAAAATCTTTAACATTTGTTGCACTAGATTTCTGAACCGGCGATAGGGTGTCGCCTAACGGAAAGGGGCTTTGCGAGGTGCGGGCTACTGCAACCGGAAGTGTAGAGGTGATCCAAACGTAGCAAAAACTTTTTGCATTTTTTAAAATTACGAAAAAACTAAAAAATGGAAAAGTTTTTTGCGGGTATTTTGTAGAATATTTCTGAGATTTCCTTCAACCCCGCATCTTGCAAAACCCATGTTACCTGCAGTGCCTTTTTTCATTTTTATTTAATTGGATGGTTTTTTACATCTTCAGTCATTTGCATTAAAACTTTAGAACTTGGTAAATTCTCAATTTTTTTTTGCAAATTTTCAGGAAAGAGCTTTTTAATATCTTCTCCATACAAACTGCCGTCACCAGGTTTTTCAATATTCACAATGTTATCTTCCGTTATAGGATTTCCATTCAGATTAATTCTTAGTGGAAGGGATGTTCCTGTTCCTAGTTCAACATTATTTTCTCCATAAAATTCTTGTAAAGTTGTCCAAACATATATTTCTGATGGATTTCTTTGCAGTACAATTAAATCTCCAAACATTTTTCCTCCAAATGCAGGTTTAATAATTTTCGCACTTATTTTTCTCAACAAAACGCCTTTTTCGTTTTCCGAAATTTGATTTTCAGAATTTTCACTTTTTTTACAACTGAAAATAGTTAAAAAAATTGTCGTAATAATTAATATTTTCTTCATTTATGCGATTTTTTTCGATGGGTGGATTCAAACATCTAACGCAACGGTTAGATTGGATAAAATTAGAATAAATTTTTTATATCTTGAATAAAATATGGATAACTTTTTCAGCCTTTTGGGGCAAAAAGTTACCCACATTTTATTTTCTTCGACAACGGCGTTGGTTTTCATTGTAATTGATTTAGAATGAACTGGTTAAATACATCTTTTGGTGTCTGGTAGTCCAAAACTTTCCTTGGCCGGTCATTGAGTTCGTTTTGCACCTGTTTAATTTTTTTGCTGGTTATTTTATTGAAGTCCGTTCCTTTTGGGAAGTAGTCCCGCACCAGGCCGTTGGAGTTTTCATTGGTAGGTCTTTCCCAGGGCGAGTAGGGATGGGTAAAGTAGACCTTTATCTTGGTGTTTTTGGTGAAGAGTTTATGTTCGCTCATTTCTGTTCCATTGTCGTAGGTAAGGGTTTTACGCATGGTTTTGGGGATTTTCAGGAGTTCTTTTTCAAAGGCTTTTCTCACCGTGGCTGCGTTCTTGTTTTTTAGGGGAACAATAATGATGGCCCTGGTGGATCTTTCGACAAGTGTCCCGATGCATGATTTGTGGTCCTTGCCGATGATAAGGTCGCCTTCCCAGTGTCCGGGGATTTCCCTTCCAAGGACTTCCCGGGGTCTTTCGTCGATGGAGACGCGGTCCTTAATTTTGGGTTCCAGGACGGCCCTTGTTTTAAAGTTTCCCCGGGATTTTCTTTCCTGCCGGAGCTGGGCAATGAGTTCTTTTTTAAGTTCGCTCTTACAGTGTAGATAGATGTAGAGGTAAATGGCTTCGTGGGAGATGTTCATGGCTTTGTCATTGGGGTAAAGTCTTTTCAAAGTAACGGATATTTGATCGGGCGACCAGCGCAGGGCGAGCTTTTGGTGGATAAATTCCTTAAGTTTTGGATTGGAGGAGATTTTTGTTTTCCCGTCCTTCCTGTACATCGACCTGCAGAATGCTTTTCTGTTGGCGTGGTCTGCCTTGTAGGAACAGTGTGCATAGCGGTTGGTTTTTAGTTCTCTGGCGATGGTGGATTTAGCCCTGTTTAATTTTTTGGCAATTTTCGAGACGGAGTATTTAAGATTTTTGAATTCTTCAATTTTTACCCTCTCGGCAAAGGTTAGTCTGTGGTATTTTTTCATGGCGACAAACGTAAAATAAATAAGTTAATTTCTTTAACATTTGTTGCGTTAGATTATTGAACCGGCGATGGCATTGCAGGTAACGGGCCGCGTATTGGCGATAGTGGCGGATTAGAAAGCCAAAAGTTTCAATTTTGCACTAAGCTAAGCAACAGCCTTTTATTATTTTCTAAATTTATGAAAAAGGAAATATAAAAGGCTGTTGCGACAAAAAAAGGAGAAACTTTCAATTTCTCCCTTAAACCGCCATTTCGCCAATACGATGTTAGCTGTTCGCCCTTTTTATATTAATATTGGTTGTTGACTCATTTTGGTCTCTTGTGGTGCGATGGCAAAGCAAGCTTTTTTGCAATTTTTGATTTGTGTGGTTGGCTTGTGCAAATTGCAAATGTGCTTGCTTTAGCGTGGATTTTCACTTCGTTTTATAAATATTGATATTATAAGTCCAGTTCCCACAATTACATCTACTATATTCCAAAGTTCTCTGCCTAATGCAATCTTGAAGAATGGTTGAAAAAGTAATGCTAAAGCTCCAAAAACAATCATTTCTGCTTGCTTGTTTTGTTGGTTTGCTTGATAAGCAAGAATTGCAAAACCGATTAAACCGGCAAAACGTACAAATTGATAATAGCCGTAAGGCATTTTAGCCAAGCACAAGAAAAAAAGAATTGCTAATGTAATTTTGATGAGTTTTTCCATATTTCATTTGATTTGGTTTTTAGAAATAAGCACATCGCTATTTGTGCAAATAATAATGATAGAAGAATTGAAATTGCTCCATTCCTCCATAAGAATGTTAAAGTAACAATTAAAATAACCGCAACACATCCATAAATGACTTTTGATGTTGCAAATAAATTGTTTTTCAACCTTACTATTAATGATATTGAAAATATTTCATTGAAGTTTGTAATAAAAACGATAATTGACACTATCAAAAGTAGGATTAGTTTATTAATGTCAATTCCGTAAAGAATGTAATCTAACAAAACTAAAACTATTAAAATACCTCCCGACACAACAAGAGACGTTTCAATGATGTTTTCTTTTAAGATTTGGTATAGATCAGGCTTCTTTTTTGAATAAATGGACGAAAAATAATTTAATGCAGTTTCTGAAAAAGCTTCCGTAGGTACAAGCAATACTCCCCAATAAGATAAAACCATTGTCAATAATGCAACCTCATTCAATTCAAAATATGTAGAACAAAACAAGAATAAAATAAACGAACCTATATGAAATGATAAATCAGAAAATGCTGGATAGTATGAAGCAACTCTCATTGTTACCAATAATTTTTGTTTTATAGGTGTTGGATTTAAAATTTCAGGAGTTGATTTTCTAATAACTTTCCACATCATCATTATTCCTATAATTTCGGCAATGATTGAAGTGTATAGAATGATTGCTAATGGCGATATTTGTAGTTTAATTTCAAACAGAAAAAAATATCCCAATAACGCATTGATTACAATACAAATAGAAGATATAATCCCAATAGGTTTTGTCCTTCCTAATCCCAATAAAAATGCGTTCATCGACATTGAAATGTAGTTCAGAATAATGAGTGGAATTACGATGGGAACATTTTCTAAGAATAATTGATAAATATCATTGCTAAACACGATATTTACACAATATACTATAATAGAAAATAATACAGAAATTATGATTGCGTGTTTGAGAAACACCAATATTGATTTTTGATAAATACTTTTTGTTAATGTTGATTTTTCAATGTTTCTGGAATAAAAATTTTGAAAAGTATCATTTAGGGCAAAACCATAAGACAATGAGCATAATAAAAATGCATCAATCAGTCCAATTGTTGCCAAATATATTTCTCCTTTGAATGAAATTAGAAATACATCTGTTAAGAGCAATAATTGTTCTGCCAAACCACTAAATATCAATGGTAATGTGTATTTGAATAATGATAATTTATCTGTTTTCATAAAAATTCAAACAATGGGTCAATCCCTGCTTCGATGTGAATGTTTGGTTTTTGCAACGGATTTATATTCCACTGCTTTGGCAATATGCAAGTTGCCATACTGCCATATCTTACAGATGCAATTCGTGTATTCTGTTTGAAAAATTCGGGTTTTGAGAAAAAAGAAACAACAGTATCAATATCATAATCTGCTGTAAGAATGATATGATAGTTTTCCTTTTTCATTGGTGGTTTTATATTAAGCAATACTCTTTGGTTGAATGAAATTGATGCTAATAGCTCTTGTTTTATGTTTGCAATATTATTGTTTAAAAGTTTGTTTTCTATATCAAGCATAGACTTATTTTCAGAATAAAAAGCAGGTAGGTCAAGTCTATTTACATTACCATTCGTTGGAATTCTAATAATGTGTGGGTCATAAAAAGTTAGGAAAATAGTTACAATCCAATAAGCACCATCTTCTATTTGACTATAAGAAAGATTATCTAAGGTTACATCATTATATTTTGTGAATATACTTTCGTGAATTGAAGAAACCTCTTTGCAATCCAATATAATACCGTCTGCTGGAGAATAAATAAGTTCGTTATTATTTTTGATTGGACGTATTGGGTCTCTGAAAAAATAGCTCGAAGATAATTCTTCAATGCTCTTATTTTTACATTCGGATTTTGCTTTTTTCGACCAAGTTGAAACAGATTGTGCCATTACAGTAAGTCATTTTTATATGAATGATAATTTATATTTAAAACCAAGCAAGAAAGTAAACCACCGCCTTTAAGAAATTCTTCTAAATTGAAATAACATACTTCCATAGCATTTGCTGATGCGATTTCTTCAAGTCTGTTGTTTTTATCACGTTCAAGTTTATAATCAGTGCTATTTTTCTTTAAGAAATCAATATCCGAAGCATTTAGAATATAGTTGTTTACTCGCACACTATTCGTTAATCCTGTATGAGCTTGGTCGATTGTGATAGGAATAATCTCAACATACTTTTCCAGTTGTTTGAGTTCTTTTCTTGAAAAAGCTTCTGTTGCAACAATGACTTTATCCTTAGTCAAGGGAAATATAGCACAGTCTAAATGATACATATAAGGGTCTTTTAGTTCAAGTTCTATAATTTCAAGTCCGAAATTATCCTTGAACCAAGTGAAGGCTTCTTTTTCAGTTCTGACCCCATATCCACCAATATAAATGTTGTCTCTGATGAACTTCATCTCTGCCTCTCCTTCAAAAACGTGGGGGCATTTGATTGTATCATACCCTAATTGTTCAAAGAAATTTAAACCTAAAATTTCCTCTCCAATTCTATTTTTAGCTTTGAAATTTGAACCGACAAATATTGGTTTTTTGAGGTTATGCAACACTATTCCATTGTTTGCAACATAAGTTAGGTCTTGAAGTTTGCTATTTAGAGGATTTGGGAGTAGGTAAACAAATCCTTGATTAGCAATGAAAGAATAAACTTCCCACATTTCTCGAATAGCTTTTGGAACATTTACGATAATTTCCTCATCGCTGTAATCTTCCATCCATACATTGTTTCTTACATCAGTAGAAAACGAAGTTGGAATATTCATCATAAAAGTAGGTGTCTGTAAAGCCTCATTCATAATCACAGGTTATAATATTTAAAATTCTTTTTATAGAAATCAAAATCTTTGATTTCTCGATATTGATTGTTAACAAACAACTCCATTTGATTAATGGAGTTCTCATCGTCCAAATTGGTTGAACTACCGAAAGGATGACATACAAAAATTTGCCTATCTTTCAGATTTATTATTAAACGGAAAGCACCTCCTTCTTCTGCATATAATTTGCCTTTTTGAAAATAAGGTCTAACACTATTTACAGAGTCGGGTATACCATTAATTGGAAAGACAATATTACCTCGTTTGATAAACTGAATGTCTTTCAATGTCATTTCTGGTTTATAGTATTCTGAAGTCCAAAGCAAACAGTTTATTATTTCTTCAATTCCTGCTATTTGGATTGTATCAGGATTTTTGGATGACACATAATACTTTTCTTTATAGCGATGATAAATCAATGAAAACAAAGCCGCACCCTTGGAATTTAAATCTGCATTTCCGTCCCAATTCTTTATTATGGATATTAACTGAGATAATTTTGGATATTCTTGTTCATTTAAGCTGAACAAAGTGCTAAAATCAACATTTCGGATAATTGGCTTAATGATTTTTGTGTCAAATAGAAATTGTTTAAGGTCTTCAATATTTAACTTTTCTTTTTCTCTTATGAGAGCTTTAATTCTCAAAGACCTTGAATTTTCATTAAAATAGAGTAAACCCTTATAATTTGAAGATTGTGTATCGTCTTCATCTGTTACTTTGAAAGGAGATTGATTTGAAGAAACAATAAAATCACATTTAGGGTTTTCTTTGTAAATCAGGTTTTCAAAATCGTAAAATTGATTTGTGATCTGTCTTTCAGATTTAAGTTCAATAAAGTTTTGATAATGTGTGTCATTATCTTCTTTCACTTGTTCAAGAGCGTTATGAACAAATAGAATGTTGTCGTCAGTATCAATTGATACCAAATTTAGATAGCCATATCTTTTTTCAAAACATAATTTCTTTATTTCAGAATTTGATGTACACTTTGCTAATTCGTAATTGATTTCAGAACCAAGTGTTTTCCCCAATAATGGTATTTTGATAAGCAAATACTCCTCATTGATTTTTAAAATGTTTCCAAATTTTGATTTATAATATTTCTTCAAGATTGGAAACGGAAATTTGCCGTATAGTTTTGTGAAGTTTTTGTAGTATTGAGGTGTTATCTTTTCCTTATGTCCGTCAATAGTGAAATATTTATCTCTTAATCCCAAAACATTCAATTTATATACATCATACATTTCGGGGTAATTAGCTGTAAATCCCCAAGCTGTTTTAAAATTCGTTCCCATAAAAATGGTAAAAGTACAAGGCAAAATAAATCCGTATAGTTCAATATTGGCTTGTTTAATTTTTAGATGTATTTCATAAAAGGAAAACAATCCTTCCATTTGTTGATGTGGGTTTATAGCTATTTGTGCATTACCATTTTCAGACTTACTTTTAGTGATTGCTATGATATTAGAACCTTGTCGTTTTGGGATTTCGATTTTTCTGTTATTACTTATGTAAGAATACGGTTTGTCTAACTGAATTCCTAAGATTTCCATTAGGTGTTGAGTTTTGATAATATCTATATCCGAAATTGGAAACAGATTTCCTTTTAGCACTTCTTTTGGATTTTCTTTTGCATATTCATTTATTCCATTACAATATGACTGAATTAAATCAAGATATTCTGCAGAAATATTTTTTTTTAAGCAATTAGCATACTTTTCAATTTCTAAAAATTCACAAATAAAATCTATGTATGGAGCATCCCAATCATCTATATGTCCGCTTCGCTTACGACTTGCCAATAGCCATTGTTGAATGGTATAAAAGTCATCTTCGCAATGTACATATGCAATACTATAAACAGCTTCACTATATTTGTTAGCTTCAATGTGTGGAACGCCAAAATTGTCTCTATAAATTTTTGTCATTTAATTATTGGTGTATTGGAGTGGGTGGGGCAAAAGCAAATGTGCTGCAAAGCGTTGGCTTTGTGCGGTTGGCTGCAGCTCTTTTGATTTTGCCGAAGCATTGGCTTGTCTGGCAATTGTTCTTCTCTTAATTTATGCACTTTCTCTGGTTTAGGGTGACAGCTAACGGAAAAAGTATTGGCGAAGTGCGGGCTTAATTTAACTGAAAGTTCAATTCAGACTGCGCGGAGCCGATATTTTTTCCATGAAACTAAACTAAGAAAAAATTGTGGAATGGAAAAATAGCGGCGTG
>JAEWYW010000064.1 GCA_023458535.1 Bacteroidota bacterium
GATTATAAAAAGAAGAAAAAATCTCAAATTTTAAATCTCAAATTTCAAACGAAACATGTTTAAGAAATTTATACGCAGACCCGTTCTGTCTATCGTAATATCGCTCATCATTGTTTTTCTGGGAATACTTTCTTTGGTAAAGCTTCCAGTAACGCAGTTCCCAGCGATCTCACCTCCCAAGGTGAACATTACCGCGTCCTATCCAGGCGCCAACAATGAGCTCTTAATAAAATCAGTAATTATTCCCTTGGAACGCTCTATCAACGGGGTTCCGGGAATGAAATACATGGCTTCCGATGCGGGAAATGATGGTGAAGCCTCCATCCAAGTGGTTTTCGATTTAGGAACAGATCCTAATGTTGCTGCCATCAACGTGCAGAATCATATTTCATCAGCCATCAACAAACTGCCTCCTTTAGTTGTTCGTGAAGGGGTGAAAATTACGCGCGAGGAACCGAATATGTTAATGTACATCAATTTGTACAGCGACGACCCTAAAGCCAACCAAAAGTTTCTCTTCAACTATGCAGACATTAATATTTTATCGGAATTAAAAAGGATAAAGGGTGTTGGTGATGTTGATATTTTGGGAACCCGGGAATATGCCATGCGAATTTGGCTAAAACCCGACAGAATGACGTCTTACAACATCTCCGCCGACGAGGTAATGCAGGCTTTGGATGAACAAAGTATTGAAGCTTCGCCAGGAAAAACGGGTGAAAGTTCAGGTAAACGCTCGCAGTCTTTTGAATATATTTTGAAATATCCGGGACGCTACAGCAACGAGAAAGACTATGGAAATATCATCCTTAAATCTACTTCCAATGGTGAATTTGTTCGCTTAAAAGACATTGCCGATATCGAATTTGGAAGCTCGATGTACGACATCTACTCTACGCTTAACGGAAAACCATCTGCCGCGATCACCGTTAAACAATCCTATGGATCCAACGCGTCGGATGTTATAAAAAATGTAAAAACATTGATGACCGAATTGCAAAAAAACAACTTCCCGAAAGGTATGCATTACGAGCTCAGTTACGATGTTTCTCGATTTTTGGACGCTTCTATTGAAAAAGTAATTCATACTTTATTTGAAGCCTTCATTTTGGTAGCCATTGTCGTATTTTTATTCTTGGGAGACTGGCGGTCTACACTTATCCCGACGATAGCGGTGCCTGTTTCGCTAATCGGAACTTTCGCAGTGATGTCAGCATTCGGAATTACTCTCAATATGATTTCGTTGTTTGCTTTGGTAATGGCCATTGGAGTCGTCGTAGATGATGCCATTGTCGTTATAGAAGCCGTTCACGCCAAGATGGAGGAAAAAGGACTTTCACCACTTAAAGCGACCGAAGAAGCCATGCACGAAATAAGCGGTGCCATCATCGCCATTACGTTGGTTATGGCTTCGGTATTCATTCCAGTGGCGTTTATGAGCGGTCCCGTGGGGATTTTTTACCGTCAGTTTTCCATTACTATGGCATCGGCGATTATCTTATCAGGAACAGTGGCATTAACTTTAACGCCTGCTCTATGTGCAATGATTTTAAAAAATAATCACGGTCACGAAAGAAAAAGAACGCCCATCAACCGAATGCTAGATAAATTTAATGGTGCCTTCAACAAAGGTGCAGATAAATACGAAAGCATGTTGAATAAAACTGTCACCAAGAAGTTTTTTACACTTCCGGCGTTATTGCTCTTCTGTTTGGGAACCTACCTCATCAGCAATACTTTACCCTCAGGATTTGTACCAGCGGAGGATCAAGGGATGATTTATGCGATTATTCAAACACCACCAGGTTCAACTTTAGAAAGAACGAACCAAATTGCCCTTGAACTTCAAAAACAATGTGAAAAAATTGATGGTGTATCGTCGGTGTCTTCTTTGGCCGGTTATGAAATCCTCACCGAAGGAACAGGCGCCAACTCGGGAACGTGTTTAATTAATTTAAAATCTTGGGAAGACCGAAAAGAATCTGCCCCTGAGGTGATTGAGCAACTCGAAAAAATAGCCAAAGAAATTCCAGGTGCAAATATCGAATTCTTCCAGCCGCCTTCTATTCCGGGTTATGGTGCAGCAGGAGGTTTTGAATTACGACTTTTGGACAAGGCTGGAAGTGGCGATTACCACAAAATGGAGCAAGTGAGCACAGATTTCGTAAAAGAATTGAAAAAACGTCCTGAATTGGGTTCTGCATTTACATTTTATTCGGCAAGTTTCCCACAATACATGCTGAAAATCGATAATGATTTGGCGGAGCAAAAAGGGGTTTCCATTGAAAAAGCCATGGATAACCTTTCCACTTTAATTGGTTCCAACTACGAAACCAGTTTTATCCGATTCGACAGACCGTACAAAGTCATTGTGCAATCGGGACCGCAATACCGAGCTTTGCCGTCGGATATTCTGAAGTTGTACGTGAAAAATGATAAAGATCAAATGGTGCCTTACTCCGATTTTATGCATTTGGAAAAAGTTTACGGATTATCCGAAATCACCCGACATAATATGTACAATGCCGCCGAAGTAAGTGGAACTCCAGCACCGGGATACAGCTCTGGACAAGCGATTGCAGCGATTCAGGAAGTGGCAGATAAAACATTGCCGAGAGGTTTCGGAATCGACTGGGCGGGAATTTCAAAAGACGAAGTTTCACGAGGTAACGAAGCTGTTTTCATCTTCCTAATTTGTTTGGGATTTGTTTATCTGATTCTTTCGGCACAATACGAAAGTTTTATTTTACCATTACCTGTTATTCTATCACTTCCTACTGGGATTTTCGGTGCTTTTTTATGTTTAAAACTCTTAGGATTAGAAAATAATATTTATGCTCAGGTTGCTATGGTGATGTTGATTGGACTTTTGGGTAAAAATGCCGTATTAATCGTGGAATTTGCTGTTCAGAAAAAAGCCGAAGAAAACATTCCAGTTGCTCAAGCAGCAATCGAAGGTGCAGCCATTCGTTTCAGACCAATTTTGATGACTTCTTTTGCATTTATTGCGGGGTTGATTCCGTTGGTTTTTGCGACCGGTCCAGGTGCTATTGGAAACCGAACTATTGGTACTGCAGCCGCTGGTGGAATGTTTATAGGAACCCTATTCGGCTTGATGATTATTCCAGGTTTATACTACATTTTCGGTTTATTATCAGAGAAAACAAAATTATCGTATTACGAAGAAGAAAATCCGCTTACAGAACAAACCGAACCTTACAAACACGACGAAAAATATGAAGAACACAATAAAAAACCATAAAATAGTCCTAAGCTTGGGTGCAGCACTACTTCTCGCAAGTTGCAAGGCTCCTATGGCAACGGTAATACAAGATAAAACCAAACAAGAACTTCCTGCACAATACGAAAATCAGGAAAATACAACAACCAACAGTGGTTTAACGCCTTGGAAACAGTTTTTCACCGATCCTAATTTGGTAGCATTAATTGAGGAGGCTTTGAAAAACAATCAGGAATTGATGATTACGCTTCAACAGATTGAAATTGCAAAATCGGACGTACTCTATAAAAACGGAAAATTAAAACCAACCGTTGCCGCGAGAATTGTTGCAGGAGTAGAAAAAGTAGGTCGCTACACCAGTACAGGAGCTGGCGACGCATCAACAGACATTACGGAAGGCAAAGAAGTTCCTGAAAATCTGATGAATTTCGAAGGTGGTTTGACTGCCAGTTGGGATATTGACATTTGGAGAAAACTTCGAACAGCCAAGGAATCTGCAATTGCCCATTATTTGGCAACCGTTGAAGGAAAAAATTTCGTTTTATCGAATTTAATTGGTGAAGTCGCCAACAACTATTACGATTTGTTGGCATTGGATAATCAGTTAGACATTATTCAACAATACATTACACTGCAGCAAAAAGCATTAGAAGTTTCAAAAATTCAGAAACAAGCGATGGCAGCAACAGAATTAGCAGTGAAAAAATTTGAAGCGGAACTGGCAAAATCAAAAGCCTCCGAATATACCTTGCGACAAGAAATCACAGAAAAAGAAAACACGCTGAATGCTCTATTGGGGCGGTATCCGCAACCAATAAAACGGGATAAAACAGCTTTTATGTCAATCGTTCCTCAGACCGTTTATACGGGAATTCCATCCGAATTATTATCCAACAGACCCGATATTAAGCAAGCAGAATTGGAATTGAAAGCTGCAAAATTAGATGTAGAAGTGGCCAGAAAAGAGTTCTACCCTACCTTGAGCATCTCTGCCACTTTAGGTTTGGAAGCTTTTAAACCGACTTATTTAGCAAAACTTCCTCAATCGATGGCATACAGTTTAATCGGTGAATTGGCAGGTCCTTTAATCAACAAAAGTGCAATACAAGCAGAATTTAAAAGTGCGGATGCCAAACAAATTCAAGCCTTGTACGAGTACGATAAAACCATTCTAAACGCCTACATCAACATCGCCAATTTGATGTCGAAAGTAAAAAATATTGATCAGTATTATCAGTTGAAAGCTCAAGAAAATAAAGCCTTAGACCAATCGATTGATATTGCCAATATTTTATTTAAAAATTCGAGAGCCGATTATCTGGAGGTTCTCATGAACCAAAGAGATGCTCTGGACGCCAAATTGGAACTTGTAGAAGCCAAAACCCAACAGTTAGGTACCGTTGTTGACATTTATAAAAACCTTGGTGGCGGGTGGAAATAAACCCTTTTTTATAATCATTTTTCTGATGACGGCCTCCAATTTATTTTGGAGGCCGTTTTGTTTTTTTTTTTGGCGGCGGCGGAGCCGCCGCCAAAAAGAAATAAAACGGCTGAAGCTTCGGGT
>JAEWYW010000065.1 GCA_023458535.1 Bacteroidota bacterium
GCATGAAAGCCACTGGAACTTATTCCTTCAAAATTGAAAATAAAATTGTCAACGAAAATTTTAGTTTTGTATATGACTCATTCTATACCGATGATGTTCTAGACAGGATTCCTTTTAGGGTTTTTGCAGATCTCACTCTGTTAGTAAATTACCTTGGTATGGCTGCCCATTTTGTAGACGAAGCAAAAATCCTTCGCCCTAACATCGATTTTTCAAGCTTTGAAACATCTCTAAGTCATCATTTCAACAAAATTCTAGATGATGCAAAGGAAGTAGAAGATTTATTAAGTTTAAATCAAAAGATTTCAGTGGAAAAGCAATCGGAGATCCATGTTTACGGCGTTTCTTTGGTTCAAAAACTATCACATCAGCTTTTGGATATCTATATTCAGATGGGTGTTCGCGCTACCGATACACAATCAGAAATGTATCAGATTTTTTCCGACTACTTCACTGCTGCAATGCACTCTAATTTCCGCCCAGAAAGTGACGCTTTGGATTTTTCATTTTAATTTAAGACTTCATCCACATCGGATGGTGTTTTAAGATTTCTTGGTGAACTGAACAATCTTTATCATGTGCACCTTTCAGGTAGCCAATGCTCATCAGAAACTCACCAACGATTTCGCCACCAGTAAAGCGAAAAGTCTTTTTAAAAAGCTTCACCCATTCGTCTTTGGTTTTGGGATGATGGTGCATTAACCACTTTTCAAACGAACCAAATTCTTGCTGAATCTCCAGAATGGTTTTGGCATTTTCGATAGCGGCATTTACTTTCAATTTATTTCGGATAATTCCTGCGTCTGACAAAAGTCGCTGCCTGTCACGCTCAGTAAACGCAGCCACCTCAGCAATATTGAAGTTATTGTACGCCATCCTAAAGCTATTTTCCTTCTTTAAAATCTTTTCCCAACTCAATCCTGCCTGATTAATTTCCATTATGAGACGCCCAAAAAGCTCGTTGTCGTCGTGGATCGGGAAACCATAATGCTTGTCGTGATAGCGCTTGTGAAGTTGTTTTCTTTCCTCAGGTTGCAGATTTTCGATGTGAATGCAGTAACTCATTTTGTCATTTTACATTACAAAGATAAGAGGATAAAGTACATTTTATTGGTGCTTTTCAATAATATTTTTTACCTCTTTAAAATCTCTTTCTTATACTGCTTGGCGGTTTTTCCGTATCTGTTTTTAAAGGCTTTATTGAGGTGACTGTCGTCTGTAAACTGCAATTCGTGGGCGATTTCTGAAATCGTGAGATCACTATATTTTAATCGGTTGATGACCAGTTCTAATTTATATTGAATGATAAAACCTTTAATGCTATTGCCATACTTTTCCTTAAAATACCGACTGATATAACCTTTTGAAAGATTAAATTTTTGCGCCAGATGCTCAATTGATAAATAATTTTGATCGTAAATATGATGCTGAATATAACTCAGCATTTCAAAAATTTTGCTGTCGGCATCCTTGATTTTTGATTGTATAATCTGATGTTGCTGTATGTTTCGGGCAATCAAATTAAGCAGTAAAAATAATACATTCTGAATAATGATATAATTAAATGATTGAGTTTCTTTATTCTCTTTAATTACTTGATGAATAAGCAATTGCGCTAAATGTTGATCTTCTTTTTGAATAAGTTCGCCCTGTAAAGTGTCGTGATGATGAAATATGTATTCCATGCGGTGAAATGCACTGCTCAAATCGATTTCATATTCTTTCTGACTATTTTTGTCGAAGAAGTTTCGTGTGAAATCAATCAGACAACATTTTAATCTAACTTCAGGTTCAAAACTATGCTCATCATCTGGAGTTAGCAAAAACAAGCTTCCGACAGCTATTTCATATGTGTTCTCGTTGATAATGTGTTTTCCTGTTCCCTCCAAAACATACACCATTTGAAAGAAATGATGCTTGTGCAACAGTCCCGAGTTTACATCAATCTCTAGCTCCGATATTTCAAAAGCTTTATAAAGCTGCTTGATTTTTCATGAATTAAATATACCAAAATAAGTTTGTTTTTTACCTGTTTTAAATTTTTAGTGGCTGCTAATTTTGTAATCAATAAAAGCAATTAAAATTACACACAATGAAAACAACCGAAAATACACACCCTAACCTTAGCAATAAAACTCTTAAAAAACACCACTGGGCCAAGCGTTTGTGGCATTGGAGCAATGCATTTTTGTTCTTCTGTACCTTGAGTATTGTTCTGATTAATTTTACCATTCTCAATCCAGAAAATCATTGGACTTACGTAGAGGAAGAATTTTCTGCGAAATGCGTCAATATTAGCGAAGCGGAGGCTTTAACTTTTGCACAGTATTTCAGTGACAGACTTTGGATTTGCCACGCCTATATCGGCTACGGAATAGCCAGTTTATTTGCATTTCGAATAATATTAGAAGCTATTTTGCCTATGGACGAAAGTCTATTTTCTAGAATAAAGAATTTTTTGAAGCTAAATAACGATGCTGCTCGAAAATCTCGATTCGGGATGTTATTTCTCTGTACATTCTACTTCCTGATTTTTCTTATTGTGGTTTCCGGACTTAGCATAACTCAGCAAAATAATATTTCGTTTTTAAAAGGAAATACCGAAGCCGTTGCAGTGGTTCTGAAAATACATAAATTTACCATGTACGGCCTTGTGATCTGTATTCTATTTCACATCTTCACCGTTGTAAAATTCGACCGAAAAGTAGTACCAGGAACCATTTCTGATATGGTGAATGGCGGGAAAAAAAATTTTGAAAATTTCACGAAAAATTGAGTTTCGTGCATTCTGTTAAATGTAAATTTCTTAAATTATTATTTTCTTAAAACTTTTTCCATGCTTTTGCCTTTCGCCAACTCGTCGACCAGTTTGTCAAGATATCGAATTTTTTGCATCAATGGATCTTGTATATCTTCTACACGATAACCACAAATAACACCTTTTATTTTATCTCTATCTGGGTTAAGTTTGGGAGCATTTTCAAAGAAATCCTGAAAGTTCGTTCTATCATCCAAGATTTCTTTTAAATCTTCTTCGGTTATATCCAGTAAGCCAAAAAATCACCTCGTGGAGTTCTCCAACAGAGCGTCCTTTTTTCTCTAATTTTGTCAGGTAATGCGGATATACGCTTGTAAAAGACATTTTGAAAACACGTTCATTATTTTTATTGTTCATTTTTGCAATTATAATTTCTGATTTGGAAACTAATTTAAAAAAAATGCCACAGGAAAACTGCGGCATAGTGAAAATAACGCTTAACTACTTTCTAAACCTCTTTTTCTTCTTCCAAGGCGCATTTTTCTGCACATCGCCTGCCATAATACATCCGTAAGGAAGCACCTCGTCTAAAATTTCGCACAAACCGAATTCTTCAATTTGGGCGCGAACATTTTTGGCACTTTTGTAGGCACTCGGCAATTCCGAAATATCGATATCATTGGTAAAAAACCGAATATCTAAACCTGCAGTTTCTTCTTCAAAAATTTCTTCAGTCGTTTTGTGAGCCAGATTTCTTTTATGCTGACTTCTGCTGAAATTTCTCCCTGCACCGTGAGGAGCGAAACCTAAATTTCTTTCGTTTGTAGCACCACTTACAATTAACACAGGTTCGGCCATATTCAGTGGAATCAAACGTGGACCTGTGATATCCGGAAGAAATTTGTCGTCTAACGGCGTCGCTCCTTTGGCATGGTAGAATAAATCTCCATCTCTGAATACAAAATTATGCTCATTCCAATATCTGTCTAGTTTTTCAATATTTAATTTTTCTAACGTTGCGTTGTGAATAGATTCGTGGTTTTCTTTGGTCCATTTTCTAATCAATTGCAATGCTTCCCAATAGGCTTGTCCTTCTTCAGTTTCGAACGGAATCCACGCATTCTCTTTCAAAGTTTCTGGCGAAAGCTCCATTCGGAAACGGTTCGCAACTTTCATTCCTTTATCATATAATTTCGCACCTGGAGCACGAGAACCGTGATGCGTTACCAACATGGTATTTCCCGTGTTTTTAGAAATTCCCACAAACAAGAAATGGTTTCCGTCGCCTTGCGTTCCCATATGCGAACGGGCGATGCTGATTAAATTTTCATCATTTAAAAACAAATTTTCTCTAAAAGCATCCATCAATTCCTGAGACATAGGCATTTGCTCACCTCTTGCTCTTCCACCATAACCAAAATGCGTAATGGAATGTGCCGCATCCAAAACTTCCTTTGGATCCACTTTTCCAAAATCAGTTAACATCACCGAACAGCAAATATCTGCCGAGTGAAATCCTGGGTGAATGGCATTTTTCGCAGCTACAACGCCGCCAACGGGAATATAACCTTCAGGACCTGTCGGACAGGCATCGGGCATTAACGCTCCAGCGGTTAGGGTAGGCGTTTTCATCAAAACTTTCATGGTGTTGATTACTTTTTCCACGTTGTCGTTTTCAGATTCGTGTTCTGCACGGATGTTGACGATAAAATCAATCGATTCTTCGTGCAATGCAATGGGATCCGGAGTTTTAAACTGTTCCAAATAGTCCAACATTTCTTGTTCATTCAGTTGGTTTTCGTTGATGTATGCTAAAGCTTCGGCAAACCATTTTTTCGGTTGAAATCCTAAAGCAATTAATTCGTTTCCTGTGATTTTATTTTCCATAATTTTTATTTTTTGGGCAGCTTGAACTTCGTTCGTAAACTTCGATAAAAGCCTTCGCTTTTTCTCATTTATGCCTTCCGTTCCAGCTTTTTTGCAAATACCTTCCGAATTTCCAGCACCTTAATTTGCAAAAAGAGCTCCACTTAGGCCGGGCTGCGATTTTGTTTTACAAATAGCGTTTTGTTTCAATTTGATGATGCAAAGTAAAAACCCAATTGCGCAATCTTTTTGCGTAGTAAAATAATTTTTATCATTTACTAAATATTTTTCATTAGAAAGATAATTCGCACAGAATTAATAAAATAGCGTTATTAATTTCTTTTATCGTATCTTTGTATCGCATTAGTAAAGAAAGCTTTGTTTTTCGTAGGCTTATAAAAGTTTATTATATTCATTACTTTCAGTTTTTCGCTGCTTTTACCAGCAACTTAAATACAGATTACATCGCAGAGCAACCCAAAGTGGTTCTCAATAATGAAGAGGTCAATTACAGTAGGATTCGGTTCCTAAAATTGAACTTAAAATCATGTGCAAAGCATTAACAATAAAATAAAATTCAAAAATATTTATGGCAGATTCTTTCTCAAAAAAAGAAAATTTTAAAAAGAAACAACAGAAACAAAAAGAAAAAGCGGCACGCCGTGAAGAACGTAAATCAGACAATAACAAAGGAAAAAGTCTTGATGAAATGTTTATGTATGTGGATGAGTTTGGTCAATTGACCAGCACGCCACCAGACCAACGTGAAAAAGTTGAAATCGACCTAGATGATATCCAGTTAGGTGCTGCACCTATTGAAGTGGATACTACAGAAATCACAGGAATTATCACATTCTTGAGTGAAAAAGGCTATGGATTCATCACCGAAAACGGATCAAAAGAGAATATCTTTTTCCACATCAACAATTCGGAAGAAGAATTGAAGAAAGGTCACAAAGTAACGTACGAAAAAGAAAAGTCTCCCAAAGGTTTTTCCGCAGTTAATATCAAAATAGTGAAGTAAAATTTTGCTTCATCACAACATACCAGAACTTGCTTCACCCGAAGCAAGTTTTTTTATGTTCTAAAACTAATTGCGCATTGCAGTTGCGTAGATAGTCATTGTTTACTACTTTTATGAAATATTTACATTAAAATGATTTTAGACCAACTTCAAAATGCACCCGAAAACATACAGTTCAACGACGTTATTGCCTATATTGATTAACATTTCAACTTTACACCAACAAAGTTTACAAATGGTAAATTAGTGAACGAAGCCAATCAGAATAACGGCTCTTGCAAGATTTTTAGTTTCGCTAAACTTAATAAGCTTTCAAAAGAAGAAGCGCTTGCTCTATTCGGCGATTACTACAGAAAAGATGTGTTAGAAAATCCTGACGCTGAAGATCACCAAAACATTCGTAATTTCATGAAGTACGGTTGGGACAGAATTTCTTTTGAAGGTGAGGCTCTTTCCAGCAAGTAAACGAAAGCTCTTTCATTTAATTGATTTTACAAACTCAAGGTGAAAACCTCAAATTATAAATCTCAAATTTCAAATCGGTGTCCTCCAATAAAAATGCTTTAATTCGGTACAAAACCCTTGATAAATGCTTAAAAAATAAGTTCAAGAAATACACCTTGGACGATTTAATGGATGAATGTTCCGAAGCTTTGTTTGAATATGAGGGAAAAGAATCTTTTGTCAGCAAACGAACTATTCAGCTGGATTTGCAGAATATGCGCAGCGAAAAATTTGGTTACGATGCGCCGATTGAAGTATACAACAGAAAATACTACCGCTACAGCGATCCCGACTACAGCATACATAACATACAAGTTACCGATAGCGACTTGAAGGTAATGACGGATGCCGTTCAGATTTTAAAACAATTCAAAGATTTCTCGATGTTTAAGGAGATGAATGGCGTGATACAGAAATTGGAAGATTCCATACAAAGCACACAGCAAAAGTCGATTATTCATCTGGATAAAAACGAGCGCTTAAAAGGTCTGGAATATATTGATGCTCTGTATAAAGCAATCGCCAATAAACAGGTTCTGAGGGTTTTGTATCAGAGTTTTAATGCTCGTGAGGCTCAATACATGACGGTTCATCCACAGTTGCTTAAAGAATACAACAACCGGTGGTTTTTGATTTGTCTTCAGGGCAAGAAATTGTACAATCTTGCACTAGACCGAATACAAGAGATCACAATTGATGAAAAAACGGCTTATGTTGACCATCAGTTGGATGCTGATCGGTATTTTGGCGAAGTGATTGGAGTTACCGTTTCTGAGACTCAGCGTCCCAAAAATGTTGATTTTTTTGTCACTAAAAAACATGCGCCCTACGTTAAAACAAAACCATTTCACCACAGCCAACAGATTGTAAAAGAGGATGAAAACGGAACAATATTTAGGATTTGTGTTCAACTCAATTTTGAATTGGAACGCATGATCTTGGGCATGGGGGAATCCATAACCGTTTTAAAACCCTTAAAGCTACGCGAACGAATTGCTAACAGTTTAAAAATCGCTGTAAATAATTATGATGATAATGAGAATATTCATCGATGAAAATCTATAATGAGGTTAGATTTAAATTGCGATAATAATTTTATCATTATAAATTTTCTATAGTGACTAAGCACAGAAGTTTTCTATAGCATGAATTTTAGTTGTTAAAATCTTTTTTGGCGTAAAAATTGTAAATTCAAATTAAAATTTAAACAATGAAATCGAGATTATTAAAGACAATTTTAACATTATTAGTTCCAGTGGTAATTGATTATGTAGTAAAAAAATTCACACAGAAGAAGAACGAAAAGCAACAAGCCAACGCTTCTTGAAAATTTCTTCCAACAAAAAATTAATGAATACAGAAAAGTCCTTACAGCAAGGACTTTTCTTTTTTATGATTTTACATTCCCTTAATTTTATAAAAAAATTCTATCTTTAAAGAAAAATTTTATCAATGAAAAAGCTTATTGTTGCTGCATTTTTAAGCGCAGGAGTGTTTTGTTTTGCACAAACCTATTCTGTACCTGCTGCGAGTCCGAGACAAAAAATTGATCAGGATTTCTCGATTTCAAAAATTAGTGTTGACTATGGAAGACCTGGCGTAAAAGGAAGAAAAATTTTTGGTGGATTGGTTCCGTACAATAAAGTATGGAGAGCGGGTGCCAATTCTTCTACAAAAATTACTTTCGGACAAGACATGAGTTTCAATGGAAAAGATATTCCCGCAGGCACGTACGGCTTGTTTATACTTCCAACAGAAAAAGAATGGAAAATAATTATCAATAAAGACTTTCAACAGTGGGGATCTTATGAATATAATGAGAAACTCAATATTGCAGATGTTACCGTTCCAGTGGTAAAGACAAGCGATAAGCAGGAGTATTTTGAGATTTTATTGAATCCTCTTAATGATGTTTCAATGCAAATGGTGATGAAGTGGGATGATGTAAAAGTTACGGTACCAATGCAAACTGCAAAAACAGAAACTATTGGTAAAATGATTGAAAAATTGAAGGAGACCAAACAAATAGAGAGAGATTCCGCAAAAAAATAGAAAAAGCAGCTTCAAGCTGCTTTTTTGTTATAATGTGAATGTTATTATTTCGTTTTTATGCAGGAGATAATCTTCTAAAGCCGCAGTTTGAGCATTGCTGATATGAATATCCAGCATAATTTTTAGGTTTTCATTTTCCAGTTTTTCCACTCCGCTGATGTTTTGGTACTTGGTAAATTGATGTATTTCATTCAAAATCGTGGAGCGATCATCTTCAGATCCTTTGCGTATTTCAAACTGCAAATTTTTAGTGTTGTTGTTAGGAATAATATGTTTGCCTAAGAATTGCGTTCCATAAATAATCAACATGGTTGCTGCAAGGAAAAGTCCAGCTATGTAAAATTCACCAAAGCCAATAGCCATACCGATTGCTGCAGAAACCCAAATAATACCGGCCGTAGTTAATCCGTAAATGCTAAAACCTTCTTTAAATATAACGCCTGCACCCAAAAAACCAACTCCAGAGATGATACCCGCAGCAATGGCAAAATTATCACCTTCACCGCTGAAATTTTGCGATAGAATGGCAAAGAGAGCAGAGCCTAATGAAATGATAGAAATTGTTTTTAAACCTGCAGATTTATCCTTTAGCTCTCTTTCGTAACCCAAGATAGCACCGGAAATAAGAGCGAAAATTGCTTTAATAACATCAGAAAAATGAAAAAACTGATTAATGTCTTCCATGAATTTATTTTAAATTTAAAAATACTATTTTTCAATAAAATACTTGTCAATTTTTCGGTTGCATGTTCATGAACTTCCGATTAATTTTGAAAAAGATTCAATTTTAAAGAGATGAAAATTACAGATAAAATAATGTATCAGGCCTCATTGGACAAAAACCCAGATTTTGAAGGTGTTTTTTGGATGGGCGTAAAAACCACAGGAATTTTCTGTCGGCCAACCTGCACTGCGAGAAAACCTAAAATTGAAAATGTAGAATTCTTTGAGAATACAATGCAAGCTCTGGAAAAAGGGTATCGACCTTGCAAGATTTGCAGGCCTTTAGAAAACCCTAATGAAACTCCTGAAAGCATTCAAAACCTCTTAGATGAACTAGAAGCCAATCCTGAACTAAAACTAAAAGACGAAGATCTTCAGGATCGAAATCTGGAACCTAATGCCGTAAGAAGATGGTTCATTAAAAATCATGGGATGACGTTCCACGCATTTCAGCGTGCGCTAAAACTCAATACTGCCTTTAAGAAAATTCAACAGGGAGAAAATGTTTTGGAGGTGGCTTTGGAAAGTGGTTATGATAGTTTGAGCGGTTTTGCAGAAGGTTTTAAGAATAACTTCGGATTTTCCCCCAACAAAAGTAAAAAACATCATGTTTTAGATGTAAAGAGAATAGAAACGCCTATTGGAACTATGATTGCGTGTGCTGATGATAAAGGAATCTGCATGCTAGAATTTAGCGACCGAAAATCCTTGGAAAAAGAATTGCAGGAAATAGCAAAAGCTCACAATGCCAACGTCGTCCAAGGTGAAAATCTACATTTTAAGATTTTAGAAAAAGAACTTTCAGAGTACTTTGCTGGAAAGAGAAAAAATTTTACGGTTCCAATTTCAGCTGTAGGAACAGATTTTCAAAAAAAAGTATGGGAAATTTTACGTTCAATTCCTTACGCTAACACGCGTAGTTATCTTGAGCAAGCTCAAATTCTTGGGAATCCAAAGGCAACCCGCGCAGTGGCAAATGCCAATGGTTTGAACAAAATATCGATTATTATACCATGTCACAGAGTAATTGGCAGCAACGGAAAGCTAACAGGATATGGTGGTGGTGTGTGGAGAAAACAATTTTTATTGGATTTGGAACGCAAAAACTCGTAAATTGAAGCATGAAAAAATCTGAAATAGAACTTCCGGAATTTTTTGACAGATACATTAATTTGGTGCCTCAAGATGATTTATTTTTAGCTTTTGAAGCAAGTTTGATGCAGATTCAAACCCTCGATTTGCGAAAACTGGAAAAACTGAAAGGAATGCCCTATGCCCACGGTAAATGGACGGTAAATGATGTGTTGCAGCATATAGTGGATTTTGAGAGAGTATTTTCTTATCGTGCCTTAATCTTTGCCAGAGGAATGAAATCTACAGAAGGGATGGACGAGAATTTTTTTGCTGACAATTCTTTTGCTGACCATAAAGATGTTAAAAATATCGTTAATGATTTGTTGGTGGCGAGAAATGCAACAATTTCACAGTTTAAAAATTTTTGTGAAGAAGAACTCATGAGAAAAGGAAACAGCTGGAAATATGAAACTTCTGTCGTTGCACTCGGGTTTAATATTATTGGGCATCAAATTCATCATTTTAATGTTATTGAGGAGCGTTATTTTCCCATTTTGAATATTTAAACAATGAGTTTTTCCCTGCAAGAAGTTTTAGAAAACGAGAATTATAAATTAGTACCTCTCCAAGAGCAAGATTTTGAAAAGCTTTTTGCCGTGGCTTCGGACCCGAAAGTGTGGGAGCAACATCCTAATAAAGACCGTTACCAAAGAGAAGTTTTTAGGAATTTTTTCGATGGCGCGTTGGAGAGCAAAGGTGCGTTTTTAATTATTGATAAAACGAGCAGTAAAGTGTTGGGATCCACTCGTTTTTATGATTATAATGAGAAAAACAAATCAATCTCCATTGGTTACACTTTTTACGGAACAGCATCTTGGGGAAAAGGTATTAACCACCAAGTAAAAGCCCTAATGTTGGATTATATTTTTCAATTTGTTGATGGGGTATATTTTCATGTTGGAAAAGTAAATATCCGTTCGCAAAAAGCCATGGAAAAATTAGGCGGAATAAAAATTGATGAAGTAGTGATGGCTTATTATGGCGAAGAAAGTGCAGCAAATTTTATCTACGAAATAAAGAAAGAAAATTGGAAGAAATGAAAAAATACAGAATTCAAAAATCTCCATTGGTAATTCCCACCACCGACGGCAAACTCATAGAAGAACATTGGGGAAACTCTACAGGCAACAAAAATATCTCCATCGCACACATGATTGCGCCACCAGGTTGGAGTGAACCTCATCAGATACCCGAGTTTGACGAATTTACGATCATTATTTCAGGGAAAAAACTTTTCGAAATCGATGGTGAAGAAGTAATTCTAGAACAAGGCGAGAGCATTATGGTAGAAAAAGGAGCCAGAATACGCTACAGCAATCCTTTTTCTCAACCTTGTGAATATCTTGCCATTTGCTTACCTGCTTTCTCAATGGAATTGGTGAATAGGGAATCTTAGTCCATCAATATAATCACCTCATTTAACCACACTTTTCAGAACTTAGTTATGAAAAGAAGCTTTCCTAATAAACGATGAAGTCCTAATGGTATATAGAAACAACAGTTTTTATTCGTATTAAAAAATTAAAAAATCCAATAGATATGAGTACACTAAATGATCAAGTTATTATTGTAACAGGTGGCGCCGCTGGAATTGGTGGGGGAATCACTAGTGAATTGGTAAAACGAGGAGCTTCGGTAATCGCAGTAGATGTTAACGAAGAAGCGGGAAAAGCCATTGAAGCGAAAAATCCTGAAAAAGTTATTTTTCTGAAAGGTGATGTATCACAAAAGTCAGTGGCGGATGAAGCCGTGGCTGCGGCGGTATATAAGTTCGGAAAGCTCACGGGCTTGGTTAACAATGCGCATGTTTCAAGGCAAAAACCACTTCTTGAACTTAATGAGGACGATTGGGCAATTTCATTTGACACTGGTTTTAAAGCAACGCTTAATTTTATGAAAGCGGCCTATCCAGAACTTAAAAAGAATCAGGGAGCCATTGTTAATTTTGGCTCAGGTGCGGCGTTGGAAGGAAGCCGATACCAGGCAAGCTATGCTGCTGCCAAGGAAGCTATCCGAGGATTAAGCCGTGTGGCGGCCACAGAATGGGCATTGGATAACATTCGGGTTAATGTGGTTTGTCCCCTCGCATTTACTACCGGTGTTGAAAAGTGGAAAGAGCAGTTTCCCGAAGATTATCAACATGTGGTTGAGCAAATTCCGCTAGGGCGATTTGGTGATCCCCAAAATGATGTAGCACCCATTGTCGCATTTCTGCTAAGTGAAGACAGTAAGTACATGACCGGACAGACGTTAATGGCAGACGGAGGTGATATCAAACTTCGCTAAAAAATATTTTTTTTCTGATGTAAATAAATTAAAAAGACAGATTCCAAAATAGAATCTGTCTTTTGCTTTTATGTTATACGATTTATGAAAACAAGGCTCGTTTCAATGCCAAAGCACCTTGCTCGGTTGAGAGTTTTATGGCTTCGATGTGATTTAATGGATTCAATAAACCGTAATCGTGGATAAATCCGTTGTAGGTTTCGATGGTGGTCGGTACACCGGCTTCGTCCAGTTTTCGGGCGTAGGCTAAACCTTCATCATACAAAATATCGTTTTCAGCGAGTTGTACCAATGCAGGAGGAAGACCTTTTAAATCCTCTATACTTGCATTAAATGGCGTTGCATATTTTTCTTTTCGTTTTTCGACAGCAGGAAGATAGTTATCCCACATCCATTTCATCATGGGAGCCGTTAAAAATCGACCATCAGCATATTTCTGCCAAGATTCTCGACTGAAATCGGCGTCGGTTACTGGCCATAGAAGCAATTGAAATTTAATCTTAGGACCACCTTTATCCTTAGCCATTAAGCAAAGCACTGCAGTCATATTTCCGCCCACGCTGTTGCCTGCTGCTGCCAAATTTTTTCCGTCAACACCAATTTCAGCACCATTTTCAGATACCCATTTTGTAGCCGCATAAATTTCGTTAATCGCTACGGGATATTTTGCTTCCGGAGACGGTGTGTAGTCTGTAAAAACAGCTGCTGCACCGCTATGAACTACCAAATCCCTCACCAGTCTTCTGTGCGTTGGATAATCGCCCAAAATCCAGCCACCCCCGTGTGTAAACATAAATACGGGTAGATTTTCATCTTTGGCATCGGCAGGTTTTACAATGTGGATGTTCACCGTGATACCATCTTGGGTGATTTCGCGTTCGGTTTCCACAATTCCAGAATAATCAACATTCACCGATTTCTGTGCATCAACCAAAACTTGTCGTGCTTCGTCTGGCGATAAAGTTTCCAAAGGCGCTCCACCACTGTTATTCAATTCTTTTAAAAAGGCTCTTATCTCAGTAAGAATTTGCGGATCGTTTTCCGCTTTTACATTTTGTGTCATAATTTTTGTGATTTAAAATTTAGTTTTGATTTATTTTTAATTCTTATTGAAGCTCATTTACCACCACTTTTGCCATTTCTTTTGAGCTGAATGGATTTTGACCCGTAATCAAATTACCATCCACCACCACATTTGATGTCATGGGAATGCAGGCTTTTTTAAGATGCGCACCCCGTTCTTTAATGGCGGCTTCCAAATTAAATGGAACTTCGCTTTTTCTCCGAGCCAGTGTTTCTTCGAACCAATCAAATCCCGTCATGGATTTTCCTTTAATTAAATTTTCACCATTGGAAAGTTTTACATTCAACAAACCTCCAACACCATGACAAATGGCAGCAACCTTCTTTCCACTCTCGTAGTGCTGAGCAATGATATTTTGTAAGGTTTGATTATCAGGAAAATCATACATCGTAGCATGACCACCTGCGAGATACACCAAATCAAACGATTCCCTTTCAACATCTTCCAATTTTTTTGAAGAATTTAATTCCTTCATAAACGCTGGATTTTCGTAATACTCTTTCGACATTTTATCCAGAACCAATGGTTTTAAACTTTCGGGATCGAGAGGAACCTCACCACCTTGCGGACTTGCGATGGTAAGATGCCAACCTTTTTCTTTCGCGGCATGGTACATATGCGTAAGTTCGCTTAACCACAAACCTGTTTTCAGATTGCCACTTTCGTACATTCCTACGTTGGTAACCACTAAGAGTATATTTTTCATAAAAGGATGATTTCTGTTTTGTACAGTACAAATTTCGTGTCAAAAAAAGACTTTCAAGTAACCAAATGACCTAAATTGGTAACCAAATCCCTGCTGGAAAAGGAAGTAATTTTTTGTTAATTAAAAGATGCGCGATAATCGAGCGGCGACTGTGCAATGTATTTTTTGAAAAGTCGATGAAATGATTGCGGATGCTCGAATCCCAGTTGATAAGCAATCTCAGAAACAGATAAATGCGTGGTTGACAAGAGTTCTTTTGCCTTTTCGATGATGCGGTTTTGTACGTGCTGCTGGGTGGTTTGTCCCGTTTGTACACGCAGCATGTCACTGAGGTAATTCGGACTCAAATGGAGCTGACTGGCAATATACTGCACTGTTGGGATGCCTTCCTGAAGCAACATATCGTTTTTGAAATAATCGTCGAGAAGCGACTCCAACTTGGTAAGCAGATCGTTATTAATTTTTTTTCTCGTTAAAAATTGTCGGTTATAAAAACGATCACAGTATTTCAGCAACAAATCAATATTCGAAACCAATAAATCTTGTGTAAACGAATCCATATTAGCGTTGATTTCACCTTCCACATTTTCTACAATATCCAACACCGATTTTTCTTCTTTTTCCGAGAGAAACAACGCCTCGTTGGTATTGTACGAAAAATAACCATAGTCTTTTACCGTGGTCGCCAATGGATAACCTTGCAAAAAATCAGGATGCACCACCATCACAAAACCTTTCACCGCATTCAACACAACATCTTCAAACTGCAACACCTGATTTGGTGCGATGAAGTACATAATCCCTTCATCAAAATCGTAATAATTCTGTCCGTATTTGCATTTTCCACCAGCGCAATCTTTCTTGAGCGCAATAACATAGAAATCGGTAATCACCGTGCTTAGAATCGTTTCCTCCGCCAGTTTCACATCATCAAAATTAAACACACTGATGAGCGGATTTGAAGGACTTTTAAGACCTAAAAACTGATGCAGTGCGCTAATGGATGCTACTTTCGTGGGCGTTTTCATGGAGTAATTTGCTAACCTTAACATGGTAAATTTAGTTTATTTATTTTTAAGGGCAAGTTGTTCTTTTCTTATTATTTCTATGCCGTCTTGGTACGACGTTGTTTTGAATTCTGGAAATTTCTTTCTGAATTTTGAGTCGTCGAAAATATTGTCGTGCGCATACCTCGGCAACAATTCCAGAAGTTCTTTCATTTTTTCATTGAACAAAGCACCAATTTTAAACACCCATTTCGGGATCACCGAATATTTTAAATGCTTACCATAAATTTTTGATGCCAAAGCAATAAATTCCTTGTATGTTGGATGTGATTGATCAACGGGAAGATGCCAAGTTTGACCGTATGCATCAGGCGTATTGCCAATTAAAGCCGTTGCTCGACTGGCGTCAGGAGTCCAAATTAAACTTCTTTTTTTGGAATCACTCAATGGTACTTTCAGCTTTTTCCCGTCTTTAATGTTATCGAAAATTAGTGTATTGGTGATGCTCTGTGTTTTGCCCGGACCATAAAACTCGGGAGCGCGACAAATCACCGCGTCAATACTTCCGTTTTTCATTTCCTGTAGAAGCATTTCCGTCATCTCTTTTCGTACGTTCCCTTTTCGCCCAACAGGCGCAAATTCTGTTTTTTCCGTGTGAGGACGCGCATCCTGCGGATACATATAGGTATTATCGAAATACACAAGCTTCGTTCCATTGATTTTACAAGCCTCAATCACATTGCGCATGATGACCGGGAATTGATTTTCCCACATCTCCGTACTGATGGGAAGTCCCAACGTGAAATACGCAATTTCGCTACCTTTTACAGCTGCAATCGCCTGTTCTCTATTGGTTAAATCGGCAGAAAAAACTTCATCGGTATCGTTAACTTTCTTCGCATTCCGACTTACAATTCTAATGTCTGACGTGAAATTTCGCTTCAGTTCTCTCGCCAGTTCTTCACCAATTTGCCCATTGGCACCTAATATTGTTTGCATTTTTTATCTTTTTTTATTGATACAAAATTCCGAAGTTTCCCATTCAATAAAGTAACTCAATAAAGCAAAAACGTAACCGAATCTCGGATGGGAGATTTGGGTATGAGAATTTTAGATTTTGAAATTAGAACAATTAAAATAAAAATGAATTTGTTACTATTTAAAATGCAAACGGTAAAAAAACATATTTTTCCAGTTTAAAGTCAGCCAAAATATGCTGAAGTCCATTGCTTAAAATGATCTGTTCAGCTCCAATGATGGAATTATATCGCGCAGTTTGTTCAAAAGTTTTAGCGGTCAGCTTTATATGCGGCGCTTTACATTCAATTAAAATTTTGGGTGCCGTTTTTTCGGTTATCAATAAATCAATTCGCTTGGTGAGACCATTTAATTCAATTTTTTTTTCTGTAATCAAGGCCGAACTCGCATAAGCTTTTTCTACCATAAAATAATGGATCCAATGCTGTCTTACCCATTCTTCTGGTGTCAATAGCAACCATACTTTCCGCGGTACATCATAAATAAAAAACTTATCTTTGTCTTTTCTGAATTTAAAATCAAAATTTCCCGGAAAATTAAGCTTTATAAGCTCCATTGGTTATGAAAGAATTAGAATTAATCCTCAAAAATATCAAAAATAAAGATGTTTTACCCATTTATTTTTTTCACGGTGAAGAAGCCTTTTTTATAGATGTAGCAGTTAAAGCCCTGGAGAATGATTTTTTGGAAGAAGATGAAAAAGCTTTCAACCAAACGGTTGTTTATGGAAAAGACACCAATTATGCGGAAATTTTGTCATTGGCGCGCCAATTCCCGATGATGGGAGATCAACAAGTAATAATTGTAAAGGAGGCGCAAGATTTAAAATTTAATGAGGAAGAAGCAAAAATGTTGGAGAATTATGTTGCGAACCCAGTTCCGTCAACAGTTTTGGTTTTTGCCCATAAACACAAAAAATTAGACAGCAGAAAAAAAGTTACCAAATCTCTTTCTGCAGCAAAAATGCTTTTCCTGAGCGAACCCGTAAAAGATACTAATCTTGCAAAGTGGATTGCGGATGAATGCACAGTTCTGGGCATAAAAACAGCTCCCAATATTTCTCATTTGCTAGCCGAATATTTAGGAAATGATCTTTCGCGCATCTCCAATGAACTTCATAAATTAAAAATAATACTCAAAGAAGGTGAAATTTTAGACGGGAGCCATGTTGAAAACCATATTGGCATCAGTAAGGAATATAACGTATTCGAACTTCAAAAAGCCTTAGGTTCAAAAAACATGAATCAAGCCTATAAAATTGCTTTTTTTATGGGTAAAAATCCGAAAAACAATCCTTTCGTAATGATGTTGGCAAGTTTGTACAATTATTTTTCCAACATTATTTTGTATCAAACCTTAATGGGACAGCCTCCACAAACTATTGCTTCTCAGCTTGGAATTAATCCTTATTTTGTTTCTGAATACGCAAATGCTGCTAAGCTTTATCCGTTAAAACATGCCACAAGGGTGATTAGCATTCTTCGCGAATTTGATATGAAAGGCAAAGGTTTGGGTGCTGTAAACCAAACAGATGAACAGCTGATAAAAGAAATGGTTTATAAAATTTTGAATGTTGATAAAACTAAAGTGAAAGTGTAAAGAAAATCCTACTGAATTAGCTAAACCTCATTATTGACAAAATTCATTATAAAAATACCCATCAAAAGAAATCTTTTTACGATTTTTGAACCTTAATTTTAAATTTTTGAAATAATAACTATGGAAGAAAATATATTTGACTGTGTGATTGTGGGTTCTGGACCAAGTGGATTTACCGCAGCAATTTATGCAGCAAGAGCAGACTTAAAACCGCAATTATACACTGGTCTTGAACCGGGTGGACAGCTTACAACTACTACCGAAGTTGATAATTTCCCTGGATACCCTTCAGGAATTACTGGTCCTGAAATGATGATGGATCTACAAAAACAAGCGGAAAGATTTGATACCAAAGTGCATTACGAGCTGATTACAAAAGCAGAATTCTCAAAAGAAGTTGGCGGGATTCACACTCTTTGGGCAGGAAATAAAGAAATAAAGGCTAAAACAGTCATTATTTCAACAGGTGCAAGTGCAAAATATCTTGGTTTAGATGATGAGAAAAAATATGCAGGCGGAGGGGTTTCTGCATGTGCAACCTGCGATGGTTTCTTCTACAAAGGAAAAGATGTAATTGTTGTTGGGGCTGGTGATACTGCTGCTGAAGAAGCAACCTATTTGGCCAAACTTTGTTCTAAAGTTACCATGTTGGTAAGAAAAGATCATTTTAAAGCCTCGAAAGCAATGATTCACAGAGTAAATAATACGTCAAATATCGAAGTGAAATTCAACCATGAATTAATAGGCATTGAAGGTGAAAATGGTTTAGTTGAAAGAGCAGTTGTAATCAACAACCTAACCAATGAAGAGTCTAAAATTGATGTTCATGGAATTTTCATCGCGATTGGTCACAAGCCTAATACAGATGTTTTCAGGGGTCAGATAAACCTGGATGATAATGGTTATATTATAACTGAGAAAGGTTCAACAAGAACGAATTTGCCGGGAGTTTTTGCAGCAGGTGATGTTCAGGATCATATTTACAGACAAGCCATTACTGCAGCAGGAAGTGGATGTATGTCTGCAATGGATGCAGAAAAATATCTTGCAGAACTGGAATAAACATGAATGCGTCTTAGAGGCGCATTTTTTATGAAAAATATTGTATACATATTTATTGGAGGTGGCTTGGGAAGTATTTGCAGATATTTTCTCTCTAACTGCATTCAGAAGATGGTAAATGTGGGAACGTTTCCTCTGGGTACATTCTTGGTAAACTTCATAGGATGTTTTTTGATTGGTCTCCTCTCGTCTAATTTTCTGAAAGTTGATAATGCATTGAAATTTCTTTTGATAACTGGTTTTTGTGGAGGGTTCACCACATTTTCTACATTTTCAGCAGAAAATTATAGCTTATGGCAATCTGAAAGTTATGGAACTTTGCTTTTATACATCCTCTTAAGCGTATTTTTAGGTTTTGTAGGAGTGATTTTAGGAGTTCATATGATTAAAAATTAAATTTTTCCCTTTGATAATAAGGTGTTTAAATATTTTTTATTAAAAACACTTGTACAACAATAAAAAGCGTCTTATATTTGCACCACTGAAAACGAGATAATCGTTCAGGGAGAGTTGGCAGAGTGGTCGATTGCGGCAGTCTTGAAAACTGTTGACTGTAACAGGTCCGGGGGTTCGAATCCCTCACTCTCCGCAAAATAAAAAAATCCTAAACAAGTGTTTAGGATTTTTTTATTTATAAATATGGGTTGATTTCTTATATTTAATAAGAATTTTGAAATTTTTATAGGGGGAAATGAATGAAGGTCTACTGTTTTAGCCTCAAACGGAAGGTTAAATTGATTCGTTCTTTCATAAAATGAGTCGATTTTGCAATGCGGTGTTCCCAGTATTCCTGCAAATCTCCCTTCATGATTAATAAGGAACCGTGAGCAAGCGGAAGGATGTACTTGCTTTTGTGGTGATCCATTTTTCGAAAATCAAAATTTCGTGTTTCTCCTAAGCTTACTGATGCAATTATGGGCCGCTTACCGTATTTATGTTCTTTGTCGCGATGCCATGCCACGGAGTCATTATGATCTCTGTAAAGATTCAGTAACACAGCGTTAAATTGATACCCAAACTCATTTTCAATCTTTTCTTTTAATCTAATCAACTCAATCGGCCAAGGCTGAATTTCGGATTTTGTTTGCGTTTCCGAATCGTCTTCTGGGTTGCTATACCATGCTGTGAGTCGAGGCGTGAGCACGGTTTTATCATACATTTTTTGCGTATTCTGTTTCCAAGGAACTTCAGATAACAATTTTTTTTGAAGTGCGTCGGCTTCTTCTGGCGTCAAATAATCCTCCCGATAATCCAATAGGTTTGTTGGGAATTCATAAAATTCTTCAGTAAATAAACTCAGTTGTTTGCCCATCTTTACAGAAATCTCTTTTTTTAGTTAAAATCAATTTTTTCAAGATTTTATTTTTTTAGGGTAGAAACTTTATCTTTCAATCTTCGAATATCGGTTCGAAGCTCCAAAAACATCCCACGAACATCTTGTCCAGAAAACTCATCAAGGCTGTATTCCTCCGTATTGATGCTGCACGCAAACTCCCAGATTTCGGTAATTTCAGGAAGAGGAATTTTAAGAGGCTCATAAAAGCTGTTATCGGATTTTACACAAATAAAACTTCCCTCATGAAACTGAAATCGTTTGTACAAAATTCCGTCGTTTGTAGTAATAAAAACATAGGTTTTATCGGTTTTTAGATCGGATAAATTTTCTACATATTTTCCTACAATATAAGTTCCGTCTTTGTAGGGTGGCATCGAATCGCCGCTTGCAGGAAACGCCCGGTATTTCCCATTTCTAAGAAAAGGCAGAGAAATCGTTTGCAAACTCTCGATATACTCGGGATCGCTATAGCCATTCAAATAACCCATAGAGGCTTTCTGCGGAATAATTTCAATTCTGTTATTTCCCGATTTATCCACCAAAACAGGTAGTAAAATACGATTGTCGGGAAGATTAAGCATTTCATCCAAAGGATATTTTCGGATGTCCACAGACACCAAAAGATCAATGCTGATGCGGAAATACTTCGAGATTCGGAGCAAAATTTCTATCGGCGGTTCCGAAGTTCCATCTTCATATTTCGCATATCGAACTCGAGTAATCAAAAGTGAATCGGCTACTTTTTGTTGAGAAAATTCTTGCTGATTTCTCAAAAAGCGCATGTTATCTGATAAAACTGACATTGTTATAATTTGTATCAACAAATATACTAAAAATTGATATAAAACATACTAGTTTTGTAAAATGAATCGAGCAATTGTACATATGGATTTGGATACTTTTTTTGTTTCGTGTGAAAGACTCAAAAACACAGAACTTGAGGGAATTCCTTTGATTGTAGGGGGAGGAGACAGAGGTGTTGTGGCTTCTTGCTCGTATGAAGCCAGAAAATTTGGTGTACGTTCTGCAATGCCCATCAAAATGGCACTTAGGCTTTGTCCCGATGCAAAAATTGTTAAAGGCGATTATGAATTATATTCGAATCTATCCCATACAGTGACAGAGATTATTCAGGAAAAAGTTCCCGTGATGGAAAAAGCGAGTATAGACGAGTTTTATCTCGATTTGTCGGGCATGGACAAGTTTTTTGGGTGTTATCGGTGGACGCAGGAAATAGCAGAATCCGTTACCAAAAATACAGGACTTCCCATCAGTTTTGCGCTGTCTACCAATAAAACGGTTTCTAAAATTGGAACAGGCGAATCTAAACCTCATGGAAAATTAGAAATTCAGGAAGATTATATACAACCTTTTCTTAATCCGTTATCCATCAAGAAAATCCCCATGGTGGGAAATGTTACGTTCCAATTATTGTCGAGAATTGGAGTTAGAACCATTCAAACTTTGTCTGAAATGCCGGTTCATGTGCTTCAACAAATGATTGGTAAAAATGGAATTGACCTTTGGAAAAAAGCCAACGGAATTGATGAAAATCCTGTGGTTCCGTATTCCGACCGAAAATCGATTTCAACAGAACGAACTTTCACCAACGATACGATGGATATTATGGCTGTAAGGGCTCTAATCGCTGGGATGGCGGAACAATTAGCCTATCAGCTTCGGAAAGAAAAATGGTTGACCTCCACGGTAGCTTTGAAAATTCGATATGCCAACTTTGATACCGAAACCAAACAATGTCGTGTAGCATATACGGCTGTAGATCATACATTGTCGAGGGTTGCTTTAGAACTTTTTGAAAAATTATATACACGAAGAATGCGTTTGAGGCTGGTTGGATTGCGTTTTACTAATCTCGTGCATGGGCAGCATCAAATGGATTTGTTTGAAGATACGGAAGAGCTTATCAATCTTTACCAAAGTATGGATTACATTAAAAATCGATTTGGCTCCAATGCTGTGGGGCGGGCGAGTGGCTTTCATGCTGCGCCCGAAAGAGTTTTAGTAAGAAGGTGAGGGGTCTAAAGAGAAAAATTAGTAAAGTATAGTATTCGTCACTTCGAGTAGGCTTTGAAAAAGCCGTATCGAGAAGTGTTTTAAATATGTTCTCGATACGCTGAACTTTGTTTCGCTACTCGAGCTGACGTGATTTTATAAGTTTAATATAAATGAATAGTTTCCACGTTCGTCACTTCGAGTAGGCTTGCAAAGCTGTATCGAGAAGTGTTTTAAAAAAAGTTATAGATACGTTGCACTTCGTTCCACTACTCGAACTGACGGATTATTAGTAATTTTAGAATAAACATACATGATATGCAACTATCTTTCGTTTACATTCTGCTGTGCTCAGATAACACTTATTATACAGGCGTTACTAACGATGTTTTCAGACGTTTTGAAGAACATCAAAATGGGTGCAATCCTAAATCTTATACTTTTTCAAGAAGACCTTTAAACCTTGTGTATTTTACTTCTTTCATAGATATCAATCTAGCCATAAGTTTTGAGAAGAGAATTAAGAAATGGTCTCAAGCTAAAAAACTAGCATTAGTTGAAGGAAGGTATGAGGATTTGCCCAACCTTTCTAAAAAGAATTTTAAAAAATAGTAATCTTCGTCACTTCGAGTAGGCTTTGAAAAAAGCCGTATCGAGAAGTGTTTTAAATATGTTCTCGATATGCTCCACTTTGTTCCGCTACTCGAACTGACGTTATTTATAAAGATTAGTTAGAGTATGGTAATTAAAGTTCGTCACTTCGAGTAGGCTTTGAAAAAAGCCGTATCGAGAAGTGTTTTAAATATGTTCTCGATACACTTCACTTCGTTCCGCTACTCAAGCTGACGGATATTTATAAAGATTAGTTAGAGTATGGTAATAAAAGTTCGTCACTTCGAGTAGGCTTGCAAAGCCGTATCGAGAAGTGGCTTAAAAAAGTTCTCGATATGCTCCACTTCGTTTCGCTACTCGAACTGAAGTGAATTTATAAAGATTAGTTAGAGTATGGTAACTAAAGTTCATCACTTCGACTAGGCTTTGCAAAAGCCATATCGAAAAGTTATGATAGCTCTCGATACGCTTCGCTACTCGAGCTGACTTGAATTTCGCTATAAAAATGTACAATATGTTTTTGAACTGTCATTCCTTTCACAGCTTACGTTATGGCACCTTATCTATCAATAAATTGGTGCAACAGGCGCATTATTTCGGTCTTAAAGAATTGGTTTTAACCGACATTAATGCAGTGAGCGGAATTTATGAGTTCAAAAAAGAATGTGAAAAAGTAGCCATCAAGCCTATTGTTGGCTTAGAAATTCGAAAAGAAAATCAGTTATTGTACATCACAATCGCGAAAGAATTTTCAGGAATTGGTGAGGTGAATAAAATGCTGACGAATCACAATTGCGAAGGAGTAGAATTGCCTATTTCCAACCCGAACTTCAAAAATGTTTTCGTCATTTATCCATTAGAAAATATTCCTGAAAAACTTTTGGATAATGAGTTTATCGGCATTAAATCGAATCAACTCAATCTTCTTATTAAGCCAGAATTAAGCGCTTTGCTACACAAAATGGTGGTTTTGCAACCGGTAACCGTGAGTTCACAAAAGGAATACAATCTGCATCGAATTTTACGGGCGATTAATGAAAATACGCTGATTTCTAAACTTAAACCCGAAGATTGCTGTCAATCCGATGAGCGGTTATCTGCATTGTCGCAGGTTTTAGAAAACTATCGGTGTTATCCCCAAATTATTGAAAATACAAAATTTCTTTTAGATCAATGCAGTTTTGAATTTGCTTATAAAGAGCGCGGAAATACCGAAAATAAAAACCGAAAATACTTTACCAATTCGAAAGAGGAAGATATACAACTGCTTACTCAACTTGCTTTTTCGGGTTTAAAAAAAAGATATGGTAAAAATGAAACCGCCCAAAGGCGCGTTGAAAAAGAGTTAAAAGTAATCACAGAACTCAATTTTGCGGCGTATTTTTTAATTACTTGGGACATCGTACAATACAGTAATAAAATGGGTTTTATGCACGTTGGGCGGGGAAGTGGCGCCAATTCTATCGTGAGTTATTGCTTGGGGATTACGGATATTTGCCCTTTGGAATTGGATCTTTATTTTGAACGATTTCTCAACCTGAACCGAACTTCGCCGCCGGATTTTGATATCGATTGGAGTTGGCAAGATCGAGATGCTATTTTAGAGTATATTTTTAATCGATACGGAAGAGATCATGTGGCATTTTGTGGTACGAATGTGGAATTTAAATATCGTTCTATTTTTCGGGAAGTAGGGAAGGCATTTGGTTTACCCAAAGATGAACTCGATGTATTAGCTAAAAAATCGATGGATCAGCACGATGCTAATTCGGTGGTGGAATTGGTTCATAAATACGGAAAATTATTGCAAAAATTTCCCAATCAACGAAGTATGCATGCCTGTGGAATTTTAATTTCGGAAGAACCCATTACCAACTATTCTGTGCTCGAAATGCCACCAAAAGGCTTCCCAATCGTTCAATTTGATATGGATGTGGCAGAGGATATTGGGCTTGAAAAGTTTGATATTCTTTCTCAGAGAGGGCTGGGAACGATCAACGATACTGTGAAATTAATTAAAAAAACCAGAGGAATTGATGTGGATATTCGGGATACTTCAATTTCTAAAAATGAATCTCGATGCAACGAATTTTTAGCTGTAGGAAAAACCATTGGCTGCTTTTATATTGAAAGTCCTGCGATGCGCGGATTATTGCGCCGTTTGAAATGCGATAATTATAAAGTTTTGGTAGCTGCCTCGTCTATTATTCGGCCTGGTGTGGCTCAAAGTGGTATGATGCGGGAATATATTTTTAGACACAATAATCCTGATAAATTTGAGTATTTTCATTCCACATTCGAAGAACACCTGAAAGAAACGTATGGAATTATGGTGTATCAGGAGGATGTTATTAAAATTGCTCAATATTTTGGTGGTCTCAGTCATGCCGATGGAGATATTTTAAGACGCGCAATGAGCGGGAAAGAAAGGTCAATCGAAAAACTAAATGAGGTTAAAACCAATTTTTTTGAATCTTGTAAGAAAAAAGGTCATTCTTATGCGCTTACTACAGAGGCTTTCAGGCAGATTCAGTCTTTTGCGGGATACTCTTTTTGTAAAGCGCATTCGGCGTCGTATGCCGTGGAAAGTTATCAGAGTTTATATTTGAAAGTGTATTATCCTTTAGAATTCATGACGTCCGTTATCAACAATATGGGCGGATTTTACAGAACGGAAGTGTATATTCATGAAGCGAAAATGTCGGGTGCCCATATTCAGAATCCGTGTGTTAATCAAGGTTTTTATCAAACCACTTTACACGGAAAAGAGATTGTCCTTGGGTTTATGCATTTGCAAAGTTTAGAAAGCAAAATTGCCCATTGCATTGCTGAAGAACGGGAAAAAAATGGACTCTACCAATCTCTTGAGGACTTTATACGTCGGGTTCCTATTGGTTTAGAAACCATTCAAATTCTTATTTTTATTGGTGCTTTTCGGTTCACAGGAAAACCCAAAAACGAATTACTGGTAGAAGCACGGTTGTTGCTGATAAATTTTAAACCTGAAAATCGTGGTATGATGCTTATTGAAGAGCCTTTGCAGGAATATCGGCTGCCCCAGCTCAAGCGCGAACCTTTCGAAGATGCTTTTGATGAAATAGAATTATTAGGTTTTCCCGTTTCTTGTAGCCCATTTGATTTGTTGCAAACAAAATTTCGCGGTTCTGTTTTTGTAAAAGATTTATTGAAAAATCATAAAAAAGTGGTGAAAATGATGGCGTATTTAATCTCCAGAAAACATGTTCCCACCAAAAAAGGAGATATGTATTTCGGAACTTGGGTTGATGTGAATGGTGACTATTTCGACACGGCACATTTTCCTGATAGTTTGAAAGAATACAACTTCCAAGGCGGTGGTTGTTATTTGCTCCTCGGAACTGTGGAAATTGATTTTCATTTTCCTACCATCACGATTCATAAAATGGCAAAAATGCCGATGATTCCTGATCCGCGTTACCATTCCACCGAAGAAAAACGTTTTGAAACCCAAAGAAATCTAAAAGAAGATGTCAGCATGACACAACGCAAACCCTACCCGCAAGAGCACGAAATTGGCCTACCGAGAATGAGGATGGAGTGAGGGAAACACATTTATCCATGCGAATAACTATTATTTTTTGTTTTTATATCTTTGCAACGAAATATCTCATCTATAATATTATGAAAAATAAATATATTTTATCTGCTATATTTTTTTATTCGGCTTATTCTTTTGCGCAAGTTGGGATTAATACCACTACTCCTACAGAAAAGCTTGATGTTAATGGTACTTTAAGAGTTAGAACCTTGCCCAACTCTGGAGAAACAAATTCAATTTATACGACAGGACCCAATTCAAGCACTAACACCCCGACACAAACTTTTAACGCTGGTCGACCAATGGTTACAGATGCCAACGGGGTAATGGGGATAACAACTTTTAGTGACTTAGTTCCTAACTCTACTCTTGGGGCAACAGCATTTAATACCACAAATACGTCTTCGGCAATGTTTGTTGTAAAAAGGTTCAATTTAATGGATGATGTAGGTGGAACAATAGGACGATATCACCCAAATTATGCTGGAGGTACTACTGCTGGCATTTTTAATGGGGACACAGGTATGAAGGTAAGTGATTGGCAACCTATTATTTCCAATATCAGTTTTAAATTCAGAAACGAGACAACAAACACTGGAGCGCAGTTTATTGCTAACAATTATTACAATTATAGAGTTAAAGGTACAATCGGTGGAACTTGGAGAATTGTGGGAGATATACTTAATATGCAGGAAGAAGCTTATGTGGATGTATTATTTATTAGATCTTCAGTTGTAGCAGCAGACGACCGATACAATTAATTTAAAATAAAATAAAATGCATTTTAAAAATATTTTATCTTTAATATTTTTTATATTTTGTGTTCAAATTACGATTGCTCAAAATAAAAAGCTCGGAATAAATACAGCTACTCCGACGGAAATGTTAGACATTCAAGAAACGATGAGAGTGAGAGTTTTACCCAATAACGGAACTTCATATGTCAACGGACAAGGTTCATCTGTTGTTTTCACTCCTGTAAATCCAGTTGTTAATTCTTCTGATGGATATAATATAGTAGGCAAAAATTCAAAAGCCGAATTAGTTCCTAATAATTTAAACTCTAGCTTTAATACGACTAATAATTCATCAGCAATGTTCGTTATAAAAAGAATTTTTGTGGATGATTGGCCAAGTGATAATGGAAATGTAGGTATAAGTACATCAATGTTTGCGGACAAATGGGAAGCAGTTATGTCGAATGTTGGTTTTAATATAACGGTGGTTGATGCCTTAAGTAACGTATTTAATCAAAGGCATTTACAATCATATACCGTTTTTGTCAATAATTTAGGAGAATGGCGTATTATAGGTGATATAAACGGAGTGCAAGAACAATCATTTGTAGATATTTTATTTATAAAGAAGGGCGTTGTTGCTGCTGAAACACGCACGGGGAAGTATGATTATTAAACTTATATAAGTCCTCTTTCCATAATGACAAAAGAGTGAGCTATCTGTTCCGTATCGAACTAAATATTATTGACATGTATTATCCTGAAATAGTTGACACATTTTTTGGATATTTTGTTGGTTCTAAATTAGCCATTTTTTTGCTTTTGTAGGATTTATATTTTACATTTTCTAAAAGATGAACTTTACTTGGTGTTTGAAATTCCAAAGAGAAGT
>JAEWYW010000066.1 GCA_023458535.1 Bacteroidota bacterium
CTTAAATTATTTAAAATTAAATTGTAACTTGCCTCAAGGTTGCTCATAATTGTATTTGATTGGTAGTCAATACAATATACTAATTTTTAGTCAATTGAGCAACCTACTTTATAATGCACTACGAGTGTATTACCCTTTAAGTACTATTACCATCAATATTTAAAGGAGAATATTAATGATGAAATAATTGATATGTATCAGCAAATAAAATCTGAGAAAAACACCATTATCTCACAATGGAAAAATCTGGGAGTTCCTATCAGAAACAGTTTACAAAGTCAGGCATTTTTATATCAGTATAAACATCTTTGTGCTCAGAAAAAATGCTTAAATTGCGGCATAGGTTTAAAGCTATTGAAGAATGGGTAATATTTTTACAAACGTTCGCCACAAGATGGAAAGAGAATGGTTTGGTGTTCTTACAAGAATGGGTGCCAAAATTGGAATTCCAGTGTCTAAACTGAGGGTATTCTTTATCTATTCAACATTTGCGACAGCTGGTGTTTTTTTCCTTATTTATCTTGGTTTAGCATTTACTTTATGGGTAAAAGATATTTTTATTACGCGCAGACCTAGCGTTTTCGATTTATAATTTTTTTTATGGAATTCATTTGTATTACTTCCCCAGAAGATTATCGTTTCAAAGATATACTAAGCTCCTACTCTAGCAGCTTTCCTGAAAATGAACGAAGAGACGATGAACAGTTTAAACGTCTATTCGCGCACCCTAATGTAAAAGTTTCATCTATTTTTCATGATAATGAAAACATAGGATACCTGGTGATTTGGGAACTTTCCCATTTTACTTTTGTAGAGCATTTCGAGGTTTTTGAAAGGTTTAGAAATAAAAAATATGGCTCACAGGTCACTGAACATCTGTTTAAAGAACACCAAAAAATCGTTTTGGAAATTGAGCCAGAAAGTTTAGACGAGATGGCAAAAAGAAGGTATCATTTTTATCAAAGAAATGGGTTTAGTATTATTGATGAAAACTATGTTCAACCAAGTTACGGTGAAGGGAAAGCTCCACTTAACCTATGGTTGATGGCCAATTATCCTAGCGACAATATTCAAAATATTAAAGAAGAACTTTACGATATCGTTTACAGATAGTTGAGATTTATTAATCTACCTGATATTCCAATTTTATTGTGATACTAGCCTCTTTTTCTTTAGAAGCGGTATTGAATGTTCCACCATACGAGAAATCTTCGTTAGAGTTGGGTGCGGTAATTTGGATAACTCCTGTATTTGCTTTCTTCAGTTTTCCTAAACTTGCACCAGCGTTCTCAGCAATTTTTTCGGCTCTTTGCTTAGCATCTTTGGTCGCATTGGCTATCATTTCCTGTTTTACATCAGCAAGCTTTGTGTAAAAATAACTAGGTGGCGAAGAGGTAAAAACGACTCCCAGATTAATAATCTCGGTGATGTTTCGCGACAAGTTTTCAATTTTTTGAACTTCCTTGCTCTCTATAGATACAGTTTGTGAAAGTTCATAACCCGAAAATGTGCGCACCGTATTATTTCCATTGGAATCTGCAGAATAATTGAATTGTTTTTGAATATCTACAGCAGAAAACACAATTTCATTTTGCTTAATTCCTTTTGAAAGCAGATAATCTGCAATTATTTTTCGGTCACTTGCCAATTCATCATAGGCTGATTTTAATTCAAAAGAATTTCTTGAAAAGTTTCCTGACCACGTAATAAGATCTGAAGTGAATTTTTTCGTTCCCAAACCCGTTACCGAGATGGTGTTATCACTTTTATTTCGATTTTTTATGGCATTTCCCAAAAGACCTAAACCTATGATAAAACCAAGAGCAGCAATAGCAATGGCAATAATATTTTTAGTCATAATTTGATTTTTATTTTGACAATTATGCAGCAAAAGATATTCCAAAGAAAATGTTATTTTACCTGCTTCTTATACAACTCCATCGCTTTGTCGAGTTCCAGTTCTACTGCACTAATGTTCTTAGCAGAGATGTACCTGCCAATATTGGGGTTGATCATTAAAGAAAATTGCAAAAATTCATTGATTTTTTCTTTTTCTACGCCTTGAGAAATAAAGTAATCAGGGTGAATTCTTTCTTTAATCCATATTATTCTTTCCTGCAAATCTTCGTATTTGTAAAGGCTTTTTAACCTGCGGGATTTCCCACTCACCAAATCGTAGACAGCTTGAATATTGAGGGCTGGACCTAAACTGAGTAATGGACCCAATACATCCTTTTTTAAATCTGCTGGCTTTTCCCTGAGTTTTTCAGGCGCCTCTGGAAGGCCAATAGTTTTTTTGAGGTTGGCAATCTTATCAATTCTTGTAAGTCTTTTTGAATCCTTGGCTAGGTCGCCAGAAAGCTTCACAATCTCAACTTCTTCAATTTTTGTGGGAATTTTAATAAGTATTATATTGATGGAAATTAAAAGATCACTTTCGGTAATAATTTTTGCAGATCTTTCGTAATTTTCTTTTACATATCGTAATTCGTCTCCAGCCTTAGCAGCAATACGAAATTCACCCTGTGAGTCGGACGTTGTTTTCTGACCATTCGAAATATTGATTACTTGCACATTAGAAATTCTAAACCCGTCTTCGGAAACTGTATTTCCTACTACTATTTGTTGTGCCACACATAAATTAAAACACAGTATTAATGTTAACCAAAGAAGTTTCATAAATACTTATTTTACAGTAGAGACAGGAGATTTATAGGAGGAGATACCCATCAGAACAGCATTTTGGAATCTCGCTAAATCTTTTTCTGAGCAATATCCATATTTTAATATTGTTTTTCTTTCGAAACCTCGTCCGAAAATGTAAAATATAAAAGGTTGAATTTGCGTAGGCGTTAACTGTAAATTTTTAAAATACTCTTCACCCAATGCACCAATTAAATATTGCATAAGATCCACGTCGTCCCATTTGTTTTTAATCTTACCAATACTGAAAGTTCCAATTGTTCGGGGTTGCACAAACTCACCAGGTCTTGCAGCAAGAACGCGTGGATCAGACTTCATTGACATATATTTATCCATGTCTTTTTTAAGCTTCTGAACCTTCATTGGAGCATTTACCTTTTTAAGGTCAATTTTTAAATCACCAGTAGGTTTGCGCGCAAGTTCCACTTCCGGAATTAAGATTGACGATCTAATTAATGTAATGTTTATAGGAGACTTCATATCGTTGGCATCCACCCTTTTGCTGGCCCTATCAAAACCAGCAGCTATAAAACGAATTTCGTCGCCTAACCGTGCAGCAAGCATAAAATGCCCATCGCGATTGGTGGTGGTACGCTCGTCAGTGCGAACATTCAACACCGTTACACCCTGAATTTCAGATCCATTTTCGGTAAACAGTTTACCAAATACAAAATCCTGGGCTTGTACTAAAAAAGAAGTCGAAAAAATTAGGAACAAAGAGAATAGTTTAAGTTTCACTGGCGTTTTTTTATATCTACAAAACTAACCGTATTTTTGAATCTTAAAACAAGTTTAACCACACTTAACGGATTTTAGCAAATTTTTCTTCAAGTTGTAAAAAAAAATTGTTAATGTCTCAACTGAAAATGTTAATATTTTCATTGTAAATTAACTAATTTGCCCAATATAAAAACCAGTCTTTATGCAAAATTCATACACAGTTATTAACGCTTCTGCAGGTTCGGGAAAAACATATGCTTTGGTGCAGAAAGTTTTAATGATTTGTTTGAAGTATCCCAATCAGCCTCATGTAATAAGCAATATTTTAGCCTTAACCTTCACTAATAAGGCAGCTAACGAAATGAAAGAAAGAATTTTGTCTTGGTTAGGCGCATTTATTAAAGATGATTTTGAAACAAATGAAGACTTAAAAAATATTCAAGCTGCATTTCTGGAGCAAGGATTGAAGTTAACATTAGAGGATCTTCACGAGCGATCTAAAAAGCTTTTAGATTATATTTTGCATAATTACTCTAATCTAAACATCAGCACCATTGACAAATTTAATTCTCGTTTGGTGCGCAGCTTTACCTATGAATTGGGTCTTGCTAAAAATTTTAATCTGGAGATTGATGCCGAACCTTTCTTGATTGAAGCAGTTGACAAAATGCTCGATCAGATTGGAGAAAAAGAGAGTGTTTCCGATTCTTTTATGGATTACGTGAATTACAGTTTAGACAATAATGAACGAATCAATCTGAATCAAAATTTGTACACTGCAGCAAAAGAATTTGTAAAAGATATCCATTACGAACAGCTGAAAAACAACAAAGATTTTGATACCGCAAATTATGAGATTAAAAAGACCGAAATAAGAAAACAACTACGAGATCATAAAGACAGAATGAGAGATTTGGTGCAACATTCAATTGATTTATTTAAAAATCAGGGAATTGAAGTTGAAGATTTTGCACAAGGTAAAAACGGTTTGGGTGGATTTTTCTTGAAAGTTCAAGATTTTATCAATAAAAAAAGAGATGCCTTTCCCTTTCCGACCACTTCTGAAGATTCCGCCGTTGAAAAATTTCTGAAAGGAGCTTCTGCTAAGGGAAAATCTAAGGAAGCAATTATTCTGGAATTGGTACAACCCCTCTTGGAAAAAAGAATTGAAATTATTCAACTTTATATTGCGACCCAGAAACTCGAAAAAATACTTGCTGCTCTGCTGCCTTTAAAAGTGAATAAAGATATTCAGGAAGAACTAAAAATTATTGAAGAAGAGAATGATTTGGTATTGCTGTCAAAATTTAATGTTCTCATCAATGAAAATCTTAAAAATGAACCTTCGGCATTTATTTATGAAAAAGTGGGTACGCAGTTTTCGCATTTCTTTTTTGATGAGTTTCAGGACACTTCAGAATTGCAGTGGCAAAATTTTGTGCCCTTAAGAGACCATTCTGTTTCCTCAGAAAACACGTCGTTTACTTTGGTGGGCGATCCCAAACAAAGCATTTACAGGTTTAGAGGAGGCGAAAGCCAACTGATGCTGAATATCATCAATAAAACAGAAAATACTCCCAAAAATGCAGACCTCATTATCCTCCAAAACAACTGGCGAAGTGCACAGAATATTGTGCATTTTAATAATGAACTGTATGAGTTTTTATCCCATTCTGTACAACCCGAACATCAAAATATCTTTGGAAAGGATGCCCAACAAATTGCAAAATCTAGAATTAAAGGTCGTGTAAAAGTTCATTTAATTGAAAATCAAACCAATGAAGAATTTTATATCGACAGTTCGGAGAAAATTCAAAAAGATATTCAGGAAGCATTAAATAACGGATTTTCTTTTTCTGATATTACAATTTTATGTCGTGGAAATACCGACATCTTCAATTATTCTCAGAAGCTTGCCAATTTAAAAGTCGATTACAAAGGCGAAGAAACCTATATCAAAACCATTTCCGACAAAGGTCTTACTCTTGAATTATCGGATACCTTAATGGCGCTCACAGCGTTCTTAAAATGGACAGCAAACCCTCGAAATACGCCACATTTAGTATTGATGATGTATTATCTCAAACGATTAGGCAGAATACATATTCTGGACTTCACGGCAGATATGAAGGATTTACTGGCGATAAAAGATTTTGATGAAACAATTCACTTTCTTCAAAACAAATATGGCATCGTTCTCCAACAAGACAACTATCCGAAATTCAACCTCTACAATTATATAGAATATTACCTCAACGAATTTGCAGTAGAAAATAAGGAGACAGATTTCTTACTTAACTTTCTAGAAATGCTGTATAATTTCACCCAAAATACGGCAGCTAATGTAAAGGATTTCATAAAATATTGGGATGAAGAAGCTTCGCAACAAAGTGTATTGGCTTCTGAAAATATTGATGCCGTGCAGTTAATGACCATTCATAAATCTAAAGGTTTAGAATTTCCAATTGTGATGATTCCCATGATGAACAAATCACGCGATAACGAATTTACGAGTTGGTTTAAGATGGATGATGATATTTTAACTTCGGTACATATCAATCAGTTTAATAAAAATCTGGAACTTTATGATGAGGAGATTCAAGGTTTTAACGCCGACAATTCTTACAAAAATTTCATAGACCGCGTTTGTTTACAGTATGTTGCTACAACAAGACCCGTGGAACAACTGTTTTTATACCTTCAGAAAGAAAGCAAATCGTCTAATTATCTGGAGATTTTAAATTTCGTGAAGACCAAAAACCCAGACAATTTAGATGAATTTGATATTTATGAAACCGATCCAGATTCGCTGCAAAAAAAAATTTTTAAGAAAGAAAGTATTGCGAAAACCAAATCTGTGAAGGCTTTTGAGCGAAAAAACTTTGAACATTCATCCATAAAGGTTGCTACACCATCCAAAAACTATCAGGTACGCAACGAAAAGGTAAGAACGGGGATTTTTGTGCATGAACTTTTGTCAAAAATCAATACAGAAAAAGATGTGGATTATGTATTAGAAAATTATCTTCTTTCTGGTAAAATCACACTAGACGAAAAATTGGAAATTGAAAAAGGCCTACACGAAATTATCCAAAAAAACAGTGAATTTTTCGATGAAAACTGGGAAGTAATCAACGAGAGGGATATCATGATTTCTGAAAACGACGAGAGCAAAATCTACCGACCCGACAGGATTTTGCAACAGAATGATCAGTATATGATTATTGATTTTAAGACTGGAGATCCCAACAAAAAAAATGACGATCAGATAAAAATGTATCAGCAAATATTAGAAAAACTGGGGAAAACTGTAGTAAAAACACAGCTTATTTATCTGTAGTGTCCTCATCTGCGGAAGGTTGCAGATTTTTTAAATGCTTTTCGATGCTTTTGAGTAAATCTATCTGTCGAGCCTGAGAGTCGCACAATATTTTAATTTGATCTTCGAGTAGTAAATCTATTTTTTGATTTAAGGCCTTTATTTCGAGTTCGGCTTTCATGTTTACGAGATAATCGTTTTCATTTCTTTTGCGGTCTTTTTCTTCCTGTCGGTTCTGACTCATCATAATAATGGGAGCCTGCAAAGCAGCCACACAACTCAATACCAAATTCATTAAAATAAATGGATAGGGATCGAAAGCGTTTTTTACCATTACATTATAAACGATCCAAGCTACTAACACAATAAGAAACGAGATAATAAAAGACCAGCTTCCACCAAACTGCGCAACTTTATCACTTATTTTCGCTCCTGGACTCATCATTTCCTTAGGTGGATGCAATAAATTGTCGAGAATGGAATTTTCATTTTCAATGGCTTTATTCACAATGTCCCGCAGCTTATCCAGCTGTTGAGATTCTGATTGTATTATTTTATTGGCTTCTTTGTTCATTTTCTTAAATTTAATTGATGTCTATCTAAATTAAGAAATATTTGAAAGAGAAATTTCGCAATGTGGAAAATAAAATTTCGGCGGCGCCAAAGGCGCCGCCGAAATTTTATTATCAGAATTTTAAAAATCAAAAATTACTGTGCCGTAGTATCTGGCGTAAATACTCTTGTAGCCAGTTCCTGATCAAAAAGATAAAGTGCAGATGGATTATCACACACCATTTTTATTTTGGTTACCAGCTGTGATGCACTTGCCTCTTCTTCTACCTGCTCGTTAATGAACCATTGCAAGAATGAAGTAGTTGCAAAATCTCCCTCATCATTAGCTGTTTTTACTATATTGAAAATACTTTTAGTAACTGTTTTTTCGTGAGCAAGTGCTTTTTCGAAAATATCTTTAGCATCTGCAAATTCATGGGGAGGTTTTGGAATCTCGTTGATGATAATTTCACCACCCACGTCATTAAGATAATCAAACATCTTATCCGCATGCATTAATTCTTCTTTGCTTTGCACTCGGAAATAATTGGCGATACCATCTAAATCTTTGCTTGAAAACCATGCTGACATTGATAAATAATACTGAGCTGCATATTGCTCATGCCCAATTTGTTCGTTTATAAGTTTTGCAATATTTGTACTTACCATAATAAATTATTTTACACAAATTTAAGCAAATAAAAAGAGCGGAAAAAATTTCCGCCCTCCTCACATTAAAAAATCAAAATTATGAACTACTTTGGGTTTATGTTGTCGCCTTTGCAGGCTGCTTTTTATGCATCATCTTTCTGTCCTTCATCATTTCCTGTCTTTTCTCCATTTTAGCTTTTTTGTTGGCTTCCCACTTGGCATATTGTTCAGGAGTTAGTATCTTCTTCATTTCCTGGTTCATTGCTTCTCCTTTAGCTTTCCTGTCTGCTTGTTGCAATGAAGCTTGTGCTTTATGCTCTGCCATTCTTTTTTCATGAAGTGCATTTATCTGATTGACTTGTTGATCTGTTAGGTTAAGTTCTGCCTTCATCTTCTCCATTCTCTGTTTTTTCATTTCAGCTTTCTTAGCCATCATTTCTTCTTTTTGTTGTGGAGTAAGATTTTTAAAATCTTTTTGTTGTGCCATTGCAAAACTTCCAAATCCTATAAATGCTATTGCTAATACTAATCTTTTCATTTTCTATTATAATTTACTTAAACTGTTTTTCTATCTTTTTGATACGATTAAAATCTTATAGTTAAATCCTAAAATCATAAATATTTGTTAAAATTTATAAATAGTATGAATCAATTTTCAAAATATATTTAATGATTAATAAAAAAGGGTAGAAAAATCTACCCTTTCACACACAACCAAATCAATCACAATTAACTATGAATTAGCCAATCTTGATCTAAAACCTGAATTGGAACGCTGACCTTGAGAGTTGTTATTCTCTCTAGAGGGTCTGGAACCATTATTCTGTATACTAGGAGCAGCATTTCTCGATCCTCCGTTGGATCTAAAGCCACCATTATCTCTGTTATTTCTAGGACCTTCTGCGCTTCTTGGTGTCTGAGCTTGAGACCTTGGCGACTCATTATTTCCTCTGAATCCACCGTTGCTGCTCCTCGGAGCATCATTGTTAGGCCTCACTGCATTATTACCATTGTTTCTAAAATCTCTGTTGCTGGTATCAGGAGTTCTGAATCCTTCACCTATATTTCTGTTATCAGCTCTGCCATCATAATTCCTCTTCGCTCGGTTAGCAATAACAATTGTTGGGTTTTTCTGGCGGAAATTCGAACGGTTCACCTTATAAATATTGATGTTTATGTTTCTATATCTGGGAACCACCGCAAATCTTGGCGCAGAATAAAAAGACCTTCTATAGTTTTGGAAATACACTATCGGACGATGACCTTGGTAATAATTGTTCTGGAATACTACAAAGACACGCGGACCCATAATTCTTTCCAGAGCATAAAATCTGTCGTAGTACCATCTGTCTGGGTTGTACCTGTAGAAATTATTCCAAGAGGCAAAACTGTTGTACAAATCATTCAAACGAAGAATTTCACGAACCTGCCATGGAGCCAATCTAACCTGTCCAAAAAAGCTGTTCCAATTAATATTTACGATACTGTTTCTGTAGTCGTTGTAATAACTTTGGTAATAATCTTGGGGATAATAATCCTGCGGATAGTTATAATAGTAATCGTCTGGAAAATAATTTTGGTCATCGTAATCATCATAGTAACCATTATCATATCCGTTATCATAACCGTAACCACTGTTACCATAACCATTATTTGGATATTGCTGTGCAAACGCTAACGTCGCAAAAGATAAAGCTACACCAAGGAATATTCTTTTCATATCTATTTTATTTGTTGGTTGAGATATAGAAAATGTTTCTAATCTGTCTTTTGGATATGAATATAAAATAGAAGTTAAATGCGAAACACTTATTAAGTATGTTAAAATTACAAATTACTGATAATCAATAAAATAAAAATCATCTTTTAGCATTCTCCACCTGGTTTCTAATGCAGTAGTTAAAATTACTTGATTGTATTAAATCTTCGATTGAAACTGGCATTCTATAGCGCCAATAGTGAGGAAATATCGATGGAATATTAATTCTTTCTTCATCTAAATTACCTAGTGGAATATCAGAATTGGCAACTAATAAATCCTGAATAGGGAAAATCACCAACATCGCACTTGATTGTAGGTTTTGTTGAATAACCTCTAGCATCAGCTCAGAGTTTAAATTTTCGGGTTTTTTCCCATTTTTTCCTAATTGTATATTATAAAAGTATTGAGTTATCTCCTCCTCATTTTTCCACCATTGCCTCAAGGTTTCAGTGTCGTGTGTAGAAGTAGTTAGGACTGTTTTGTAGTCTGCATTTTGTGGATTAAAATATTGCTCATCAAGAGAAGACATGCTTTGTACCTTGAGCTTGCAAATACCTAATTCGTCCATCACTTTCGGCACACACTTCGGTACAAAACCCAAATCTTCGGCACAGATCAACATGCTGGTAGATTCCAATATTCTGCCTAGTTTATCTGCCCCACTCTTTTCCCAGAGTTTTTCTTGACGTTGAAAAAAATAATTCTGTGTGATTTCATATATTTTTTCCTTCTCAAAATCCGATAAATATTCAAAGGATTCTGTTGCAAAATTATTGAATCGGGGATGAAAGACTTTTTCGCCATTAATATCTTCCGTTATAAACAAGCGATTGGCAAAAAGATGTAACAGTTGATCTTCAATTTCTTCATCAATTTTATGTTCCGTGCAGAATTTCTGAATTTCTTTCTGTGAATAAAATTCCCCTCTAAAAGAATACGTGAGATCCTGGTTTTGAACCAAGAAAATCTGTTTGATAAGTTCTGATTCGTTTCTGAAAAATTTGGCAATTATTTCCTCATTGATGAAGGGTTGACAATATCTCATAAAACTAAAATCAAGTCCCACATTCAAAAAGTCATTGTAGCACAGAGGAATTGAGGGGTGAAAATAACCCATTGAGCCGGTTATTTCTGAAATTGGAATTCGCCAGATTCTAAAAAAACCAAGAATATGGTCTATGCGCAATGCATCGAAATATTTTTCTAAACTATGAAATCTTCTTTTCCACCAAGAAAAATCATCTTTTTCCATTGCTTTCCAATTATAGGTAGGAAATCCCCAATTTTGCCCGTTTGTAGAGAAAAAATCTGGTGGTGCACCTGCCTGATAATCCATTTCGAAAAGGTGTGGTTCTGTCCATGCCTCAACAGAATATCTGTAAATCCCGATAGGTAAATCACCCTTTAAGGAAACTCCCAGCTGATGAGCATCGTTCACCGCTTCTGAAAGTTGTAAGTGAAGTTGATACTGTACCCAAGAATGCATCATTACTTTAAAATACCCTTTGCTTTTCGGAGTGAAAAATGGTTTTATGCGTCCAGCAACATACCTTTTATAATTTTTCCATTGGGTGAAATCGGCGGTTTTGTTTTGATCTCTCAATACACAGAAAACTGAATAAGGTACAAGCCATCTTTCGTTTTCTTTTATGAATTTCCCAAAATCTTTATCTTTTACTATTTCCTTCTTATTGGCATCAAAAATGAGTTGAATAAATCTCCATTTTAGATGGATTACTTTTTCATAATCAATCTGCGAAAGAGAGTTTAAGGCTTTTTTTTCACTCTGATAGTCAGTCCAATCTGTATCCGACAAACTAAAATTTAATTTTTCAAGAGAAAGATATATCGGATGTAAAGCGTCATTAGAAACGGCAGCATACGGGTAAGAATCTGTCCACGAATAATCTGCTGTTGTATCATTAATTGGCAAGAGTTGAATTATTTTAAATCCGAGTTGCGAACACCATTCTGCAAGATTTTTAATATCTGAAAATTCTCCTACTCCAAAACCGTTTGCGGTTCTTAGTGAAAAAACCGGGACAGAAATTCCGGCTCCGTGAAACCAATATTCATTGTTTGTTTCAAAATTGTGATCTGAAATAATATGCAACAAATCCCTCTCGTTATTGGGTTTTGCAATGCGGTTGTCACCCAACTCCAAATCTAAAATCTGATTTTTCGCTGCATCAAAAATGGCGTATTTATATTGAAAATCGGTTTCCGAAGATATTTCGATGGGAACCTCCCAGACACCTATCTCAGTTCGAAACATCTTTACCGCTCTCTCATACTCCCAATTGCCAAGTTCAGGCGTACTACCGAGTAGAACTACGCGAAAATCTTTATTGGATAGGGGAACTTTAACTTTAAACCAATGCGAATGTTTCTTTACTATGATAATTCGTTCCTTACTGAAATTTGGATACTGTACCTCTAAAACTTTATTGATTAAATAATTTTCAGGAAAATTTTTAAGATTCCATTGATCGAATATGAAGAATTCTTGATAATTGTAAGGGAAATTCACATTGTGCGGTACCAATTCTTGATTGAGAATATCTCCATTGTGTTGGGTTACCTTGTATCTGTACTCAATTTTCTTCGAGAAATAATCCAATTCGCAAGTCCAAAAGCCATTTCCAGTATAACTCATCTCAAAAGTTTGAGGATTCTTTTGATCTGATACTTCCAGCCATAAATTTTCACCTAACTGCGTATGAAACTGAACAGAAAAAATTATTTTCATGAAGCTAATGTTTACTCCTTAAAAATACAGAATAACTCACAGATTTACGCATTAAAAAGAAGAAACCTTCTCAGAAAACTAAGAAGGTTTTGTCTTTAAACATTAATTATTTATTGTTCAACTAATATTTTCTTGCTTAAAAGAGGTTTACCGGAATCGTCTGTAATATTGACGATGTACATACCTTGCAGCGCTTTATCAAGCTCAATTTGACCTTCATAATAACCACGGTTTGGCGTAATTTTTTTGTCTTGCACTTTTTTACCTTCCATGCTGAAAACTTCCACTCGCATATTTCCTTTGATATCTTTATTATTCGCACGAACGTTGAAATGTTGCTCTGTAACCTTTGTTGGATAGATCTCTACACCGGCTAATACATTGGTCGCGGAGATTCTTTCATTCAAGAAGTATTTACTGGCAAGATCATAAATTGGAAGATTAATGCCGTTGTTAAGAGAAGTTGCTTGGAAAGTTTCCATATTCACTTCGTACAAAGGAAGACCTTTCGCACTCGCTACAACAACATTTCCGTTCTGGTTAACGGCAGCACCGTTTATTGAATAATTTTCTGGAAGTCCTGCTATTTTTCCGATGAATATAGCTGTCATATTTTTAGAATCGATTTTGAAAACATTCCCGAAAGCTGCAAAAACATATAAATTATTTTGAGCATCAGAAATCATATCACCGCCAAAACCAGTTTGCATTTGCGTGAAAGAATTGGCACCGTTTGAAGCATCGTCTTTAATTATTCCAAGATTATTAATAACGTATTTGCCATTGTTTTTGGTGATTTGAATAAGCTGAGTTCCAGAATTGTTCATTGCATAAACATTTCCGTCGTAGCCAGTAGTCATTCTTGTAATGTGAGAGTTGATATCGCAAGATGTAATTTTCACAGAAGGATTTTCCAATAAAACAGTTTCCTTGGTTTCTGGGTTTAAAATATAAATGTTGGATGAAAACATCGGCATATACACCAATGTATTATCCGCATTATTATAAGCCAGCGCAGCCATGCTAACTGCCTGAGAATTATTTACTGTGTTTTTGTCTTCAGTAACAAAACCTCTTTTGGTGTCAGAAAATACTTTTGGAGAAGAGGCGTCACTAAAAATAGCAGCACCAGATGTACCGTTTCTAAGATCTAAGGTTCGGAAATCTTTAAATGCGATGGCATTATTGTCTTTTCCTGTTAGCGCAAAAAAATCTTGCTGGGCTTGTAAACTAGCACCTACAAAAAGAAGTGCAACAGGTAGTAGATATTTTTTCATAACAATAGGATTTTTTGTGAAATTCGATACTACTAATTTAAGTAATTTTTGAATTCAATAACAAAAAATCCTATTGATTATTAATTTAATTATTTTTGAACAGAATTTATATCAATAAAAATTTTAGTTCAAGACATAAGTTGTTCCTTCACGACCATCCTTCAGTTCGATGCCTTCCGCAAGCAGCTTATCTCTAATTTGATCTGAAAGTTCAAAATTTTTGGCTTTACGTGCCTGGTTTCTTAATTCAATAAGTACATTCAAGGCTTGATCCAACTTTTCATTATTATTTTCTTGCTCTTCCTGCAAACCTAAAACATCGAAAACCATTGCGTTTAAGAAGTCTTTTAATTCCTCATAATCCTTTGTTGAAATTTTTTCTTTACCCAGTTTTGATGAATTGATGACTTTCACCGCCTCAAACAAATGGGAAATTAAAATAGGGGAATTGAAATCATCAAGCAAAGCATCAACGCATTTTTCACGCCAAGCTTTAAAATCAAATGAAGACGCTTCTACATCCGCTACTACAACTTGTGTGTTAAGCACTTTTATAGCTTCCATCAATTTAGCAAATCCTTTCTCGCTTGCCAACATCGCCTCATTAGAAATATCCAACACACTTCTGTAATGCGCCTGTAAAAAGCAAAATCTCACTACCGCAGGAGAAAACGGCTTCTCAAAAAAATCGTTTTCACCAGAAACCAGCTGCATAGGTAAAATGTAGTTGCCTGTGGATTTACTCATTCTTTGACCGTTCATTGTTAGCATATTCGCATGCATCCAATACCCAACGGGTTCCACTCCATTGCATGCTTTTCCCTGTGCAATTTCACATTCGTGGTGAGGGAATTTAAGATCCATTCCACCGCCATGAATATCAAAATGGTCGCCCAAATACTTAGTACTCATGGCAGTACACTCCAAATGCCATCCTGGGAAACCTTCACCCCAAGGCGAGTTCCAGCGCATGATGTGTGCAGGAGATGCTTTCTTCCAAAGCGCAAAATCCTGAGGGTTTTTCTTTTCGCCCTGTCCATCTAAATCTCGGGTATTGGCAAAAAGCTCTTCAATATTTCTTTTTGACAATTCACCATAATTCAAACCTCTGCGATTGTATTCCAGAACATCAAAATAAACCGATCCATTGCTTTCGTAAGCAAAACCAGTATCAATAAGCTTTTGTGTGAGCTCTATCTGTTCCAAAATATGCCCAGTTGCAGTGGGCTCAATGGTGGGAGGAAGTAGATTAAAAAGATCTAAAACTTTATGAAAATCTACAGTATATTTCTGTACAATTTCCATAGGTTCCAGTTTTTCGAGACGTGACTGCTTCACAAATCTATCGTTATCCACATCACCATCGTCAGTTAAATGTCCAGCATCTGTAATATTGCGGACATACCGCACCTTATAACCCAGATACATTAAAGTACGATAGACAAAATCAAAAGATAAAAATGTTCTTACGTTTCCTAGATGCACATTGCTGTAAACAGTGGGCCCACAAACGTACATTCCCACATTACCTTCAAAGATTGGTTTAAAAATTTCTTTCTCGCCAGCTAGCGAATTGTATATTTTAAGTTGCATTGTTTTGTATTGAAAGATTGAAAATTTACTGATTTAAAAATTGATCAAAAAATTACATCGACAACAATCTATGTTGACAATGAATAAGCTATTCTGTAATTTTCTAAATTTTATCATTTATAAATTTTCAAATTAATTTAATCAAATTTTGCGTGGCTTCCTACATAATGCAAGAATTCTTGTCTAGTAATTGGATTGGTTCGGAAAATTCCACTTAATTCTGCAGTAATGGTGGAACTTGCTGTATCTTTTATTCCTCTGCAATTTACACAAAGATGTTTGGCATCTATGATACACGCCACATCTTTCGTCCCCAAAGCTTCTTTTAAAGCATCTACAATCTGCATTGTTAAACGTTCCTGAACTTGCGGACGCTTTGCGTAATAATCTACAATCCTGTTGATTTTGGATAAACCAATCACTTCACCATTGGAAATATATGCAACGTGAGCCTTACCAATGATGGGCAAGAAATGATGTTCGCAGAAAGAATACACCGTAATGTCTTTTTCCACCAACATCTGTCGGTATTTGTATTTATTGGAGAATGTGGAAATCCCTGGTTTGTTTTCTGGGAGAAGACCACCAAAAATTTCCGTTACGTACATCTTAGCAACACGCTTAGGAGAATCTTTAAGAGAATCATCCGTCATATCCATTCCTAAAGTGTACATTATTTCGCCAAAAAGCTCTTCGATTTTTTTTATTTTTTCATCTGGAGACAAATCAAAAGCATCTTTCCTGATGGGAGTATGCTCTTTTCCCGTGAAAACATCATCATCCTGATCATTAAAATCGTTCATTTTTATAAATTTGGAAACAAAAATACGGATAATATTGTTGTTTTATTTCAAATTAATTTAAAAAATATTACCTTTCGACCTTCGTGAAAATATCATATGATTACTGTTGAAGGCGTAAAAAACAAAAACCAAATAAGAAGCTTTTTAGATTTTCCTGCGCGCTTATTTAAAAATGATGAGAATTATATAAGACCTTTAGATCAGGACATTGAAGCGGTTTTTGATCCCAAAAAAAACAAATTATTTAAAACCGGAATTTGCGAAAGATTTCTGTTCAAAAATGCAAACAATGAAATTGTTGGTAAGATAGCAGTTTTCGTAAATCCCTCCTATAAACAAGATTTTCCTACTGGTGGTATCGGCTTTTTTGACTGTATCAATGATCAGCATACAGCAGATTTTATTTTTGATTTTTGTAAAAATTGGCTTCAGGAAAAGGGTATGGAAGCTATGGATGGCTCCATAAATTTTGGAGAGAGAGATAAATTTTGGGGACTTTTAATAGAAGGATTTTCAGAGCCTTTATATGGAATGAACTATAATCCTCCCTACTACAAAGAACTTTTTGAGAATTACGGATTTCAGATTTATTTCAATCAACTTTGTTACAGCAGACCCGTTCACGCAGAGGTTTCGCGAGTATTCACCCTCATGCACGAAAAATACAAACGCAACCCCAACATCACTGCAAAACCCATGAAAAAAAACCAACTGGAGAAATTCGCTCACGATTTCACAGAGGTTTATAATAAAGCCTGGGCAGCGCATGGTGAAGGCAAACAAATGGAATACACAAAGGTTTTAAAGATGTTTAAAAGCATGAAACCTGTTCTGAATGAACATATATCCTGGTTCGTGTACGAAAACGAAAAACCTATTGCGATGTGGATGAATATTCCAGATTTGAACCAATGGTTTAAATATTTGGATGGCAAATTTGGTATTTGGCAAAAATTAAAGTTTTTATTGTTAAAGAATTTCAAGAAAAACACCAAAATGGTGGGTTTGGTATTCGGTGTCGTTCCCGAATGGCAACGCAAAGGTATAGATGGATTTATGATTATGGAAGGAACTCTGCATTTAAGAAAACACACCGATTTTACCACAACAGAATTGCAATGGATTGGTGATTTCAACCCCAAAATGACTAAAATTGCCGAAAACTTGGATACCCAAGTGACCAGGAAATTGGCAACTTATCGTTATTTATTTGATCGAAATAAAGAATTTGAGAGACATAAGATACTATAATGGATATTTAGATTTTTATATAAATTGAAAATACTTCAAATCGCTACCAAATATCTCAATACACCTTCGGTTTCAAAAGTTTTGCAATAGTTGCGGTCCAGCCACTCTGCTGTGATGCTCCAAGACCCTCACCATTGTCGCCATTAAAATATTCATAGAACATGATGTAATTTTTAAAATAATCATCATGATTAAGCTTGTCATAACCTCTGTTGAAAGGTCTATTGCCATTATCATCTCTTAGAAATATTTTTTTCAGACGATTGCTTAGCTGGTCTGCAACTTCACTTAAATTCATTTCATTTCCACTTCCGACAGGAAATTCAACTTTAAGACTATCACCGTAATAATAATGAAACCGCTCCAAGCTTTCCACAATTAAAAAATTGATAGGAAACCATATCGGACCGCGCCAATTAGAGTTCCCACCAAACATTCGGCTGTCACTCTCCGCAGGCGTGTAGTGAACAACGTATTCGTTATCGGTAGTTTCAGATTTAAAAATGAAAGGCGTTTTCTCATAGACTTTAGACATAGATCTAATTCCATAATCACTTAAAAATTCGTTTTCATCTAACATTCTTGACAGTACTTTTTGAATTCTTGTCTTTCTTAAAATACTCATTAAATGTTTTTTACCTACACCTTCCACTTCCCAATGGGAGACGAGTTTTGCTAAATCTGGTTTATTTCTTAAAATCCAATCCATTCTCTGTCGAAAAGCAGGTAATCTTTCTAAAGTCTGGTGATTAACGACTTCTACAGCGAACAGCGGAATTAAACCAACAATGCTTCTTAACCTTAACGAAAGGCTTCTCCCATCCGACATTTGAAGCAAATCATAGAAGAATCCATCCTCCTCATTCCAGAGGCCTTGTTTATCACCACCCAAATCGTCCATGGCTTTGGCAATGTACAGGTAATGTTCAAAAAATTTAATCGCCATATCTTCATACACTGGTCGATGAAGCGCCAACTCCATAGCAATGCGCATCATATTAAGGGCGTACATCGCCATCCAGCTGGTTCCGTCTGCTTGTTCCAAATAATGACCGTCAGGCATTTTAACATTTCTATCAAAAGCACCAATATTATCTAAACCCAAAAATCCACCACCAAAAACATTATTGCCATTTCTGTCTTTTTGGTTAACCCACCAAGTGAAATTAAGTAGTAATTTTTGAAAAACTTTTTCGAGAAAATCTACATCGGGCTTTCCGTTGTTTTTTTCATCAATTTTAAAAACTCTGAAGCAAGACCATGCATGAACTGGAGGATTAACATCACTTAAATTCCACTCATAGGCAGGAAGCTGACCATTGGGATGCATGAACCATTCTTTGGTTAGCAACAGAAGTTGTTTTTTTGCAAAATTACCATCAATTAAAGCAAAAGGCACACAGTGAAAGCCCAAATCCCAAGTGGCATACCAAGGGTATTCCCATTTATCAGGCATTGATATGATGTCCTTATTATGAAGGTGCTCCCATTCTGTATTGCGAACGTACTGATCAAAATTTCTTACGACAGGCGCATTGGGATCACCATACAACCATTTATGAACGTTATAATGATAAAATTGCTTATTCCAGAGAAGACCCGCAAAAGCTTGTCGCTGAATATTTTTCTCATCATCACCTGAAACATCTTTTTGCAGTTCTGAGTAGTATTCATCAGCTTCCCAGCGGCGTCTATCAAAAATTTCATCAAAATCAGAAAAAGCTTCTTCAAAATCGCTATCTGTTAGTCTGAAATCAAAATATTTGCATTCTCCAGCTTCAAATTCCTCATCAATTACAAAACATGCTTTTGAACCTATTTTTTCTGGATTGATGCTCGGTTTATTTTCAATTAAATAATCATTAATACCATCCTTAAAGTACATCCCGTGAGAAGGCTGATCATAAAGGCGTTTAACGTTGGTTTCGTTATCGCAGAATAAAGTTTCGGAAGGATTTCTGGAGTAGAAATTTTTAATGCCTAGACTGTCATGCTTCACCTCAACCTGATGCTCAGATATAGCTTTAAAAAAAGGCTTGTAATTATTGTATCCCCATTTCCAATTGTTCCTGAACCAAATTGTTGGAAGGATGACAAGTGGTGCTTTGTTGGAACTCCTGTTACATACAGAAATTCTTATTAAGATATCTTTATAATCGGCCTTCGCATATTCAATAAAAATGTCAAAATACTCGTTATGATTAAAAATACCCGTATCGATTAATTCGTATTCAGCATCTTGTTTTGTACGCTGTGCGTTGGTTTCCACCAAATCCTGATAAGGAAATTCGTTGATAGGATATTTGTACACCATCTTCATAAAACTATGGCTGGGTGTATTGTCTAAATAATACAAAATTTCTTTGATGTCCTCACCATGATTACCCTGATGGTTACTCAAACCGAAAAATCTTTCCTTAATAATTTTATCTTTTTTATTCCAGAAAGCGGGCGCAAAACACATGAGCTGCTTGTCGTCTGATATTCCTGCAATACCCTCTTCCCCCCATCTGTAAGCATAACTTCTCGCAATATCGTGGTTGGTAAATTCCCAAGCATTGCCATCCGAGCTATAATCTTCCCTTACATTTCCCCATTGTCGGTTACTAACATAGGGTCCCCATAATTTCCAGTTGTCATCATTCAGGCGTGCATGTTCCGCAGTCATATCGTAGATTTCTATTAAATAGCTAAAATAATAAATTAATTTCTTTGATATTCGAGAAAATGTATTAATTTTGCGCCATATTAGTTCATTTACATACTTGAAAATGTTATCAAGAAAGGTGGAGGGAATAGACCCAGTGATGCCTTAGCAACCCTTCGGAAACGAAGAAGGTGCTACATTCTACTCAAATTATTTTGAAGAAAGATAACGAAGAATTTTTATTCATTCTACTTCTCTAGGTGGCATTTTCAGTTTAAAAAAAGAAATTGAAAACGGTGCTGCAACACATACTCTTAGAAAATTTTACGACCACATCAGGAAAAACAACTGATATTCCACTGAGTTACCAAATATTTGGTCAACCACTTTTTTCGGCACCTATCGTATTGGTGAACCATGCGCTTACAGGAAATTCTGATGTTGCTGGTAATAAAGGTTGGTGGAAAGATGTTGTTGGCGACCACAAAACAATCGACACACAAAAATATACCGTCATTTGTTTTAATATTCCTGGAAATGGATTTGATGATTTTCTGATAGATGATTTCGAAGACTTTACCGCTAAAGACATCGCAACAATTTTTATCGCAGGTTTAGATGCTTTAAAGATTTCAAGTATTGATTATCTTATTGGAGGGTCTGTAGGAGGCGCTATCGGTTGGGAAATGTTAGCGCAGAAACCGGATCTTGCAAAACACTTGATTCCTGTTGCTACAGATTTTAAGACTTCGGATTGGCTTTTCGCACAGTGCTTGGTTCAGAAGTTCTTATTGGAAAATCCAGATAAGCCTCTTCAGAAAGCTAGAGCTCATGCGATGTTATGCTACCGTACACCAAAATCTTTAAACTTAAGATTTAATCGTGAAAAACTGGAAAACGGAACTTTTAAATCTCACGACTGGCTGAACTACCACGGTAAAGCGTTAACCGAAAGATTTAGTTTAAAAGCCTATCGTTTGATGAATCATTTACTGATGAATATTGATGCAGATCCACAAAAAATTAAAAAAATAAGTGCTGACATTCATTTAGTAAGCGTAGATTCTGATTTGTTTTTTCCTGCATTTGAAATCAAAAAAACTTTTGAGGAGATGAAACAAAATTCCAGTAAAATTTATTATCACGAAATACATTCCATTCACGGTCACGATGCATTTTTAATGGAATACGATCAACTCACCAAAATTTTAAAAACCATATTTAATTAATTATAAAAACCTACAATGACAGATCAAAATAAACCCATAAATATTTACAGAAACAAGGCTATTGTTAATTTCGAAGGCAAGGATTTCCTTGGGCAAATTGGTGTAGACTCCAGAATTTTTAATGCTCTGAATAATGGTGGTGTAAGCGTTGGTGTTATTTCTCAGCAAGCAATCGAAAATGGAATTTCAGTTTTAGTGGATGCCAAAGATGCGGAAAACGCCGTTGAAGTTCTAAGCAAAGAATTCGACAAAGAGATAAAAAGTGGTGTGGTAAGCAATATTTACAGCATCGATAATTTAGCCGTTATTGGTTTTGTTTCTGAAAATTATAATAAAATTCTTTCAGAGCTTCAGCGCAATAAGGTGTTCCCATTATTGCTTAACCAAGTAGCTTCTGCTGGAAGAGTGAACATCGTTGTAACCGACAACCAAACGGAAATCACACAAAACATCATCGAAACGGAACTGCTTGGAAAACCCAAGGCTGTACATTTGGTTTTAATTGGACATGGGAACGTGGGCTCAACCCTTATCGAACAGATTTTAGATTCTGCTTATGACATCTTAAATCGAAAAAGAATAGATTTAAAGGTTGTTGCCATCTCCAACTCCAGAAAAATGGCATTCAACAAAGCGGGTTTTGGCAGCGACTGGCGTCAGAAAATTAATTATTCCACGAATGAAACTAATTTTGAGGAGATTATCAATTTATCCAAAGAACACAATCTTGAAAATCTTATTCTGGTGGACAATACAGCCAGTTCGGATTTTGTAAAGAATTACACCACTTTTATCGACAATGGCTTCGACGTGGTTTCTTCCAATAAAATTTACAATACACTTCCTATTTCTGATTATCGCAAACTGCGAGAAATCCTGAAAAAAAATAAAAAGAGATACTTATACGAAACCAATGTTGGTGCAGGATTGCCATTAATAGACACCATAAAACTTCTGCATCTTTCGGGAGAAAATATTACGAGAATTAAAGGTGTTTTCTCAGGAACTTTAAGTTATGTTTTCAATCAGTTTTCAGTTCGAGATGATAAATTTTCTACCATCATTAAAGAAGCCATGGAAAAAGGCTTTACCGAACCAGACCCGCGTGAAGACCTATCCGGAAATGATGTAGCCAGAAAATTACTTATTTTATCCCGAGAGCTGGATCTAATAAATGAATTTGAGGACATTAACATCAAAAATTTAGTAACCGATGATTTGCTCCCTATTTCTAAAGAAGAATTCATCAACAGATTAGAAGAACTGGATGATGTTTTTCAGAAAATAAAAGACGCTCAAGAACCCAACCATGTTCTGCGCTACACTGGAGATTTACATGGAGATTTAAGCAAAGATAAAGGTGAGTTGGATGTAAATTTGGTTTCTGTACCTGCCAATTCAGCTTTAGGGCAATTAAAAGGCTCCGATTCTATTTTTGAAATTTACACAGAAAGCTACGGTGAAAACCCTATCGTTATTATGGGTGCTGGCGCAGGAGCCAACGTTACAGCGAGAGGTGTTTTTGGAGATATTCTTAGGGTAAGCGAAACAAAATAATGCATTCAAATTTCTAGAAAAAATATCATAATAATGAATAACGAACAAAATAAACATACCAACTTCGAAACTTTAGCGGTGAGAACACAAACTGAAAGATCACAGTTTGATGAACATTCTACACCACTCTATCTTACCTCAAGTTTCGTTTTTGAAGATGCTGAGGACATGCGTGCAAGCTTTGCTGAAGAAAAAGACAAAAACTTATACAGCAGATTTTCCAACCCGAATGTAACAGAGTTTATTGATAAGATTACGTTAATGGAAGGCGCAGAAAGTGGTTACGCATTTGCAACTGGAATGGCTGCCATCTACTCTACGTTTGCGGCTTTGCTTAACGCAGGTGATCATATTGTAAGCTGTCAATCCGTTTTTGGTTCTACACATACCCTTTTCACAAAGTATTTTCCAAAATGGGATATCAATACCACCTATTTTAAAGCTGAGGAGGTAGATCAAATCGAAAATTTTATACAGCCTAACACAAAAATTTTATACGTAGAAACGCCTACGAACCCAGCCATTGAAATTTTAGATTTGGAACTTTTGGGTAAAATTGCAAAAAAACACAATCTTTTATTTATTGTGGATAATTGCTTTGCTACTCCTTATCTCCAACAACCGATCAAATATGGAGCAGATGTGGTGGTACATTCCGCCACAAAACTAATTGATGGACAAGGCAGGGTCTTAGGAGGAGTTGCTGTAGGAAGGGCAGATTTAATAAGAGAAATCTATCTTTTTGCTAGAAATACAGGTCCTGCCATGTCACCTTTCAATGCCTGGGTATTGTCGAAAAGTTTAGAAACACTGGCGATTAGGGTAGAAAAACATTGTGAAAATGCAGCAATAGTGGCGGAATTTTTAGAATCTCATCCCAATGTAGAATTGGTGAAATACCCTTTTCTCAAATCTCATCCGAGTTATGAAATTGCTAAAAAACAGATGAAATTGGGTGGAAACATTGTCGCTTTCGAGGTGAAAGGTGGAATCGAAGGTGGTAGAAATTTCCTTAACAAAATTAAAATGTGTTCGCTGTCGGCGAACCTAGGTGATACCAGAACCATTGTTACACATCCTGCTTCAACCACACATTCAAAACTTACGGATGAAGAGCGAAATGAAGTGGGCATTACAGCTGGTTTGGTGCGTTGCTCGGTTGGTTTAGAAAATGTGGAAGACATCATCAATGATCTCCGTCAGGCATTGGATTAACACTGAAATATCAATAAGAAAAAATTAAAAATAATATATGAAAAACAATCACGTCATTCAAGAAATTCTTCAGGAGCGGATTTTGGTGCTTGATGGAGCCATGGGAACCATGCTTCAACGGTACAAATTCGAGGAAGAAGATTATCGTGGCGAGCGGTTTAAAGATTGGAGTTCTCCTCTAAAAGGCAACAATGATTTGCTTTCTTTAACGCAGCCGCAGGCCATTGAAGAGGTACACCGGAAGTATTTGGAAGCAGGTGCAGACATCATTGAAACCAATACTTTCTCTGGAACTACCATCGCAATGGAAGATTATAACATGGCAGATTTGGTTTATGAACTGAATTTTGAATCTGCAAAAATAGCACGCAAGGTATGTGATGAATTTACCGCTCAGAATCCCGAAAAACCAAGATTCGTAGCTGGATCTATCGGCCCAACCAATAAAACCGCAAGTTTGAGTCCGGATGTTAACGATCCATCTTACAGAGCAATAACTTTTGATGAATTGAAAACTGCTTACAAGCAACAAGCGGAAGCACTGCTGGATGGTGGTTCGGATATACTCTTGGTGGAAACAATATTTGATACGTTAAATGCTAAAGCAGCTCTTTTTGCCATTGATGAAGTTCAGGAAGAAAGAGGCATCGAAATTCCCATAATGGTTTCTGGAACCATAACAGATGCATCGGGAAGAACCTTGAGTGGACAAACAGCAGAAGCTTTTTTAATTTCGGTGTCGCATCTTAATTTACTGAGTGTTGGTTTCAATTGTGCATTAGGAGCCAAACAGCTAACTCCTTACTTGGATACCATTTCCAATAATTCTCAGTTTGCCATCTCGGCCTATCCAAATGCGGGTTTACCCAATGCTTTCGGACAGTATGATGAAACAGCAGAAGACATGGCATCTCAGGTAAAAGAATATGTTGAAAAAGGTTTGATCAATATTATTGGAGGATGTTGCGGAACCACTCCGGAGCACATTAAAGCAATTGCAGACTTGGTGAAAAATTACAAACCAAGGAAAATTCTTGCTTATACAGACCAATAAAATTCGTATTTTAGGGCTTGAATAAAGGTAAATTACTTATTAACCAAAACAAATCCAAAAAGAAGAGGAAGATGTCAGGAAAACCGATTTATTTTAAAAATAGTACAGAAACTAAGCTTTTCAACGAGTTGAGAAAGAAAGTAAACGCCAGAGTAGAGAGCATTCCAGAGAATAGAGATGTTTACATTCAGATAAAAGCATTTTTACTCCCTGTTATGTACTTTGGTTTATATGCTTTAGCGCTCATCAATGCAGAAAATCCTTGGATATATGTGGGCTGCTACGTAGGAATGGGAATTTTACTGGTTCTCATTTATTTAAACCTCATCCACGAAGCTGCTCATAACAATATTTTTAAAAGCAAAAGGCTTAATTGGTTGATCTTGCATATCTTCGATTTTATAGGGGCTAATTCATATATCTGGAAAAAAAGACATATCGTTAGTCACCATGCATACCCCAACGTAGACGGTTGGGATACAGACATTGAACAAAGTGGAGTTTTAGCCATTGTTCCTGGAGTAGAAGCCAAAGGAATACAGAAAATACAACATAAAATATTCTATTTCGTTTATCCTCTTTATCTGTTTAACTGGATGTTTATAAGAGATTTTAGAGATTTTTTCGATAAGAATAGAGCGATACATAGGACGGCAGGAAAAATTCCTACTATTGAAAAGGTAAAAATGATTGCTTATAAACTTTTTTACTTCTTTTATCAGATTATCGTTCCCATTGCATTTTTTAAGGTTTCTATAGGTTTAGCTTTAGGCGCTTGGTTTCTTGAGATTATCGTTGCGAGTATTTTCGCCCTTTTTGTATTGCTTCCGCTTCACCCTCTTCCGGATAATATGTTTCCGAAGTTAGATGAAGAAGATCATTTACCATTCAGTTGGTTGAGACATCAGTTTGAGGTAACGAATGATTTATCTAATAACAATTGGTTTATTAGAAATGTCTTGGGAAATTTCAATTTCCATGTGGCACATCATTTATTCCCAAATTACAGTTATGTTTACTACAATGAAATTACGGAAGAGATAGAAAAATTTGCTGAAGAACAACAGCTTAATTATAAGAAATTCCCTCTGCTCACTGCTCTTGGAAAACACAGAGAGTTGCTCAAAACAAATGCAACCAATGCTTATTATATTTTAGAAGAGTAAGAGTTTATTAAATTTCATGAAATACCTTAAATTATCGGGATTAGAACCATTAATCATTACTCCCGAAAGTAATTTTATTAACGTCGGTGAACGTACCAATGTTGCGGGATCCAAAAAATTTCTTCGTTTAATTAAAGAAGAAAAATACAGCGAAGCCCTAGAAATTGCCAGACATCAGGTGGAGGGTGGTGCGCAGATTTTGGATGTGAATATGGATGACGGATTGTTGGATGGTGTTCATGCCATGACTAAATTCTTGAATCTTATAGCCTCCGAGCCAGATATTTCCCGAATTCCTATCATGATAGATTCCTCAAAATGGGAAATTTTAGAAGCTGGTTTACAAGTTGTTCAGGGGAAATGTGTAGTGAATTCCATCAGTTTAAAAGAAGGCGAAGAACTATTTATAGAACACGCCAAAAAAGTAAAAAGGTATGGCGCAGCAGTCATTGTGATGGCTTTTGATGAAGTTGGGCAGGCGGATAACTACGAAAGAAGAATAGATATTGCTAAAAGGTCCTATGATATTCTTGTGAACAAGGTTGGTTTCCCGTCTGAAGATATTATTTTCGACTTGAATATTTTTCCTGTGGCAACAGGAATGGATGAGCATAGAAAAAATGCCTTAGATTTTATACAGGCTACAAAATGGGTTCGTGAAAACCTTCCTAATGTGTCAGTAAGCGGTGGAGTTTCTAACGTATCTTTCTCCTTTAGAGGAAATGACACTGTACGTGAGGCAATGCATTCCGTATTCTTATACCACGCCATAAAAGCAGGAATGAATATAGGGATTGTAAATCCGGCGATGCTTGAAGTTTATGATGAAATCCCAAAAGAACTCTTAGAACTGGTAGAAGATGTTATTTTAGACAGAAAAGATGACGCCACTGAAAGACTACTGGATTATTCCGAGAAACACAAATCGGTTAAAAAGGAAAAAACCGAGGATTTAGAATGGCGAAAACAGCCACTACAGGACAGAATTACTCATTCCCTGGTGAAAGGTATCGATCGTTTTATTGAAGAAGATGTTGAAGAAGCACGCCAGCAAGCAGAAAAACCATTGCATGTAATTGAAATTAATCTCATGACAGGAATGGGAGTTGTAGGAGATTTATTCGGAAGCGGGAAAATGTTTCTACCCCAAGTAGTAAAATCTGCTCGTGTAATGAAAAGAGCAGTCGCTTACCTTCAGCCATATATAGAAGCCGAAAAAGATTCTGCAAAACCCTCCAACGGAAAAATTCTAATGGCTACCGTTAAAGGTGACGTTCATGATATCGGAAAGAATATCGTGAGTGTGGTTTTAGGATGCAACAACTACGAAATTGTTGATTTGGGAGTTATGGTTCCTGCTGAAAAAATTATTCAGACCGCGATTGATGAAAAGGTGGATGTGATTGGTCTCAGCGGATTAATTACGCCGAGTTTAGATGAAATGGTCCATATCGCAGCAGAATTAGACCGTCAAAACCTTGATTTTCCATTGATGATTGGTGGTGCTACTACTTCAAAAGCGCATACTGCCGTAAAGATTGATCCAAAATATAAAAATACTGTGATTCATGTTAATGATGCGTCACGAGCTGTAAACGTGGTGAGTTCTTTATTAAATCGTGAAAAATCCAATGTGTACAGTTTAGATTTGAAACAGGAATATGAAGATTTCCGGGAGAAATTTTTAAACAGACAAATTGATAAAGAATATATTTCAATAGAAGAAGCGCGCGCAAAGAAATTCAAAATCGACTGGCAAAACGAAAATATTTTTAAACCTAAAAATATAGGAATACAGATTATTGAACAGCAAAATTTAGAAGATTTAGTAGACTTTATCGATTGGTCACCTTTCTTCAGAAGTTGGGATCTTCACGGTAAATATCCGCAAATTTTAAAAGATGATGTGGTGGGTGAACAGGCAACGGAACTTTTCTCTGATGCTCAAAAAATGCTCAAAAAAATCATTGACGAAAAATTGTTAACTGCAAAAGCTGTATTTGGAATTTTTCCTGCTAATGCAACTGAAAATGATGATATTGAGTTAGAAAATAACTCAGAAAAATTCATCTTCAGAACACTTCGCCAACAGCTAAAAAAATCGGAAGGAAAGGATTATCTGGCTTTATCAGACTTTATCGCTCCAAAATCCACTGGAAAAACAGATTACATAGGTGCATTTTGTGTCACTACAGGTTTTGGAACAGACGAACTTGCCAAAAAATACGAAGAAGAAAATGACGATTATAACGCGATAATGGTAAAAGCTTTAGCGGATCGTTTAGCAGAAGCCTTTGCTGAGTATCTGCATAAGAAAGTCCGTACTGAATATTGGGGTTATGCTGCAGATGAAAACCTAGATAATGAAGAATTGATTTCTGAGAAATATAAGGGCATACGTCCAGCACCAGGTTATCCAGCTTGTCCGGATCACACAGAGAAATTAACCATTTGGAATCTTTTACAAGTGAAGGAAAATATTGGTGTAGAACTTACGTCAAGCTTGGCCATGTGGCCTACAGCTTCGGTTTCTGGATACTATTTCGGCAGTCCATATTCGAAATATTTTGGTCTGGGAAAAATAACCGAAGACCAACTTAAAGATTATGCAGAACGTAAAAACGAAGACATCAACACCGCCAAAAAATGGTTAAGTCCAAATTTAGCTGATTAAAAATTGGTTTTTATTTAGTTTCGGCGGCTTCGCCGTCGAAATCTAAATAAACATCCACAAAACACATTTAAAAAAATGAAGATCACAGATCATATCAAAAACGCAAATAAAACCTTATTTTCATTAGAAATTGTTCCACCACAAAAAGGAAGTGGCATCGCTGATTTATACAAAAATATCGATCCACTAATGGAATTTAATCCACCTTTTATTGACGTAACCACCTCACGTGAGGAATATATTTATCTCGATAAAGGGAACGGACTGATGGAAAGAAAAATCACCAGAATGCGGCCAGGCACCTTAGGAATTTGTGCAGCTATACAACATAAATACAATGTGGATACAGTTCCGCACGTGCTTTGTGGAGGTTATACCAGAGAAGAAACTGAGTATTTATTGGTGGACTGTATGTATCTCGGAATCGACAATGTAATGGCATTACGTGGGGATGCCATGAAGGGTCAACAGCATTTTCAGCCGACTATTGGGGGAAATCCTAATGCTACCGATCTTGTTCATCAAATTAATGATTTGGGAAGAGGAAAATATTTGCACAATGAAGAAATTTCGGATGACCAAAATAAATTCTGCATTGGAGTTGCGGGTTACCCTGAAAAACATATTGAAGCCCCATCTTTAACCTATGATTTAAAATGGCTAAAAGCTAAAGTGGATGCTGGTGCAGATTATGTAGTGACCCAAATGTTCTTCGATAATGAAAAATTTAAAACATTTGTGCAGGAAGCGAGGAATATTGGCATAAATGTTCCTATTATACCTGGGATAAAACCTATTGCTACCAAAGGACATTTACAGATGCTTCCAAAAGTTTTCAAGATAGATTTACCAGAGGATTTGATAGCTGCCGTGGAGAAGGCGCCAAGCAATGAAGCTGTTAAGCAAATAGGTATTGAATGGGCCATTCAGCAATGTAAAGATTTAATGGATTTTGGGGTTCCTGTCTTGCATTTTTATTCCATGGGTAAAAGCGATAATATTAAAAAAATCGCGAAAGAACTTTTTTAGACACACAATCACTTTTTATAGCAAGCGGCGATTTTCTTCGAAAATCGCCGCTTCAATTTTTACATTTATAAAGCAGTGGAGCATTATTAAGAAGTTGGATTGAAAAAAAGCTACCTCACAATGTGAGATAGCTTTAGTATTAAAGCATTAAGTATTTATTTTTTAATAGCTTTTATGGTTTGTCTGGAACCATCTTTCATGTTCAGAATTACCATATACATTCCAGAATTTAAATCTGAAAGCCTTAATTGAGCATCTGGCTTATCAAAACTTCTAACCATTTTACCTGAAGCATCCATAATTGAAATAGATTTCACTTTTTCAATATCAGAAATGTTTAATACATCAGAGAATGGATTAGGATAGATTTTGATTTCTGATTTAACTGGTTTTATTTCAGTGGTTGCAAGGTTTGTAAAATTAGTTACACTAAAATCATCAAGTAGCAAATTGTCATAAAAGTAACCATTACCAGCCACGTCTTTATCAACAACAAATCTTACTTGAACTGTTTTACCTAAGTAATTTGCTGGCAGTAAAATGGATTCTGTTCGCCATGTTGCTGCATTGGTTGAACTGGTAAAAATAGTTTCCCAAGTTGAAGTAGTTATGTCCTTAACCTGAACTGTTAGTTTATTATTGTCATAATTTGGTTGAGAAGTAGGGTTAACAACGCTACCGTGATTTTTAAACCATCGGAAACCTACAGTTGGTGAAGATAGACCAGTCAAATTAATTTGTGGCGAAAGTAATGTTACATCATGAACTCCACTATAAGGATCTGATGCATCTACGTATGCAAATTGTCCAGCTGTATTATTTTGACCAGAGGCACTGTAAGTTGTCCCATAATCTTGAGGAGAATTTCCAAATAACCAAAGTGCATATGACGTATTGTTAGTGCTAGATGTAGACCAGCATGTTGGCAGAGAACCTGAATTGAAGTTTTCTGTTAAAGGTGCAGATAATATTCCGCAAACTGTAGTAAAACTTCTAACGGTACATGATTGGGAAGTAACATCTGCATCGTATGCATTTATCGTATAATAATACCTTGTCGACTCGTTTAGTGCAGTAGGATGTGTATAAGTTAGAACATTCCCAACATCATAGTTATTTAAAATATCTGTTCCACCAGAAGTGGTACCAATAGAAATTTTATAACCTGTTGCTGCAGTAAGTGCTGACCAAGTAAATGTTGGTGTTAGTGAAACTCCAGTAGCATTCGCAGCAGGAGCAGTAACAGTAGGACAGAAACTACTTGTTGTGAATGATGGAAGCGGAGCCCAAGGACTTGTAGAATTTCCACAGTTTGATCTCACCCAAACATAATATATAGTGGAAGGATTTAATGTACTTAAAGTATACGGACTTGTAACATTCGTATAAGTAGGTATTGCAGTGCTTGCCGGTGTAGAACTTGATGTGCTTAAATAAATATCATAATTATTAGTTGGTGCTGAAGCTGAAGCGTTCCACGATACAATGCCTGATTTGTATGTTATTGTACCAGCTGATAAGTTCGTTGGCTCAGCACATGCAGGAATAGCTTCAATACTAATATCGTCTATATAAACACTATAATAAAGTGATGTGCTTCCTTGTTTAATAGCTAAATTCTGATTGGTCCCTGCGGGAATATTAACAAAATACTGTTTCCAAGCGGACGTTAATGTAATAGTAGATCCAATTGCTGTAAATGTTGACGGATTTGTAGGGTCAGACATTGTACCTACAACCAATTTATCACCTTTAGCCATGAATCGGACTCTAAATGTTCCATCCATGAGATTGGTAGTCGTAGGAGAAACAAGTAGCATATTCCCACTAGTTTGACCACTGTTATACATATAATACGAGTTAGGACTAGATGTGAAATTACCCGAACTACTTACTACATAACCGTAACCAGAATGCCCAGATGTTTCTACATATGCCCAGCAAGATGGAGCATTTGTATTAGAAGTTGATCCTACGGCAGTTGTATCAAAATTTTCAGAATATGGCGCTGTAGTGGCCTGGCAAATTGTTGTAAAGTTTCTTTCGCTGCAACTGATTGATGATGTATTATACGAGGTATAGGCATTGATAGTGTAATAATATTTTGTCGCGTTAATCAAACCAGATAATTGATACATTAACACATTTCCAACGTCGAAATTATTTAAAACATCTGTACCTCCAGGTGTTGTGCCAACGCTTATTCTGTAGCTTGAAGCATCTGCACTAGCAGCCCATGTTATGGTAGGATTGGTAGGCTGATTAATTGCATTATTGGCAGGTAAACTTACTGTTGGGCAAGATATGTTTACCGTTTTAAAAGCAGTTTGTGTACAACCAGTCGCGTTGCCATAACTATTTTTTGGGAGTACAGTAAGGTAGTATTGTGTGCCATACAGTAACGTAGAAGCAGCAGGAACGGTGTATGATGTTGTATTTCCTACGTCTACATTATTCATTATATCTGTTCCACCTGGAGTGGTGCCGAGGTTAATTATATAAGATGTCGCAGTTTGTGATCCCGTCCATGTAAAGGTAGGAGTCCTAGATACGTTTGTGGCATTATCAGCGGGCGAATTTATTACAGAGCAGCTAGGAACAGTAGAATTCGTATTTATCGAAAGATTGTCGACATATATATCTGTTGTTCCAAAATCTGAAGTCGCTAAAAATCTGACAATGGCGTTTTGTGAAGTAGAGGTGGTGAAGAATGATTTGTTAACCCAAGATCCCTCTATACCTAATGCAGTTCCTAAAGATGAAAACGTGGATCCTCCATCGGTAGATAACAACACCTCTAGTTTATCTGAGCCTGAAGTGTTGATATAATCGAATGAAATTACCCTTTCGCCGACTCCTCCAGTGGATAAATTGACATAAAGATCCATGTACCCTTGATAGAAATAGCCCGAATTGTATGTATGGAATCTTGCAGCTGGGGCTACAGCTGGAGAAGATATGGTTGCAGATCCCGAAGTTCCCTCCCATCCACTAGCGGAAGTAAAACCACTGGAAATGTCGCTTTGTCTCCAAGAATTATCCCCTCTAGACGGCCAAGTTCTCCAATAGATTGCATTTGGAAGATCTGCTGTTGAATTTCCGTTTGCCCATGAAGAAAAATTCTCTGTATAGGGCAGAGTAGCAAATGATGTTGGTGCAGTAAGCCAAGTGCCAGGGTTATACGTAAAAGTAAGCCCAGATGCAGGAACTGCAGTTCCCCCACCTAATCCTAAAGTCACCGTTGAAGAATTACTGGTACCAACAGCGGTTGTCGTCCAGTTGCTTCCTGATCTATTATTGGTATCTGAATTTTCAGCACCTCTTATTCCTACCTGCCCTGTTAAGGTAGCAGAACCAGAAGCACAAGTACCGTAAACAATAGATATAGAGTTATCGGTGGAATCTAGCTGCAATTGAAAATTTAACAATTGGGCAGCAGAAGCTGCATTCCCTTGTAAATCTGTAAACTGAACGATAAATTTACTACCCACGCTTTCATACGCTATTTCTGAAGTTGTGGTATTGGCATTTCTAAGATTGGTAGAAAAACCAGC
>JAEWYW010000067.1 GCA_023458535.1 Bacteroidota bacterium
GTATTTTTAGGTCTAGGAGGAAATGTTGGCGGAATCGCTCACTTTGCACACGTGGGAGGTGCTTTGGTAGGTTTTATTTTAGCAAGTATCTGGAAAAAACATTTGTACAGGTTGAATTAAGATGAAGGTTATAAGGGCAATAATTTTCTTTGTACATATTTTTGTAGTGCTGATGCTGTTGGGCACCATGCTCAATAATTATATTCCTCCTAAAATCTTTGCGGGTTTTAATCTTTTATCCTTGGCTTTTCCCATACTGATTATTGTTCATTTTTTATTGATTGTTTTTTGGATCATCAGTTGGAAGAAAAGAGCATTTGCATTTCTATTTCTAACATTATTGATGCTCAATCCAATAAAAAGATGGGTGAATTTTTCCTCAAAAAGCAAAGAGGAAGCCAATCTTAAACTGTTATCATTTAATGTGAAAGGTGGTGTGATGGGAGTGGATCAAGTTATGGAATATTTAAAAAGTCAGGACGCGGATGTTGTACTTTTACAGGAAAGCAATTTAGGTGATCAAAAAATACTGAAGCAAAGTGGATATCATCATTATCAGATTTCTCCTATTGTTGAGATGTATACCAAACATAAAGTCGTGGGCAATAAACAATTGATTGCAAGCTCCCTAGATGTCAATTCCTACAGTGATTACCATGATATTAAAATAAATGATCAAACATATCGTTTTATAAATGTTTATCTGCAACCTTTTCAGTTTGAAAAAAGCATGGTAAAACTTAATGGAAACTCAGAACAGGACGAACAAAAAGTAAAAAATATTCTCAGAAGATTAATACCTACATTTAAAGATCATCAAGATCAGGTAAAACTCATTAGAAAAGGAATTGATGATTCTCCTTATCCCATATTTTTAATGGGTGATTTTAATGCCGTTCCAAGTTCATATGAGTACTACAATTTGGGAAATGGTTTAAAAGATGTTTTCACTGAAGTGGGAAATGGCAGTGCAACAAGTTTTCACGACTATAAATTTCCGCTCAGAATTGATTATGTTTTTACTTCAAAAGAAATTGAACCTATTTCCTATACAATAGACCGAGATGTGAAGCTTTCAGATCATTTTCCTGTAATAACCGAATTCAAGATAAAGAGATGAAAAGTTTAGTTTATATTTTGATGATCTTCAGTTTTTTAATGATTGGTTGTTCCAAAAAAGACGCAAAAATGGATACTCATAGCACCGAGGCAGCAGTACATGCTCCATACGATACTACAGCAATTGACTCATTTTCTTCTGGAGCAATATCTGTGGATGTGGCGCGGCAGATTCGTATGTCTTCACAACAATATCAGGATTCCTTGCGCCAAGTATTAAAGCAACAAGAAGAGGAGAAAAAAATGAAAGAGGAGATTGAAAAGGAACGGAAAAAGAAAGATGAATCCACAAAGACTCAGGAAAGTGAAAAGAAAAATATTAATAATTCTTCATCTGAACCCAAGAAAAATTAATTCTGCATATATTTTGATGTGATTTTTTTTAAATTTAAAAAATTAAATAAACATTATGAAAAAGTTATTTTTAACCACAACACTTCTATCCCTTATAGTGGTTTCATGTGCAAAAACTTCAACAAAAACCGAGTCAGTTGAAAATCCAGATGGCAGTATTACTACTACAACTTCCGAGACAACAACTACCACTGGTGTAGATACTACACGTCTTAACAACACCAAAAATGATGTAAAGGCGGGTGTTGATAAGGCTGGTAACGACATTAAAGAAGGCGCAGATAAATTAGGCAATAAGATTGATGCTGCTGCTCAGGACGCAAAAAAAGGACTGGATAAAGCAGGTCAAGACATTAAGCATGGTGCAAAAGAGGTAAGCAGCGATGTAAAGGATGCTGCAGCTAAAGGAGCGGCGAAGGTGGAAGAAGGAGCAAAGAAAGTTAAAGAGGATTTAAGAAAGTAAATTTTTAAGCTTAAATATCACTGTAAACATCTCTATTTTTTAGAGATGTTTTTTTGTTAAAGTTTTCTAAAAAGTACAAATTGTAGTAATTCTACTACAAAGAAAGTAAAATATGTATTTTATCTTTGGGAAGAAGATAACAAAGAAATTATTAATTAACATTAAAATTGCATATCATGGCAGCAAACAATTCAAGAGGACTGTTAAAGTTCAACGGAGGTTCAGAACAAAAAGTTTTAAAATTAAATTACGAAGTATCAAGAACCACAGATGTTTCTGGTAGAGTGGCGTCAGATCCTTCGAACGCTTTGGTGAAAGTGACAATTGAGGCAACTGAAAGCTCAGCAATTCTGGAAAGTTTACTCAATGGGAAATACAAACCAACGGTTGGTGAGATTACTTTTAATAAAGCACATGAGGAGGGTGAATTAATCAAACTGAAATGGGAAAACGGCTATGTGATCCATCACGAAGTAGATTTTGATGCTTTGAATGATAATAACATGTTGATCACTTTTGTAGTAAGTGCAGAAACGATTGAGTATGGTAATTCTGCTTACGAAGGCTTTTGGCCCGCAGGATAGGCATATTTATGCAAATAATTAGACAATAATCCTGGTGTCAATATGTAAAATTGACATCAGGGATTTTGTTGTTTATCTATATATTGTTTTCTCCAGTTAATTTTTAATGATAAAAACCACAATTGATTATGTTTCAAGATGATAAAATAAATAATAAGTCAGCCTCCAGTAACGGAACGCAACCTGACTTCTCGTCACAAAATTTAAATGCAATGGCTAATGACTCCATTTTTAATAAAGTGGAATCAGGTTCTCCATTAGCACCTAAAGCTCCGAGTAACTCTTTTAACCCTATGAATAAAGAATTCACAACAGGCAGATCAAACATTGTAGATGATGATTTATGGAAGAACCAACCGACATCCAAGATTTTTAATGCTGCAAATATTGCAGCTCAACAAATTTTTGGAATAAACCGTGTAGTAAAACTACGACTGGTGATTGAAGGGCAATCTATTCCTCACTTCAAACATTTTAAATTGGTACAAAGCGCTAAAAAGCATCATGAGTTTAGTGTTGAGCTTGCCTACGATGTAATGGGTTCTGCAGAAAACTACCGTTTGGAAAGTGCTCAAGACTTTTTAGGAAAAAGATTAACAGCCATTTTTAACTATAAAGATGTAGAAGAAAGTCCGGAACGTGTTTTTGTAGGAGTAATCACAGAAGTAGGATTTTCACAGGATCAGGGAAGCTTAGGAAATATTTTGTTAAAGGGTTTCAGTCCAACTATTTTGTTAGACGCGGCACCACATACTCAGAGTTTTGGTGGAGATCAGCCA
>JAEWYW010000068.1 GCA_023458535.1 Bacteroidota bacterium
GATGGCAAAAAAACCATTCTTATCGACAAAAGAGAGATTGCACATGGAAGTTCGTCCGCAACCACATCGATGTTGCAATACGAAATTGATGTTCCCTTGTATGAACTTTCTGAAAAAATAGGTGAAAAAGCAGCTGTAATGTGCTACAAAGCATGTTCTGATGCTATTGATCAACTGCAACAGGTTTGCAAAGAAATAAAATCGAGAGCTGGATTCAAGAAAAAGGAATCGCTGTATTTTGCTGCGTTCAAAAAAGATGTTCATGGGTTAAAACAAGAGTTTGAAGCACGAGAAAAAGCTGGTTTTGAAGTTAAATGGCTTACAGCGGAAGATATTGAAAATCAATTTGAAATTCCAAATTCCTTTGGTGGAATCCTTTCTCAACAAGGCGGAAGTGTAGACGCATTTCAATTAGTGCACGAAATTTTAGCTTACAACGTGAAAAAAGGTTTGGAAGTTTTCGATAAAACGGAAATGATTTCCACACGCACCTACAAGGGAAAAAATATCATCAGCTTAAAATCTGGAGCTAAAATTACTGCCGATAAAGTGGTCTATTGCATTGGCTACGAAAGCACCAATTTAATCAAAGAAAAGTTTGTTGATTTGTTAAGCACCTACGCTATAGTTTCCGAAGTTGACGAAAAGCTGACCAAAATGTACAAAGATATCCTGCTTTGGAACACCGCAGATCCTTATCTGTACATGCGTACCACCGATGATCACCGAATGCTGATTGGCGGAGAAGATGAAGAGTTTTACAATCCTGAAAAAAGAGATGAAATGCTGACTAAAAAAGCGAAAATTCTCGAACAGAAATTTCATAAGAACTTTCCAAAATTTACATTTAGAGAAGATTTTGCTTGGGCAGGAACTTTCGGATCTACAAAAGATGGGCTACCCTACATCGGTACGCACAAAGATTTTAAAAACTCCTATTTTGTACTCGGATTTGGCGGCAACGGAATTACATTTTCGGTAACGGGAATGGAAATGGTCTCCGACTGGCTGCACAACAAACATCATCCACTGGAAAAATACTTTGCATTTGGAAGATAACGTAAAAAAAGAGCGGTGAAAATCTGCTCTTTTTTTTATTTTATTATATCAGTTGCTTAGTCTTGCTTTAGAAAACTGTGAAGATTATTGAGAAAATCGTTTTCGTGCTGTACCTTCAGAAAAGCCATCCTAAATGGTGTCGACGGTTGGAATCTATTTTCATCTGTTGTGGTATTCAACAAAGCATAGGTTTTAATTTTCTCAAAATCTGACATAAACTGATCGATTGCTTTTTTAAAATTTTCACATTTTGCTCGCTCTTTTATGTTTTGCAAGGTTTTTTCCAAATGCAATATTCTAAATCCAGCATTAAAATCCTCCACGTTTGAGGAAAATTCAATCATTTGGGATTCATCAACATATTGTGAAACTTCTTTCTGTTTTTTTTCTTTCATAAAAATTAATTGATGTTGATGTATTTTTTGAGAACGCTTAATTCCTCTAAATATTTTATATTCATTGAAAACAAAACGTTTTTGAGATGTTCACTACTCACCTGTTTTCCTTTCTCCACCTCTATTATAAAGATAGTGGTAATATATGAAAAATGTTCACAAAAAACAAGGATATGTACATCATCAAATATTAATTTCGAAAACATTTCTGCAGGTTGAAAACAAAGCAATGAGATGGGTTTAGATGAAATAAAATGCTTACTGAAAAGAAATCGTTGTAAAAGTTGATGGTTCATAGTTTTGATTTTTAAATAAAAGCCATACAGAAAATACTGTATGGCTCACAAAGAAAATATATGGAATGATGGATTTTATTAGACTAGTCTTCTCTTTCCGCATCAAAATTGATGAACATTTCCGCAATTTCAGTGAGGTTCTGGTCGGTATTTTCTTCTTCTTCTAATGTTCTTTCGAGAATGCTAGCTGCTTTGTTTTCACCCATTGTTAAAGCCAGCTGAACCAAACCGCCATAAGTTGCAATCTCGTAATGCTCGGCCTTCTGCGCTGCTATGATGAGTGCTGCATCTCTTGTCATAGAGCCTTCTGGGGTGGATTTTATAATCTCTTCTGCTTCCTTAATGATGCCATTAATACCTTCGCAGGTTTTTTTCGCAGGCGTTTCATCAAAAATCTGGAATACTCTTTCCAATCTCTTAAGATGTTTCTGAGATTCTGCTTGATCGTCTTCAAACGCTTCACGAAGTTCCTCAGTGGTGGATGCCTTTTCAAATCTTCCCATTGCTTCCGTAAGAACTGTTTCTGCGTAATAAATATCTTTTAAAGCATCTGTAAAAAACTGTCTTAGCGGAGAAGATCCAGAGGTTTTATCATCATTTTTTGAAGAAGTTTTTTCCATGGTGGGCATTTCTGTATCTGCTTTAGCCATGATTGTAAATTTTAAAATTGAAAAGCTGCTTCAAAAAAAATATTAAAAAAGTGTTTTAAGAAGCAGCCTGTGTATACTATTATGAACTTCTTCTGCCCCCAAATCCTGAACGTCCACCACCGTGAGATGCTTGTCCACCCATTCTTGCAATGCGTGTTCTTTCTGCTTTACTCATGGATGCAAATCCTCTATTGGAGGTGCCAGAATTCTGATTTTGTGCATAATTTCTTGACGAATTTTGTGATCTTTGGTTGCCATAATTACCATGATCTGTAGAAACAAATCCTGCCTGCTGATCTCGTGGTTGGTTCATGCTGTTGCTATTGCCATAGTTGCCAAAGTTTCGGTCTCTGTAATCGTTACGGTAGTCGTAATCTTCATCATTGTCATAATCATCATTGTACTGATTATCGTATTCGTATTCATCGTTGTAATCTTCTTCGTAACCTGCACTTTGGCCGTCGCTAAAACCATGATTATAACCTCTTTGATAGGCATCGTTGGCGTTATTTCTGTTACTGTAATTTCTGTTGTATGGATTTCTAGTATTCATCTCTAATTTTTTTAAATTAATATT
>JAEWYW010000069.1 GCA_023458535.1 Bacteroidota bacterium
GATTTTTTATTTTTAGATGATCCACCACTTTTACTAGGTGCCTTTAATGGTGCATTACCGAATCTGAATACCGTGATAGGATAATTAACACCTTTTGTTTCGTCTACCACCTCAATCAGTTCGCAGAAGAACTCCCAAAGGTCTAAAAGGCCGTATTGGAAATGTATCTTGTCGCCTGCTTTTTCAAATGCTTCATTAAGGTAAACATCCGACATTATTTCGCCGTCACCATCATCACTCATGTCTTCCAAAGGGACTGATTTCACAACCGTACCATCTTCTTCCAAAATATTAAAAGTTGACAGCTCCTCTCCTTGAAGACTAAACGCACTTTTGATACCCAAATGCAGGTTCCAAAGTGTTTGTTTGTCTTTAATCTCAATATCTCTAAAGATATCCTCCTTGGTGTCTAATATAACACGAATCTTATAAATCATAACTTTTTTACCGATTACTTTTCTTCAATAGATTTGAGTGCAAATATAAAACAATTGAAAAATGACAAAAATAAATTTTGCCGTTTTTTTAAAAAAATATTTTTCTAAATTATTAGCCTAAGATGAGGAAGATTTTTCGAGCATAAAGCTGAATTGCGTGCCTTCCAAATACTCACTTTTTACTGAGATATTTTCGCCATGTGCCTCCAAAATATGTTTTACGATGGCTAAACCAAGTCCAGAGCCACCCTCCCTTCTATTTCTACTGGATTCTACACGGAAAAACCTTTCAAAAATCCTTGGAAGAGCTTCGGGCTTTATTCCCATTCCGTTATCAATAACTTCAATAAGTACTTTGCCTTTTAAAACGGTTGTTTTTACAAAAATTTTAGCTTCCTGACGATTGGCGTAGTGAATAGCATTGGATACTAGATTAATAAGAACCTGCGAAATTTTCTGTTTGTCTGCCACCACAAAAATTTGTGAATGCAAGGATAAAAGTTGGGTAGTAGCATTCAGTTTTTCAGCTTCTAAATCGAGTAAATCAAAGGTTTCTTTGATGAGCAGATTGATATCAAAAGTCGACAGATTGAGGTTGATTTCCCCAGATTCGAAACGGTTAATCATATCCAAGTCGGAAACTATTGCAATTAGTCTTTCCACTGAAATGCCAATGCGGTTCAAATATTTATCTCGGATATTCAGATTATCCGCACCGCCGTCTATTAAAGTTTCTACATAACCCTGAATGGAAAAAAGTGGTGTTTTAAGTTCGTGCGAAACATTCCCGACATATTCTTTACGGTAATTTTCCATCTGTTTCAGAACATCAATCTCGGTTTCTTTCTGCTGATTGAAATCTGAAAAACGTTCCCCTAATTCTTTGAAACTTATAGAATTTTCATCCGTTTTTTGTACAAAATCTTCGGGTAAAATATTGGAAATTTTCTGAATCTGTTTTTTACCGTAGTAATTGAACAATAGCTCGAGCACAAAATAGTTGATAACTACCATACAAATTGTGCTGATAATCATCCCGCCCAGAAAATATTCACTCTTATTGTAAGTTTCGTTCATGGAATCGAAAATCAGCACCAAAATTAACATGATGATGGTTAAGATGCAGGCAGCGATGAAGGTGAGGCGGTAGATTTTCAAAATAAAGGCTCTAATTGCAGTATAAAGTTACACAATAAGTTTGTAACCGATGCCTTTTAAAGTTTGAATGGTGTCTATTCCTAATTTTTCTCTTAGTCTTCTGATGTGCACATCAATGGTTCTTTCCCCTACAATAACATCATTTCCCCAAACTTTTTCTAATATTTCTTCTCTTTTGAAAACTTTGTCGGTATTGGAAGCCAATAAGTAAAGTAAGTCAAACTCCTTTTTAGGTAATAAAAATTGTTGGCCTGCTTTTGAAACCCTGAAATTATCCTTATCAATTACCAAATCTCCAATTTCTATAAGTTTTGAGGAATCAGAAATCTGTGAAGTAAGCTGTAGGAGTGCATTTACTTTAGAGATAAGAATTTTTGGTTTGATGAGTTTCACCACATAATCGTTTGCTCCAGCCTGAAAACCTGCCAACTGAGAAAACTCTTCGCTTCTGGCGGATAAGAATACGATAAGTGTTTTTTGGAGTTCTTTAATTTTACGAAGATCCTGACAAGTTTCGATACCATCTTTCTCAGGCATCATAACATCTAATAAAATAAGATCGGGGATGATTTTTTTGGCCACTTCAATACCTTCATTGCCATTGGTAGCGGTGTATATTTCGTAACCTTCTTTTTCTAGATTATAGGTTAAGATTTCAAGGATGTCCTGCTCGTCGTCTATTAAAAGAATTTTCTTTTGGCTCATTATTACTTTTTTGCAAATCCAAAGTTAACAAAATTTGAATTTAGCCTTAACAGGCAGGCTATTGTTTACACAAAATTAACATTAACGCAGTTTCGTTAATGGTTAGTTAAAAAATAATTAAATATTTAGAAACCAAGTGGGCTTACAAACTTTCATTCCTTTGCACCGAAAGAAACTAAGTAATATAAAGGAAGTAAAATAATGAAAATTAATAAACTTAGCATTGCAGTTTTGTTTTTATCTGGATCCGTTTTCTACGCACAGGAGATAAAAAAAGACACCTTAAAAAGTGAAAAAAACATTGAAGGCGTACAACTGAGAGGAAACAGCAACAAGAAAACTGAGGCTGCAGTATTAGGAGAGCAGAA
>JAEWYW010000070.1 GCA_023458535.1 Bacteroidota bacterium
TCATCGAAAGTGAGGAGAAAACTTTTGTCTTCAAACTCGAAGCCGTTTTTCTCAGAAGCATCAATAACATCTATCTCACTTGTTCTTTTTGGAGATTTGGACGCAAGACGAATGCATTCTAAAATATAAGTTCGAAAGAATTTTTTGCTGTTGATGTGCCATGGTTGCAATGATGCTGGAATTTGAGAATCTAAACTCTTACTTGCAAAAACAATAGAACTGTACGAAGCATTCTCCGGAATTTTAACGACATCTGAAAGCACATTTTTATCCAAAAATTTTATATTCTCCTGTATTCGCGATTTTGTTTGCTTTTTCCACTTTTCCACAGCAGTAAGATTTGGGTTTTTCACGTCAATCAGGATATTTAAATCTGCTGATTTAATATTCTCGATATCAGCCAAAACTTCGGCGAAGACAAGCATTTCTAGCTTGGATGCCACATCAAAATCTTTAGTGCTTTGCATAGGCAACTTCCAAAGATTTCTGTCTGCAGTTGCTATGCTTTGCGGACCTTGCGAAAAAATTGATATGAAGATCGAAAAAAATAGGACTACGAAAAACTTATTCATCATCTGATTTTTTGCTTCACTCTTTTAATGGCATTATCATACACAGGATTCTCATTATTTTCTTTAGCCATCTGGTAATAGCTTAAAGCATCGGCATATTGGCGGTTATTTTCATAAATTTTAGCAATATTGAAGTAAGAATTTGCCTTTATAATGTTTGTGCTGGCAAATTTTATCGCCTCACGATTGGCCCAAATGGCTTCTGCATTCCTACCTGCTTTACCGAAAGCCAATCCGAGATTACTATAAATCTGCCCATCAAAAGGGTTGTATTCCAAGGCTTGTTGGTAGTAATTGATGGCTGTATCCATATCTTTTGCATGATAAGCCTGTTCCCCTCTTTTATTAATGGTGTTTGCCTGTTGATGATATGATTCTGAAATTGATGCAATAGAAGATCCTGAATATCTGTAATCGCTCAGTAAACTTCTCACTCCTTCCCAAGAACTTGAATTTTCAAAATTGTTAATGTCAACAATATTTCCACTTTCATCAATCATAAATATTACCCAGACATTTCCTTTCTTTTGTCCTTTCGGAACTTCGTAGCTTTTTACAAGCGTATTTCCGATGTAAACAAAAACCTTAGCATTGCTAATTCCTGAAAGATTGGTGTTATTGATGCGTTCTCTGTCTGAGTAGTCATGTACAGCGTAAATATATCTTTGGTTGGGAATTCTGTCATCAATAGTGATGGTTTCTGGCCCATAACTGTCGGTGTCGTCCACGTCAAGATTGGCATTTTCACCTTCTTTGTGGTAATAGCAGATATGATTTCCTGGATAAGAAAGGTGGGAGTCTAAATCTAAAGGTCTTTCGCCCCAACTCAAAACAATCCTCATTCCATCTAAATTGGTCATTACCGGACTTAAAGCATAGGTTAGGCCGCCAAAAGGGCCTTTGGTTACCAATGCTGAATATCCATCTTTTTTAATAATAACTGTGATTTCATTTCCGGCATTTACGAATTGTGCTGGAATTACGGCGCGTCCGGCGCTATTGGTGTACACAATTTCAGAAGTTTGACCGTTTTTTTGGAAGATTACCTGCGCATCAGGAATTACTTTATCTTTCACCACAGCACTAAGAACCAGTAATTCATTGGAATTTTGTGCAAAAACCATAGTTTGGATCAGCACAAAAAATAATAATAATTTTTTCATTTGTGTTTAATAATTTTCATAGCTAATATAAAAAAACCTAACAGAATTGGAAGACTGTTAGGCTGAATATTTTTTAATAAAATAGTCAATTTTTATAATGCTGAAGCGCCAGCTTCTGCTACAATACGGTCGTTTTCTACAGTGCTTCCGCTTACACCAATGGCACCAATAATATCACCATTGTTATTTTTAATGGGAATACCACCAGGGAAAGTAATTAATCCACCATTAGAATGTTCAATATTATACAAACTCCTCCTGGCTGTGATAATTCACCTATTGCTTCTGTATTCATATCAAAATAGCGGGCGGTTTTTGCTTTTTTAATGGAAATATCCAGAGAGCCCAGCCAAGCACCGTCCATTCTTGCAAATGCTACTAAATTGGCGCCAGCATCTACAACGGCTATGTTCATTTTGGTTTGTATTGAAGTCGCTTTTTCTTTTGCTGCCAAAATTATTTTTCAGCATTTTCTAATGTAATGTTCATATTTTGAAATTTAGTTAACTTCAAATATAACGTAATTAAAATAGGTTACTTTTCAATTTTTTTAATTTTTCTTCATAAAAAAACCTAACAGGATTTAAAATCCTGTTAGGTTTAAATATTTAAAACAGTTAATAGTACTAATTGGCTACGGCCCTGCCGTTACATATTTCTTCTGTATTTACCACCCACTTCAAATAGAGCATTGGTAATTTGTCCAAGTGAACAGTATTTTACAGCGTCCATCATCACTTCAAATAAGTTTTGTTGGTTGATGGCAGCATGTTGAAGCGTCTTTAAAGCTTCTGCAGATTTATCTTCATTGGCATTTTGGAAATTATGTAAATTCTCGATTTGCGCCTGCTTTTCGTCCTCGGTCGAACGGATGACTTCACCTGGACGAACTGTTGGCGAACCATCTTTTCCAAGGAAGGTATTCACACCGATGATTGGATATTCGCCTGTGTGTTTCAACCATTCGTAATGCATGGATTCTTCCTGAATTTTAGAACGCTGATACATCGTTTCCATAGCACCCAAAACACCACCTCTTTCGGTGATTCTGTCGAATTCAGCATAGACTGCTTCTTCAACAAGATCCGTCAATTCTTCAATAATGAAAGAACCTTGCAGTGGATTTTCGTTTTTCGCTAAACCTAATTCTTTGTTGATAATCAACTGAATAGCCATCGCACGCCTTACTGATTCTTCCGTTGGTGTGGTAATCGCTTCGTCGTACGCATTGGTATGCAGCGAGTTACAGTTGTCGTAAATGGCATACAAAGCCTGGAGCGTCGTTCTGATATCATTGAAATCAATTTCCTGTGCGTGAAGCGATCTTCCCGATGTTTGGATGTGGTATTTCAACATTTGCGAACGCTCATCGGCACCATATTTAAACTTCATTGCTTTTGCCCAAAGTCTTCTAGCAACACGGCCAATCACCGAATATTCAGGATCGATACCGTTGGAGAAGAAGAAAGAAAGGTTAGGAGCGAAATCATTGATGTCCATACCTCTTGACAAATAATACTCTACATAGGTGAAACCATTTGCGAGGGTAAATGCCAACTGCGAAATCGGATTGGCTCCCGCTTCTGCAATGTGATATCCCGAAATAGACACCGAATAGAAGTTTCGTACTTTGTGTTGAATAAAATATTCCTGAACGTCACCCATTAATCTCAATGCAAATTCGGTGGAGAAAATACAGGTATTTTGAGCTTGATCTTCTTTTAAAATATCCGCCTGAACCGTTCCACGAACTGTTGCAATGGTTTCGGCTTTTATTTTAGCATAAATGTCGGCAGGAACCACTTCATCACCCGTTAAGCCCAATAATTTTAAACCTAAACCGTTGTTAGAAGGTGGCAATTCGCCGTTGTATTCAGGACGTTTTAAACCTTTAGCATCAAATTTTGCCTTTAAAGCCGCTTCAATATTGCCTTCAAGTCCGTTTTCTTCTAAATATTTTTCAACATTTTGATCGATGGCAGCATTCATGAAAAACGCTAAAATCATTGGCGCAGGGCCATTAATAGTCATCGACACCGATGTCAACGCATTAATTAAATCAAAACCTGAATATAATTTTTTGGCATCATCCAAAGTCGCTATCGATACCCCTGCATTACCAATTTTCCCGTAAATATCAGGTGGTAAAGCAGGATCCTGACCGTAAAGTGTTACTGAGTCGAACGCTGTTGACAAACGTTTTGCTGGCATTTCTGCAGAAACATAGTGGAAACGTCTGTTGGTTCGCTCCGGGCCACCTTCACCTGCGAACATTCTTGTTGGATCTTCACCCGTTCTTTTGAATGGATAAATCCCCGCCGTGTAAGGGAAGCTTCCTGGAAGGTTTTCCTGACCTTTCCAAGCAATTAAATCGCCCCAATCGTGGTATTTCGGAAGCGCAATCTTTGGTATTTTGAGATGAGATAAAGATTCTGATGAGGTTTCAACTTTAATTTCTTTTCCTCGTACGAAATACGAATAGAACTCCTCATGGAAAGCCTTTTTGGTATCGTCCCAGGTTTTTAAGAAATCAATATTTTCTTGTTGAAGTTCTTTTTCGGCCTTTTGATATTCAACATCTAGAGTTTCGTTCTGAATTAAATTTTTAACGCCATCAATATGATACATTTTACGTGCTAAATCGGCTTGTTTCAGAACATTCTCATCGTACTGTTTGTTGTTTTCAACGATTTCAGAAAGATAGCGAACTCTTTTTCCAGGAATAATCGTGGTATCGCTTGTAATTTCTTGCTCTAAAAACTCTTGAAGATTGGTTGAACTAAATTTTTCGTTGACCTTTTTAACCAACGTATTGAACAATTCTGTGGTTCCGTGATCGTTGAACTGGGAGGCTTTTGAAGCGAAAACTGGCATTTCATCCAATTGACTTTCCCAAAGCAAATGGTTTCTCTGGAATTGTTTTCTCACCGCTTGCAAAGCATCAAGAGCACCACGTTTGTCTGATTTATTTAAAGCAATTAAATCTGCATAATCCAACATATCGATTTTCTCCAACTGCGTTGAAGCACCGTATTCTGGCGTCATTACATACATGGAAACATCGGCAATGTCTGAAACCTCGGAACCGGACTGTCCGATTCCCGAAGTTTCCAAAATAATAACATCTGGATGAGCTAATTTAAGAACATTCAAAGCCGTGTGTACGAAAGGCGAAACCGAAGCGTTGTTCTCACGAGTTGCCATAGATCGCATAAAAACACGCGGATCGTTGATGGAATTCATACGAATTCTGTCGCCCAAAAGTGCTCCACCTGTTTTCTTTTTGGAGGGATCGATGGAAATAATGGCTATTTTTTTATCTGGATTTGAACGCAAGAAACGCCTTACCAATTCGTCTGTTAAAGAAGATTTACCAGCACCTCCCGTACCCGTAATTCCGATAATTGGGATGTTGAGATCTTTTGCTTTCTCGTTGATGGCAGCAACCAATTCCGGTCTTTCATCAGAGAAATTTTCAACCGCAGAAATAATTTGAGCCAGCTTTGCAGAATCTTCAAATTTGATATCGTTCACATCTTCTGCCGTGATTTTTTCACCTGTTGCAAAATCAGATCTTTTCACCAAATCATCAATCATACCTTGTAAACCAAGTTCTCGACCGTCGTCAGGCGAATAAATTCTGTCCACGCCGTAATCCATCAAATCCTTGATTTCTTCGGGAAGAATTACACCTCCACCACCTCCGAAAATCTTAATTTGAGGTGAGTTTTTTTCTCTTAAAAGATCGTAGATATACTTGAAATATTCGTTGTGCCCACCTTGGTAAGATGTTAACGCAATCGCGTTGGCATCCTCCTGAATTGCAGTGTTCACGACCTCTTCTGCAGATTTGTCGTGTCCTAAGTGGATGACTTCGCATCCTGAACCTTGGATCACACGACGCATAATATTAATTGCTGCATCGTGCCCATCGAAAAGTGCGGCTGCAGTAACTATTCTAACCTTGTTGTTAGGGGTATATTTTTGGTTTTCCATATAGTTTTAACTCAATTTCCAAAGATAATCATTTAGAAGTATTAAGTTCAAATCTTAAAACTTTGTATTTTTGCAATATGCAAAGAGCCCTAATTTTTTTTGCGATTGGCGCAGTCGCAAGTTTTTTATTGAATTACTTTTTGGGAAGCGACCAAAGTATTGAGGTGGATATTTATTATGCTGTTGCTTTCGGCTTGGGCTGGGGAATGGCTTATTTTCTGGATCGCCCAGATTATGCA
>JAEWYW010000071.1 GCA_023458535.1 Bacteroidota bacterium
ATGATAAAATCTGTAGATTCGTTAAACATTTCTTGGAAACTCTTAAAATCTTCTTTATAAAGGTAGATTTTATGTTTCTCGAAAGTTGCTTCTCCATTATCCCCAAAGTTCTTTTTACTTTCGGTAATCGTAAGATAATAGTCTCCTGCCTTAGTCTCGCGCACATCAAAGAAATAAGTTCTTCTCCCTGCTTTTAACACCTTCGTAAAAATTTCATTTTCGTGGCGTTCCTTGTAATCACTCATTGTACGATAGTTTTTTTAGAAATCTTATTATAACAAATTTAAAAGAATTCTTCGAACTGCAAAATTTTTTTTAATTTTTTTGTCGTATTGAGGTGGTTGCGATGTTATAATTACATAAAATTATGCGGATTGTGTATTCTGCACTTCGGTGAGGTTCAGGATTTTATCAGCACGTTTTGCACTGGATTCTCGATGGGTGATAATTATAGAAGTTGCATTTTTAGTTGTTTTTTCGATGTTTCGGAGTACGTTTTCCTCAGTTTCTGTATCTAAAGCCGATAAAGAATCATCAAAAATAAGGATCTGAGGTTGCTTAATCAGGGCTCGTGCGATACAAATACGTTGTTTTTGACCACCAGAAAGCATCACACCTCTTTCACCCACCATCGTTTTATATTGATCTTTAAATTCAATAATATTTTTATGAACATCGGCTTCTTTAGCTGCCTTTACCACTTGCTCAAATTTTGGATCATCAATGGCAAAACCAATATTGTGTTCAATGCTGTCGGAAAATAAATAACTTTCCTGCGGTATGTAACCTAAGTATTTTCGGTAATTTGTAAGATTGATATCTTTTAAATTTTTCCCATCAATTAGTATTTCGCCTTCTGTAGGATCAATTAATCTGCACAGCAATAATGCAATGGTCGATTTGCCACTTCCCGTTTTACCCATTATGGCAAGACTTTCCCCAGGATTGATGGTAAAACTTAAATGATCCAGAGCTTTAATTCCTGTGTTGGGATATACATAAGAAACATTTTTAAATTCAATTTTACCTTCAATAGTTTCGTGGTCGGTACTTGTATTAATAATCTCTGATTTGTTGTTCAAAAATTCATTAATTCTAGACATTGAGGCTTCGGCTCTCTGATTAACAGATGTTACCCAGCCCACCATAGAGAACGGCCAGATTAGTATGTTAATGTACATGAAAAAATCCGCAATTTTACCTACACTTAACTCATTAGCCAAGTATTTCTGTCCTCCGACATACAAAATCACCACATTTAATAATCCGATTACAAAAAGAATAATGGTGAAGAAGTAGGCTTCTGTTTTCGCTAAATCTAAGGCTTTATCCTGATAATCATTAACTTTTATGCCGTAGTTTTTTTCAATATATTTTTCTTTAGCAAAAAATTTAATCACGCGAATGCCCGAGAAACTGTCCTGAACAAAAGTGGAAATAGCAGATTGACTTTTCTGCATTATTTTAGACTTTTTATTGATGATGGAGCTCACTTTAAAAATGATGAAGGACAAAATAGGTAAAGGAATAAGCGTCCACAGTGTCATAGAAACATCAGTTTGCAGCATGTAGATACTCGTAATAATTAAAAGAATCAGCAGGTTTACCACATACATCACGCCTGGTCCTAAATACATGCGTACTGCCACAACATCTTCGCTTAAACGGTTCATGAGGTCACCAATGGTCGTTTTCTTATATTCCGTTAGCGACATTTCTTGGTAATGTCTGTAAATTTTATTTTTAAGTTCGTATTCAATTCTTCTGGATGCAACAATGATGGTTTGACGCATCATAAATGTGAAAAAGCCTGTAAGTAATGATGATCCTACAATAATAGCAACATTAATAAGGACCTGTTCGTTGAAGCCAAACTGTTCATTTTTTGAAATTTCATCTACAGATTTCCCTACGAATTGAACTTTATAAATATTAAAAAAGTTACTGGCGATAATAAACAAAAAGCCCCAAAACAGAAGTATTCGGTGTTTCCAGAAATAGGGATTTAGTGTTTTTAGTGCTTTCACTTACAGATGGCTTTAAATAAAAAATTCAACTGCAAAATTAACTAAAATCTATGATTTAAATCGTTTACAACTCATAAAAGAGGTCTTCAAAATTAAAAAAATCCCTATCTTTGCAGCCAATAAAAGATCTTTGAATGTTAGGAAGAAGACAAATCCGCGAAAAAGTTGTAGAAGCTTTATATTCTTATCAGCAAAACCCCATAAAATATGATCTTCTGGAGAAAAATTTATTTTCAGATATCGAAAAAATATACCATTTGTATATTTATCAGCTTAATTTTTTGGTGGCTTTAAAGGAGCTTGCTGAACAACAAATTGAAATTGGAAAGAATAAATACATCAAATCTGAGAAAGATATAAATCCTAATGAGAAGTTTATTAACAACCAAATTCTAAAAAAGATTGAAGAAAATACTGAAAGGTTATCCTTCAATTCTAAAAATCAGAATTTAAAATGGGATTTGCACGATGATCTTTTAGTAAAAACTTTTCAGAGAATAAGTGCTGGAAAGCGTTACCAAGATTTTATGAAGGAAGAAGGTTATTCTTTCGAGGAAGATCAAAAGTTCATCGGTAAATTATTCTTAAGGTATATTGCGGAAAATGAAGATTTTCACGACAGACTGGAAGAAAAGGAATTGAGTTGGGCAGATGATCTCCATATCGCGAATTCAATGGTACAGAAAACCATCGGTTTCATGAAAGAAGATGAGCCAAGTCATACTTTAATTAAAATGATTAAAGACGAGTCTGACCGTGAGTTTGCCCGAAAACTTCTTACCAAATCCCTCAATAACTGGGATGAAAATGAGAAAAAAATAGAAGAAAGACTTCAAAACTGGGATTTAGATAGAATTTCTTTATTGGATAAAATTATTCTTGTAGCTTCAATTAGCGAGTTGGATAATTTTCCGTTGACAGCTACAAGCATTATAATTAATGAGTATGTAGAAATTTCTAAAGTTTTCTCCACAGAAAAATCAAATATTTTTATTAACGGTATATTAGACAAATATTCAAAAGATATCAACAGAGTAAATTAATATCAATATGAAAAAAACAATTGCATTAGTTGCCCTTGCACTATTAACTACAGGACTTACTTCTTGTAAAAAAGAAGAAAAAACAAATACGGAAACTACAGAAAGTACAGATCTTGCTGCGGGTGTAAATACAGACTCTTCAGCAGTAATCAATCAAGAGGCTCCAGTTGCGGCTCCCGTAAGCAATGGTGATGAGGAAATGATAAAAGCAGCTACTTCTATCCCGTTAACAACTGTAGCTTTGGCGCAGGCGCATTATGAGTTTGGTGATGTGAAAAAAGGAGAGAAAGTTAGTCATGTATATGAGATTACAAACACCGGAAAAAATCCTTTGGTAATTTCTCAGGTTAAGCCAGGTTGCGGATGTACTGCTCCAGATTATACAAAAGATCCGATTTTACCAGGACAAAAAGGAAAAATTACTTTGAGTTTTGATTCTTCTTCTTTTGATGGTCATACAGAAAAATACGCAGATATTTACGCTAACGTAGAAAAAGCGCCAATGAAGCTTACTTTCTCGGCTAATGTAAAACCTTAATAAAAATTTTATGCTAACTATATTACAAGCACAGGAAGGGTCGGCAATGCCAACAATGCTGATGATGGGAGCGATGATAGTTTTATTCTTCGTGCTGATGGTTCTTCCGCAGAGGAGAAGACAAAAGCAGGAGAAAAACTTTCAGGATTCTCTAAAAGTAGGTACGAGAGTAGTGCTTACCTCTGGTTTACATGGCAGAATTGCTCAAGTTCAGGAAGATGGTTTTGTAATCGAAACATTATCCGGTAAGCTGAAGTTTGAAAAAGCTGCTGTTTCCAGAGAATACACTGAAGCTAGATTCGGTAAAGATGGTACTAAAACAGAAAAGAAAGATTAATTTCTTTTTTTGATGATATTAAATTTCGGCGGGGAGCTTTGCTCCCCGCCGAAATTTTTTCCTAATTTCTATATTTGCAGTATCATGACAAACAACAAAAACGTTCTCATTCTAGGCGCCAATTCCGATGTGGCGAAACAGGCGATAAAGCTGTATCTTCAAAAAGGTTATTTTGTGATGGCGGCTTCACGCGATCTACAGTCAATTGAGATGTTTTTAGAAGTGAATAAATTGGACAAAACAAAAGTTAGCCTGCTTTTCTTCGACGCTGCTGATTTTTCATCGCATCAGAAATTCTATGATGAACTTCCTGCAAAACCTAACATCGTCGTTTATGCAGCAGGCTTTTTAATTCAGAATGAGCAGGCCTTCCATGATTTCGATTCTACTTTTCAAATGATGAAAGTGAACTATGCGGGTGCAGTTTCCATTTTAAACATTATTGCTTTCGATAAAGCAAACAAAAATTTGGAGCGAATTATAGGTTTGTCATCACTTTCCGGCGTACGCGGGCGGAAATCTAATTTTGTGTATGGAAGCACCAAATCGGCATTTACACAGTATTTGGCAGGTTTACGCCAGGAACTTTCTTCAAGAAATATTAAAGTGAATGCATTGGTGATTGGGTATATCAACACCAAGATTAATCAAGGTTTGGAACTCCACAAAAACCTAATAATGGAGCCCGATTATGTGGCTAAACATATCGTTGAAGCTGGAAATTCTTTTACCATTGTTCCCAACTGGAAATGGAAAGTTATTTACTGCATTCTAAAAATTCTACCAGAACGTCTGGTCTCCAAACTTCCCTAGCCGAATAGCACACATTTTGCAAGTTTCTCCGCATGGATAGAGGAACTTTTATTAAAACAACGACTCTCGGCATTGGTGCTTTATTCTTTTTAGGAACTCAAAATCTTTTTGCCAATTCGTCTTCCACTATAAATTTCATTGAAGAAAATCATCCCATCATAATTGTCGGTTCTGGCTATGGTGGCGCTGTTGCAGCCTTACGCCTATGTCAAGCAGGAAAAAAAGTGTGCATGCTTGAAATGGGCTTGAACTGGGAGAAATCGGGAATTCCATTTTCTAAAATGCAAAAACCGGGTAAAAGTGCAGCGTGGTTGCGCAACAAATCCATTGCGCCATTTTTTAATCTATTTTCTTTGGAGCCTTTCACGGGCGCTTTAGATCGATTGGATTTTAAAGACATTAAAATCTGGGTTGGCAGAGGCGTCGGCGGCGGTTCTTTGGTGAATGGTGGTATGGCGGTGCTTCCAAAAAGGGATTATTTTGAAGAAATTTTTCCTAATCTCGACAGTCAAATATTTTTTGATTACTATTTTCCGAAAGCCCAGCGAGAACTAAAGGTGAATGTTGCGCGAGAAGCGTTTTTAGATGAATGCAAATTTTATAAATTCAATAAAGTAGGCGAAGCAGAAGCGCACAAAGCAGGTTTCAAAACCATCCGAGTTCCCAATGTTTATGATTTCGATTATATGGAAAAAGAATACCGAAATGAAGTTCCACGATCCGCTTTGGATGGCGAAGTTATCTATGGAAATAACCACGGCAAAAATTCTTTAGATAAAACCTATCTTAAAAAGGCTTTGGCAACGGGAAATTTAGAAATTCTCGATTTACATTCGGTGCAGCA
>JAEWYW010000072.1 GCA_023458535.1 Bacteroidota bacterium
TGTAAAGCAACACCAGCCGAATGCTTGGGGAATTTACGATATGTACGGAATCATTTGGGAGTGGACGGAAGATTTTAATTCCGTGATGATGACAGGGGAGTCTCGCAAAGACAATGCAGTAAACGAAACTTTGTTTTGTGCGGGCGCTTCGGTAACCTCTTCGGATTTGAGAAATTATGCCGCCTTTATTCGCTTTGCGATGCGTGGGAGCATGAATGCCAATTATACGGTTAACAATCTCGGATTCCGTTGTGCAAAAGATGTAGTTGAAATAAAAAACAATGAAAAAAGTGACATAGGAAACGGAGACGTTAAGAAAAATTGAAATTAATCCGTTAAAAAATTCCTAGTGTTTGAACAAAGCGATGGAAACGGAAAGGTTGCGAGTTTAGGAATTTTAGGATGAATTTGAATTTTTTAGTCGAGTTTCCAAGTCTTGAACTTTTGGTTCTTTTGTTTCAAGACAAAAGAACAAGATGACCAAATTAAATAATAAAGTCATGAGAAATACATTCAAAATTATAGCTATCATTTGCTTGTCAGTCCTTATTCTCGGAAGTTGTAAGAAAGAAAACGAAAATCTGGATCCCAATTCCATTTTCAATTTAAATTCAAAATGGGAACAAGCGGATGGCACAAAAATCAAACTCGAAGATCTAAAAGGGAAAGTTTTTACCATGGTGATGATTTACACTTCCTGCAAAACGGCTTGTCCGAAATTGACCATCGATATGAAAAATATTGCGCAAAAAGTAGGACATAAAGACTCAGATGATTTGCGGTATGTTTTGATTTCTATTGATCCCGAACACGATACGCCCGAACGGATGCGCGAATTCCTTAAAACCTATCAATTAGATTCTAAACAATGGGTTTTCTTGCGAAGCAGCGAAGCCAACACCCGCGAATTGGCCAATGTTTTAGCCATGAAATACAAACAAATTTCGCCTATGGATTTTTCGCATTCCAATATTATAAGCGTCTATTCGAAAGAAGGTTTGCTGGCTCATCAAAAAGAAGGCATCAGCATCGACATTGATAAAACGGTAGAAGCCGTTAAAAAAGAACTTAACTAAATTAAAAATTATTAAATAAAATCAGCTATGAAAAAATTAGTTTTAACCTCATTATTAGCATCATTAGTAATTGTTTCTTGTTCAAAAAAAACAGAACCTGTTGTAGAACCAGAATCGAATGTGATGTTGCAGGAACCAAGTGAAAAAGCAGCAGAAAGCGCTCCCGCAGTGGCATTGTCACCCGAAGAAGAAGGTCAGAAATTGGTGGAAGGAACCGATTGTCTTTCTTGCCATAAAGTGGATGCAAAATTAGTAGGACCATCGTACCAAGAAGTGGCTGCAAAATACACCGACGCAGATATCGATCATCTGGCAACCAAGATTATTGAAGGTGGAAAAGGCGTTTGGGGCGATATTCCGATGACGCCGCACGCAGGATTAAGTCCAGACAATGCAAAACTGATGGTAAAATATATTTTAGCACAGAAAAAATAAAACCGAACGCCTCATCGGTTAAATTTTCTATGAGGTATTTTCAAAAAATTTTACAACAATAAAGGATATAAAAGTATTTTATTATGAACGCACGAACAGATTTAATAGGTGATATGGTTGCAGAAGATTTTAGAACAGCAGCTATTTTTAAGAAATACGGAATTGATTTTTGTTGCAAGGGCGGAAGAACCATCGAAGCAGCATGTGATAAAAAAGACCTAGACCCTAATAAAATTTATGCTGAACTGGAAAATCTTCCAACGTCGGGAGCTAGCGGAATTGAATTTAAATCGTGGCCACTGGATTTATTGGCAGATTATGTCGAGAAAACGCATCACCGTTACGTTGAAGAAAAAACACCAATTATTCAGCAATTTTTGGATAAACTTTGCAAAGTGCATGGCGAAAGACATCCCGAGCTTTTTGAAATTAGAGATTTGTTTAATGCTTCAGCACAGGATTTGGCGGCGCATCTTAAGAAAGAAGAATTGGTTTTATTCCCATTTGTACGAAAAATGATGGCTTCTAAAATTTCTGGACAGCCAATTCAACAACCACATTTTGGAACCGTTGAAAATCCAGTCGAAATGATGAAACACGAACATACAGTTGAAGGCGAAAGATTAGAGAAAATTGCACAGTTAACCAACAATTATACGCCACCAGCAGACGCTTGCAACACCTATCGGGTGACTTTTGCGATGCTTCAAGATTTCGAAAACGATTTGCACACGCATATTCATTTGGAAAACAACATTTTGTTCCCAAAATCGATCGAATTGGAGAAAGAATTCTCTGTGGTTAATTCTTAAAATCAAAAAACTATGACACCAAAAAAACTATGGGGTTGGCTGGCTTTTGTCATCATTGCCTCGTTTGCAGTTCTCATTTTTTACGGCGTAGATATCTACCGTAAAGTACCACCAATCCCCGAAAAAGTGGTGACTACCGAAGGTAAAGTGCTTTACACAGGTCAGGATGTGAAAGATGGGCAAAATGTGTGGCAATCTATTGGCGGACAGACTGTTGGGAGCATTTGGGGACACGGTGCGTACATCGCACCCGATTGGACCGCCGATTACCTTCATCGTGAATCCACGCTTCTACTGGACGAATTGGCTAAAAAAGATGGTAAAATCTACAAAGACCTTCCCGACGAGGATCAGGCCAAATATCAAACTTTATTAAAAAAAGAACTTCGCACCAATACGTTGGATGAAGCCACGCAAACCATTACCATTTCGCCCGAACGTGCTAAAGTTCAGGCGCAGTTGGCGGATTATTATTCCAAATTATTCATGGGCGATCCATCGATGGCGAAACTTCGAGATGCGTATGCCATCCAAAAATTTACGATTAAAGATCAGGAGCGAATGGATAAAATGAACGCCTTTTTCTCTTGGACAACTTGGGTGTGTATCACCAATCGTCCGAATGACACGGTTTCGTACACCAACAACTGGCCGCATGATCCAACGGTTGGGAATATTCCATCGAGTTCGTTGCATTTATGGTCTGGTTTTAGTGTTTTGATGCTTTTGGTGGGCGTTGGCGCACTTGTTTTCTATCATGCTAAAAACAAAGAAGAAGAAATCGCAGAAACCCTGCCTTTGGATGATCCTTTGCGAAATATGAAGCCAACTGCTTCCATGCGGGCAACCTTAAAATACATTTGGGTGGTTGCACTTTTAATTTTGGTTCAGATGCTTGCGGGCGTTATCACGGCACATTACGGCGTAGAAGGTAGCGCATTTTACGGAATTCCGTTGGACGAAATTTTACCACAATCCGTCTCCCGAAGTTGGCACGTTCAGTTAGCCATTTTTTGGATCGCAACGTCGTGGTTAGCAACAGGATTGTACATTGCACCTGCGGTTTCGGGTTACGAACCCAAATATCAAAAACTGGGCGTGAATGTTCTCTTCGGTGCTTTGCTGATTGTTGTTTTCGGTTCTTTAGCCGGACAGTGGCTTGGTGTGATGCAGAAATTGGGTTATGTTGATAATTTCCTGTGGGGACATTCTGGCTACGAATACGTGGAACTGGGAAGAGTGTGGCAAATTTTATTATTAGTTGGATTAATTCTCTGGTTGATTTTAATGATTCGCGCATTGCTTCCAGCTTTACGCAAAAAAGATGAAAACCGACACATGCTCACGCTTTTCGTGATTGCATCTATCGCCATTGCCGTGTTTTACGGAGCTGGTTTAATGTACGGAAGACAAACGCACATGGCCATCGCCGAATATTGGAGATGGTGGGTGGTTCATCTTTGGGTAGAAGGTTTCTTCGAAGTTTTTGCAACGGTTGTGGCAGCGTTCTTATTCACAAGATTGGGTTTATTACGTATCAAATCTGCAACTGTAGCCGTACTATTTTCAACCATTATTTTCTTGGCAGGCGGAATTTTAGGAACTTTCCATCACTTGTATTTTTCTGCGACACCAACAACGGTTTTGGCTTTGGGAGCGACTTTCAGCGCATTAGAAATTGTACCGTTGGTATTAATCGGTTACGAAGCTTATCACAATTATCAAATCAGTAAATCCACAAAGTGGATCAAAGCTTACAAATGGCCAATCTACTGCTTCATTGCGATGTGTTTTTGGAACTTTTTAGGAGCGGGAATCTTCGGATTCGCGATTAATCCACCGATTGCGTTATATTACATTCAAGGATTAAATACCACTGCCGTTCACGGTCACGCCGCATTATTTGGAGTGTACGGAATTCTCGGAATCGGTTTAATGCTCTTCATTTTGAGAGGTTTGTATCCAGACAGACAATGGAACGACAAATTAATTGGTTGGGCGTTTTGGTTAACGAATATCGGCTTGTTTGTAATGACGACCATTAGTATTCTACCAATCGGAATTATGCAGGCGGTAGCATCTATTCAGGAAGGTTATTGGTATGCACGTTCGGCAGAATTTATGCAAACCGAAATCATGCATTTCCTTCGCTGGATGCGTGTTCCAGGAGATATTTTACTGGCCGTTGGCGAATTACTACTCGTAATTTTTATTATCGGACTAAAATTCGGTTGGTCTTTAAAGGAAAAAAGATAAATTAAATTTACTAGGGTTAGCTCATCGGTTTTCTCGGAAATCGGTGAGTTTTTTTAATTTAATGAACGCAATAAGCAAGTTCAAACCAAAAAATTAAAGAAAACATGAAACGTAACGAAAACATCATCCCACTCTCACACGACCATCATTTTGGCTTGTTGTGTTGTTGGAAAATCCGACAAGGATTGACGAAAAATATCGATTTAGAGCGCATTAAAAAGTATATCGACTATTTCTGGAATCATCATTTGAAACAACATTTTAAAGAGGAAGAGGATATTTTGTTTCCTTATTTAGAAGACGAATTTTCTGCTAGAGTTGCCAAAGAACATCGAGATTTGGAATTGATTTTCAATGAGATTCAAGAAAAGGCAAGCGTTAAAAATCTTGAAAATTTCGCAAATCTGTTGGACGACCATATCCGTTTCGAAGAGCGACAATGGTTTCCTCATTTGGAAAATCACCTCAATGAAGATCAGCTAATCGAAATCGGAAAAGCGCTTGCAGAAGTTCATTCAGATGAAAAAGACGATTATCAGGATGAATTTTGGAAATAATATACAGTCTTGATTTTCATTAAAATAAATAGGATAAAAAAAATAGTTCTATCTTTGCAAAACAAAATTATTCATCGGTAAACATGTAAAATTTATTTTTCTTTCAACGACTTTTTCAGAGCGGAAATCATCGGCTCAAAGTTTCATTTTTAAAGAAAAATCATGTTTATTTTACAGAATGTATCGTATGCGCATCCCAACAAGGAGATGCTTTTTCAGCAACTAAATTTCAATTTACAAAAGGGCGATAAAACAGCGCTGGTAGGTCAAAATGGTGTCGGAAAATCCACACTTTTAAAATTGATTTCGGGAGAATTAGTTTCAACAGAAGGTCAAATTAAGGTAGACGGTCATTTGCATTTCGTTCCTCAAATTTATGGGCAGTTTGATCATCTTTCGGTTGCCGAATGTTTAGGTATTGATGCCCAATATAAAGCTTTGCAATCCATTGTAAGCGGTGACGCAACCGCAGAAAATTTTGAAATCCTGAATGACGATTGGGAATTGGAAAATCGCGTTGAGGAAGCCTTTTCGAAATGGAAAATTGAAGATATTTCATTGTCGGACTCCATGAAAAATTTGAGTGGTGGACAAAAAACGAAAGTGATGTTGGCTGGAATTGATATCTCCGAAGCCAATTTTGTCTTATTGGATGAGCCCAGCAATCACCTCGATTTAAATTCCCGGAAACTCCTTTACGATTTTGTTGTAGAAACCTCCAAGACTTTGCTGATCGTCAGTCACGACCGAAGATTACTCAATTTAGTGGATAGCATAGCGGAATTAAGTTCAAAAGGAATTCAAGTGTATGGTGGAAATTATGATTTCTATAAATCACAAAAAGAATTTGCGGACGATGCGCTTCAAAACGATATCAAAAGCAAAGAAAAGTCTCTAAAAAAGGCCAAAGAAACCGAGCGCGAAAGCATGGAACGCCAACAGAAATTGGATGCTCGCGGAAAAAGCAAGCAAGAAAAGTCGGGCGTGGCGAGGATTATGATGAATACCTTGAGAAATAAAGCGGAAAATTCAAGCTCTAAATTAAAAGATATTCATGCTGAAAAAACAGAATCCATTTCAGAAGATTTACGCCAACTTCGACTGCAAGTTTCTTTGACAGCTCAAATGAAGTTTAGTTTTGATAATTCTTCATTGCATCGGGGGAAACGCTTGGTAAAAGCAGAAAATATAAATTTTGGTTATGCTGGAGATGCCTTATGGAAAAATCCATTAAATTTTGAAATTTTAAGTGGCGATAAACTTGCGATTAAAGGTAAAAACGCTTCTGGAAAATCAACATTAATTAAACTGATTTTAGAACAGTTGAAACCTACTCAAGGAACAATTTTTCGTTCTGATTTCAAATGGATTTATCTGGATCAAAATTATTCTGTTTTACAGGATCAGTTCAGTGTTTTGGAACAGGCGGAAGCATTTAATGAAACTCCTATTCCCGAGCATGAAGTCAAAACCATTTTGAATCGATTTTTATTTCACAAAACCACTTGGGATAAAACATGTGGAATGCTGAGTGGAGGCGAACGCATGCGTTTGCTTTTGGCTTGCCTGTGCATCGCTGGCAAGGCTCCCGATATGATTATTTTAGACGAACCCACCAATAATTTAGACCTTGAAAATGTTGAGATTCTCACCGCTGCACTTCAAGACTATCAAGGAACGTTAGTGGTCATCTCGCACGACGAGCAATTTTTGAACGATCTGGATATAGAGCATGTAATTGAGTTATAAGCGCTTTGAATTTGCTCTTATCAGATAATTTTCGTAATATTGTAAGGAAAGATGTACAATAATAATATTATGAAGAGTTTTCATTATTTCCGAAAAAATAGAGATGAGAGGGGGCTTTTATATGCATTAAAATATTTGCATCATGATTCTTTTTTGCAAACCTCTAAGGATTTCATCCATTAAGCCCTGCTAGGATTCAAGGCAGGGAAATTTCAAACCTATTTATTTACCTAAAAGATGCTGTTTTCAAGTGAAAAATCAGCCTTTGTGCGCTGTAATCACATTGGATCATTGTATGAAATAGCATCAATATTCATATCAATTTAAAAAATAAAAAAGATGTCAACACATATTACAGTAACCACCGGGATTTATGATGCAATAAAAGATGTTATCAGAAGAAAGAAGGTAACTAAAGAAGAGGAGAGCAGATTGATTGCAGAACTTAAAGATGCACAACAGGTATTAAGAAGAGATTTGCCTGCAGATATAGTAACAGTAAACAGAGTGGTGAAGATTAAAGACCATACCGAAAATCAGGAGAGGGAATATATCTTCGTACCTTCAACAAAAGCTAAAGTGAAAAAGAATAAACATTCCATATTATCGGATATGGCTTTGGCAACTGTAGGTTACAAGGTAGGTGATGTTATCGAATGGCCTTTTAGAGAAGGTAATAAGAAAATTGAAATTTTAGATGTTTCAGTTTTTGAAGGCTAATTTTGATACTGTTTATTAATAAAGAGAGATGATCATTGATCACCTCTTTTTTTTGTGATGTTTGGATAGGAATGAAAAATAAAGCTCGGGCAAAATCGAAGATTTTGCCCGAGCAGCTTCCCAAACTAAATAAACTATGAAAATTATTTGGGCTCTAAAATACTGATAGGTATAATACATTCCTCCAAAGAAATACCGCCATGTTGGTAAGTGTCTTTGTAATAGTTTACGAAATGATTATAATTTTTAGGATATGCCAGGAAAATATTATTCTTTGCGAAAATATATTTCGAACTTAAATTTCCTTTAGGCAAAAATAATTTTTCTGGATTGGAGATTGCCCAAACATCACTGTCGTCATACGTCAAGCTCTTACCGGTTTTATATCTTATGTTTGTTGAAGTTTCTCTGTCGCCCACTACTTTACTAGGTTTTTTTACATACACCGTTCCGTGATCGGTTGTAATAACCAACTTGAATCCGTTTTCTGCAGCCAGTTTTACAAGTTTTAAGATGGATGAGTTTTCAAACCAGTTTAGCGTTAAAGATCTAAAAGTTTTATCGTCTCGAATTAACTGATCTACAATATGGTTATCTGTTTTCGCATGCGACAAAATATCTATAAAGTTATAAACAACCACCAATAAATCATTGTTTTTATGCTGATTAAAATCATCGTAAATCTTCTTCTCAAAATCAGCATTTAATACTTTTAAATACTTCATAGATTTTGATCCTAAGCCTAAACGCTTCATCTGATCTTCTAGAAATTCACGCTCATGTTCGTTTTTATTGCCCTCCTCATTATCATTAAACCATTTATCTGGAAAACGTTTTTCGATTTCTGAAGGCATCAAACCTGCAAAAAAAGAATTTCTCGCATATTGAGTTGCAGTGGGAAGAATAGAGTAGTAATAATCTTCAGATACTTTATTGTAATATTTGGTAAACAATGGCTCAATTACTTTCCATTGGTCATATCTCAGATTATCGATCATTAAAAGTAAAACTTTATCTTTCTCTACCTCTGGTTTTACCTTGTCTTTAAATAGGGTATGACTCATCATCGGCTTCTCATTGCTCACCAACCAGTCCTCGTAATTATTTTCAATAAATTTTGCAAACTGAATATTAGCCTCCTCTTTTTGTGATTGCAGCAAATCCGCAAATTCGCTGTCTGCCACTTTGTCAAATTTTATTTCCCAGTTCAATATTTTCTTGTAATATTCCGCCCATTCCTGATAAGTTCGAATGTAAGAAAGTTCCATTGAAAGATTTCTGAACTCCTGCTGATACTGCAAGATGGTTTTCTGCTCTACCAAATCGTCCTCTTGTAGGTTTTTCTTTAAACTTAAAAGAATTTGGTTAGGGTTTACAGGTTTTAAAATATAATCTGAAATTTGAGATCCAATGGCTTGTTCCATGATGTGCTCTTCTTCACTTTTGGTCACCATCACAATTTTTAAAGAACTGTCTTTGTCCTTAATCATTGGTATCGCCTCAAGCCCAGAAATACCAGGCATATTTTCATCGATTAATGTGAGATCAAATTTTTGTTCATCAATTAGTTCCAACGCTTCATTCACGTTGTTTACAGGAGTTACGGTATAGCCTTTATTCTCTAAAAACACCATATGTGGCTTTAGCAAATCTACTTCATCGTCTATCCATAATATTTTTTTAGGCATATTTTTCTGATTTTTTATCGTTGCGCAATTTACAGCAAAACAGTGACCATTTCTTCGTAATTTCTGCAAAAATATTAATGTTAAAAGTTAATATTGAGTTAAAAATTCACTTTCAACAAATAACAGAAGAGAAACTTTAAAATTTCCTTAATTTTGTATCTCGCAGTTATACATATGCAGAACAAATTCAAAATTATCAACGATCCTGTTCACGGATTTATAAAGATACCTCACGAAATTCTCTTTGACGTTATAGAACATCCTTATTTTCAGCGTTTAAGGCGGATTTCCCAAACCGGACTTCTCAATTTAATTTTTCCAGGAGCTACCCACACAAGATTCCATCATGCTTTAGGAGCCATGCATTTGATGTTTACAGCACTGGAAACTTTAAAACTTAAAAATGTTTTCATTTCCAAAGAAGAGGAAAAAGCTGCCATGTTGGCCATTTTGCTTCACGATATCGGTCACGGGCCTTTTTCGCACGCTTTAGAAAGCATGTTGATGGACGATTGGCACCATGAGAAGTTATCGTTGTTATTAATGAATCAACTGAATAAAGAATTTAATGGTGAGTTATCTCTTGCGATTGAAATGTTTCAGGGGAAATACCCTCGAAAGTTTTTTAACCAGTTAATTTCTTCCCAATTGGATGTGGATAGACTGGATTATTTGAAGCGTGATAGTTTTTATACGGGAGTTGCCGAGGGAAACATCAATACGCAACGTATTATTTCGATGATGAATGTCTCTGATGATGAAGAATTGGTAATTGACGCGAAGGGAATTTATTCCATTGAAAATTTTCTTACCGCCCGAATGTTCATGTATTGGCAGGTGTATTATCATAAAACATCGGCATTAGCTGAGTTTTTACTGGTGAAAATATTGGAACGCGCCAAGTATTTGATTTCTCAGGGAGTGGATTTACCTGCTTCAGAAAATTTGCAGTATTTTCTTCATCGAAGCAATGTGTCAGCTACCTCTGAAGATATTGAGCGATTTACACAACTCGACGATAATGATGTTATTCAAGCCATGAAATTATGGCGGAATGCGGATGATTTTGTATTGTCGTATTACTGCAAATCTGTTATTCAAAGGAACTTCCCAAAAACCATTATTTCTTCCAATGAATTCAATGCAGATGAAATTAAGGAAAAAGTAAGGTTGACAAATGAATTTTTTGGTATCGAAGATGGTGATCAATTAGTACATCAAATATCCAGAGAGCTTCTTCCTTATAATTCTGTGAAACAGCCTATTTATCTCTTAGATAAAAAAGGGAATAAAATTCAGCTCGATCATTCTGAAAATCAAATACTCTCCAGTTTAATAACAAAGAAGAATAAGAAGTATATTTTTACGTTTCCAAGAGAAATAGTGCATATAAAATCTTAAAATCATGTAAAATTTTGCCAAAATTGATATCTATCTTTTCAAAAAAATATTGGCAATTTATAGAAATTATTATCTTTGCACGATATGGAATTTACAGCTTCGCAAATAGCTAGTTTTATTGATGGAAAAATAATAGGTGACGGAAGCACACTTATTACTGGTGTTTCTCCTATAGAAAACGGAGCACCTGGTCATCTCTCTTTTATTGCACAGGAACGTTTTGCCCATTTTATGGCTACTACAGACTGTTCAGTGCTTATTGTTTCAGAAAATTTACTTAAAGAAAATTCTTATAAACCTACCATAATTTCTGTTCCAGATGCTTATTTATCTTTTCAAATTTTGATGAATTTATATCAGGAAATGCAAGGTAAAAAGCAAGGTATAGAAGAAGGATCATCTATTCATCCCACAGCTGTTATTGGCGAAGATGTGTATATTGGAGCCTTCACTTATGTTTCAGAAAAAGCTAAAATTGGCGATGGAACGCATGTTTATCCACAGGTGTACATCGGAAAAGGTGTGAAAATTGGTAAAAACTGTAAAATTGACAGTGGTGCGAGAATTTATGACTACTGCATCATCGGCGACAACTGTGTCATTCACAGTAATACTGTAATTGGGGGTGACGGTTTTGGTTTTCAGCCTACAGCAGACGGTTTCAAAAAAATTCCTCAACTGGGAAATGTTATTATTGAAAGCGATGTTGAAATTGGTTCAAACTGCAGTATAGACAGAGCAACAATAGGTTCTACAACCATTGGGAAAGGAACCAAAATAGATAATCTCATCCAGATCGCCCACAACGTAAAAATCGGTCAGAATAACGTAATTGCCGCACAGGCTGGAATTGCGGGTTCAACAACCATAGGTGACTGGAATCAAATTGGTGGACAGGTGGGAATTGTCGGTCACATCAAAATAGGAAATCACGTTAGAATTCAAGCTCAAAGTGGCGTGAGTTCTTCTGTGGAAAATAAAGAAACTATATATGGCTCTCCAGCTATAAACTATAACGATTACTTGAGAAATTATGTGCATTTCAGGAATTTCCATAATATCGTAAAAAGAATTAATAACTTAGAAAATACCTCAAAAGAAAATCCTAATGAGTGATAAACAAAAAACTCTGAAAGAAGAAGTAAGTCTTTCAGGAATTGGTCTTCATACAGGAAGAGAAGTGAATCTTACCATAAAGCCGGCTAAAGAGAATACTGGTTTTGTTTTCGTAAGAACAGATTTGGAGGGAAATCCTCAGGTTGAAGCAGATGTCAACTTTGTAACTGCAACCGAAAGGGGAACCACTTTAGAAAAATTAGGGGTTAAAATCAATACTTGCGAGCATTTATTGGCAGCCTTAGTGGGTTGTGATGTTGATAACGCTATTTTGGAGATGAATGCTTCTGAACCACCAATTTTAGATGGTTCTTCCAAATATTTCGTAGAAGCGATTCAAAAAGCAGGTATTGAAGATCAAAACGCCAATAGAGAATATTTGGTGATTAAAGAGGTAATGAATTATGTTGATCCTTCAACGGGTTCAGAAATAACCATCATACCATCAGATGATTACGAGGTTACCGCTATGGTCGATTTTGGTACCAAAGTATTGGGAACTCAGAATGCAACTTTAAAAAGCATCCACGATTTTGCAGAGGAAATATCTTCCGCACGGACTTTTAGCTTTCTGCATGAGTTAGAACAGCTGTTGGACGCAGGTTTAATAAAAGGTGGTGACATCTCTAATGCTATTGTTTACGTTGATAAAGATCTCACTCCTGAAACCAAAGAAAAACTGAAAGAAGCTTTTGGTAAAGACCAAGTTTCCATCAGTCCTAACGGTATTTTAGATAATTTGACGCTCAACTATCCTAATGAAGCGGCTAGACATAAATTATTAGACGTAATAGGTGATTTAGCACTTGTAGGTGTTAAAATAAAAGGAAAAGTGATTGCGAACAAGCCTGGACACTATGTGAACACGCAGTTTGCAAAGAAATTAAATCGCCAGTGGAAACTTCAGAAAAAGAAGAATGTTCCCGATTTCGATTTAACAAAAGAACCTGTCTTTGATATCAACGGAATTATGAGATTGATGCCTCACAGGTATCCATTCCTTTTAATTGATAAGGTGCTTGAACTTTCTGATAGCCATGTGGTGGGACTTAAAAATGTTACCTTCAACGAGCCTTTCTTCGTGGGGCATTTCCCTAAAGAACCTGTAATGCCAGGTGTTTTACAAGTAGAAGCTTTGGCACAAACAGGTGGTATTTTGGTGTTGGCAAGCGTTCCAGATCCTGAAAATTATTCTACCTATTTCATTAAAATAGATAAGGTGAAATTCAAAAGAAAAGTAATTCCTGGAGACACGCTTATTTTTAAAATCGAATTAATGACGCCTATCAGAAGAGGAATTGTGCATATGCAGGGTTATGGTTACGTGGGCGATCAAGTAGCTGTAGAAGCAGAGCTCATGGCTCAAGTTACAAAAAATAAAGTTGACTAGATGATTCATCAATTAGCTGCCGTAGATAAACGCGCGAAAATCGGAAAAAACGTAGTCGTGGAGCCTTTCACAACTATTGCTGGTGATGTAGAAATTGGTGAAGGAACATGGATTGGTCCCAATGTCACCATTATGGATGGTGCGAGAATTGGTAATAACTGCCGAATTTTTCCTGGAGCTGTTATATCTGCAATTCCTCAAGATTTAAAGTTTGATGGGGAGGACACTACCGCTGAAATAGGAAATAATACCACTATCCGAGAGTGCGTTACCATTAATCGTGGTACAAAAGACCGTTTCAAAACATCAGTAGGCGACAATTGTTTGATACAGGCTTACAGTCACATTGCTCATGATTGTTTCGTGGGTAATAATTGTATTTTTTCCAATTCTAGCACTTTGGCCGGACATGTTACAGTGGGTGATTTTGTGGTATTGGCAGGTATGGTGGCTGTGCATCAATTTTGTAACATAGGTTCACATTCTTTTGTAACGGGTGGTACTTTGGTGAGAAAAGATGTTCCGCCGTACATAAAAGTGGCGAGGGAGCCTATGTCTTATGTAGGTATCAATTCTGTAGGTTTAAGAAGAAGAGGTTTTTCGAATGAGAAAATATTCGAAATTCAGAAAATATACCGCATCATTTTTCAGATGAAAATGAATACCACACAAGCGATAGAATATGTGGAAAAAGAAATGTTATCCACAGTAGAAAGAGATGAAATTATTCAGTTTATTCAAAATTCACCTCGAGGCATTGTAAAAGGCTACGGAACAAGAAAAGAGTAGTTTTAGTTATGAATTAAGAATTAAGAATAAAGAATAATTTTGTCTAACGTCTAACGTCTAACGTCTAACGTCTAACTTCTAACTTCTAACTTCTAACTTCTAACTTCTAGAAAATAAAATAAAAACAATAATATAAGTTAATGGCAACAAGCAACGATATCAGAAAAGGACTTTGCATTGAATACAGCAATGATATCTTTAAAGTAATTGAATTCTTACACGTAAAACCAGGGAAAGGACCTGCATTTGTAAGAACAAAATTAAAATCTGTAACCAACGGAAAAGTAATAGATAACACTTTTTCTGCAGGTCATAAAATAGATGAAGTAAAAGTAATCACAAGAAAATTCCAGTATCTTTACGATGATGAGAATGGTTTTCACTTCATGAACAACGACGATTTTTCGCAATTGTACATCAATAAAGAAATGATTGAAAACTCACAGTTTATGAAGGCTGGTGAAGAGGTAACGATCATTCTTAAAGAAGCGGACGAAACACCACTTTCTGCCGAACTTCCGGCAAGTGTTTATTTAGATGTTGTAGAGGCAGATCCAGGTGTAAAAGGAAATACAGCTACTAACGCACTAAAAAATGCAATCGTGGAAACAGGGGCAAGAGTAATGGTTCCTTTATTTATTGAACCAGGAGACAAAATCAAGGTCAATACCGAAGACGGAAGCTACCTTGAAAGAGTAAAAGAATAAAACAAATCATATAAATTCGGTTGCACTCGCATACCGAATTTTGTTTTTATAATATAATCTATAATGAGATTTCAAACCACTCAAACCCTAAAAAGTATTGCAGATTTAATCGGAGCAAAATACATTGGTGACGCAGACTTTCCCGTGCTGGGAAGCAATGAAATTCATATGGTGAAACCTGGCGAAATCGTATTTGTAAACCACCCTAAATATTACGAAAAAGCGCTGAATTCTCCTGCTA
>JAEWYW010000073.1 GCA_023458535.1 Bacteroidota bacterium
GTTTATGAGTTAAAAACATCTTATTTAAAAAATATTTTCTTGACTTTAGATGTACAAAAAGAAGTTGCTACCTTAGAAATCGACCAACAAAAAATAACTACTGCATTCAATTTTTCCTACGATACCACGCCAGAAGATGCGATTAAGGAAATTAAACTTTTGGTGAAAGATAATAGTTATATCTTTTTACTTCCTGTAGCAACAGAGGAATATTTAACATTCCAACTTTTAAAATATGATGGATTAAATAAAACATTTTTTGAGAGTTATTTTCATTTTGCAACGCATCAAAACATTGTACATTTATATCTCCAATCAAAACCGATATTGGTGGAGCGCAATCAATCCTATAATCTTAATATCGCTAACTATGCATTCAAAGGTGTTTTTAAACCTTTAAACAATGAAACTTCTCAAAGCTTTGAAGAAAACGAAAATAAAAGTTTGAAATCAGCAAATTCAGATACAGATAACAAGAACAATAATTCCTTTGTTGTAAGTTGTGGATCAGGTTGCGCAATGACGTACGTTGCCGACAAAATTGAAACCAAATCATCTGGAATACAAGTATATTTTACGATAGATATGTACGTTGATGAGAAAATTACTGACAACTATACAGAATCCTACCTTTTTAAGTTTGATAAATCCAACAATATTCATGAAATAATTTCAGAAGAAACGAATGAAAATGTATTAAATACCCTTCCAATAGGGGCTAAAGAAAGTTTTATAGAATTTAGCAAAAAACTCACTCTAAATAAATAACTTTCAAAAAAATTTTCTCCTCATCCTTCAAATAAAATCTTTGTGTAATTTTGTAGACAAATCTTAATTTTGTTAAAATACACTCAAAAAGATTCGCCGTTTGAGGTGATAATCTCCTTTGAAAAATATATCGACGTCCTCCAACACATCCGCTACAACGACCGTTTGGAGTACAGAGTGAGTTATGCGGAATCTTTAATAGGCACCACAAAAAATCTTCAGGAACTCAGAGAGGGATTTACAGATGTATCGATTATTGATAAGAATGCGGAGCTGATAAAAGTTCTGCTGGCAGATTTATTCCCTACCGGACTGACGCAAAATGAAATAAAAGCCGCCGCCGACCCACTTGGGCATTACACTTTTAACTATACTCAAAGGTTCAAAAATATTTTAAAAGATGCCGGAAAAGATTTCACAGTCGAAATGCGCCCGCTAGACTACGAAAATTTTTACGTCTTTTCTTGTTGTCTTATTATGAGATCGTATTTTAAAAAAGACATCAAAGGCAATATGCCGTTTTTCTACGACATTCCTAATAAGCAAGGCATTATTAAGCATTATAAGATTACCATTAATGCAGACTTTATCGAGGTTTATCCTAAGAAGAACACGGTGCTTCCCGATGACAAAACCATTGATTATCTGATTGAAAATATGGATGATCTTAAATTATGGAAGAAGTATTTCCCAGAAAATTCTTGGATTATAAAAGGTTTCAATATCATTACCTTGGTGGATGCAACTACAGAAATTGCATTGTCAGACCTAAAATCTACTTTGATAAAAATAGATCCCGAAAATATTGAAATAGACACCAATCTTAAAGAAATTTTCAAGTCGTATTTTGATATTGCCGAACTCAATTTTGGGTTGATGACTTTCAATAACGAAGACAACAGATTGGAGAAACTTCCACTCTACGAAAATGTCTTCTCCCACCATATTCTTGATTTTTGGATTAATATTTTTGATGATACCACCAAAGAAGAAGCTATTAAAAACGTGCAGTACAATCCCAAAGCTGTTGTCGTAAGTAATGTAGACAAAATTGATGCTGACATTAAAAAGATAGATTCTTTTAAAATTCTGCAGGAAAACAATATCAAAAGCTTCATGATTATCCCGATTGTAAAAGACGGAAAACTTCTAGCCATCATGGAGTTCACCTCTCCCATCCCCAATGCACTCAACGGATTAATACTGAAGAAAGTAGAAAACATCAGCGACATTATTGTGTACTCTATCAGCAGGTTTCAGTTTGAGAAAAATAACAATATCGAAGCCATTATCCAACGGGAATACACCAGTATTCATAAGAGTGTTGACTGGAAATTCAGACATGAGGCCGAGAAGAAATACAATGCTTTTCTGGCGCGAAAAAACTACAATCTCAGGGAAATTACATTTAAAAACGTCTATCCACTTTTTGGTCAGGCCGATATCCGTTCCTCATCCGAAAAAAGAAGAATATGTTTGCTAGAGGATCTCAGTCAGCAACTTTCATTACTTCTTGATATTTTTTCTGAAGTTAAAGACCAAAGTTCGTTATTGCTTCTGCAGCAAATTAAAAACATCCAATTTGAGGTTCAAATGGACTTAAAAGCAGATACAGAATACCGTTTATATCAACTTTTAGAAGAAAAAATCCATCCTTATTTGCTGAAAATATCGGATGAAACTGATCGCAAAGGCTTAAAGGATATAATCGAAAATTATTTTGGACATTTACATCCCAATATGCCTGTTTTTTATGGACACAGAGCAAAATTAGACGAGTCAATCTCCATCATTAATCGAACGCTGACCGATATTTTAGATGAACAGCAGGAAGTCGCTCAGCAGATATTTCCACATTATTACGAACGTTTCAAGTCGGATGGTCTCGAGCATAATTTATTTGTGGGGAACAGCATTAGCGAGGTTTTGGTTTTCCGACCAGAAGTACTAAAAGAACTGCGCTTTTGGCAACTGAAAACAGCTTGCGAAATGGAAATAGCATTCAAGAAAATCAAAGAAAATTTGCCTTATCAGCTTGAAATCGCTTCTTTAATTTTAGCCTACAACGAAAAAATCGATATTCGTTTCCGAATGGATGAAAAAAGATTTGATATTGATGGTGCTTACAATTCGTACTACGAAATCATCAAAAAAAGGCTCGACAAATCGTATATCAAAGGCACAAATGTCCGTTTAACCAGTCCTGGAAAAATCACAATCGTTTATTTTAATGATGAAGATAAGGAAGAGTATCTTTCATACATTGCTATGCTGCAAACCGAGAAATTAATTTCCCAGGATGTTGAATTTTTAGAAGTTGATAATCTTCAAGGAGTTGTTGGTCTGCTTGCAATGCGCATCAATATTCTTTAAATTTTATAAAGAAATAAGTGCGTAACCAAATGACAGCACCGAAATAATTATCCCAGCCATAAAAATCTTATAAGTGATAGAAAGCAGTTTATATTTTCTGTCTAAAACCTTACCCAAATAATACAAATCTCTGATCATTGAACTGTAGATATAGTCTCTGTCGTCAATCATATCCGCCATGGCATCCTGATAATCATCCAGTTTCATACTTTGAAAATTACCGAAAAATAGGAGATTAACCTTTCTTTTTTTAATATCTTCTTTGTTAAAATCCGACTTTGTAACATTAGGTTTTGTGGAAAGTATTGCAAAAATAATGGTTAAAACACTCGAAATTAAAAGCAGAAAAGTAGGAATAATTAAATGTGCATTTCTTGGTGTATCAAGCTTCGGAACCAAAACGGTTAAGCACACCGAAATAATGATAGCATTTACGGAAAGTAAAATATTGGCCTTACTGTCTGCAATATCGCTCAGCCTGGTATGGTTATTCAAGGTTACTCTAAACAGAGTGTCTATACTCCGGTCCGACTTGCCGTCTTTTTTGTTGACCTCTATTTCCTGTTTTTTACCATCTTTTTTCTCAAGCTTTTTTTCTAATTTCTTGATGTTTTTTCTTTTTCCTTCTTCCCAATTCTTTTTTGCATAATCTGTATAAAAAACATGGTGATTTCTTAATAGATCAAGGTTTTCTTGAGTCCATTCATCCTGACTGAAATTCTTACTTCCCGTTAGTGATAATTCTTGCCTCAATCGCTCGCTGATATCAGAAAATTCACTACTCGCCAGATGACTGAAATCGGCATCTTTCATCATTTCTTCTAGCAAATTGTTGGGTGTATGATTTTTTTGAGTGGCAAGAATTAATTTTTCAACCTCTGCAATATACTCGGCTGAGAAATCTCTGTCTTGTAAAAATGACCTTACAGATTCCGCGCTTCGTTGCTCATGATCTTTTTCTCCCTCAATATAACCTACGTCATGAAACCAAACTGCCAATAATAATTTCTCTGCGTTTTCTTGAGAAATTGAAGAATGAGTGATGATTTCTTGTGCTCTGTTTACAGCATTGGTGGTATGCAGAAAATTATGATACAAATAAATAGAAGATAGTTTATCTTTGAAAAGATTTTCTACATAATTTCTTGCAGTGGGTAAAATGCTCATTTTAGAAGTTTTAATGATGTAAAAATATGAATTTATCTATAAAAAAAGCCGTTAAAAGCGGAGCTTCCGTCTCAGTAGTTGTTCTTGTGTTGTCTTGGACTCAGTCCTGCGCTACATTAGGAATTCAGCAGGGAAAAAATATCGCTAGACTTGATCATCCTAAAACCAGCAAAGAAGATTTGCAATTATTTTTAGTGGGAGATGCAGGCAATGCAGACGAAATACAAAGTCAGCACACTTTAAATCTGCTCAAAAACAAGCTCGATTCGGCGAATGAAAATTCCATGCTTATTTTTTTAGGAGATAATATTTATCCTTCAGGCATGCCAAAAGAAACCGATAAAGATTATCCGTTGGCAAAAGAAAAACTGGAAAATCAGCTCAGGATAACCCAAAATTTCAAGGGAAAAACTTTGGTAATTCCTGGAAATCATGATTGGTATTACAATTTAGACGGTCTAAAAGCTCAGGAAAAATTCGTAAAAAATTATCTCAACGATAAAAAAGCTTTCCTACCTAAAAATTCATGTCCGATAGACGATATCAGCATAAACAAAAACACCAAACTTATTGTAATAGATTCCGAATGGGCATTGGTGGATTGGGATAAATACCCTGGCATCAATAAAAATTGCTTTATAAAAACTGAGGAAGACCTGTTTACTGAGTTTAAAGACCTCATCAATAAAAACCAGGACAAACAGATTATTGTTGCTGTGCACCACCCTATTATCAGCAGCGGAATACATGCAGGATTCACCTCTGCAAAATCACATCTTTTCCCGTTAAAAAGTAAGGTTCCACTTCCCGTTGTTGCTACTTTAATTAATCTTTTGCGAACATCATCTGGTGTTAGTATGGAAGATGTCAGCAACAAACATTACACAAAATTCGCTTCCCGAATTAAAAGTATTGTCCAAAACAATGATAATGTAATCTTTGTATCTGGTCATGATCATAATTTACAGTACCACGAGTTAGGAAATATTCGCCAAATCATTAGTGGTGCAGGTTCCAAGGCAAATCCTTCCACCATTACCAGAAAAACAGATTTTTCATTTGGAGGAAATGGTTTCGCTGTGCTGAACCTCAGAAAAAATGAAGCTGCAGATGTAGAATATTTTTCAACCAATGATAATCAACTCAAGCAGCTTGCCCACATCCAAGTAAGAAAAGGCAGTGATGAATTTGTAAATAACTATCCCAGCGAACTTCCAAAAACAGTTTCATCAACAGTATATCCCACAGAGTTTACGGAAAGAAGCGGCGTTTACAGATGGTTATTCGGTGAGCATTACAGAAAATACTACGGCATGCCCATCAATGCTCCTGTTGCCGATTTAGCGCGTTTAAATGGTGGCTTTAAACCTTTCCGTGAAGGAGGTGGCAACCAGTCGAACAGTTTGCGTCTGTTAGCGAATGATGGACAAGAATTTGTGATGCGCGGTGTTAAAAAAAGTGCCGTAAGATTTCTTAATAATCAAGCTTTTAAAACTAAAATGTTTGCAGATGAGCTTGAAAACACTTTTCCAGAAAGGTTTCTGTTAGATTTTTATACTTCTAATCATCCTTTTACACCATTTGCGGTAGCAAATATGGCTGAAGACTTAGGAATTTTCCACAGCAATCCGAAGCTCTACTACATTCCGAAACAGAAGACTTTAGCAAAATACAATCAAAAGTTTGGTGATGAAATGTACATGATTGAGGAAAGATTCTCAAGTGATCCAAAAACCTTAACAATGCTTGACAATGCCGAAGACATTATTTCTACGGAAGACGTTATCAAAAAACTTCAAACCAGTGATCAATTTGAGGTGGATAAAGATTCATACATCAAAGCAAGACTTTTTGATATGCTGATTGGTGATTGGGACAGGCACTCCGACCAATGGAAATGGGCTGTTTATAAAAATGGTGACAAAACAGTTTTCAAACCTGTACCTAAGGACAGAGATCAGGCATTCAGTAAATATGACGGTACAGCTTTCTTCTTCCTGATGAATATTCCAGCAATTCGGCACATGAAAACTTTTAAAGATGATCTTAAAAGTATTAAATGGTTCAACAGAGAAGCCTATCCGCTAGATTTAATGTTCACCAAAAGTGCATCATTGGAAGATTGGCAGAAACAGGCTGAATTCATTCAACAAAATCTTAGCGATGCAGATATTGATAAGGCATTCAAAAATCTTCCAACAGAAGTTCAGGACGAAACCATTGTTGATATTCAAAATAAATTAAAATCCAGAAAGCTAAAATTGAGTGACTATGCTGCGGAGTACTATGCTGTGTTGCAACACAAAGTTCCAATCGCTGGCACTACTGGTCTGGATAAATTTATCATCACCAAGAAAGATCGTGCGGTAGAAGTGCAGCAGTATGTAATTGGTGCAGACAAATCTGAAAATTTGGTGTACCAAAAGATTTATAAGGACCAGCAAACAAAAGAACTTTGGATTTACGGATTAGAAGAAGACGATATTTATGAAGTAAAAGGTGATGGTAAATCAAGCATTAATATCCGCTTAATTGGGGGATACAATTACGATGTTTACAATGTTGAAAACGGTAGGAAAGTAAAAATATACGATTTTAAGTCGCAGAAAAACACTTATAATACAGACGGCAGAACAGCGAAGCGCATCACCTCAGACTATCAGACCAACACCTACGATTATAAACATGCAAAATTCAATGTGTTTGCAGGATATCCTAATGCCAATTATAATCCTGATGAAGGTGTTATTCTGGGTTTTGTAGCCAACTACACCGTCAACAATTTCCTTGCGGATAAATTCACACAAAAACATATTCTTAAAGCGAACGTTTTCACCGCTACGAGTGGTTTCAATTTAGCATATCTGGGAACGTTTAAAAAGGCTGTTTTTGGTTGGGATCTTGGTTTAGATGCTCAGTATACTTCTCCTTATTATACTCAAAACTTTTTTGGACTATCGAATGAAAGTTATTATGATAAAAAAGAAGTGGAAAGAAGCTATAACAGGACAAGAATTACACAGCTGAGTTTTGCACCATCGGTTTCTAAGACGGGTTGGCTAAGCTTTACGCACAAATTACAATTGGGAATTCAGGATGTTAAAGTAGAAAATAATCACGATCGTTTTGTGGCTGTCTCGCCAGATGTAACCGAAAATGTATTTAAACACCAACAGTTTGCAGGTGCAGATTACTCATTAAGTTTTATTAATTATGATGATAAATCTTTCCCTACTTTAGGATTGTCGTTCGTGCTCAACGCTTCATGGAAAAGTAATTTGGCCAATTTTGACAGAAATTTTTTCACTTTTAACGGAACTTTAAATTTAACTCACAGAATTGATAAAAATGGAAAGGTAGTTTTCGCCAATGCAATCAATACCAAATGGATCAACAACGAAAATTTCGATTTCTTTCAGGCAGCGGCTATTGGCGGTAGAAATGGTTTGAGAGCCTATAGAAACGAGCGATTTTCCGGAAACTCTTATCTTATAAACAGTTCTGAAGTCCGTTGGAACTTGGGAAGACCCAAAAATAATATTGTTCCGACAAATATTGGCTTGTTAGTAGGTTATGATGTAGGACGAGTTTGGCGCAATGGCGAAAGCTCAAATAAATGGCACCAATCTGTAGGCGCAGGTTTCTGGATCAATGTTTTGGAGACTATATCCGCAAGATTTAATTATTTTATTGGTGAAGACGGAGGAAGAATTTCCGGTGGTGTGGGAATGAATTTTTAAGCACATTTAATTCTTATCAACATTCATAATCACATGAAAAATAAAAATTTAAATCAGCTTGACAACAATGAACTTTTGAAACAGTTGAAGAAAATAAAAAATTATAAGATTATTAATGCTGTAATGATCGGATTTATTATTGGTATTTTGTTCTATGGAACCGTAAAAAATCGACTTGGGACACATACCATTTTACCCCTTTTATTGTTGGGTGGCGCTTCAAAAACATATAAAGATAACCGACGAGCCGAAGAAGAAATCAATGCTGAAATACAAAGTAGAGGATTATAACTCATAGAGTATTAGTACAGTTTTGGTTGGCTTTGGGGCGGCCTTCGGCCGCCCCAAAGCCAACCAAAACCTTTTTTACCAACCAAATTCATATACCTTCCCTCCTACTTCTTTCGCCTTTTCGTCTGCAATCCACAGCGTTTTATCATTTTTATAAACCACACCTTCCTTCTGCGAATTGTGATCTACAGAGATTTTCTTAATATTTGCTGTAGAAAAATCATCAGCGCTAAAACCTGAAAGCAAGAATACATTGGTATGAGTAAGTAATGCAATTTCTGTATTTGTAGAATTGATGGATGCTGAAGTAATAGCGGCTCCGTCATACTTTCCATCCAATTTCAATTTTCCCACTAATTTAGCTTCAAAATCACCTTCTTTATTAGGAACTTTAAAAACTAAAAAACTACCGTCAAATCCTTTACTCCTGTTTTTTGTAAAGAGATAAAAATTCCCATTCCATTCCACAAAACCCTCACAATCGTATAATAAATTCGATTTTTTAGGAGGAAATTCAGTCTGACCTTCGTAATGAAACTGAGTTGTCTGTACCACCTTTGTTGTAGTTTGCTTTGGATCTTTAAGATCGACCTTTATAATTGCCAAATCTTGTCTTAGGTTATCATTATTACCAAAATCTCCTACATAAATGTTTCCTGCTTTATCTGAGATAATATCCTCCCAGTCATTATTTACAGCATTTTCAACATCTACATCAGCTACCATTTTCCCAGTAGCATCAAGACCATAGATTTTGTTTTTATTTCCTGCATCTTCAATCGTCCAGATCGTTTTTTGATCAGGTGAGAATGCTAAGCCCGAAACTTCTTTAAGTTTTTTAGGCAGTGTAAAAACCTCTTTCAAAGGTTGTGTCTTCGCAGCTTCATTTTGAGCCTTAGGATTGCAGCTTAAAGCAAAAACTGACAATAAAATTAATAAACGTGACATCTTAGTGTTGTATTTTTTTAAATTGAAAATAAGCCAATCGCACACTTTTTTCCAATTGGTTAATAATATTCTGATGGTGCAGAAAAAAGCCTGCCAATAAACCGAGTAGACTTCCTATAATAGTTTCGGTAACCCGAGATTGGATAAGGTCGTTTACATCATGCGGTCCATGAATTCCTATTTCTGCCAAAAGAATCGTTAATGGTGTTATAAAAACTACCGCAAAACCGTAGTTTCTGACGATTAAAAACTCAATAATAAATTGTAAAATCATAATTATTACAATCACTTCCAGTTGTTGAGGTTGGATAAGCAAAATGAGCCATAGCAAACCAATTCCCACAAAAGTTCCTAAAATCCTGTGTAAATTCCTTTGTCTTACATGCTCAAAATTGCGTCCCTGCAATATCGCAATAGTTGCTATAGAAACCCAATACGTATTTTGAAGATGGAATAACTTTCCTACCCATAAAGTCATCATCATAAAAACTCCGATAATGGTGCTTTCAACGAATTTAGTATATCTCTTTTTCTTTACCAATCTTCTCGGTCCCATCTTAATAACAGACTTTTCTATAAATACAGAATATAAAAAAGCCAGGGTGCAGGCCACCATTGTTCCCATTGCAATTAAACCAATTCTTAAAGGTATCAATTCCGCATCAAAAGAATAATTACTTGCCATAGAAGCTGTCATGATGAAGAAGAAATTTCCTGGCGGTGGTATTTTAAAATAAGAAGTTATAAAATGTGCTAAAAAACCAATCACTCCGAGGGAAATTGCTGCAGAGTAAATGCTAAAGTTCATTAATAAAGCCAATGAGAAAGAAAAAATCATCCCAAATGAGCAAACTGCCAAGTGAACCATCCGTTGAGAGATGGGTGCTGCCATAAAATATAAGATTGTTAATGCACCAATACTCGCTAAACTACCATAGTTAGGCTTGTCTACCAGATATCCCAAAAACAGACAACAACCGATAGTAAGCGCTGCCAGAAGTGGAAAATGCCATTTCCGTTCGGTTTTTTTTACCTCTACCAGGTATTGAAATCTCTTCTTTATGGGACTCATTGTTTTCATCAAATTACAGCTGTCTTTTGGCTTGTTCCCAAAGTTCATCCATTTCTTTCAAAGATAAATCTGCAAGAGGAATATTCTTTTCTGAAGCCATTTTTTCCATCATTTGAAATCGGGAAATAAATTTATTATTGGTTCTTTCTAAAGCAGTATCCGGATTTATACCTGAAATTCTAGCATAATTGACTAAAGAAAAGAAAACATCACCAAGCTCTAATTCCTTCTTTTCTGGATTTGTTTCCGAGTGAAATTCCTCGAGTTCTTCTTCCACCTTTTTCCAGGCATCTTCCGCATTCTCAAATTCAAAACCAATTCCTTTTACCTTATCCTGAATTCTATATGCTTTTACTAAACTTGGAAGTCCTTTAGGAACACCTGCTAAAATGGAATGGTTGCCTTCTTTTAATTTTAATTTTTCCCAATTTTGTTTCACTTCCTCTTCGTCGGCAACTTCCACATCTCCATAAATATGAGGGTGACGGAAAATAAGTTTTTCGTTTAATGAATTGATGACATCGGCGATATCAAAGCTATTTTTCTCAGATCCAATTTTGGAATAAAAAACCAAATGAAGGAGCACGTCGCCCAGTTCTTTTTTTATCTCCTGTAAATCTTCCTTCAATAAAGCATCAGAAAGCTCATAGGTTTCCTCTAAAGTTAGATGCCTTAAAGACTGTAAGGTTTGCTTCTGATCCCACGGACATTTCTCCCGCAGATCATCCATTATATCTAAAAGTTTACCGAAAGCTTCAAGTTTTTGTTCTTTAGAGTTCATTTTTTTAGAAATTAGAAGTTAGTGAAAGTGAATACAAAAATACAAAAAACCCCGCCAAAAGACGAGGTTTGTATTATGGTAACAGGAAAAATTAACCTTGTTTTCTGTGTGTTGTTTTAGGTGCAGATTTTGCTGCAGAAGTAGCTTTCACTTTTGGTGTTGCCGCCTTTTCAGCTTTCGGCGCTGGTGCAGCTGCAACCGGATTTTCTGGCTCTGGCATCTCAGCTTCCGCTTTTACAAAACTTTCAGGCGTGATGTAACCAGCTTTATGTAAAGTGTTGTACCATTGTGCTAGTTTTTTCATGTCCGAAACATAAACCCTTTCCGTATCGTAGTTGGGAAGTGCTTTCTCCATAAAATCTTTTAATTCTGCATCGTTGGATTTATGAGGAATGGTTTCTTTATAATTGTTGTCTTTAGCGATATTTTCAAAAACTTCAAACAAAGGAACTTCCTTATCTTGAGTGAACATTGCAATATTATCCAACAAACTTACCTGACTGGAGTTTCCAATGCTTACCTTCTTTTTGGTAGTTACATCTTCAATAATAAATCCGTTTCTTAACTGAGAAACTAATTTGAAAAGACCCGGTTTTCCCGAAATTGAAATTATTTTTTCTAACTGCATAATGTTATTTTTTGGTATAAGTCTTACGACTTATTAATCTGTTTATTTAAATTTTACTTTGGAAATCTCATTTTATAACTTACAGAAATATCGCCATTGCTTATTTTCTGAAGTTTTCCTTTAACCAATTTTTTCTTCAGAGCGCTGAGATGATCTGTAAATAAAATACCATCTATATGATCGTACTCATGCTGAATAACCCTTGCTCTGATATCAGAATATGTTTGTTTATGTTTCACAAAATTTTCGTCAAAATACTCAATAGTAATGGTCTCTTTACGTTTTACATCTTCGCGAACATCTGGGATAGAAAGGCAACCTTCATTAAACTTCCACTCTTCACCGGTTTCATCTAAAATCTGCGCATTGATGAATACTTTTCTAAAAGTGCTTAGCTCATCCGAAATATCTGCATAATCTTCATCCTCCGCCAAAGGAGTAACATCAACCACAAAAAGGCGAATATCCAAGCCTATCTGAGGAGCTGCTAATCCAATACCATTAGCAGAATACATGGTTTCGAACATGTTATCTATAAGCTCCTGTAGCTGAGGATAATCCTTACCTATATCCTTGCCAACCTTTCTTAAAACAGGGTCTCCAAAAGCCCTAATTGGTAAAATCATCTATTTTTCTGTTCTAAAAAGTTTTGCAAAATAATAGTTGCACTTACTTTATCTATTAAACCTTTTTCTTGTCTTTGTTTTTTGTTTTTTCCACTCTGAGAGATAAAAAACGAAGCCATTTTTGAAGTAAACCTTTCATCCAAACGATTTACTTTAATTAGAGGATACTGTTGCTGAAATTTTTCAATAAATTGTAAAATATCGGTTTCCACCTCAGACATATTCCCTTTTAAATCTATAGGCTGCCCTACCACTATTACATCTACTTTATTGAACTGAAAATAGTCTTTCAAAAAAGTAAAAAGCTGAGCAGTACTAACCGTATCCAAACCACTGGCAATAATCTGCATATCGTCTGTTGCAGCAATGCCGCATCTCACCTTTCCATAGTCTATTGCGAGGATTTGTCCCATAGGATTGCAAATTTAATCAAAATTTCCTAAAACAAGGAATTGTAGATTTTTTTTGTTAAAATGCATATGCAATTAATTTTTTTTATAATTTTATTCGCCTTTAAATCACAAAAATATGAAGCATCTTATACTCGTTCGCCATGCCAAGAGCGATTGGCCAGAAGAAACAGATGATTTTGACAGACCTTTAGCTGAAAGAGGTTTATATGATGCAGAAAACATGTCAAAACATCTTAAGAACAACAATGTCGCTATCGATCATTTTGTCTCCAGTCCTGCTGTGAGAGCTTTGAACACATGCAAAATTTTCAGCTCAGCATACAATGCTTCATTCTTTACGAATGATGGTTTATACAATCCGTTAGAACGTAATTTTGAATCTGCCATATACGATTTGGACGACGAACATCACTCTGTTGCATTTTTTTCGCATAACAATGGGATTTCTAATTTTGCTAATTCTATTTCAGAAGATATTTTCCACTTCCCAACATGTGGTGTTGCTGGTTTTGAAATAGATTGTACATCATGGTCAGAATTTGACGGTGCCAAGAAAAGATTGGTGTTTTTTTACGAGCCTAAGAAAATATAGATTCTCAATTTGGGATGATACAGCTCCTATACAATAAAAAATTGCAGTTTTCGATTGCAATACTGTGTGCTTTGTGTTTAGCGTATATTTTTTTTATTATTCTATATGATAAACGTGGAATTCCATATCCTATAGTCAATTTTTTAGCTGAAACATTTACAATTCCCGTTATTATTTTAATAGGTTTATGTTTTTTTGGTAGTCTATTTGGAATAATCAAGAATCAAATTAATTATAGAATAATCATAACATTGCTTTTAAGTGCGTTAAGCATAATTTTAATGATTATTTCAAAATAAAACCACCGCATTTGCAGTGGTTTTCAAGCTTTTTATTTTCTCTTCAAATCCAAATCATCAAAATCGAAACTAAAATCGGTAACATCGGAGATGGCTTTCATTTTTGCGGATTGCGTTTTTCCACTTTCGTCGTAATTAAAAATGATATAAGCATCGGCATCATAACTTCTGTCGTCCCATTTCACAATAAAAGTATTATTTGAAAACGGTAAAAGTTCCCCTTTTAACCTTGGAGAATTTTTGCAATGAATTCTAAATGTATTTTTTTCCTGAGTAATTGTTACGTCACCAAACCAAGAATCATTGTATGTTCCCACAAACTGTTCTGCTTTTGGCTGCATAGCTTTTTCTTTTTTGAAAGCATCAGACTTCGCGTAAGCATCTTTCTTTTGCTTCTCATAATCTGCTTCAATTTTTGACATTCTGTCGCCGTAAGTTTTCAACCAGTTTCTGTCGGCTACTCCCAAATAAGAATCTTTAACAGTATTGGTGATGGTATTAAAAGCCGCACCAGACTGCTGATTGGTTAAAACAACAATACCCAGTTTAAGATCAGGAATTAAGGTAAACTGAGTGACCGTTCCTATTAATCCTCCCGTGTGTTGCACTTGTTTATGACCTTTCACATCGCTTATAAACCATCCTAAACCATAACCATAAAAATTTGTATCATAAGGATTTTTCATGGCTACGGGTGCTGGAATCTGCAAACTCCACAATTGCTGAATCTGCTTATCCGTCACCAGTTTCTTTCCATCTTTAGTGGTAAAACCGTTGAGTAAAAACTCCGCCCAAGTGGTCATGTCTTTTATATTACTCATAATTCCGCCGGCAGCATTTGCAGTTTCATTCCAATCGTGGGGAACGGCTACAACTTTTCCATCTGAGGGTGCATGTGCATCAATGATATTTTTTGCAGTAATTTTTGCCCGATTATATGAACCAAAACTTGAATTCATGCCTACAGGTTTCATGATTTTCTGCTCCACAAACTCTGCCCACGACAACCCAGAAATTCTATGTATCACTTCACCTGCCACAATGAACATGATGTTATTATAATCTAAAGTTGTTCTGAAAGGATTTTCTGGCTTCAAAAACCTAACATTCTGAACAATATCATTCACGGTTAAGCTTCCTCCTTCTGGAAAAAACATTAAATCTCCCTGTCCGAGGCCTAAGCCAGCTCTATGAGTCACCAAATCCTTTACCGTTATATTTTGCGAAACATAAGGATCGTACATTTGAAATTCAGGAATATATTTTGAAACTTTATCATCCCAATTCAACTTTCCTTCATCTGCTAAAATCGCCAATGCCACGCATGTAAAAGCCTTTGAATTGGATGCTATTCCCACCAAAGTGTTATCATCCATGGGTAGATTATTATTCATTGAACGAACACCAAAACCTTTTGAATAGACTATTTTACCATCTTTAATAATCCCAACAGACATTCCTGGAACTTTGAAAGTACTTAAAGTATTTTTAATTAGTTCATCAAGTTTTTTTTCTTCCACTTGGGCACTAAACATCCCGAAAGTCAGTAGAATAAGGAGAATAGAAAGTTTCTGCTTCATTATTTTTAAATTTCTTCAAAGATAGGGATTAGAATTTATTGAGTAATTTTGCGGATGCTTCAAAATTCAAAATGACAAAAATTCTTCTTCTTTCCGATTCGCATTCTTATATTGACGACCGAATTATTGATTATGCTAAAAATGCTGATGAAATATGGCATTGCGGAGATTTTGGAAATATGGAAGTGATTGAAAAACTAGAAGAAATAAAACCTTTACGCGGCGTGTATGGAAATATTGACGATGCAAAAATCAGAACTGTTTTTCCTGAAGTAAATCGCTTCCTCTGTGAAGAAGTAGAAGTTGTAATGATACATATCGGTGGTTATCCGGGGAAATATACACCACTGGCAAAAAAAGAAATTGGTAAAAAAAGCCCTCAATTGTTTATTTCGGGACATTCCCATATTTTAAAAGCGATGTTCGATGATAAAAACCAATTGTTACATCTTAATCCAGGAGCAGTAGGACAACAAGGTTGGCATAAAACCCGAACCATGATGCGCTTCTGTATTGATGGTGCTGAGATTAAAGATTTAGAGGTAATTGAATTGGGTTCCAAATAAAAAGTATAATTGTGAAAATCGGCGATAAGATTTCTGTGGTGGATGAAGACTTAAAAGGAACGGTAACTTCTTTTGATGAATACGTAGTTGTTTTTAAGGACGAGTTTGGGTTTACACATACTTATCCCAAAAAGAGCATAGTGCTGCAAAACGCTGATCTGTATAATGAATTTTCAACCATTCAAAAAGATGAACCTCGGAAAATAGTTTCTAAAAAACACAACAAAAAACATTTGGTTCTCGATTTACATTTTGAAAGTCTTGTAAGCAATCCTTTTGATTATGAAAGCTTTGAACGTTTATTGATTCAAAAAGAAAAGTTGCTTGAAGTGATTAATTTCTGCCGGAAAAACCGTCTCAAAAAATTAGAAATTATCCACGGCATTGGCGACGGAACGTTACAGCGAATGGTTTTAGATGTTCTGGAAAGTCAAACAGGTTTGGATTTTTACAATATGGCTGTTTTAAAAAACCAGTCAGGTTCGGTATTTGTAGAGTTTAGATAAAATAATATTTAACTTCAATTCTCGAACAATTCTTTAAACACCTCATTTCTGCAAAATAATTATAAGCGATCATTTTTTTGGAATTATAAAAACAATCCCGAAATTTGTGTGTATGGAAATTCAAGAAAACTACGAGCTTGTCAAAAGCCAGTTACCAGAAAATGTACAATTGGTCGCGGTTTCAAAAACACACCCAGTTGAAGCAATAAAAGAAGTTTACGACCTCGGACAAAAAGTATTCGGCGAAAACAAAGTTCAGGAACTTGTTGAAAAACAACCTCTTTTACCAGACGATATACAGTGGCATTTAATTGGGCATCTGCAAACCAATAAAGTAAAATACATTGCTGGTTTTATTGATACCATTCAAAGTGTGGATTCCGAAAAACTTTTAAAAGAAATTGATAAAGAAGCTGCCAAAAACCAACGTAAAATAAAGGTTTTGTTACAAGTGAAAATTGCGGAAGAAGAAACAAAATTTGGTTTGGAACTGCATGAAGCCAAGGAACTTTTCACGCAATA
>JAEWYW010000074.1 GCA_023458535.1 Bacteroidota bacterium
CATGTCTGATGTCTCAGATCTAACATCTCAATTAAATTACAATGAAAAAATACATTTTAACATTCGCACTTTCTTTATTCACAATTATTTCTATATCAGCTCAAAAAACGAACAATGCGAACATTTCCAAACTTTACAATCAGTATATCGCTATTAAAAATGCTTTGGCGGCTGATAATGCAGATCAAACCTCAAAAGCTGCTTTAGATTTTATTAAAATTGCGGGAACGGTTGATGCTAAATTACTTTCCGAAGGCAATATCAACACATTACGTAAAGACGCCACAGCCATTTCAGAGGCGAGAACTATTCAGAAACAGCGTGAATATTTTTACAACCTGTCCGATAATATGATTGCCGTGGCTAAAAAATTCAAGCTTTCTGATAAAAGTGTTTACGTGCAGTACTGTCCCATGGCCGAGGGAAACTGGTTGAGCAACGAAAACAAAATCGTAAATCCTTATTACGGAAGCAAAATGTTGTCTTGTGGCAGCGTGAAATCTGAAATTAAAAATTAGAAATCCTTATGGAAATCCTGTCAAGATTTTAAACCTTGACAGGGTTTTTATTAAATCCATTTAAAAATCAAAAACAATGAAAAAACTAATAATATTGCTATTAGTTTCGCTTTCCATATTCGGGTTTTCGCAGCATAACCAGCATTCGGGTCACTCAACATCGGCATCCACGCAACAAAAGTATGTTTGTCCGATGCATCCTGAAGTAGTCTCCGACAAACCTGGGAAATGCCCAAAATGCGGAATGGATTTGGAGCTGGTAAAGCCCAAAAAAGCCGATAATCAAAAGAATAATTCCAATTCAAATCATTCAAAACATCAAAATTCTGATGATAAAAAATCAGATCAGTCCGATCATGGAAAATCATCGGAAAAACAAAACCAAACCGAAAAATTAATTAGAAATTCTGAAAACGGAAAGGTTTCTTTTGGTGGAAAAATAGTTCGGTACGACCTGTATGTAAAAGATACCATCGTCAATTTTACTGGTAAAAACCGTCGTGCCATTGCTGTTAATGGCAAGCTTCAAGCCCCAACTTTATACTTCACAGAAGGCGATACGGCGGAAATTTATCTTCATAATCAAATGAAAGAAAAAACGGGTTTCCATTGGCATGGCGTGATTTTGCCGAACGAGCAAGATGGCGTGCCGTACCTTACTACCAAGCCTGTGCTGCCTGGCGAAACGCATCTGTACAAATTCAAAGTTTCGCAAAACGGAACCTATTGGTATCATTCGCATCAGGGCGTTCAGGAGCAAATTGGCATGAATGGGATTTTGATTTTCAAGAAAAGAGAAGGTCAGGAATCTAATAAAAATTACGCAGCCGAAATCCCAGTTTTATTGGGCGAATGGAGCGATGAAAACCCAAAAAACATCATGCGACGCCTGCATATGGGCAATACTGATTGGTATGCGGTGAAAAAAAATGCCGTGCAATCGTATTGGGAAGCCATCAAAGCGAAACGTTTTGGAACGAAACTTCTAAATGAAGGGAAGCGCATGGAAGCAATGGATGTAAGCGATGTTTATTATGAAAAATTCTTAATAAACGGTCAGCCCAGTTCGGATTATTCCAATTTAAAAGCGGGCGACAAAGTTCGTTTACGCGTTGCCAATGGCGGTTCGTCCACTTATTTTTGGTTGAATTATGGTGGTGGCAAAATAACAGTTGTAGGAAATGATGGAAACCAAGTAAATCCTGTGGAAGTCGACCGTTTGATTGTCGGGATTTCCGAAACCTATGACATCGAAGTGACCATTCCTGAAAATAAAAGCTTCGAATTTCGCTCTACATCGGAAGATCGCGTGGGACACGCCTCACTTTGGTTAGGTTCTGGCGAAAAAGTGGAAGCTCCCAATTTACCACGATTAATGCTTTTTGAAGGAATGAAAATGATGAACGACATGATGGAGATGAGCGGAAATATGAAGCCGATGAACATGGAAATGGGCAACCAAACAATGGATATGAATGAAGTGATGTATCCTGAAATCCCAGAATCGCAAAGGAAAATGACCGCCAAACACATGAACGAAATGATGGGCATAAAATCCAAAGAAAAGGACGAAAAAGCTGATGAAATAGATCATTCCAATCACGATGACATGCAAATGGACGCTCAACCCAGCATTAAACGTTTATCTTATAATATGCTTTCTGCACCCGAAATTACAGAACTTCCGAGCGATAATGTCAAGGAATTGAATTTTACACTGGAAGGAAATATGAGTCATTATCTTTGGACTTTAGACAATAAAACCGTGACCCAAACGGATAAAATTCTGATTAAAAAAGGCGAAGTTTTACGCATTAAAATGTACAACAACTCCATGATGCGTCACCCGATGCACCTTCATGGGCATGATTTCCGACTGTTAAATTCAAAAGGTGAATATGCGCCGATGAAAAACGTAGTGGACATTATGCCGATGGAAACCAATACCATCGAATTTGCTGCCAACCAAGACGGCGACTGGTTTTTCCACTGCCATATTTTGTACCACATGATGGCCGGAATGGGCAGGGTTTTCAGTTACGAAAATTCGGTTCCCAATCCTCAACTTCCCAACAAGGAAAAGGCTTGGAAGAATTTCATTAAGGATAATTCGATGGTGAGTTCTATGGCGATGTTGGAAGTTGCAAGCAATCGCATTCATGCCGAAACCATGACGATGTTTGGTCCACGTTGGGCGAATATCAATAATTTTCACTCCAATTGGAATTTTGATCACCTAGAAGGAAGTATTAAAGTAGGTCGCTACTTAGGGAAGTTTCAGTGGGCTTTGCCGTACGTAGGTTTCCGAACACAAAAGAAACATTTTGAAGTCAACCATCACGGAATGCCCGTAAATCCTAAAAAATCATGGTTCGGACAAAATGTGATTCCGAAAAACAATAATGCGTTTATATTGGGTGTCCAATATGTTTTACCATGGCTGGTAACCGCCGATGCGAGTGTCGACCACAACGGAAAAGTCCTGATGGAGCTGAGCCGCGAAGACATTCCTTTGTCGAGACGCTTGCGAGGAAGCATTTCTGTGAATTCAGACAAGGAATTTAATACAGGCTTAAGTTATATTCTACAAAAATGGCTTTCTATTTCAGGAAATTATGATTCTGAAATGGGTTGGGGTGCAGGTTTGATGTTGACGTATTAGTTTTGAGGTTTGAGGTTTAAAGTTTGAAGTTCCAGCGGCGGCTTCGCCGCCGCTGGAACTGGAAGTAATACCTGTTTAATGTACTCATCACTGCAAAATAAAAATCCGCGGTAGCTTTGCTACCGCGGATGATATTTTTCAAAACCAATTTCGGCGGAGCCTTTGGCTCCGCCGAAAAAAAAAGTTCAGATTCATCTGAACTTTTTTTATACTTAAAATTAAATCTTAAAAAGCATTAATTCCGGTAATATCATTTCCTGTAATCAATAAATGAACATCATGAGTACCCTCATAAGTGATTACAGATTCTAAATTAGCAGCATGACGCATCATTGGGAATTCTCCCATAATGCCCATTCCACCAAGAATCTGACGGGATTCTCTTGCAATATCAATCGCCATCTTTACGTTATTTCTTTTCGCCATTGATATTTGAGCAGGAGTAGCTTTATGTTCATTTTTCAAATTACCTAATTGCAAGCACAATAATTGAGCCTTGGTAATTTCGGTGATAAATTCAGCCAACTTCTTTTGTTGCAGTTGATAGGAAGCAATAGGTTTTCCAAATTGGATTCTCTCCTTTGAATATTGTAAAGCGGTACAATAGCAATCAATGGCAGCACCAATTACCCCCCAAGAGATGCCATAACGTGCAGAATTGAGGCAGGATAAAGGTCCTTTCAGTCCCGTAACATTCGGTAAAAGATTTTCTTTAGGAACTTTCACATCCTGGAAAACCAATTCTCCAGTTTTAGAAGCTCTTAAGCTCCATTTATCTTCAGTAGTAGGAGTCGTAAATCCGTCCACACCTCTCTCAACGATAAGTCCCTGCACTTTTCCCTCTTCATTTTTAGCCCATACCACAGCAATATCGCAAAGTGGAGCATTGGTAATCCACATTTTAGCCCCATTTAAAAGATATTGATCGCCCATATCTTTAAAATAAGTTTCCATAGAACCAGGGTCAGAACCATGATTAGGCTCTGTTAAACCAAAAGCTCCAATCATATCACCAGAAGCCAACTGAGGAAGGTATTTCTTTTTTTGCTCCTCAGATCCGAATTCATTTATTGGAAACATTACTAAAGAACTTTGCACCGATGCTGCAGAACGAACCGCAGAATCGCCTCTTTCCAGTTCCTGCATTATGATACCGTATGAAATTTGGTCTAAGCCAGCTCCGCCATATTCTTGAGGAATGTATGGTCCTAAAGCTCCAATATTTCCAAGTTCTTTCATCAGGTTGGGAATATCTGTGTGGTCTTGTGCAGCCCTATCTATTTTAGGCATTACAAAACTTTCAACCCATTCTCTCACCGATTGGCGAATAAGTTTATGTTCTTCAGTAAGCAAAGCATCAATTCCGAAATAATCTGGGATGCTGTTTAGCGGATAATATGACATAGTGTTGTTTTTCGTTTGCCGAATTTAAGATTTTTCGAGGGGACAAAAAAATTTATTTTAAATCAAAAAATGAAAATGAGTTCAGAAATCTAGTCTTTCCAATTTTCATCAATGAGCTTCATTAAAAAATCAGGGCATTTGATAATTTTATTTCTCTTAGCTTCAAAAAAATACAAAGTGGTATTGGCATCCGTAATTTTAATTCCTTCCTCATTATAAATTTCATATTCAAATTCAATTCTCACTCCTGGCTTCTTTCTTAAATAAGTATGAATTGTTAATTTTTGATCATACAAAGCAGGTTTTAAATACTTAATTTTGTACTCAGAAACGGGCAACCAAATACCCTGATTTTCAATTTCATCGTATGACATTCCTATGGTTCGAAAAAGTTCAACGCGACCCAATTCTAGGTACTCGGCATAGTTGCCGTAATAAACATATTTCATGGGGTCGGTTTCTGCGTAACGCACTCGTACACTGTGAGTTGTATGTATCATTTTAAGTGGTAAATTAGACATACAAATATATTTTTAAATAATCAATACTTGCAAAATTTTTTTATTAAGAATAAAACTTACATCTTTGTCTTCCGCTAGAAATGTAATAACCACAGGAAAAAATCGAACAGCAATAATGGAGGAAAATTTATTAATGATATGGGCTAACTGTCTTCAGTTCATGAGAGATAATCTGAACGCGGCTGAAGATAATTCTGACTTAAAAAAGTTAGAAAAATCTTTCGATCTTTTGTTCGATAAGGTGCAGCCGATTTCATTGTTGGATAATAATCTTACGTTAGCGGTTCCAAGTGATTTTTACAAAGAATATATAGAAGATAATTATCTATCGCTACTTTCTGCGGCGCTTAAGAAAAATATTGGTAAAGGGGTAAAACTTTGGTATTCTGTAATGGAAAACAAGCCTACAGGAATTGAAAAACCCGTTACCATGAATATGAAAGGGCAGAGTGTTCCTACACCTAAGGTTCAGGAAACCATGCCTCAATCTTTCGCACCATCCAATATTGTGAATCCCTTTGTGGTTCCTGGTATTAAAAAAGTCAACATTGATTCAAATCTGAAAGCAGATTTTTCTTTTGATAATTATATAGAGGGGGAAAGCAATAAATTTGCAACCAATGTGGCTAAATCTATCGCCAAGAGACCTGGTGCAACAGCATTCAATCCATTGTTCTTGTATGGTGGTTATGGAGTGGGAAAAACACACTTAGGGCAGGCGATCGGTTTGGAAGTGAAAAATCAGTTTCCAGATAAAGTAGTATTGTATTTATCTTCTGAGAAATTTATTCAACAGTTTATTTCTGCAGCTAAGGCTCATAAACAGACAGAGTTTGCAAATTTCTATCAGATGGTGGATGTACTGATTATAGATGATATTCAGTTCCTTTCTGGGAAATCTGCGACACAGGACAGTTTCTTCCACATTTTCGATTATCTGCACCAAAACGGTAAGCAAATTATTCTTACTTCAGATAAAGCACCCGTAGACATCATGGATATTCAGGAAAGAATAGTTTCTCGTTTTAAATGGGGTCTTTCTGCTGAAATTAAATCACCAGACTACGATACGCGAAGAAAAATTATCGTTGATAAACTTAACAGAGATGGTATTGTGCTCTCTGAAGATATGCTGGATTTCTTGGCTGCTGAAGCGAAAACCAATGTAAGAGAACTTATAGGTGTCATCAATTCTGTGATTGCTTATTCAACCATTTATAAGTCTGATCTAAGTCTGGAATTATTAAAGGAAACAATTAATAAAATTGCTGCCAACCAGAAAAAAATTATCAACATTCCGTATATCCAAGAAGTGGTTTGCGACTATTTCGGAATTCAGAGAGATCAGTTATTATCCAAAACCAGAAAGAGAGAAATTGCTTTACCGAGACAGTTAGCAATGTATTTTGCAAAAGAATTTACCAATTCCACCTTTACAAAAATTGGTGAAGAGATGGGCGGAAAAGACCATTCTACCGTTATGTATGCTTGTGAAACGATTAAAGATGTTTCTAAGATTGACAAAGAGGTTAAGAAATACGTAAAAGATCTTACGGAAAGAATTAAAAAATAGGTATAATATTAATATAGTTGTAAAAAATGGAGAATGTTGAGTTCTTCATTTTTTATTAATATTCCCCACATCATGAAAAAAATATTAGTAGTTTGCTTAGGAAACATTTGTAGGTCTCCGCTTGCGGAAGGTATCTTACAACATCAGTTGGGTAACAATTTTATTGTTGAAAGCGCCGGAACTATAGATATGCACAAAGGGAAGCAACCAGATCATCGCTCGATACATGTGGCTCAACAACATGGCATTGATATTTCAAAACAAAAATCAAGACCATTTGTGGTTTCGGATTTTGATGAGTTCGATATGATATATTGTATGGACGAAGAAAACTTAAAAGATGTCCATGCCATTTCCGACACCGCAGAGCAAAGAAAAAAAGTTAAATTATTTTTAGAAGTTTTGAACGATCCTGCCAAAACTGAAGTGCCTGATCCTTATTGGGGAGGCGCAGAAGATTTCGAAAAAATTTTTCAGTTGATAGAAAGTGCAAGTATTCTCATTGCTAAAGATTTAAAATCTTAATTTAGTGGATCCAATCAAGCAAATTTGATATGTTATATTTAATTCCAGCGTATTTATCTGATAAATCTCCACTTTCTGATTTTGCTCCAAGCATTTCAGAAATAATCATGAATTTAGATCACTTTTTTGTCGAAAACGAAAAAACAGCAAGGAAAGTCATAAAGTTTTTTGCCCCACAAAAAAAACAGTCTGAATTAAAGCTTTTTTTGCTGGATAAATATTCTGAAAATTCAGATTTAAAAGAAGCTCAGGAATTGATGAAAAGCGGAATCGACTTTGGTCTGCTTTCTGAAGCTGGACTACCGTGTATTGCAGATCCAGGGAACATCATGGTAGCGTGGGCACATCAAAATAACATCAAAGTAATTCCGTTAAATGGGCCAAGTTCTATTATTCTAGCGCTCGTTTCAAGTGGTTTTAATGGGCAACAGTTTACTTTTCATGGTTACCTGCCAATCGATAGAAGTGAGAAAAAGAAACAAATTCTCCATTTAGAATCATTTGTCCAGAAGACTGGTTACAGTCAGATTTTCATGGAGACACCTTACAGAAATAACCAGCTTCTGGAAGATCTTACCAAATTTTTAAGCGGCGGAACAAAACTTTGTATTGCAGCTAATATTAATGATCCAGAAGGAGAGTTTATAAAAACCCAAACCATTAACGACTGGAAAAAATCAAAGACAGATTTTCATAAAATTCCAGCCGTTTTTGTGCTTGGGAAAAGTTAGTTGCTAATTATTTACTTCACTTCCAAATCTACAGCATTCAATCTTAGAGAATTTAAGATCACCGACAGCGAACTGAAACTCATTGCTGCAGCAGCAATCATCGGAGAGAGTAAAATTCCAAAAATAGGGTAGAGTAGACCTGCTGCTAAGGGTATTCCCAAAACATTATAGATAAATGCAAAGAACAGATTCTCTTTAATATTTCTGAGAAGTTTTTCGCTCAGTAATTTTGCTTTTGCCACACCCAAAATATCACCTTTTAAAAGTGTAATTTCGGCGCTTTCAATGGCGACATCTGTACCTGTTCCCATAGCAATTCCCACATTGGACTGGGCAAGAGCAGGAGCATCGTTGATTCCATCACCAGTCATCGCAACAATTTTACCTTCTTCCTGAAGTTTTTTCACCTCATTGAGTTTATCCTGAGGAAGACAATTGGCTTTGAAATGCTTAATTCCCAATTCATCAGCAACCGCTTTTGCAGTATGTTCATTGTCGCCAGTCATCATCATTACATCAACCCCTTCTTTCAATAAAAACTCAACGGCTTTTTTTGAGGTTTCCTTAATCTTATCCGTGAAACTCACAAAACCCAATACCTCATTGCCATCTGCAACATAAGAAATAGTATGCGCTTTCGACTGCACTTCATTAGCTTTTTGTTTCAAGTTTTCTGGAATGGAAATATTATTAGAAGTCAAAAGATTTTCATTTCCTAAATAGGTCATTTTTCCATTAATATTTCCTTGAACACCTTTCCCAGATACATTTTCAAAATTTTGAACTTTTTCCACTGTAATTTTTTCGTCCTTTGCTTTGGTTAAAACAGCGTTGGATAGTGGATGTTCAGAATTTTGATTTAATGAAGCTGCCAATTGCAAAATGTGTGTGGGATCGCCATTTTCAACAGTTTCAATATGCTCTAGAGATGGTTTACCTTCGGTTAAAGTTCCTGTTTTATCTGTTATTAAAACATTTACCTTATTCATCTGCTCTAGGGCTTCAGCGTTTTTAATTAAAATTCCATTTTTAGCACCTTTTCCAATTCCGACCATTAAAGACATGGGCGTTGCCAAACCTAATGCACACGGACAAGCCACGATTAAAACAGCAACAGCATTTACAAACGCAAAAAGTGTTTTTTGACCTTCAGGACCGAAAATCTGCCATAAGATAAAGGTTAGCACCGCAACTAAAATAACTACCGGAACAAAGACTTTAGAGACTTTATCCGTTAATTTCTGAATGGGTGCGCGGCTTCGGCTCGCTTCATTCACCATTTTGATGATTTGAGAAAGCAATGTTTCATCGCCAACTTTTTCAGCTTTCATCAAGAAAACTTGGTTCCCGTTAATGGTTCCTGAGGTTACTTTATCATTTTCTTTTTTCTCTACAGGAATGGGTTCACCCGTTATCATCGATTCGTCTACAGCAGAATTTCCCTCGGTAATTTTCCCATCTACAGGAATTTTTTCACCTGGTTTAACCTTCAGTATGTCACCTATTTTAACTTGATCTAAAGCAATTTTCTTTTCTGAATTGCCTTCTACCAAAGTGGCTTCGTCGGGTGACAGATTCATCAATTCTTCAATGGCTTTTCCAGTTCTTTTGTGCGCTGCAGCTTCCATCCACTGGCCGAGAATCACCAGAGTTAAAATCACACAAACCGCTTCAAAGTAGAGTGGAATATTTCCATCATGACCTTTTATTTCGTGCGGTATCATGTCAGGAAATGCCAACGCAAAAATGCTGAATAAGAATGCCGCCGCAACACCTAAGGCAATTAAACTGAACATATTGAGATTCCAAGTTTTAAAGGAAACCCAGCCTCTTTTCATTAAAAACCAACCTGAATAAAATAAAACAGGAAGCGTTAATATCAATTCGATGTAGGCTTGAGTTTGATGCGAAAAAGGAAAATCAATCCACATTCCACCCATCGACAAGATAAAAACTGGTAAGGTAAATGCTAACGAAATCCAAAATTTTTTCTTAAGTATGTTGTAGGTTTCATCCTCCGAATCGTCATTCTTTTCTGGCATTTTCACCAAATCCATTCCACAGATAGGACAGTTCCCAGGCTCATCTTGAACAATTTCTGGATGCATCGGACAAGTATACTGTGTCTTTTTCTTTTTTTCTGGATACTTTACGAGATCCATTCCACAAACGGGACAGCCCACATTGGAATCATACACTTTATCGCCTTCACAGTACATTGGGCAATAGTATTTCCCCGCTTGCTCCACTTTTGGTGGAGACGGATGTTGTGCTGAGTTATGATGCTGATTCGAATGAACATGAGTTTTTTGTCCATTCAATAAATCCTGCGTTATTTCTTCTAAGTGCATATGGCAAACAGGACAATCACCCTTTTCATCATATACTTTATCGCCTTCACAGAACATGGGGCAGTAGAACTTACCAACATTATCCTTGAAATTTTCGGGTAGATTAGACGGAGAAAATGCAGCTTTAAAATTGGGGTGTTTTTTCAGTTTTTCTTCAATGGGCACCAAATACATATTACATACTTCGCACCTTTCGCCCTGCTTGAAATACACCTTTTCGCCTTCACACTCCATAGGACAGTAATATACCGAAGACGGCGAAACCCTGTCTTGAGGTTTTACAAAACTTTGATCTTCTTGATGATCTAGATCTTGAAGTTGGTAGTTTCCTGCCTTTGAAAGAGCATCGTTGATTTCCTCCAAAGTAAAATCTCTCTCGCTGTGGATAACCGCTTCGTTCTTCTCTAAATGAACATGTGCATGAAGACCTTTTATATTGTTGAGTGCTTCTGTAATCTTCTTCTGACAGCCAGAACAAGTCATCCCCAACACCTTATAAGTACGTTCCATAATCTTTGATTTTATACCACAAATTTGCGGAATGCAAATTTTTAACTGTTATAAATTTAAGGAAAAGAGTTATAGAATTAGTGGTTGGCTATTGGCTATTGGCTGTTGGCTGTTGGCTGTTGGCTGTTGGCTAGAAGGTAGAAGCTAGAAGCTAGAAGCTAGAAGCTAGAAGCTAGAAGCAAAATTACTTTATATTTCATCCAACGCTTTTCTGTTATGATCTTTAAGCTTTTTAAATTCTGTAGGTGTAAAACCAGTATTATTTTTAAACTGTGTTGAAAGGTGTTGAACGCTTTTGTAGCCTAATTTTCCAGCTATTTCGGTTAATGTTAATTCTTTATAGAGAAGAAGTTCTTTTACCTTTTCAATTTTTTGAAGAATAAAATATTGCTCGAGGGTGACATTTTCATTTTGAGAAAAATTCTTGGAAAGTGCCGAATAATCCTTAAATAAATGCTTGCTTAGAAATTCCGAAAGTAGAAAATTTTCATCAATATCAACTTCACTTATTTTTTGAATAATTAAAGTTTTTATTTTATCGTTCAACTGTAGTGCAGAATCTTTAATTCTTTCAAAACCCAAGTTTTTAAGGCTTTTTTCTAAATCTTGAAGTTGCTGATCTGAAAGCGTATTCTGAGTATGTACTTCGCCCAGGTTGATTTCATTTATAGGAATCTTCAATTTTGAAAAAATACCCTCGACCGCTGAAATACAACGGTTACACACCATGTTTTTGATAAAAATTTGCATGAAATTTCTGTTTAGCTTTCAAAGTTACTCGATAATCATCTTACTTGTGCTTCTTTTTTCACCCTGTTGAATATCTATAAAATAAATTCCTGGCGAGACATTTACATCAATTTGATTTTTACCTTTTACCAAAATTCCTGACATTATTAATCTTCCTGAAGCATCTTTCAATATATAGTTACCAGATTTTGCCACTTCCACGAAGAACATTCCTTTACTTGGGTTTGGATAAATTTTAGCATCTAATTTTTCTATTTCTGCCGTTGCTAGAACAACACCACAATTAAAGGGTTCAAAACTTACCAAACCTAATGCAGGGTCGTCCACCTGATGCGATATAACCGCTTCCACCATTGCGGGAGTGGATTGTTCATTCTCTCGCCAACAATTTCCTTTTGCTGAAATTGCATTTGGAGTATTGTTGAACAATGCATAAATATTTCCTCCATTCCCATTGTTAGAGAAAATGTTTCCGCCTGGCAAATTATCGTCTCCCAAATTTGCTCTTGATGTTCCCTGTAGTGTGACACCCCATAAGTTTCCTCTTATCTGATTATTTCTAATTGAGATGTTCATGACGGCACTCCCAGAGCCTGTAAGGGCAATACCACTACCACCCATCATTGGATTGGTTTCTGCGTTATTGTTTTCAATTATATTATTAGAGATGCTACCCGCAGATGTGTTTCCAGAAACGGTAATTCCGTAGCGATTATTTTTGACGGTATTCCCTTCAATTTGAACATTATTTGGGTCACCCAAAAAAGTAACAACAGCAATTCCGCCAACCTTATCATAAGCTGTATTTCCTAAAATGGTGTTGTTGATAATTTTAGTAGTTCCGGTACCAGATGGCCCCATATTAATCTGTGGTCGGTTGCCATTGGTTTTAGAGTTTCCAGAAAGATAATTGTTTAAAGACGAAAGTGCTACCGTCTGGTTGGCTCCAGATGAAAGTGCTGGTAAGTCATTATTGATAAACTGTGAATTTTGCACCACTGGAGTGCCTGTTGAAAACGACATAGCCCCTGAGGTTACTAAACCAGATTTAAAATTTCTTACAATGCAGTTGTCCATCAAGAAATTAGAAGTGGACACTCTAATTCCACCACCATATTCCAAGGTTGTGTTTTTAATGGAGACATTGGATGTTGTATCGAACAAAATTCCTCTAAAAGGCAGGTTTGGGTCGGTTGCTGTTATTAATATTTGAGATGCTGTTGTAGTGTAAGTTCCCGCAACTGTTAATTGAACATTAGAATTCATTTTCAAGGTAGTATTGCTATCCATCAAGAAAGTATCCCCAACAGAGATGGTCACATTTTGAAGCATCGTAAAATCTGTACCATTATTAACAACTACATTTGGAGCGGCGGCTGACAATGAATTCAGCGTAAAAACTGTACCGTTGCCTGGACTTGTGTATTGTGAATATGCATTTTGCAGACACAGCAAAATAAGAATTGTAAAAAGTTTTTTCATAATAGATTTTTTTTGAACCAAATGCAATAATTATGCAAAGAATAGCATTTGCATAATTGTATAAATCATAAATAAGATTGATCTACTAAAAATAAATAATTCCGTACTCAACAAATTAATAATGTTAAACGATAAAAATTTTGAAGAAAATAATACGTTTCGAAATATTAATAGTTAAAATTTGATAAAAAAAACATCTATTTATTTGTGTAATGGTTTAAAATCGTATCTTGCTCCCGTTTATATGTGGAATCAATATTTGTTCATCCTTTGTTGAATTTCCTTTATCAACAAACAATTTATTTTTTTAATTTATATTTTTTATTATGAACATTTTTGTTTCAAACATCAATTACGCAACTAAAGAACATGAGTTGCAAGATTTATTTTCAGAATTTGGAGAAGTTTCTTCTGCAAAAATCATTACAGACAGAGAAACTGGACGTTCCAGAGGATTTGGCTTCGTAGAAATGTCTGATGACGAAGGAGGACAAGCTATTGAAGCTCTTAACCAGAAAGAGTTTAACGGTAAAGTATTAAACGTTTCTGAAGCTAAACCAAGAGAAGAAAAACCAAGAAGATCTTTTAATAACGGTGGTGGCGAAAGACGCGGAAACCGTTGGTAATAAATTTACTTACAAAAAAGGAAGCGACAAAATTTTGTCGCTTTTTTTATTTTTTCTTTTTCTTTTTCTTCTTTTCTTTTTTATCCTTCTCTTTCTTAGGCTTCTTGTCCTTTAAAATCTCATCGGCAATTTTATACTCTGGAGCCTTATCTTCTTCAGTTCTAATTCCGATTTTAATATCCATCACATCCAACAGTTTTTCTTGAGAAATCACATTTTCTTTCATCAAAAGGCTTATAATTTCAGACTCGGCATTTTCAAAATAATCGTTGATCAGATTTTTCATCAAAAAATTACGGTAATCATTTCGACCCACCAAAAGCGAATATTTGTAAATTCTGCCTTCTTTTTCAGTTTGCAAAAAACCTTTTTCTACAAGAATTTTAAGATAGGTTGAAACGGTATTCTGATGGGGCTTTGGCTCGGGATGTTTTTCCATTACATCTTTTAAATAAAAGGTCTCCAAATCCCAAAATAAATGCATGAGCTGTTCTTCCGCAGAAGTAAGTTGATTAATTACCATAATCTATTACTGTGTAAGTTGAATGTTTGCATAAAGATAAGCAAAAGATACGATAACAGCTATAAAACTACCCATTAAAACTTCCTGTACAGTATGTCTTTTAAGAATCACTCTCGTAATACCCACAAGAATAGCAATCCCTAACCATACTAACCCCAATTTCCAATTCAGAGCAAAAAATAATGCGGCTACAAATACATTAAAAGATGTATGCATGGAGCTTTTTATAAAAAAATTACTCAGTTGCATCAGTAATAGCAATACCAGAATGAAAATCATGATAAGGTCTATAATATTCGAATAAAAGTATTCAAAAAGCAGATATGCAAATAAACAAATCTCAATGAAAACATATAAAGATTTGCGCTGCTTTCTATCGGAAACGTCCATATTGGTGTACCTGCCAGTTTTCACATTCCAGGTGATCCAGATAATAATAGGTAAAATGACAATTAGCAGCAAAGGCCAAAATTTCTCCCACGCTTGCGCCATGCTCAAATTTTTGGAGCTATCATATATAAAATAGATCACCAAAGCGACCAAAGGATTGAAAAAATCTGAAATTACTCTTGAAACTTTCTGCAAAGTTGAAGAATTTTGTTCTGCCATGTTCAATTAATAAAACCCAAATATAAGATTCTCTAAAAAACAATTGATGTGAATACCATAAAAACAAGTTTTTTTTTATAATTTTGCTTTACAAATTCTATTAGAACATGAAGGAATTTTCCAAAGAAGTATACCTGAAATGGTACGAAGAAATGACAATATGGAGGAGATTCGAAGACAAGTGTCGCTCTCTTTATCTGAAACAAAAAATTAGAGGATTTTTACATTTATATAACGGTCAGGAAGCTATTCCTGCCGGTTTTGCTCATGCTATGGATCTTACCAAGGACAGCATGATTACTGCATATAGATGCCACATTCACCCTATGGCAATGGGCGTAGATCCTAAAAGAATTATGGCGGAACTTTGTGGTAAAGCTACAGGAACCTCTGGTGGTATGGGTGGTTCTATGCATATTTTCAGCAAAGAACACCGCTTTTATGGTGGTCATGGTATTGTAGGAGGACAAATTCCTTTGGGTGCAGGTATTGCTTTTGCAGATAAATATTTCGACAGAAAAGCCGTTAACATTACTTTCTTCGGTGATGGTGCTGCAAGACAAGGTTCTCTTCATGAAACATTTAATATGGCAATGAACTGGAAACTACCTGTGGTGTTTGTTGTTGAGAATAATCAATATGCAATGGGTACTTCTGTAAAAAGAACTGCCAACCATGAAGATATCTACAAGTTAGGTTTGGGTTATGAGATGCCTTGTTTGGCGATTGATGCTATGGATCCTGAGAAAGTGGCTGAAGCTGCTTATGAAGCAATCGAAAGAGCGAGAAGAGGCGATGGCCCTACATTTATTGAAGCCAGAACTTATAGATTTAGAGGTCACTCCATGTCGGATGCTGAACCATACAGATCTAAAGAAGAAGTTGCAGAGCATAAGAAAGATGATCCAATAGAAATTGTAAAACACAGGATCTTACAAAACAATTGGGCTACAGAAGCCGAGTTGGAAGCTATTGATAACAAATCTCGCGAGTTTGTGGAAGAATGTGTAGAATTTATGGAAAATTCTCCATATCCAAATCCAGATAAAATTTACGATTATGTTTACGCACAGGATGATTATCCTTTTGTGGACAAATATGAAAATAATAAATAGATAATATTCTTTTGAAATTAGTTTTTGATCATCGTTTTTCAAATTTCAAATTTCAAATTTCAAATCAATAATAAACATGGCAGAAGTAATTACAATGCCCAGGCTTTCCGATACAATGACGGAAGGTAAAGTGGCAAAATGGCATAAAAAAGTAGGCGACAGCGTAAAAGAAGGCGATATTTTAGCTGAAATAGAAACCGATAAAGCTATTCAGGATTTCGAAGCTGAAACAGCAGGAACCCTTCTATACGTTGGTATTGATGAAGGTTCTTCCGCTCCGGTTGATTCTGTTTTAGCAATCATTGGTCAGGAAGGTGAAGACATCTCTGCTCTTAAAGGAGGACATTCAACATCCGCAGATCAGCCTCAAGAAAATAAATCAGAAACTGCTCCTGCCGAAAATTCAAATGCTTCTGATGAAAAGAAATCTGAAGAAGAATCTAAAACAGAAAACGAATCATCGAGCATAGAACAAACCACGGAAGAAATTCCTGCAGGTGTTGAGGTAATTACCATGCCTCGTCTTTCTGATACTATGACGGAGGGTAAAGTAGCTAAATGGCATAAAAATGTTGGTGATCAAGTAAAAGAAGGAGATTTATTGGCCGAAATAGAAACTGATAAAGCGGTTCAGGACTTCGAAGCTGAAACCAATGGCGTTTTACTGAAGCAAGGCGTTGAAGAGGGAGGTTCTGCACCAGTAGATTCCGTACTGGCAATCATTGGTCCTGAGGGTACAGATGTTTCTGGTATTACAGGAGCAAAATCAGAGAAGACTTCTGATCAAAAAACAGAGGACAGTTCAGAAACTTCCGAAAAGAAGAAAGAAGAAGCTCCTCAAGTAGCAGTAAATACGTCAAACACAGACAGAACGGCTATTTCTCCTTTAGCAAAAAAAATGGCGGAAGAAAAAGGAATTGATGTTCAAGGTTTACATGGTTCCGGAGAGAATGGTAGAATTGTGAAGAAGGATATTGAAAATTATCAGCCTTCACAACAGCAGAAAGCTGGTGCTGAAATATCATCTACGGGGAATGCAGCTGCACAGGTAGCTATGAATTTTGTACAAGGTGAAGATACTGAAACCGTTAACTCACAAGTAAGAAATGTCATCGCCAAGAGATTGGCAGAGAGTAAATATACTGCTCCTCATTACTATTTAATGGTGGAGATTAATATGGATAAAGCCATTGAGGCTAGAAAGGAAATCAACTCGCTTCCAGATACCAAGATATCTTTCAATGATATGATTATCAAGGCGACAGCGGTGGCATTGAGAAAACATCCTCAGGTAAATTCCTCGTGGGCAGGAGATAAGATCATTCATCATGGCAACATCAACATTGGTGTAGCAGTGGCTATTCCAGATGGTTTAGTAGTTCCAGTGCTGAAAAATACGGATCAGATGAACTATACTCAGATTTCTGCTTCGGTAAAAGACATGGCTTCAAGAGCAAAAACTAAAGCACTTAAAGCCAATGAAATGGAAGGTTCCACATTCTCTATCTCTAATTTAGGAATGTTTGGCATAGAGACATTTACCAGCATCATCAACCAACCAAATTCTGCAATTTTATCTGTAGGTGCAATTATTGAAAAACCAATTGTAAAAGATGGTCAGATTGTGGTAGGAAATATCATGAAACTTTCATTGGCTTGTGATCATAGAGTAGTAGATGGAGCTACTGGAGCTGAGTTTTTACAAACATTAAAAACTTATTTAGAAAGTCCATTAACTTTATTACTGTAAAAACATACATATAAACCGGATAAAACCTCTCTTCTTGGGAGGTTTTTTTCTTGGTAAAATCCAGATAAAATCAGTATTTTTGAATTATGATTAGAGCAAAAAATATCCATAAATCTTACGGTAATTTAGAGGTTTTAAAAGGAGTAGACTTACATATTTTGGAAGGCGAAGTGGTTTCAATTGTTGGAGAATCAGGAGCCGGGAAATCTACATTACTTCAGATTTTAGGAACCTTGGACATGCCATCTAAACCAAAAGACTTCGGTACCGAAATTACTTTAGCAGGGCAGTCTTTTGTGGAGATGAATGACAAACAACTTTCCAATTTCAGAAATAAAAATATTGGCTTTGTTTTTCAGTTTCATCAGCTATTACCAGAATTTACCGCGTTAGAAAATGTTCTTTTACCCACGAAAATTTCAGGTGCTAACGAAAAAGATTCATTAGAAAAAGCCTATTCTCTCTTTGAAGATTTAAAAATAGAACACAGGATTCATCATAAACCCAACGCATTGTCGGGAGGGGAGGCGCAGAGGGTTGCTGTAGCCAGAGCACTAATACATTCACCAAAGATTATCTACGCAGATGAACCTACGGGAAATTTAGATTCCCGAAATGCCGATGATTTGCATCAGCTCTTTTTTGATTTGCGCGATAAGTATAACCAAACTTTCGTGATTGTGACTCACAATCCCAATTTGGCCGAAATTACAGACCGAAAATTGGTCATGAAAGACGGGTTAATTATTTAAAACAGTCCATCAACACTGTTTAGCTTATTGTAAAGGTTTATATTTATTTTTAATTTTTATTACAGTCAGTAATCATCATGTCCATCAAGTTTCTTGCTGAAGACGATAGACCGAGAGAGAAATTCCTGTTAAAAGGCAGGAGTTCACTTTCTGATTCTGAATTGTTAGCAATTATAATGGGAAGTGGTAACAGGGATGAATCGGCAGTAGAATTAGCGCAAAAAATCCTGTCTTCTGTACAAAATAATTGGCATGCCTTAGGTTTGTTATCGATTGCAGATTTAATGAAATTTAAAGGAATTGGTGAGGCCAAGGCCATATCTATTGCTGCAGCCTTGGAGATTGGGAAGAGAAAAGCGTTGCAGGAAGTTCCTAAAAAAGCGCAAATTTCTGGGAGTAAAGATGCTTATTCCATTCTCAAAAATTATCTAGAAGATTTACAAAAAGAAGAGTTTTGGGCCATTTTCTTAAATCAGAGCAATAAGGTTGTGCATACTCAACAGCTCAGTTCTGGTGGCATTAACCAATCTATAGTGGATGTAAGAATTTTGTTCAAGAATGCATTAGAATTACTGTCAACGGGAATTATAATAGCTCATAATCATCCTTCAGGAAGCTTAAAACCCAGCGCTGAAGACATCAGTATTACAAAAAAAATAAAGGAAGCGGGAAACATTCTCAATATTCAGTTGTTGGATCATCTAATAATAACGCAGGATCATTATTTCAGTTTTGCCGACGAAGGTTTATTATGATAAGAAAAGTACTTTACAAGGACATTGATTTTGAAAAATATGAGCAATGCATTCAGGCCTCCTATAACTACAAAGTGTACGCCGAGGCATGGTACCTTAATATTCATACTGCTAATCAATGGGATTGCATAGTTTTTAATGATTATGAAGCTGTTATGCCTTTACCTTACATTAAAAAATTTGGCATTAAAGTAATTTCCCAACCCATTTATTGCCAACAGCTCGGTATATTTAGTTTCAAGGTAATAAATGCATATATATTTAATCAGTTTGTGTCAATCATAACTGGTATGAAAATATTAAGTTATCAGTTTAATGAAGAAAATAATTTGTACAATATTTCACAATTAAAGAATAATTTTTTACTTGACTTAAATCAATCATACGAAGTCCTTAGATCTCATTATAGGCGAGACAGGAAAAAGGATATCCAAAGAATATCCAAACTTAATCTTGAAATTAATTCAGAAATAGATGTAGAAATCTTCTTAGACGAGCTCAATTCAAAATATCCAAGCTTTTCGAAGTACTACAAAGAAGAATGGTTTCGAAAGTTGCTCATTGAACTTATAGACAGAGGATTATACACTTTTTATGAATTGAAAGATAAAGGAGTAATAATTTCTTCAATATTTGTTGTTCACAGTAAGTCTAGAAGAATATTATTATTATCCTCAAGAAGTGAAGATTCTAAATATAAAGGAGCCTTTGCATTTCTTGTAAACTATTTTATACAAAAAAATTCAAATACAGATCTGGTTTTAGACTTTGAAGGATCAATGTTATCTTCTATTGCAGATTTTAATGAGAGTTTTGGATCTAGAATGATAAAGTATCCAGCAATTATGCAAACAAAAAAAAATATTGTTAAAAAAGCACTGCGCCTTACGTAAATTGATACATCAACTAAAAAATATTATACAACTAATTTCCAGTCAATTATCCGTTGATCAATATATTTTTATTACCAAAAGAAAACAGATTCTACCATTTTATCATACTGTTTCAAACCATCCACAGCCACATTTCTCTGAACTGGCATATTATCGTACAATGAATAATTTCATTGATGATTTGCAATTCTTCACTACCTATTATCACAGTGTGGATGTACAAAATATAGGATCTCACACAAAATCTTTCCATTTGTCGTTTGATGACGGCATGTCCCAGATATATACAGAAATATTTCCTTTATTAAAGGAGAAAAATATTGATGCTACTTTTTTTATCAATCAGGATTTTGTAGATAATAAAAAAATGTTTTCGTCGCACAAAAGAAGTCTGTTAATTTATGAATTTAAAAACTCCCATAGGTCTAGAGAAATTTTAACGGATTATTTGGATAATGATGAAAAGAAATGTCTAAAAAAAATACAAGAAACAAAGGATGAAAAAACACTGGCTGAAATCGCAGCTAAAATTAGTTTTAGTTTTGAAAATTATTTAAACGAAGTAAAGCCTTATGTTACCTTAACTCAACTGCAGGAAATCTGCAAAGCAGGATTTTCAATAGCCAATCATGGTAAGGCCCACATTAATTTCAGTCAACTGACATTTGAGGAGCAAAAGTCTGAAATTTTTTTGGTAAACGAATTCTTAAAAGCCAACAGCTTAGCGGAGAAGTTCTATTTTTGCTTTCCTTATGGTGGTGATAAGATTGATAAAAATTTATTCGACTGGATGTACACGGAAGCAGGAATTGAAAAATCTTATGGAATTGCAGGTCTAAAAAATGATTATTTCGCAAAGCATTATCATAGAATATTAATGGAGCGAGGGGATCTTACAGCAGAAGAAATTATTAAATTTGAATATCTATATTATATTTTGAAGTTTTTTATTGGCAAGAACAGCATAAGAAGATGATAAAAGCAATTTATAAAAATATTTTCTCAGAAAAAACAAGGCTTAATTTTAACAAGAATATTAGAAAAATGAAGTCGTTATTTTTAAAAGGCTCTGAGTTTTATTGTCCTTGCTGTGAAAAATATTCACGTAAATTTCTAAAAAAAGGAAACGGGATAACATCGAGAAAAAATGCGATTTGTCCTAATTGCGGCTCGTTGGAAAGAACCAGGCTGTTGTATTTATTTCTTAGAAACGAGACATTAATTTTTAATGGTAACCCATCCATATTGCATTTTGCACCTGAAGAAGCACTTAAAAAATATTTAATTTCAAATCCCAATTATTACGATGTAGATCTCAATCCTAATTTCGCAACCTATAAGATGGATATCACCAATATTGAATTTCCAGATTCAAAGTTTGAGTATATCATTTGTTCACATGTTCTAGGGCATATTCCAGATGAAAAAAGAGCCATTTCAGAATTGTACCGTGTTCTAAAAAGAGATGGCAAACTTCTCTTTCTGTCGCTAATGGATATGCATTCTTCAGAAACCATAGAAGATCCCAATTTAATAAAAACTGCTGAGCAGAAGTTACAAAAATATGGCGAATCTGATTTGGAAAGATTATACGGTTCTGATTTTATCAACAGAATACAAACTGAGGAAATAACTGTTGAAAGAATTGATTATAGAAATCAATTCAATGATGTTGATCGCCATAAAATGTCTCTTGGAAACGGAGAACGAGAAATTATATATTTAGTCACTAAAAAATAAAAAAGCAACATCCTTCCGAAAATAATGTTGCTTTTATTCTAGAAACCTTTCATTTTACGCTAAGATACTCACTTTGTTTTCCAACAAATCGTAGATGGCATTCTTGCCGTTTTCTGGCTTTACATTTACAGCACGGGTTCCGTTGAAATGTACACAGGTGATATAACCGTTTCTTACAGCATCTAGAGCCGTAAATTTCACACAGTAATCAAGTGCTAATCCTACAATTTCTACCAATTGAATATCATGGTATTTCAAATAATCATCTAATCCTGTTTTCATAAAGTGATTATTATCTTGGAAACCGCTATAGCTGTCTATTTCTGAGTTTTTCCCCTTTTGAATGATGTGGGTAACCTTTTCTCTATTCAGGTCCTTATGAAATTCTGCCCCAAAAGTATCCTGAACGCAATGGTCTGGCCACATAAACTGAGGTACGCTGTTTAAAATAATTGTCTCGCCCACATTTTTATCGTTGTTGCTTGCAAAACTTTTATGGTCTGCAGGATGCCAATCTTGCGTGAGTATTACTTCATCATAATTATTTTCAGCAGTCAGAAGATTAATATAGGGAATAATTTCGTTGGCATTAGGAACAGCAAGTGCGCCACCTTCACAAAAATCATTCTGAACATCAACTATTATAAGGGCTTTTTTCATTTTTTTAGATATTTGAAAATTATTTTTTAGTAAATTTATAAAACTTAAGCTCAAAAATGTTTCCTTAGTTAAAAAATCGGACAAATAGGCTTGTTTATCGGCTAACATAATGGATATATGAAGAAACGTCTTGACGATGAAAATACCTTTCAAGAGATTGTGGACAGGTTAAATGAATTGGAGAAAAATTCAAAAAGTAAATGGGGGAGTATGGCAGTTGAGCAAATGTTAATGCACTGCGACAAAGTGCTGCAAGTGGCTTGTGGAAGACTATTTCTACCCAAAATCCATCCGGTTTTATACGGGATAGGAGTGCTTACAAAGGTAGAAATGAACCTCTTTAACAATGGAATTCCTCCCAATATGCCAACATTCCGAAAACTTATCGTTAATTTTGATTGCGACTTTAATATTTCTAAAAATACATTGATGAAAACTTTATCAGAGTTCAGAGAAAATCTCGACAATGGGGAAGTACCCTCACATCATGAATTATTTGGAAAAATGACATTAGAAAATTGGGCTTTTTTGGAATATAAACATTTACATCATCATTTAAAACAATTTGGAGTATGAGTTTTTTTGGAAAAATATTTGGTAGTGAGGATGTTGGGGAAGAACAACCATCTTTTTGGAAGAAACTTGAAAATGAAGAAGAAATAGAAACAATCATTGCAGAATCGTATCAAAAAAAAGTGGTTGTCTTTAAACATTCTACAAGATGTTTTATCAGCAAAACCGTTCTAAAATCCTTTGAGAAAGAAGTTATTAATGAAAAACCTGATGCTGATTTTTATTATTTGGATTTACTGAAGTTTAGAAACATTTCTAACGCATTGGCAGAAAAGTTTGATTTGCGGCATGAAAGTCCACAGCTCTTGGTCGTACAAAATGGAAAACTCATCAACAACGGCTCTCATCAAGCCATAACAACGAATTTAATTTAATGGAAAATATCGTCAACTATCTCTCTAAAAGCTTAGACGTACCAGCCTCAGAAGTAAGCACTTGTCAGTTATTATTTGAAGAAAAATCTATTCCCAAAAACACTTTTTTATTGCGTGAGGGAGAAGTCTGCAGATATAACTTTTTTGTTGAAAAAGGTTTGTTGAGAATGTATTCTTTAGATAAAAACGGCAAAGAACATATTATACAATTTGCGCCAGAGAATTGGTTGATATCCGACCGGAGCAGTTTATATTTCAATGAAAAATCAAATTATTATATCGAAACCGTGGAAGATTCTGTTGTTTCTTTTTTACCTAATGATTTCTTCACAACTTTAAAGAAACAGTTTGCAAGTTCCATTGAGAACAATGATCTGTTGCTTCAAAAACACATCCGTGGGCTGCAAAACAGAATCAACTCATTATTGGCAGAAAGTGCTGAAGAACGGTATTTAAAGTTTATTAAGATGTATCCGGATTTGCTGCTTCGTGTGCCGCAATGGATGATCGCTTCTTATTTGGGCATTACTCCAGAAAGTTTAAGCAGAGTTCGTAAAGAATTAGCCAAGAGAAATTTTAAACCTAGCTAATTTTACTAATTGTTATGTATTCATCTACAAACACAAATTGAGTACAATTTAACATAATATAAATTATAGGACTTTTTATAATTGCTTTGTTGTATTATAATTTGCGATAGAAAATATATATTTTACATTATAATTGTTAGATTTGTAGCATAAATTATCTAACATTTTGAAGAATACCCTAACCGAAGAAAATTATTTGAAGGCATTATTTCATCTCACTGCAGATAAAAATTCTGTAGCCGTAAATGAGCTGAGCAAATTCCTTGGCGTAAAAATGCCCAGCGTAAATAATATGATTAAGAAATTTGCTGATAAAAAATGGGTAAAATATGAAACCTACAAACCTTTAATTGTAACTGATCTTGGTAAAAAAGAAGCTTCCTTGGTTGTTAGAAAACACAGACTGACAGAAATGTTTTTGGTAAAAAAAATGAATTTCAGCTGGGATAATGTTCATGAGATTGCCGAACAGCTCGAGCATGTTCATTCACCAGTATTCTTCGATAAAATGGATGAACTTTTAGACTATCCTAAATTTGATCCTCACGGCGAACCTATTCCCGATAAACAAGGAAATATCATCGCTCCTGATTATGTTAAATTGTCGGATTCAAAAGTTGATGAACAACTAACATTTGCAGCCGTAACCTTTTCAGATGATGCTTTTCTGAGTTATCTTACACAAAGAAAACTTGTCCTTGGAACGGTTTTTACAGTGAAGAATATTGAAGAGTTCGACCAAAGTATGACCATTGATGTTGCTGGTAAATCCGAGACTTTAAGTCATTCAGCTACAGAAAAAATTCTTGTGAAGAAAGTTTGATATTGAATGATTTTCGGGCGCCTGCGGCGCCCGAAAATCGTCGTTAGCCTACTCAAAATCCTCACAGTAATCATATCAACAAAAAAATGCCCCAATTTTTGGAGCATTTTTTATTAGTAAGAATAAGAAGCCTAATCCTGTTCTACGCTTAAAACTTCATCAATTTCTGGAGCGAATTGCTTAATTGTATTTTCTACGCCAAGCTTCATGGTAGAGAAACTTACAGGACATCCCGAACAATTTCCAAGTAATTTCACAAACACTTTATTTTCCTTAACATCTATCAATTCGATATCGCCACCATCTTTGTTTAAAAACGGGCGTATACTCTCCAGAGCTTCCATTACTTTGGTTACCGTTTCTTCGTGGTTTATTGTAGCACTCATATTTTTTAATCTCTGTTGCTTATCAGCTTAATTATTAATAATTACCCTAAAATACAATATTTTTCTCAATATCTACTTTTTAGGCGAGCAACCTGCCACGGTTGTAATTTTTACAGCTTCAGTTGCAGGAAGAAACTTATTTCTTTCTACTAAACTTTCCACCATATTTTGGGCTGTTTTTTTATAAATTTCTTCAATTTTGGAACCTTCCTGTAATGCAGCTGGACGCCCAATATCGCCCGCTTCTCTGATGCTTTGGATAATTGGAATCTCCCCTAATACTGGAATCCCCAAATCGGTTGCCAAGAACTGCGCACCGTGGTTTCCGAAGATATAATACTTATTATCAGGCAGTTCTTCAGGAGTGAAATATGCCATATTTTCTATCAATCCTAAAACCGGAATATTGATGCTTTCCATTTGAAACATTGCAATACCTTTTCTTACATCTGCCAAAGCAACATGTTGAGGGGTACTCACAATCACTGCTCCCGTTACTGGAACTTCTTGAATAATTGATAAATGAATATCGCCCGTGCCTGGAGGAAGATCAATTAATAAAAAGTCTAATTCGCCCCAAGCTGCATCTCGTAACATTTGATTTAAGGCTTTAGATGCCATTGGTCCTCGCCATACTACCGCCTGGTTTGCGCCGGAGAAATAACCTATGGAAAGCATTTTTACGCCATAATTTTCGATAGGTTTCATTAAACTTTTGCCATCCACCTCTACGGAAATAGGTTTTTGTCCTTCTGTATCAAACATCGTAGGAACGGAAGGCCCATAAATATCCGCATCTAAGATTCCGACTTTGAAACCCATTTTTGCAAGAGTAACCGCCAAATTGGCTGAAACCGTAGATTTCCCTACCCCACCTTTACCAGATGCAATCGCAATTATGTTTTTTATACCCGGAATTTCTTTACCTTTTATCTGACTCTGCTGAATTTCACTAGGTTCAGGAGAGGTAATTTTAAGTTTCAAGTTGATGTTCTCACCAAATTCACTGGCGAAAGCCTGTTTCATTGCTACCTCAAGTTTCTTTTTCTCATGCATCGCAGGTGAATGTGCTTTCATATCAATATAGATATCGTCACCCATTACTTGTAGATTGGTTACTAAATCATCTACTTCTATATCTTTTAGGAAGTCTTGAACCTTTTCTTTCTTCAACATATACATTAATTATAATACAAAATTACGGAATTATTTCCGCAATTTAGAATGATTAAATATTTGTATTGAGAAAATCAATATTTCGCAATGAAGATAAAAAAAGACCTCACAAATGAAGTCTCTATAAAAGTGGAATGTTGACAATTTATTTTTTTCTTCTGTCCAATTCTTTTTGAATTAAACCAAGCTCTCTACCTGTTTGTCCGGCCACAGAGGTATTCTCTTGAGCCCTGCGTGTTAAATACGGGACAACATCTTTTACGGGACCATAAGGAAGATATTTAGCGACATTGTATCCTTTATCCGCCAGATAAAAACTGATATTATCACTCATACCGTATAGCTGACCGAAATAAATATGCGGATTATCATGCGCTAAACTTTTCGCCTTCATTTTATCCATCACAAGCTCAGACGACGTTTCGTTATGGGTTCCGAAGAATGCTGAAACTTTGTCTAAATGGTTCATCACAAAATCAATTCCTGCATTGTAATTTTTATCCGTTGCATCTTTCGTAGGCTGAATAGGATCTTTATAGCCTTTTTCCTGAGCTCTTGCACGTTCTTTCTCCATGTATGCGCCACGAACAATTTTATATCCAATAAAATAATTTTTTTCTTTAGCTCTTTGTAACTGTGCTTCCATGTATTCCAACCTTCCTGTTCTGTACATCTGTATGGTGTTCCAAACGATAGGTTTTTCTTGGTTGTATTTTTCCATCATTTCTTCACAAAGATGGTCTGCTGCATCTTGCATCCAAGTTTCTTCCGCATCAATCATCACTTTCTTATCGTTTTCATAGCAAAGTTTACAAACTTCGTCAAATCTTCTAACCACTCTTGCCCATTCTTCTTTCTGACTGGTTGTTAACTCCGCTTTTTTGCCCACCAGTTCATAAATATCAATCCTTCCAAATGCCGTGGGCTTAAAAACTATAAATGGTATCGCTGGATTTCCGACAGAGAATCTTACAATATCTTTTATCTCCTTGCAGACTGCATCAAAAGTTTCCTCATCTTCCTTGCCTTCAATAGAATAATCGAAAATGCTCCCCACTCCCCTTTTAAAAAGCTGCTTAACTACCTTCATACTTTCCTCACGGGTTTCACCACCACAAAATTGTGCAAAAAGAGTGTCTTTTACGATATCTTTTACGAAAGGAAAATTATTATGGACAGTAAAGTTAAGCACTGAGGTTCCCATTTTTGTTAATGACGGATTGGCCATCATTTTAAACATCCAATAGGCTTTTTTAAGTTGTGCATCTGTTTTATCTGCAAATGCAACTTTAGTATCGTTGAAAATAGACATTGTCTTTATTTAAATTTTGTTGATGCAAATGTACTAATAACTTGAATTGTGAGGAAAGGAAGAATCAATTAAATTTAAATTCAATTCCATAAAAAAGCATAGCGATAATGCCCACAAAAATCCACAAACGAAGTATGTTGAGCGTAAGAAATCGGTATTTTCTGCTGAAATCTAGAATTAGGTAAGTACAAAGACAAAAAACACCCAATCCTGCAACAAAGTAATACCCCATAAATCCATTAATTCCCGATTTGTATATTAACAGCATTGAAATGACGTAACTGCTGATCAATAAACTAACGATAATTATCTTGGTCGTTTTAATATTGAAAAAATTAGCAATGGTGATATAGCCAAAAGTTTTATCTGCTTTTCGGGTTAAAGTATCTTTTACAACATCTATACAAAGCAAAACAAAGAAGATAAAAAGTGCCATCAAAAACAGTTTCTTAGAAAAAGTTTCATAATACACCATCATTCCAAAGAATGGATAGAGCGTTAAACCCACGAAGGTGAGGTTGTTAATGATAAGAATTCTGCTGAGTTTATGGCTGTAAAACCACATGAAAAACTGGTAGATGAGAAAAAAAATGAAAACATTTCTGGAAATGAAAAATGCGGTTCCCAATGAAATGACATTCAAAATAATGTAAACAGTAAGAAAATATTTTTGCTTGAGAAAACTTTGTATTCGCGTCCTAAAAGGCTTTACCACATGATCTTTTTCAAGATCGTAAAACTGATTGATGATTCCACCTGCTAAAATGCTCAAAACGGTACAAAAAATAATGCCGTGCACTTTATAATCAAAGACAAAATTCCGCAGACTTTCTTCCTGATTGAATAAGAAAAATGTGGAAACATAGAGCGCAAAAGTGAGAATGATGGTCACCATAAGACGCGCACCTAAAATAAAGCCCATCAATTGTGAAAATCGATAGGCAATATTTTTATTTTGTTTAGGTTTGTTGCTGTCCATTAATTAACTCAGGAAAGTTTTTAAAACCTGTAAATGACTTCTTTGTGGAAACCTTCTAACATTTTTTCTGCTTTGCTGTAATCTTTGGTGAACCCTAAAATATAGCCTCCGCCACCACTTCCGCAAAGTTTCAGATAGTAAGCGTTAGAATCTAAACCTTTTTTCCAAACATTGAATAAACTTTCTGGAATCATCGGTCGGAAGTGTTCGTACGCCCAATGCGAAAGCTTCTTTAAATTTCTGAAAAATGGATTCATGTCTTTCTTTAGAAAGGCATCTATACAAGCATTATTGTAGCGGATAAATTCTTCCTTCAGCGTCTTTCTGAAACCTTCGGTTTTCATTTTTTCAAAGAAAATCTGAATCATGGGTCCAGTTTCACCCACCATTCCAGAATCAATTAGAAAAATGGCTCCTTTGCCATCTTCACCGTTAGGAATCGCTACTTTATCAACACTCTCTTTACTTTCGATAAGAATTGGAAGATTCATATAGCAGATCAATGGATCAATGCCTGAACTTTTGCCATGGAAAAAACTCTCCATTAAGCCAAAAACACTTCTTAAGTTTTTCAATTCATCTTTAGAAATGGTTTCAGGATTAAATTTATTGATGGAATATCTGTCGAAAACTGCAGCTACCAAAGCCCCAGAACTTCCTACACCATACCCCTGTGGAATATTACTATCGAAGAATAGACCTTGTCCAATTTCTCTCTTAAAATTATCTACATCCAACTCGAAACCGGTTGGCAATTCAAGATTTTGTAAATATTCAGAATAATTTTTTAAATGAAAATTAGATTTTTTTTCAAAATCAGACTCCAGTTCAGAAAACTTAAAAGCACCTTTATAAAAGCTATAAGGAAGGGTTAACCCTTGGGAATCCTCAATAATTCCGTATTCGCCGAATAAAAGAATTTTAGCATAAAATAAAGGATTGGTCATAATTTTATTTGTGTTTATTTTTTACAAATTTACGAAAAAAAACGTCATTTAATTTAAGCAATTATAATGCCTAAAAAATGTTAATTCGAGATATTTATCCTTCTTTAGTTTTGAATGCATTTATTTTCACAAAACGGATCAGAACCAGTCCGATTGCAAAAAATACCGTCATTGATAGCGCAGCATAACGCATATTGTTGAAATGCTCAATTAAAGTAGCAAAAATGAAAGTTCCTAAAATAATCGCTAATTTTTCTAAAACATCGTAAAAGCTGAAGAATGTTGTATTTTCCATAGAATCTATCGGCAACAATTTAGAATATGTAGATCTGGACATCGCCTGCAAACCACCCATCACCAAACCGACAACGGCTGCTACACCGTAAAACTGATATTCTACATTTGGGTTTTCCTTGTTGAGATAATAAGCCGACAGACAAGCAACTATCCAAAGAATGATACAGATGGAAATAACATTTTTATTACCAATTTTTCTTGATAACCAAGAGAAGAATAAAGCTCCTATAATCGCTTCAATTTGAATCACCAATAAGGTCGCAATTAATTTATCCTGCTCCAAATTGATTTCACTTTTGCCGAATAATGTCGCCATCAAGAAAATGGTTTGCATTCCTACGCTGAAAAAGAAAAAACTCGATAAGAAAAATTTGAGGTTTTTATCTTTGAAAAGATTTCCTCCCACGCGAAATAATTCCCTGAAACTTTCTTTGGCAACATCCAAATAAAAGTGAATATTATCTTTTAAAACTTCGAAAAAACCACCTTGCTCTTCATGCTTTTTAAAGATATTTTTATAATTCAATAAGACCAAATCTTTTGGAAGTTTGTCCTTAACATCACCAAACTGTGGTAAATGTTTGAAGGTATACTGAGAGAAGCCAAACCACCAAGCACCCGTCAACAAGAAGCTTATACGAGTATAGAGAAGCTGCTGCTCAGGACCTTTTGCAAAGACTTGTATGAGCAATAAACAAATAATTACCAATACCACTGAACCAATGTATCCATATACATAGCCTCTGGCTGAAAGTGCATCCTGCTTATCTGGTGTGGCAATATCGGGTAAAAATGAATTGTAAAAGACCAAACTTCCCCAGAATCCTACACTCGCTGTTATGCTGAAGAGCAGACCGAGAAAGACATTGTGCATCCCTGTAAACATCGCCAATCCCATACATGAGGTCGCTCCTAAATAACAGAAAAACTGCAAAAAAGATTTTTTGTTACCAATGGTATCCGCCAAAGAGGATAAGAAAGGAGATAGCAAAACCACGATAAGAAATGAAATGGTAAGGGAATACCCGTAAACAGCGTCTGGCTGATATTCTCTCCCAAAAATATTAATCATATGCCTTACAGGAACATCAATCCATCTTCCTGTCTCTTCCACATACTCCTTCTTCTCGTGAGCCGTGGTAAGAATAGAAAAATAAATAGGAAAAATAGTAGATGTTATTACCAAAGAATACACAGAGTTTGCCCAGTCGTAAACTGCCCAAGCCTTCATGATCTTGGGATTGTTCTTAATATTATTCCGAGGTATATTTGAATTTTCAGACATTATTATTATTTAAGTAGCACAAAAATAGAAAAACCACCGAATATTCGATGGTTTTTTATATAATGTTTTATTGAATTAACGATAAATTATTGCATATTTTCAATAACAATAGCAGAAGCACCTCCACCACCGTTACAGATAGCCGCTGCACCATATTTACCACCATTTTGCTTCAACACATTAATCAAAGTGACAATAATTCTTGAACCTGAACTTCCCAGTGGATGACCTAAAGCTACTGCACCACCGTTCACATTCACTTTAGAAGCATCAAGACCTAAAATTTTATTGTTTGCTAAACCTACTACCGAGAAAGCTTCATTAAACTCGAAGAAATCTATGTCTGAAATTTCTAATCCAGCTTTCTTAAGTGCTACAGGTAAAGCTTTTGCTGGAGCCGTAGTGAAATTCTCAGGCTCATGTGCCGCATCTGCATAAGAAACGATTTTAGCCAAAGGCTTTAATCCCAGCTCTTCCATTTTTTCCTTAGAAATCAAGATTAATGCTGATGCACCATCATTTAGAGTAGAAGCATTTGCTGCCGTTACCGTTCCATTTTCTTTTTTGAAAACAGTTGGCAATGTCGCCATTCTTTCAAAATTTACGGCTTTATATTCTTCATCTTGTGAAAAAACAATAGGATCGCCTTTTCTCTGAGGAATTTCTACAGAAACTACCTCGTCAGTGAATTTTCCTGCCTCCCAAGCTGCTGCTGCTCTTTTATAAGATTCTGTTGCGAAAGCATCCTGATCTTCTCTTGAAAAATTATAGTCGGTAGCACACTTTTCCGCACAAACGCCCATATGAACTTTGTTGTAAACGTCTGTAAGACCATCTAGCACCATTCCGTCCTGCATTTTTACATCTCCCAGTTTAGTAGCTACTCTGGAATTGTAATAATGAGGTACCATGGACATGTTCTCCATTCCTCCTGCCACTACTACATCTGCATCTCCTGCTTTAATAGCCTGTGCTGCCATAGAAACAGCTTTCATCCCAGATGCACAAACTTTGTTGATAGTTGTAGATGGTGTATGATTTGAAAGTCCTGCTCCCAATGCAACCTGACGTGCTGGAGCCTGGCCCTCGCCTGCTTGTAAAACATTTCCCATATAGATTTCCTGCACCTGGTTGGGATCTAAACCAATTTTATCTAATGCTCCTTTAACAGCAGTTGCTCCTAATTGAGTTGCCGGAACTGTTGATAAACTTCCCATAAAACTTCCCATTGGAGTTCTCACCGCAGAAACTATAAATACTTCTTTCATGTGTATAATTTTATTTTAGATTTTTAATTTGATTTTCTTTTTGAAAATAGCATCATAATGGCACCACCAAATTCCAACAACCATCCCCACCGTAACTTTACAATTCCTGCTGCCAATTCTTTCAGAGAACTGAAAATCAGAAAATTGAAATAATCTACCGATTTGAATTTGATCGCAACAATTGTGAAAATAAAGAGTACGATTAGGGAGATCGCAGCACCTTTAATTAATTTTTGGTTTTTAGTAGCAACACCTACCAATGCAAGCGCCCAAAATACCCAACTTATCATTGTCAGTCTTGAATCAATTTGCCAATAGTTCCAGTTTCCGATAATGGGAATATGAACCAGAGGCAAAAAACTTCCAACGATTACCAAAAGTAATCCTAACAATTGAATATTTTTCATTTTTTCAAGTTGCAAATTACGAAAAAAAACAGACTTGTAAAAAGAAAAAACACTTCGCAATGAAGTGTTTTCTGCAATATTTCTTTACCAATGTTTTAAGCTCCTTCCTCAGAAAGTCTGGTGTATTCCATTACCAAATAACTGAAATGTTCCCATTTGATAGATTTGTAAGGATATTTCTTCATAAACTCTGCATTATCTCCAAACAACATCTTGTAATTCTCCTCAAAATCAGATTTTTGTAACCAAACAACGTGATCTCCTTTTTTTACATAGTATGATTTTGTAACACCTCCTCCAACACCTGGACTTACGAAACCGCCCACACCGAACTTCATACCTCCAGTTTCGGTAGCTCTGGGATCTGCATAAACCTCTATTCTACTGCTGAAATCTGGGTTTACTAACTGCAACAAGTATTCTTTTTCATCTTTCTTATTTCTAATGGCCGTCTTCAAATTTCGCAAATATACCTCATTAGGATTGGTAGATTTATTTAAACTTTTTCTACCCCAGTTTTTAGAAGTAGATAAATATTTAGAAACGGCTAAAGCTTTACCTACTTTTGGTACAGGTAGATACAGTTCTGCAATTTCTTCTGAATCGTATTTATGTGATTTCCCTGCGTTGTCTTTAATTTCTATGGCGTAAAGCAAACCTTTTTTATAATCTACATCTTTTGCTACACCTTCTACCGTACTTCCATTTTTAAGAATGATAGTGGAAGGTTTTTTCGTAGATCCCGCTACCAACATTTCATCGAAAAGGTAGTCGTCCATTTTCTTAAGTTGCTCTTTGGAAAAACTTACTTTTTCCTGAGCAAAAACCAATGACGATAGTACAACACCGCCAATAATTGATAATTTTCTAATCATATTTTTATTGTATTTAATGAATATTAATGAGTGACATTCGCAAGTTCTTTTGGGTCGTGTTTATGTTTGAAGAAAATCGCAAATAAAACGGCAATAACCAGTGCATAAGCCGCAAAAGCCAGCCAGATGTCATGCCAATCCCTCAGCATCACTGGGTGAGACAATAGACCATTCGCCAAAATCTCAACTTTTTGACTACCTAAGAAATTTAAAAAGTGTTCATTATTAGAAGTCGTATCCAAATGCGTTGATAAATCTTGTACATTGGTAAACTTTTGAGTGAAGAATTTATCGATTAACCAACCTGACGTTAAGCTCCCAAGTACAGCACCGAAACCGTTGGTCATCATCATGAACAAGCCTTGCGCTGAGGAACGTATTTTAGAATCTGTATTGGTTTCAACGAAAAGAGAACCAGAAATATTGAAAAAATCAAATGCCATCCCGTATACGATACAAGATAAAATAATCATCCATAAGCCTGTTGCAGGATCTCCAAAACCGAATAATGCAAATCTTAAAACCCACGCCAGCATCGAGATTAACATCACAGTTTTAATACCATATTTCTTCAGAAAGAAAGGAATTGCCAGAATAAACAAAGTTTCTGAGATTTGAGAAATCGACATGATGATGGTGGAATATTTAATCACAAAAGATTCTGCATACTTAGGAAAATGCTTGAATTCATCTAGATAGACATCTCCATAAGCATTGGTAAGCTGTAATGCACCACCCAAAAACATAGAGAAGATGAAGAAAAGTGCCATCTTATAGTTCCCGAAAAGCTTGAAGGCATCTAAGCCTAAAATCTGGAACCAAGTAGCGTCCTTGCTGATATTTTTTTGAGGCGGACATTTAGGAAGCGTGAACGAATATAACCCTACAAACAACGCTCCTGCACCTGCAATATAAAACTGATATTCACTTGCCTTACTCCCTGTAAGATTAGTGATCCACATGGCAGCAATAAACCCAATTGTTCCCCAAACCCTGATTGGAGGAAAATCTTTCACCACATCGCCACCATTATTTTTTAAAACCGTATACGAGATCGAATTGTTAAGCGCAATCGTCGGCATATAAAAACACATCGCCAACATCATTACACCAATAAAATTAGTTGGTTCGGTTACTTGTGGAAGATAAAAAAGAACTGCTGCATATAAAATCTGTAGAACGCCGTATAGTTTCTCAGCGTTTATCCATCTGTCAGCAATAATTCCTGTTAATGTCGGCATTATTAAAGACGCAAACCCCATGGTACTGAAAACCAAACCGAACTGTGTTCCATCCCACTGCTTAGTACCAAACCAATAATTTGCAATGGTAATTAACCAAGCTCCCCAAACAAAAAACTGGAAAAAATTTAAAACAGTTAATCTTATTTTAATGTTCATTTTTTAAGTCGTGTAATTAATCAATCTTTTTCTTACGCCTTTTCAATTCTTCCTGAATTTCTAGAGCAGTATCGTAATCTTCTTCTTTCACTGCGGTATCCAACATGGTTTGCAGTTCTTCTGTAGACAATGAGGATAGACTATCTTCCTGCCCTTCCGTTGGATGATCAAAGGTTTGATCTTCTTTAGAAACTTCTTCTAATTCCAGTAAAATACCAGCTTCATTAAGCACCTGAGATGTAGTAAAAATAGGCGCCTCAAAACGCACCGCCATCGCTACGGCATCTGAAGTTCTTGCATCCAAAATAATCTCTTCCCCCGTTGCTGTATTTTTAAAATTGATATTGGAAAAAAATACCCCATCAATAATTTGATAAATGATAACGGATGTGAGTTCAAAATTGACAGAAGCAACAAATTTTGTAAATAAATCATGAGTAAGTGGACGCGGCGGATGAATGTCTTTTTCTAAACCTAAAGAGATTGATTGGGCTTCGAAATTGCCGATGACTACTGGAAGTTTTATATGTGATTCTTCATGTTCCAAAAGAAGCGCGTAAGCACCCGATTGGGTTTGACTGTAAGAAATTCCTCTTATTATAAGTTGTTTATAATCCATAGCTACAAATATAAAGGAAATTTAAGTTTCGAAATTTGAATTTTAAAAATATTTAAATAAAAAAGTTCGGCATTACCGAACTTTTTTAACTTATGTATGCCAAAAAGGATTACTGACCTTTAAAAGCTTTAATTTTTTCCGTTAAAGCAGGAATAATTTGGAAAGCATCACCTACTACTCCGTAATCTGCAGCCTTAAAGAAAGGTGCCTCCGGATCGTTATTAATAACCACGATGGTTTTTGAAGAGTTTACACCAGCCAAGTGCTGAATAGCTCCTGAAATACCCACTGCGATATATAAGTTAGGAGAAATCGCTTTCCCAGTTTGTCCCACGTGTTCTGCGTGTGGTCTCCATCCGATATCTGCTACAGGTTTAGAAGATGCCGTTGCAGCACCCAATACATTCGCTAAATCTTCAATCATTCCCCAGTTTTCTGGACCTTTCATTCCACGACCTGCAGAAACCACTATTTCTGCTTCTTTAAGATCTAGTTTTCCTGTTGATTGCTCATGAGAGATTACTTTAGTATCGTCATTTACAACCGATAAATCTTTCACCTCTTCAGTTCCTGCAGTTGGATTTTCTTTAATTCCAAATGCATTTTGAGAAACGGTAAGCACTACTTTTGAAGCATCTGCTTTAGCATGCATAAAACCTTTCCCCGAGAAAACTTTTCTCTTTACCTGGAATGGAGAGATTGATTCCGGAGCATCTAAAACATTGGTAATTAATGAAGCTTCCTTCATAATACTCAACATTGGAGCCACTGAAGAAGCATCTGTAGTGTGTGGGAAGACGATAATATTACCATCAAAAACCTCCGCAACTGCTTGCGCATAGGCTTTTGCGCTGAAAGCTTTTAAACCTTCGTCTTTAATATTAATAACTTTGTCAGCTCCATATTTATAAAGTACATCTGAAGCATCTGTTGGATTGATAGAGATTGCTGTAACAGTGTCACCTGCTTGTGAAGCAATTGCCTTAGCGTAAGAAACCGCTTCGAAAGCTGCCTTCTTGTAAACACCATTTATATTTTCTGCATATACGAATATTGCCATTTTTTTTAATTTTAAATTTTGGATTATAGATTGTAAAAGATCAACTGGAGAATTAAAATTTTATAGTTGAGATTAGATCATCAATATTTCAAATTTCAAATCATCAATTTCAAATCCTAATTAGATAACTTTTGCTTCCTCGTGAAGAAGTCTCACCAATTCATCTAAATTATCTGGAGTTACTAATTTTACTGCGGCTCTTGGAGGAACACTGTCGAAAGCTGTAGCTTCCACTTTCACTTCCACAGCAATTGGCTCTACAACCTGTAAAGGTTTTGTTCTTGCAGACATAATCCCTCTCATATTAGGAATAATAAGATCTTTTTCTTCCATTAAACCTTTCTGTCCCGCTACCACAGCTGGAAGTTTTACAGAAATAGTTTCTTTACCACCTTCAATTTCTCTTACTGCATTTGCTTCAGCACCATTCACTTCTAAACCAACACATGCATTTACAAATGGTTTGTTCAACAACTGAGCTAACATACCTGGAACCGAACCACCGTTATAATCGATTGACTCTTTACCAGCAAGAATCAGGTCATAACCACCATCCTGCGCTACTTTAGCAATTTCTTTAGCCGTTGAATAGCTGTCTTTTGGTTCCATATTGATACGGATTGCATCGTTAGCACCAATAGCCAAAGCCTTTCTAATAACAGGCTCTGTAGTAGCGTCACCCACGTTCACTACAGTAACAGTTGCTCCTTGAGCTTCCTGTAATTTAACAGCTTTTGTTAAAGCAAATTCATCTAACGGGTTAATTACCCACTGGATACCATTTTTATCGAAAGCAGATTTATCTGCTGTGAAATTAATTTTCGCAGTAGTATCTGGAACACTGCTGATACAAACTAATATTTTCATATAGAGATTTTGTTTAAATTAATTGTAATACTTCGGCGTAAATATACGCAAAAATATGTATTATGCATGCATAGCAAAATGAGTTTTGTTATTCAAAACATTTTATTGTTTAGTAGCAAAAATTTTGGTTTTGTTACAAAGTATGTAAAAAGAAATGTGATCCTTCTTCTCCCAAATTTTTAGTTGAAATTTGAATTCTGCTTTAACTCATCCCATATACCAAATATGTTTTTGCAAGAAATAACATTTTATTGCTTAATTTTGCAACTTCTAAAAACTCAACAAAATTTTTCTACATGGGTGAGGAAAGAGAAATGTCCTTTTTAGGGCATATTGGTGAACTTCGCGGACATTTGATAAGATGCATACTTGCTATCGTTGTAGGAGCAATTATTGTGGGTTTTAATATCAATTGGATCATGGATCATGTCTTTTTTGGTCCCACCAGAAATGATTTTCTTACTTTCAGAGTGGTTAATCATTTTTCTAGAGAGCTTTTAGGACATGATAGTTTCGTCCTGCCGGACCATTTTGCCGTGCAACAGAAAAAACTCTTCCAACAGTTTAATGTAATGATGGCGGTTTCTATCTTTGGTGGAATTGTATTGGCTTTTCCGTATATTATTTGGGAACTGTGGAGATTTGTGAGTCCAGCTCTAAAAAATGCAGAAAGAAAAAATTCTGTTTTTATCCTTAATTTCATCTGGATATTGTTTTTAACTGGTGTTTTGGTAGGTTATTATTTAATTCTTCCTTTTGCAATAAATTTCGGGTTACTTTTTAAAATTTCAGATTCCATTACACAACTTTTCGATTTATCCGATTATACCACCTTATTCTTACAAGTGGTTTTGGGTATGGGATTGGTATTTTTGTTTCCAGTAATTGTTTATTTTCTTACCAGTATTGGAGTATTAACACCACAGTTCCTAAAGACCTACCGCAGACATGCCATAGTGTTAATCATGGTGGTAGCAGCTATCATTACTCCAGCAGATGTGCTGAGCATGTTGGCAGCAGCATTTCCATTAATTATTCTTTATGAATTTAGCATCATGATGAGCTCTAGAATTCATAAAAGAGTTTTAAGAGAGCAGGCAGCTACCAACAAGTCAACCGACATCGAAATCAAGAAATAATTTGCTGTGGCATAGATTTTTTAAAAGTTTAGTTTTATTTTTGAGATTAAAATTAAGCGATGAAAAAACTTTCACTTCAGATATTAATTATTGCCAGCACCTTTTATCAAGCACAAACATTCACCAAGCAAGATACATTAAAGGGTTCTGATACAGCATTCCGTAATTTTTGGGATGTTAAGAAATACAATATTTCTGTGGAACCCAACTTTGAAACTAAATCTCTACAGGGCAACAACACAATTAGTTTTGTTATCACAAAAGATGTGGCCAATCCTAGCTTCCAGATCGATTTGCAACAACCTATGAAAGTTGAAAAACTGGAGGCCGATTTTCCGCAAGCCAGAGTTTTTGAGCGGGATGGTGATTTTATTTTTATCCATTCAAAAAAGAAATTTAAAAAAGGAGAACGTTTAGAAATTAATATTCAATTCTCAGGAAATCCTATCATTGCGAAGCGTGCACCTTGGGATGGTGGTTGGGTTTTCGCAAAGGATAAAATGGGAAATCCATGGATGAGCGTTGCACAGGAAGGCATTGGAGCATCAGTATGGTTGCCCATAAAAGATATTTGGAGTGATGAGCCTGATGAAGGAATTGTGATGAAGATCATAACTCCCAAAAATTTAGTAGGTGTAGGAAATGGTAGATTAATCCATCAAAAAGCAGAAAATAACAAGAATATTTTCACTTGGGAAATCAAAAATCCTATTAATGCATATTCCATTGTTCCCACTATTGGGAAGCTGGTCAATTTTAAGGATGTTTATAATGGTGAAAAGGGAAAACTCGATTTGGATTATTGGGTTTTAGAGGAAAATCTGGACAAAGCAAAGAAGCAGTTTCAGCAAGTAAAACCTATGCTTAAAGCATTTGAATATTGGTTCGGACCATATCCTTTCTACGAAGATTCTTATAAATTGGTCGAAACCCCATATTTGGGTATGGAACATCAAAGCAATGTTGCATATGGTAATCATTACATGAACGGTTATTTGGGTAGTGATTTGTCGGGTACAGGTGTTGGTTTACAGTGGGACTATATCATTATACATGAAAGTGGTCACGAATGGTTTGCGAATAATATTACCGCTAAAGATCAAGCCGATATGTGGATTCATGAGGCTTTTACTACCTATTCGGAAACCCTTTTTGTTGAAAATTATTTAGACAAGAAATCAGCTGATATTTATATTCAGGGCGAAAGAAACAATACAGAAAATGATGTCCCTATTATTGGAAAATATGGTGTGAGAAATGAAGGGAGTGGCGACATGTATTTCAAAGGAGCTGGAATGTTGCACACGATGCGGCAGATTATAAATGATGATGCCAAATTCAGAAATATTTTAAGAGGCTTGAATAAAGATTTTTATCATCAAACAGTTACTACCAAACAAGTTGAAGATTATATTTCTCAAAAATCAGGATTTGATTTTTCAAGTTTTTTCAATCAATATTTAAGAACGACGAAAATCCCAGTTTTGGAGTATCAACAAAAAGGAAATCTTTTAAAATACAGATATGTTGATGGTTTAAATCTCCCTGTAAGAGTCAGCAACACACTTACAATCTCCCCTAACAAAGAATGGCAGACGATTAATTTGCCTAATGCTAACCCTGTAGATTGGAACAAAAACTATTTTATACATTTTGTAAAAACACCTTAAATTCAAAGGTATTTTACACTTAATTTTAATAAATTTGAGAACAGATAAACCTAGTTATGGCTTATATAGATTACTATAAAATTTTAGGCGTTAATAAAAATGCCACACAGGATGACATAAAAAAAGCATATCGGAAACTTGCAAGAAAACTTCATCCAGATTTAAATCCGAATGACAAAGAAGCGGAAAGAAAATTTAAAGAACTAAATGAAGCAAATGAAGTTTTAAGCAATCCTGAAAACAGAGAAAAATACGATAAGTACGGCGAAAACTGGAAGCACGGTGAAGAGTATGAAAAAGCTCAACAACAGCAACGTCAGTATCAGCAAAGCAGAGGTGGCGGTGGCTTTGGAGGATTTTCAGGTGCAGACTTTGGCGACGGCGAAGATTATTCAGATTTTTTCCAGAATATGTTTGGAGGTGGGGGATTTGGCAGGAGTTCTCGTGGGAATGCTTCTGGCAAATTTAAAGGACAGGATGTTCAGGCTGAACTTAATTTAAGCCTGCGAGATGCTGCAAAAACCCATCCTCAGACTTTTGAAATTAATGGTAAAAAAGTAAGAATTACCATTCCAGCAGGAGTTTATGACGGTCAGCAAATTAAGTTGAAGGGTCATGGAAATCCAGGAATTAATGGCGGACCTAATGGTGATTTGTATATTACATTCAACATCCCTGTTGATTCCCAATTCGAAAGAAATGGCGACCAACTGAAAACAAAAGTAGACATCGATCTGTATACTGCCATTTTGGGAGGTGATGTAAAAGTGGATACTTTAGATGGAAGCGTTAATTTGAAAGTGAAACCAGAAACACAAAGTGGAACAACGGTTCGATTGAAAGGAAAAGGCTTCCCTGTGTACAAAAAAGATGGTGAATTTGGTGATTTATTGGTAACTTATAACGTAAAACTTCCTACCAATCTTACGGAGAAACAAAAAGAACTTTTTGAACAACTTAAAAATTCTTAATCATGAACGAAAGAATTTCCCGAGAAGAACTCGTAAAAATATACAATATAGAAATCACTTTTTTTGATGATTTGGTGAGTTATGGTTTATTGAATATAGAAACTGAAAATGATGTAAAATACCTTTTGTATGAAGATTTATCAGATTTTGAAAAATTCACCAATTGGCGTTACGATCTAGATGTAAACCTGCCCGGACTTGAAGTGATTAACAATATGCTTACAAAAATGAAGGATTTACAAAATCGCAATCGTGAATTGATGAATAAGCTGAACGCTATCGGAAATACTGCCGCAGACGAATTATAGTTTGGGTTGTTTTAAAACAAAGAGGGTTTCGGCGCCTGCGGCGCCGAAACCCTCTTTGTTTTATATGAAACTTTTTTTATTTATAGTATCACAAACTTAAGTTTTCCAATATACTATCGCTATCGAAACTACAAGTAAAATAGTAAAAATTACTGCTTGAACTTTTTGTTTTTTAAAAGAAGAAATCATGATTAAACCCAAAATACCGATCAGTAAAGCTCCGATTTTAATTTCTTTTTCATCTACAAAAACAGATACCGCAATCATCATTAACGAAACCAACCGAACAACACCTTCCCTTTTTAAAATAAATTCTCTCATAAAATCCACTAAAATATCTTCAAAAATACGCAGAAAAATTTACAATTGCTATTTTCTGGATTTACCCCTGTTTATAAAATAATAGACGGGCACACCAATAAGAATTAATATAAAGCCCGGCCATGTATATTGAGGTTTATAAATAATTAGGAGCACACAAAATAAAATGCCTATGACCAAGTAAATAATTGGTGTTATGGGATAAAGCCATGTTTTGTATGGTCTTTCAAGCTGAGGTTTTTGTATTCTCAACCAAATGACTCCAAAAACGGTGATCATGTAGAATAGCACAATAACAAAAGAAATCATATCCAACAAATCTCCATACTGACCGCTCAAACATAGTAAAGAAGCCCAAATGCCTTGCATCCATAGAGATTTTGCTGGCACGCCGTTTATATTATCCTCCTGAGCCGCTTTAAAAAACAATCCATCTTTGGCCATGGTTTGAAAAACTCTTGCACCTGCGAGGATCAATCCATTATTGCATCCAAAAGTAGAAACCATTACCAATAGGGCGATTACTATTGTTCCTACTCCATCACCGAAAATTTTCTGGGAGGCAGCAACAGCAACTCTGTCATTTGCAGCAAAAGCAATTTCATCTCTTGTTAATGTATTGAGATAAACAAAATTCACAAGCAGATAAAGAATCATTACCGATGTGGTGCCCCAAACCATTGCCTTCACAATATTTTTTTTCGGATTTTCAACCTCACCAGAAACAAAAGTGACACTCTCCCATGCTACAGAACTGAATACGGAACCAACCATAGCAGCAGCTATTCCGCCCATTAAAGTGATGCCACCAATTTCTGTCCAATTCGTATTCTTAAGATTTTGAAAAGATGAATTTCCTACATCAAAGGCAGAACTCAGCATTCCATTTTTAACCATTAGGAAGCCTGCCAATATCAGTCCAACAATCGCTATAATTTTAGAAAGCGTAAATACATTTTGAAGTATTTTGCCCGACTGCACGCCTCTTGTATTGATGAATGTAAGCAACATTATTACTGCAATTCCTAAAATCTGAATCCATGTTATTTTAAAAGTTCCCATTTCAAATAGCGGAGCGGCATCGTTTAAAGCTGGTATTAGATAAGCAGAATATTTTCCGAAAGCGACTGCCACAGCAGCAATGGTTCCTGTTTGGATCACTGTAAAAAGTCCCCATCCATACAGAAAACCCATCATTTTTCCAAAAATTTCGGTAATGTAGGTATATTGTCCCCCTGCTTTCGGAAACATGGATGAAAGTTCACCATAAGTAATGGCTGCAGCAACCGTCATTACTCCAGTGATGATCCAAACAACAATTAACCAATAACCAGATCCTAAGTTCCGCATCATGTCTGAGGAAACAATAAAAATTCCGCTTCCGATCATAGATCCCATCACAATCATAATGGCATCCAGCAATTTGAGTTTGCGTTTCATAAAGTATTTTATAAAATCAAATATATAGATTTAGCAGATATATTTGCGATAAAGCCAATAAATAGGTTAAAAAATTATAATATTGCTGAAAATGATAGTTGCGAAATGAAATAATGATTATTTTTGAAGAAAATTTAAAATATGAAATTAAAAGCAATTTTATTTCTAGTAGCGATTGGTTTTTCTACTGTTGCATTTTCTCAAGAAACAAAAAAAGCGGGACCACCTGCAGGTAAAGCATTAGCTGGTGATGTTTATGGAGGCGGAATTTCTAATAAGGCTGAAAAAAAAGCAATGACAACCTCGCAGGTAATTAAACAACTTGATAAAGATAAAGAACTTAAGGATATCGCCGTAAAAGCTAAAGTTGTAGATGTTTGCGATAAAAAAGGATGTTGGTTAACTCTTGAAACTGCTGACAAGAGCAGGTTTTTTGTAAAAATGCAAGATTATGCATTTTTTGTTCCAACAGCACTTAAAGGAAAGGAAGTGGTTTTAGAGGGCACTGCAAAGTCTAAAGAAGTTTCCATTGATGAACTTAAGCACTATGCGGAGGATGCTAAAAAACCTCAAGCTGAAATTGATGCTATTACGCAACCTGGCATGGAAACAAGATTTATTGCTACTGGGATTAAGGTAGTACAATAATTAAGGTTAATATTTGGAAAAACCGCCGCGGCAACTTCGTTGCCGCGGCGGTTTTATTTATTTTTTAGAACGATTCAAATAACCCGAGAGATCATTTTTCATTATCTCCTGTATCCTTTTTGCAGTGTATCTTTTATCATACAATTGGTATTGTGAATCTGCATACGAAAGATATTGATCAAATTCGTATTCCGACATTCCATAATTCTCAAAATAAGAAAGATCAATCTCTTTTTTAATATTGTTAAGAAAAGTTTTTCGATAGGCGTAATTATTTTTCTGAGAAATCTTGGGGCTGGAGATTAATTGTATTATCTGCCCTACTATACCTTCAGTTGCACCACCAGAGGAAATACCTAATAAGCTTACCTGAACCGATTCAAATTTTGGTGGTTCCACTTCAATAGGGTTTTCTTTAACGTATTTTCTCATTTCACTGTTCAAAACTGCTTTTTTCGAGGACTCATTGAGTTGTTGAGAATCTTTATTGAGAATACCGGATAAAGATGGGCGAAGTTTCACCTCTTCAATTATAATAGGTGTTTTCGCTAAAACAATTGTGATACCAGCTGAAGAAAAATCATTTTGTGAAATATTAATTTCTTTCCTATCATATCCTTCTTTTACTAATCTAATACCGTCTCCGTTAGCTGCTTTAATAATAAACTCCCCATTGATATTAGTTGTGGTTTTCTCCTGCGTTCTCATATTGAGAACAACAACGTTGCCGATAATCAGATTGTTTTCAGAAAATATTTTTCCACTTAAAATCTTTTGTGAATAAGCATTTGCAAATAGTAAACAAAGACAAATAAAAAGCACTTTTTGAAACATATTACATTGAGTATAACAAAGTCAAAAATTAGATTAATTTCAGCACCTAAAAAGAAAAAGTCAATATTTAACCTTAGTTGATCACGAACATCATTTTAAAGTTAAATACTGACTTCTGTAATTATAATTAAAATATCTTACGACTTCTTAGAGAGCTTTTTAAATCTGAAATAAGAAACCACAGCCAAAATAATCATCGTAGATATACCAATGTACACCCAAGCTGGTACTGGTATTGGATCTCCTGCTGCATAAGAGTGCAATCCACTTAGGTAATAATTAACTCCAAAATATGTCATTACCATAGAGCAAAATGCGAACATTGTTGCCACATGGAATGCCCATCTGCTTCTTAAACCAGGAACCAATCTCATGTGCAATACAAATGCATATACCATAATCGAGATGAATGCCCAAGTTTCTTTTGGATCCCAGCTCCAATATCTACCCCAAGACTCATTTGCCCAGATTCCACCTAAGAAGTTTCCTACTGTTAATGCAAAAAGACCAATGGTAAGTGACATTTCAGAAACAATTGTCAATTCTTTCAATGTAGTATCATGATGTTTGTCGTAGAGTTGCTTGCTCGAAATAATGAAGAATACCAAACAAATCACCGCAATAATCATCGAGAGAGCTAAGAATCCGTAACTGGACACAATAATGGCAACGTGAACAATTAACCAATACGATTTTAGAACCGGTACCAAAGGAGTAATCTGCGGATTTAAAGCTGATCCACCGTGAGCAAACCCCATCATAATTACAGCTACCATAAAACCTGCTGCTGGTATTAACGCATTGGAGAATTCGTCCTTATTTTTTGTTGTGATGTCATTGTTATTTTTACCTAGACTAGGTTTGTTCATTCTGAAATAGAACATAAGACCCGCTGATATTCCTACCCAAGAGATGAAGATGATTGCCTCATAACCATTACTCCAAGGTGCATGTCCAGAAAGGTACCAACGTGCTATTAATCCTAAGAAGTGACAGATATATCCTACGATACCAATACCGATAAGGATTTTAATAATGAGATTAATGGTTCTGCTGGGTTTGAATAATTGAATGAAACCTAAAATAAGCATCAAACCACCTATTAAAGTATAGAAAATTAAAAGTTTAAAATTTAGATTGACTTTATTAGAGAAAATTTCTAAATCGACTTTTGTTTCGGAAGGAACAACGTTCTTACCCCATTTTTGCTGGTAGCTGGAAAGGTTTTTTAATTCAGAATCTGCCTTCGACCAATTCCCAGATTGTTTTGCTTCTAAAACACTGTAAAAATAAGGTCCCATGATTTTTTGAGAATTCTCATCTGGCTGTAAATTTTGGTCCAACCAAGAATGCCACGTATGATTAGGGTCATTCGGTACAGGAACAATTCTTAAAAACTGACCGCTAAAAAATTCATTGAAAGCCTGTACTCTGTCATTCAAATCAATAACCGCTAAATCATATTTGCTCTGCTCTGCTGGTTTTTTTGCAAATGCTGTATTAAAATCTTCTTCCAAGATATAATGCATGGCTCCCGTTCTGCGATCCACTGGGAATAAATTGATTAGCGATGTATAACCGTCCTCATTGGCTCCCACTTTTTTTCTAAGGATATCACCACCTTCAGTTACTTTGATAAGTGGAACCATCGTCCAAGTTTCTGGATCGGTGTTGATGGACAAAAACCATTGGTTGGCAGAAAGAGATTTTCCTTCTGTTCCTTTGAATTTATCACTTTTATAAAGTTTTCTCAAAACATCCAAAGCCTGAGTGTTTATGGGAACAATTCTACCTTCATAGTTTTGCACCAATAATCTTCCAAATTTATCAGCATGCTCTTCAGTAATTTTATTTCTAGAGATGATATCATCTGGTGATATACTTCTCATAGTGCTCAAAGATTTCGCAGATGAATTTTGCTGCGTTTGCGGAGCTGCATTATTGTCTTTTGGAGAATCCATCACCACAGTTTTCTCATTGGTGTGAACATGAGCGCCTTTTCCGTTTCCATCCGTTCCATGCATGTCTATCTCCTGAGCGTTCAACCCTAATGTGAACAATAATGCAATAACTGTTGCTGCTCTTTTCTTGTTAACGCTGGTCAACATACTGTTCAGTTTCCAGAAATGCGATCCTTTCCAGAAGAAAGTCACAAACATCCCTAAGAAAAGCAAACCGTAACCTATATACGAGATTAAAGTTCCCCACCAATCATGGTTTACAGAAAGTACCGTTCCCATTCTGTCTGGATCGAAACTCGCTTGGAAAAATCTGTAGCCTTTATGGTTTAAAACATGGTTCATATAAATTTTATAAGGCGTTTCTTTACCCTCGTCAATAATTTTCACATGACTTTCGTAGGCACTTGGCGATGAACTTCCTGGGTATGTTTCCATCACGAAATCATCTAGTTTTAGAGAAAAAGGAGTGGTATAAATTTTAGGTCCGAATCCTAGCATAATGTTCATTCCATCGATATTAATCTGCTTGTAGAGATTGGGATTGTTTTTTTCTACTGAAAGTTCTACCAATTGCTTGGTTTTTGGTCCTTGAACTTCTACGGTCAACATATCAGGAACTTCCTTATCTTTATTTTTGTCGCCTTCTATCGCTTTTAGATCTCCCTTCTTCATTCCTTCCGGAACTACGAGTTTCAAATCGTTAATAGAATATAAACTTCTCAATACCAAAGGTTGATACTCATCCTTCTTAGTTGTCCCTGTTGCCTGCGTTGCCATCGTCATAAAACTCGCATCAACAGGAGTTTTTATCATGATGTTTTCGCCTTCTTTCTTAAATTCTACGGCACCTTCAATGCTTCTGTTTAGGGTAACCAATGTTCCGTTGATGGATTTTGCTTCACCAGATTTCAAGTAAATATTTTGTCTACCATTGTCGGCTGTAGAAACCAAATGTAGATATTCTGTTCCACTTTTGTTAGGCACCAAACTATCCTTTTTTCTTTGAACAAACTCCTTGCTGAATACTTTTACTTGTTTTCCGTGGAAGTCGTAGGTAGCTTTAAAAGTCTTCCCAAATAGTTTTCCCAGAAGATTTTTTTGCATTACCTCCTCAGGAATCATGGTAAACTGTACATCTTGATAATTTAAGATATCGCCTTTTTCTTCAATCTGAATTTTAAAGAATTTTTTGTCAGTAATAATTTCATTGGAAGATTCACCCTCACGAATATGCATAATCCCCTCAAAACTAATGTATCTGGTAATAGCACCACCTAAAAATATAAGTACAAATGCCAAGTGAAATACCAAAACTGGCCATTTTTCTCTTCGCCACAAACGGTATCTGCCAATGTTTCCTATGAAGTTGATGATTAACAGCAACATAATCAACTCAAACCATTTTGCCTCATAAATTAGAGCTTTGGCTGTGGGCGTACCATAATCGTTCTCCAAAAACGTGGCGTAGGCCATTGCAATTGCAAAAATCAACAACAAAACAGCCATTGTTCTCGTTGAAATAAGAATATTTGTTAATTTCTTCATAATTTTTTACTTGACATGCAAAAATAAGGATGAAAAATCAAAAGCAAGACAAAAAAAACTGTTTTTTATCATCTTTAATTTTCGGTGAAATTTATTATAATTAATTAAAACATTGTGAGTTATGCTTTAAAAATTCATAAATTTTAAGCTGCTAAAAAATGAATTAGGTTGTTTTTTACCATTATTTAACGAGAAAACATTAGAATACACCATCATTTGGTAGGTAAAATTAAAATCCTCTATCACAAAAACTTCCTGTTCTCAGTAAAAATAAACTTAGTTACTTGCTTAACTTTTATCCTCAAAAACATTAAATTTGCCCAGATTAAATTATGGACAAGAAAACACAAACTAAGACGCAGGAAGCTACTGAAAACAGCAAGATTTTATCTAAACCAAGAATATTTTTTGGATTAACATTCATCTTATTTTCGGTGGTGCTATGCTTTTCGTTCATTTCATATTTAATGAACTGGAAGGCAGATCAAAGTCAGGCCGGAACAATGCTGGACAAGACCATAAAATCTTCTAATATCTTTGGAAAATTAGGAGATTGGCTGGGCAATATTTTTCTATTTAAAAGCATTGGTGTTGCCGCTTTTATTGTTGCATTTTTATTTTTTGTGCTCGGAAGCGTAATCCTCAAAAAGAAATTTTTCAAACCTTGGAAAACCATTGGGCACTCTTTATTTTTTATTTGTTGGTTACCAATATTTTTGGGAGCGATTACTAAAGGACAAGGTGTTCTGAGCGGCGTTTACGGTTTCCAAATTATGGATTTTCTGAACTCCATTATTGGTACAGTGGGCTTGTGGTTGGTATTAGTTTCGAGTATTTTGCTCTATTTTATTTTAGAGTTTAATCTGAGACCAAGTGCCATCAAGAAAAAGTTTAACGACATCAACGAAAATACAGTTGGTAGAGTAAAATCGATGTTGCCAAATTCCGATAAAGATTTTGAAGCTGATGAAGAGCTCGAACAGGAGGTAACGGAAAAGATTGATGTTGTGAGCACCGATGAAAAACCACTGAATGTAAAAGTTACAGAGCCCAAAACTTCCAAAATAGTTGACGAGCCTATTGCAGTTCCAAAAGGTTTTCCTGAAGTTGCTATTCAACCAAGTGGTTTAGCGGAAGTGGATGCAATTGTGACACCTAATCAAACTTCATTCGAGGAGAAAAATGATGCAGGTTCTATTCATCTTAATGTAGATCAAAAACCCTCTACTCCTGCCTTTTCAACTCCTGCTCCAAGCACTCCCGAGGACATTACTTTCAAAGTGGAAGTAGCTACAGAAGTTGATATCTTGGATGATTCTGAAAAAAAATCACAGGAACTTATTCAGAAACACGGTTTGTATGATCATAAATTGGATTTGCCTAATTTCCAAATGCCGCCAATTGAATTATTGAAGGATTATGGTAACGAAGAAATCTCCATTAACAAAGAAGAACTCGAAGAAAATAAAAATAAAATTGTTGGACTATTAAAGAATTTCAATGTAGGAATTTCCGAAATTAAAGCCACTATCGGACCAACGGTCACCTTGTATGAAATTGTCCCTGAGGCGGGAATTCGTGTCGCAGCAATCAAAAAACTGCAGGATGATATCGCATTAAATCTGTCTGCTCTTGGTATTAGAATTATCGCACCAATGCCTGGAAAAGGAACCATAGGAATTGAAGTTCCAAGAAAAAACCCAACAATGGTTTCCATGCGATCTGTAATTGCTTCGCAAAAATTCCAAAATACAGATATGGATTTGCCAGTAGTTTTTGGAAAAACGATTTCTAACGAAGTCTTCATGGCGGATCTATCAAAAATGCCTCACCTTTTGATGGCTGGTGCTACCGGACAGGGTAAATCGGTAGGTATTAATGCAATCCTGACTTCTCTCTTGTACAAAAAACATCCAAGTGAACTGAAATTTGTGATGGTAGATCCTAAAAAAGTGGAACTTTCATTATATTCTAAAATTGAAAGACATTATTTAGCGAAACTTCCAGATACAGACGAAGCGATTATTACCGACACTCACAAAGTAATCAATACTCTAAATTCTCTTTGTATAGAAATGGATACCCGTTATGATTTACTCAAGAATGCGTTCTGTAAAAATCTTAAAGAGTACAATAAGAAATTCAGCGAAAGAAAACTTAATCCTGAAAACGGACACCGTTATTTACCATACATCGTTTTAGTGGTAGACGAATTTGCGGATCTTATCATGACTGCGGGTAAAGAAGTCGAGCTTCCTATTGCAAGACTGGCACAGTTGGCAAGAGCGGTTGGAATCCACTTGATTGTAGCCACGCAAAGACCTTCCGTAAACGTAATTACAGGTATGATAAAGGCTAACTTCCCTGCACGTGCTGCCTTTAGGGTTATTTCTTCTGTGGATTCCAGAACCATCTTAGATTCTCCAGGTGCCGATCAGCTTATCGGTAAGGGAGACATGTTATATTTTAATGGAAATGAAATTCTACGATTGCAGTGTGCATTTGTAGATACACCAGAAGTGGAAAAAATTGCAGAATTTATTGGTGAACAGAAAGCCTATCCATCAGCATTTATGCTTCCTGAATATACTTCTGAAGAAAGCACAAGTTCGGCAGGAACTTTTGATCCTAACGAAAAAGATGCCCTTTTTGAAGAAGCAGCGAGAATTGTGGTAGGAACGCAGCAAGGCTCAACCTCTATGCTACAAAGACAGTTGAAGTTGGGTTACAACAGAGCAGGGAGAATCATGGATCAGTTAGAGGCAAGTGGTGTTGTGGGAGCATTCAATGGAGCTAAAGCAAGAGAGGTTTTAATAAGTGATTTGAATTCTTTGGAACATTTTTTGGAAGAATTGAGAAAATAAAAAGTTAAGCACATGTTTAACTTTTTTGAAACCCAATCATCTTATTAAAAGAGAATATAATTTAAAGAAATGAAAACATTAATTACGAAAATCCTTGCAGGAAGTTTATTAGTTGGAGCAGTAGGTTTTTCTTATGCTCAGAAAATTGATGCTAAAGCAAAAAAAATATTAGACGATATTACTGCTAACTACAACTCAAAAGCAAATTCTTATTTCAAATTTTCTTTTGGTAGCGGTACCAATAATGAAGTTACTAAAACAGAACCAGGAATTTTTTATTCTTCAGGAACCAAATACAGACTAAAAATTATGGGAACTGAACAGGTTTTTGATGGCAACAAAATTTATAACATTAATGGTGAAGACATGGAAGTTACCGTTGCTAAACCCAACTCTTCAGATGCCATGTTCTCGCCAATCAATTATCTTACAACATACAGAAAAGATTATAATGTTACCTACAACGGTAAAAAGAATGTCAATGGCGTGAATGCAGATTTTATAAAGTTGACACCTGTTAAAAATAATGGTTTAAAGTATGTGTATCTTTTTGTAGATTCTGCGAAAAAACAAATGGTAAAACTTGAGCAGTACGGAACCAATAAGGATGTAGCGGTAATTGCCATTAAAGAATACAAGGAAAATCAAACTTTAGATCCGAATATGTTTGTTTTCGATAAGGCAAAATATAAAGATTATTTGATTACCGAATTGTAAATAATAAAATTATATAAAATTAAAAGTCACAAAGCAATCTTTGTGGCTTTTTGCTTAATTTTGGCGCATGTTTAAAATATTAGACCGATATATCGTAAAAACCTTTTTCGGGCCTTTTTTATTTATTTTCAGTGTGTTGTTTTTCATATTTATTGTAAACATCATCTGGATTCAGTTGGGCCAATTTATGGGAAAAGGATTGAGCTATTGGCAGATTCTAAAACTTCTCTTTTATTTTGGTGTCACGGTTATCAGTATGGTAATGCCTCTTACCATTTTATTGGCGAGTATTATGACCTTTGGCGAGTTTGGTGAGAGATACGAACTTGCTGCCATGAAAGCTTCAGGCATATCGCTTACCCGTGTCATGATGCCACTCTTTATGGTAACCTGTGTTTTGTCATTTATATTATTCTTGTTTTCGAACAACATCATACCAGATTTTCAGAAGAAGGCTAAGAATATGCTTTACAATATTGCGAGGACAAAGCCGGCGTTAAATTTCACTCCTGGACAATTTATTGATCAGATCCCCAGCTATCTTGTAAAGTTTGATAAAATTGATGGTGAAAATGGCGAAAATATTGAAGGTGTTTTTATCAGAAAAAAAGCAAGTGTTTACGAAAATCAGCAAACCATCGTTGCACAAAAAGGAAAGTTTGTTCCTGCTGAAAATAAAAACTATATAAAATTACTGCTTTTTAAAGGTTACATAATTGAGGATACTTATGCCAGAAAAGGCCCTGAAGCCCGCTTAAAACAACCCGATCAATCGATAAAATTTGATACCTTGGTTTCGTATTTCGATGTGAGTGAAATCATCAATCAAGCCATAGAAAAGGAACAGATTACGGAAGATTATCGTTTCCAGAGCTACGGTGAAATTATCGGCACCATTAAAAAGACGAAAGAAAACAATGATTTGACGTTTACTAATCTCAATAATGAGATGCTTTATCAGGCAGTTTCTGCTCCTTTAAGCAGTCCAAGTAAAAACCGACCAAAAGTACAGCCTCAAATGCAGGTGAAAATCGATACCATTAAGGGCAATCAAAAAATGGATGTTTATTTAACAGCATATCAAAAGTTAAATAATCTTTCTACCACATTGGAATCCCGCACGAATGATCTAACACCCAGCATTAAGTATATGAATATGATGGTGATTTACCAGCAGAGAATTTTGTCCTATTCTTTTACATGTATTATTTTCTTCCTGATTGGTGCCAGTTTAGGCTCTATCATCCGAAAAGGTGGTATGGGTGTGCCAGTAATTGTTGCCATCGTTATTTTCATCATTTTCTATGTACTTAATTTAACTATTGAAAATATTTCTTGGAAAGGAAACCTTAATCCTTATTGGGCAGCCTGGATCCCTAATTTAGTACTCTTTCCTTTTGGTGTATGGCTAACTTATAAGGCGCTGACAGACTCTCAACTCTTCGATGCAGAGAAGTACAAAGCATTCTTCAAACCACTGGTTAAGAGGTTTTCAAAATCGAAAGAAAAAGAACATACACGATATCAATAAAAAAAGAGAACCAGTTTTTGGTTCTCTTTTTTTATTTTTCAATTGTATCAATTATATTTTCAAAATTTCGGCTTCTTTTGTTTTGAAGTGGTCATCACAAAGTTTTACGTACTTGTCTGTAAGCACTTGGATATCCGCCTCAACTCCTTTCACCATATCTTCAGATACTCCATCCAGTCTTTTCAGCTCCTTGTGACCGTCTTGTCTTGCATTTCTGATCGTAACTTTTGTTTGCTCAGCCTCTGCTTTAGCTTGTTTAGCCAAATCTCTTCTTCTCTCCTCAGTTAATGGTGGTACATTTAAAATAATAGTATCTCCATTATTAGAAGGTGCAAAACCTAAATTAGAATTGATAATTGCTTTTTCTATCGCTCCAATTGCTCCTCTATCCCAAGGTTGTATAGATATCGTCATAGCATCTGGCACGGAAACGTTTGCAACTTGGTTAAGCGGTGTTAAAGCTCCGTAATATTCTACCATTACATCTTGCACCATGCTCGTAGAAGCTCTTCCTGCTCTAATTTTTTGAAAAGCATGATCTAAATGTTTCATTGCAGCTTCCATATCCTGCTTTACCGACTGTACAATTAGGTCTAATTCTTCCATTATATATTTAAAATTTGATAGATTATACGTTCAATGGGTAATGATTGATCAACAAATAATATTAATACTACCCTTATATTATAATTTCACTAAAGTTCCAACATTATCTCCCTCCACTATCTTAAGAAGATTTCCTTCTTTATTCATATCAAAAACAATGATTGGAAGGTTGTTTTCGTGGCTTAAAGTAAAAGCTGTCATATCCATTACTTTTAAATTTTTCTCGAAAACTTCGTCAAAAGATAAGGAATTAAATTTAACTGCATTTTCGTTTTTCTCAGGATCACTGTCGTAAATTCCATCTACACGGGTTCCTTTCAATATTACATCTGCCCCAACTTCTATCGCTCTTAATGTCGCAGCAGTGTCTGTAGTGAAATAAGGATTCCCGGTACCAGCACCGAAAATAACAACTCTCCCCTTCTCTAAGTGTCTTACAGCGCGTCTTTTAATAAACGGTTCAGCCACTTTATCCATTTCAATAGCGGATTGTAGACGGGTTTTTATTCCAGCATCTTCCAAAGCTCCTTGCAAAGCCATCCCATTGATGACAGTAGCCAACATTCCCATATAATCTCCCTGCACCCTATCCATTCCTTTAGCAGCTCCTGCCACTCCTCTAAAGATATTTCCTCCTCCAATTACTATGGCGATTTCGCAACCTTTGTCTACCACTTTTTTTATCTCGGCAGCATATTCTTTCAGTCTTTCATTATCAATCCCGTACTGTCTGTCACCCATTAAGGCCTCACCGCTTAATTTTAGAAGAATTCTTTTGTATTTCATAATTTTTATTTCGCTAAAGAAGTTTAGTGTTAATTTTTAAAAATTAACTGTGCAAATATAATTATAATGAATAGAAAATTCAGTTAAAACATAATATTTAAGATGAAATAATGTATTAAATATTTTGCTGAATCCCAAAAAGAATTATTTTTGCAATAAGTAATAATCATTTTGAAGAAAACTGTACTTTTTTCATTTCTATTAGGAAGCATCTACACTTTTGCACAAAGTGGGGAAAATGTTTATCCGTTTTTAAACATTCCTGTATCTGCAAAGCAAGCAGCACTGGGTGGTGATGCCGTTTCTCTCAGAGATCAGGATGTGGCGATGGCTATCGTAAATCCTTCTCTATTAAATGAAGATTCAGACATGCAACTTTCTTTAAATGGAGCAGCATATCTTGCAGATTCTAAATATGGAACCATCGCTTTTGCCAAAGATTTTGAAAATGGGCATATGGCAACCATTAATGCCAGGTACATGAACTACGGTGATATACCTCGAACAGACGAAAGCGGTATGGAACTGGGAAGTTTTTCCGCATCGGACGTTGCAGTAGGTTTGGGTTATGCATACCGATTCGAAAAAGACTGGACTATTGGTGGTGGAATCAACTTTATCACATCAAAAATTGACAATTATACTTCCGCAGCAATTTCCGGTACTGCAGCAGTGAGCTATCATAACAGAAAAAACAAAGAAACGGTAGCTTTGGTCTTTAGGAACTTTGGATATCAGTTCAAATCTTTTAATGGAACAAGAGAAAATCTTCCTTTCAGAGTAGATTTAGGTTACACCAGAATTATTCCTAATTTCCCAGTAGCCGTTACTATAACGGCACACGACCTTCAGCAACTTGATATTTCAACGGACTATAATAACAACGGACAGGAAGTAGGAATCGGTAGAAAAATTGCTGATCACTTTTCCATTGGTGCAGAAATTTTCCCAGAAAAGCCATTCCAAATTCGTTTAGGTTATAATGTAAAAAGAGGAAATGAACTTGCCGTGGTAGATCAAAGAAGTTTTGCTGGTCTTTCCGCTGGTTTTGGTGTGAAGATTTCCAGCTTTAAATTAGATTATGCGCACGTTCGCTATCATAACTCTACCAATGTTAATCAGATCGGAATATCGGTAGACTTAAGTGGATTAAAAAGAAATACATTTTAGCAAATACTTCACTAAAAATTCATGCTATAATTCAAAAAAAATCTTGAAATTTGCAGCATGAGAAAACCCATTATTGCCATGGACGGATACTCTTCAACAGGGAAGAGTTCAATATCCAAAATAATCGCAGAAAAGCTCGGTTTAATTCATCTTGATACAGGTGCACTATACAGAGGTATCACCTATTATGCACTTCAGAATTTCTCACAAGATTATGGCGGTATAGACCTTCCACTCTTATTCGAAAATCTTCCTTCTGCCCATCTAGAATTCAGACAACATAAAAACGAACTCATATTATATCTTAATAATGTTGATATTTCACAAGAAATACGTCAGCAAAATGTTTCTGAAAACGTGAGTCTCATTGCTAAACAAAAAGAAGTGCGGGATTTTCTCTTAAGCACTCAGAGAAATATTGCTGCTAAAGGAGGGGTTATCATGGATGGCCGAGATATCGGAACGGTGGTTCTCCCAAATGCAGACTATAAATTTTTCCTGACAGCCAGCATCGAAGAACGTACAAAAAGAAGATACAACGAACTTTTGTGTATGGGTATTGATGTGAGTGAAGAAAGTGTAAAAGAAAATTTAATTGCAAGAGACAAAATAGACAGCGAAAGGGAAATTGCTCCTTTAAGACAAGCCGATGATGCGATATTGATTGACAATACCGATTTAACCAAAGATCAGACTGTAGAAAAAATTATTTCTTACATCCAATAATAATCTGCTGCAAATGTTAACAATTTTTATAAATTGTACAGCTACTTTGGTACGCAATTAGCATTAAAACATTACATACAAACAAATTATTTACTAACTAAAAAAAAATTAAAATGTCTAGAAAAGGAAAAAATTCAGCAGGAATCTTAGCAGGTTTATTGGCAGGTGCAGCAGCAGGTGTAGTTTTAGGTATGCTTTATGCACCAGAAGAAGGAAAAGAAACGAGAAAGAAAATTAAAGATAAAGCTAATGATTTAAAAGATCAGGCTAAAGATAAATATGGCGAAGTTTCAGACAAAGTAAAAAATGAGTATAACAATATCTCTTCTACTTTTAAGGAAACAGCTAATAATGTTGCACATACTGTAAAAGATAGCTACGATAAATACAAAGATCAAATTGTAAATAAAACTACAGATGCTATCAAAGATGTTGAAACAGAATTAGATAACCTCAAATAAGATATATAATTCTTAATTTATCAAAGGAACTTTACGGTCTAAAGTTCCTTTTTTTGTAACTTTAAAAAAAAATAAATGTTTGAAACTCTAAAAGAATACATCTCCAAGAGAGTAGATTTATTAAAACTTGAGGCTACAGAAAAATCTTCCCTCTTTATGGGGATTATTGCATTTCTTATTATATCTCTTATAGCTTTTAGTTTCTTTATTATTTTATTTAATTTCGGTATTGCATTTCTTATAGGTGAAGCATTGCACAATGTTTCTTATGGATTTCTTATTGTTGCGGGATTTTACCTTCTTATTCTGATATTGGTAATCGCAATGAAAAAGAAAATTAAAAACTTTGTGGCCAACTTTATTATTAAATTTATAAATCACTAGTTATGGCAGTTAATTTTGAAAGTTTAGAAGAGCTGAGAAGAAAAAAGAAACTCTTAAGAGACCAGATTGATGATTTAGAAGATTTATTGATATTCAAAGATCCTAAAGAAAGTTTGAGTGCTTTTACAAATGGAGTTTCTGACGAATTCATCAAAGAAGTGGAAGATGAAGATGGAGATGAGAGATTGGCGTTGAGAACAGATGAAATCTCCAGAAAAATAGGAACTGGAATAAAAGATATGTTCTTTAACAAAAATGTGGTAATGGGTTTTGCGGGAACACCTGCTGGAGGGGATTTAGCTGACAGCATTATCAAAATAGGAACAACTGCTCTGGTCGCCAATTTTGCTCAAAAAATTGTTCGCAGTGGCAACTGGAAAAAACAAATTTTAGGCGTGGCAATTGTCTACTTAGCACCGTATGCACTAAGGTTTGTTCGGGAAAAGCTGGAAAACTATCAAAAAAACAGAAGCGTAAGCAGTATGGAACAAATTATATAAACTAAAAGCCGTAAAATAATTTTACGGCTTTTTTTATAACAGCTTATTAATAAATAACATTTTGTTGCGTTCTCGACTGAGCAATTAATAATGATAAATCTACTTACAGAACCTAGTCTGGAATCTTCTTTTAAACTCCTCTTTAAACTGGTCTTTATCATCTAATTTATTATCGCAACTGTCAGTATTCATTCCCATTTTACGACTTCTACCACAGCCCTTGCCCACTCTAAAACCTCCAAATAGAATTTTACTCAATACAAAAATCCCCATTGCCTGCCAATAACTGACCTTTTTTACCCCTATAATGTCGGGCAGCAGTATATTCCAAAGCCACATCACAATAGCTGCGATGCCAAAAAAGCAGAGAATAGGAAACAGAATAAAATAGGGTTTTCTTTTAATGATATGTTTGTTCATTGTTGTTACTTAAAAATTTAGTTCTTCATACAGCATTCTCATTTTTTGTCGAAGATGCTTCACGGCATATTGTTTTCTGCTGATGATGGTTTTGATATTTTCTCCATGTTCGTCAGCAATCTGCTGTAGTGTTTTGTCGTTGAGTTCGTTATCTACATAAACTATTCTCTGCTTTTCTGGAAGTTCATCCAAGGCATCGAAAAATTTTTTCCAAATCTCATCTTTAAACATTTTCAACTCAGGATTTTCGCTGTCGTCCAACAGTAAAACTTCTTTAATAGAAAATTCTCCATCTTCATTTTCGTAGGTAAAATCCTCCAGATTTTCAGTTTTCTTCTTTCTGTAACTATCGGTTATTTTATTGGCAGTGACCCGATAAAGCCATCCACCAACGTTCACCACCTCAGAAATGTTGGTAAGATTACTGAACTGATACCACACCTCCTGCAAAATATCCTCTGCATCTTCGGTGTTTTTTACTTTCGGACGAATATAAGACATCAGTTTTCCTCCGTAATTGATTACGGCTTGCGAAATTATATTTTCTTTTTCCTGATGGGACATTATGACGTTGTGAGCAATCTCCATACAAATATGACGATTGTGATGATCTTTTTACTTTAAAGTTTCATAAATTTTACAAAAAAATCGGAAAGAAATTATCTTCCCGATTGATATTTAGATAATAGCTGCAAAAAATTATTGCTCTGAAAGTTTTTTAACAATTTCTAAACCTTTGTGAAAGCTATTGTTCATCATATCCACATAGTTTTTTTCTGTTTGTATTTCCACATGAAGTTTATTCACATTATCTTCCATAGGAATTATAAAATATTTTTCGAAAGCACCACTCCACTGTTTTACCTCCATGCTTTCTGTATCTTCCTTGCCATTGCTGTAGTTCCCCAAATGCTTAAAAACAACTTGCGTTGGCTCTTCGAAACTGTCTATCGTGGAAACCATGCCTTCATTATTGCCATCTAAAAAATAAGTTTTACCATCCACCTTCCAATCCGACTCTATATGTGATCCTTCACAAAAAGGTTTTGTCCAAACTGGATAAGTTTCCGGACTCCAAAGAACATTCCAAATTTTTTCTTTGGGTGCATCTATTATAATTTCAAATGATAGTGTTTCCATGCCTGTCTTTATTAATGATGATATGTTTTTAGCAATTGTTTATCAGCTAAATTTTTGCTGAATTAATTTTGCTCTACATATTTGTGGAAATTATTCAGAATATTGTACCAACCTTCACGCTGCATTTCGCGGGATGTATTTCCTTCAGGCTCGTAAATCTGAACGATTTTGGTGGTAGTTTCATCCAATTTTTCGAATGTAACATCTACTTTTCTACCATCATCCAAGTGATAGTTAATTTTTCTAAGAGGCTCTATTTCATCGAACGTTCCTTTGTAATCAAAACCAAAACCTTTGTTTTTCATCTCCATTCTATAAAGAAATCTTCCGCCCACTTTAAAGTCGTTTTCTGCTTTTACGCATTCCCACGAAGAATTAAGAATGTTCCATTTAAGGATATGTTTAGAAGTGATGAAATAATCCCACACCTTTTCTATAGGCTTTAAAATAGTAATGTCGATAACAATAGGTTCCATAATTTATTTTTTAATGTTTTCTAGACTTAAAATTGTAAGCCTTAAGGTAAGACTTTTTTTGTTAAGAAATATTCTAAAAGAATAATTGATGACTTTTCAGTACAAATTAATGTCCAAATTAAATTTAAGAATGTAGATTTATCAGTATTTAACAAGTTTTACGAAAATCAGTTATGATCTTTTTCCTCTAAATAACTATATTTGTTAAAATCACGTCTAACACGCATGGAAATCATCATTATCGTAATTCTTATACTTCTCAATGGCATATTTTCTATGTCTGAAATGTCTCTCGTATCATCTAAAAAATACAAACTGGAAAGTGAAAGAATTAAAGGAAATGCCAATGCCAAAACAGCTATTGAACTGGCAGAGAACCCGAACAAATTCTTATCCACCGTACAAATTGGTATTACCCTTATTGGGATTTTATTAGGTATTTATTCTGGCGACAAACTTACCGCCAACTTAGCTGCGAATATTGCGGAGATAAAAGCCTTGGCACCCTATGCACAAACTATTGCTTCGGCTCTTATCGTTTTTATCATCACTTTTTTTTCTATTGTTTTTGGAGAACTTCTTCCTAAAAGATTAGGCCTGAAATTCCCGGAGAGTATCGCTCTTTTTGTTGCTAAACCTATGTTTTTGCTATCGAAAATTGCTTCTCCTTTCGTCTGGTTGCTAACCGTGACCAATGAATTTGTTTTAAAACTCTTCGGCATTAACAGTGATGAAAATGAGTTGGTGACAGAAGAGGAAATAAAATCCATCATCAGAGAAGGTTCTGAAGGTGGCGTTATTGAAGAAATAGAACACGATATTGTAAAAAATGCGTTTGAATTGAGCGACAGAAAAGTAAATTCATTGGCAACCCACCGAAAAGAAATCATCTGCATCAACAGCGATGCAAGTTTTTCGGAAGTAAAAGAAATTTTTTACAAAGAAGGCTTTTCTTCCTATCCTGTGGTTGAAGATAATAATATAGACAATATCATTGGTATTATTAAATTAAAAGATGTCTTCTTTGCGAGTCCTGATAACTTTAATGTAAAAGATCACCTTAAAAAGCCAGTTTTTGTAAGTGAGAATTCTTTTATTTATCCTTTGATGGAAAGTTTCCAAAATAATAAATCTCACATGGCGATTTCTATTGATGAATACGGTACCACGAGAGGAATTATTACTCTGAATGACATTTTAGATGATTTAGTTGGTGATATACCAGATGGACAGGAAGATATCGACGATAAAGAAATCATCAGACGTGAGGATGGGTCCTGGTTGATTGATGGACAGTGTTCGCTTTATGATTTTAAAAGACATTTTAAAGTAAATATTGATGATGATATTGAGAAAAATTACGTTACAGTTTCCGGACTCTTCTTTAATGAAACTGAAAGTTTACCACACGTGGGCGACACCATAGAAATCGGTAACTATGTATTAGAAATTATTGACAAAGATGGCAATAGGATTGATAAAATTTTAGCCATCAAAAAGAAACCTAAGCCTAAAGATTAATAAAAAACCCTTTTGATTTTCTCGAAAGGGTTTTCAGATAGACAGATACCTATTTAATATTTACTGAGCTCGTAAACCTTCAATAAAATCAACTACGTTCTGGCCAGAATAATCTGCCATTCCAAGGGTCTTATGAGCAATTTTTCCTTCTTTGTCTAGAATAACCGTTGTTGGCAAATTTCCCTGAAAAAACTCTTGCGGAACTTCAGATTTTACGAAATGTATGGGCATGGTTAATTTTCTTTTTTCCATGAATTTTGTGGCTTTAGAAACATTTCCTTCCACTTCTACAAACAGAAAAACAACATCATCTTTATCCTTCATTTTATCATATAATATCTGTAGAGAAGGCATTTCTGCAATACATGGTGGACACCAAGTCGCCCAAAAATTAATAAAAACCACCTTGCCTTTTAGCTTTTCCACAGCAATATCATTGCCTTTAGCATCAGAAACCTTCATGCGGTAAGCAGGTGTCTCTTTAACTGTAGTTTGCCTTTTTTCATCTTCAAAATCGGGTTGAAAAAATCCAACTTTCATTAAACCTTTTTGAAATGAAGCCTTTGCTTCTGGTACGAAAATCATCAATAAGAATACTGATCCCAGTAGTATTGTAAATATATTATTTTTCATAATTGTTATTATTTTTTGAAATTTGTTTTCCATTGTAATCCGCTTATATCGGTTAAAATTATTTCATGAACATCATCAGCGATGTCGAAATGCAATTTTGCTTTTGCGCCCAAAGGCAGCAACAGTGAATTTTTGTGAGGTTTAATCTTAGAAACATAATAGTTGGATATGTTTTCCTTCGGAAAGTTTCTTAGATCATCCATGCCCAAGGAATGCACCTTCTCTCCACTTATATTATAAAAATCAATGCCAATAAGGAAAGAGCCATACACATCTGCACCTTCCACTCTCATCACATCGAACGAAATGTTTTTACCTGTCTGTTGTGCATTAGTAATTTCTAATTTTGGTTTTACAGATTTATTATGTAAAGTTCCATAAACACCGCCATGAAAAACCTGATTGGTATATAAACTTAATCCAAAAATAGCAAAACTGATTATTAGAAAAGGTTTATAATATTGGTGCTGCAAGGCTTTTAGCCACTTTTGTTCACGGATTTCAAATTTTGAAGAAAGAGCATCTAGAGAAATGCTGCCACTCCCCAACTGAAGGATGGTAAAGCCACCAGCAATACCTAAAATACCAATTTGCCATTCATCCAAACACGTGGTACCCAGCCAACCAGAGCCAAGCAAAATTCCCAGGGCTAGGAAAATGACAATAAAACTCATTAATCTCGTTCTGTATCCTAAGATTAAGAGAAGTCCAACAATGCCCTCTACAATCGTGAATATCCACATTTTCATTAACAAAGCTTCGGGATTGGAAACTAAGTATTCTATAAGAGGTTTAATAAATAAAGCATTAGGCAGAAAATGATTAAATTTCTCACCTACGTATCCTGCAGCGTCAGGGTCTAATTTGTTTTCTAAAATAAGTCGCCTCCAAAATGCTGAAAAGTAGGTCCAGCCGATAACCAAACGCAATGCTAAGGCAGCATTGCCCATATAAAATTTGGGTAAATTATTCATAAAAGATTCTAAAAAATTGTTTAATTATTCACTTAAAAAAAGCAAATAAACTAAGCCGAAATTTTTAGACAGGAATAGAGGACGTAGAGCTTTACACTCGATGCATCCAAGACTGCTTCTAATGCAACAACTTCATTGTAAGCACTCTCTAAAAAAGCGGTAGATGCGAAATCAAAAGAAGGTATCAACAAAGATTTTACATCCTTATGATTGGTTTTTGATGCTTGTAGAAATGTCGTCTGGCACTTTTGAGCAGATTTTTGAATCGCTTTATTGGGTGAAGTTTTTTCTACAGATGCATATTCGGATTGTACCACTTCGTGTATTGAAGATTTAATGCTGCAAGGAGAAATGAGCAGCACCAAAATAAACACTATAAGTAAAAATCTGTACACACCGCAAAATTAAGGATTAAAAAATGAAAATCTAACAAACAATGTTTCAATAATTATTAAACTTTGTTAAAATAATACCTTTAAAAAGCTAATTATTCAAAATTTCATAATTTTATTGAAGATCTAGTATAGCTTAACTCAAAAAAAAATCATCATGGAAAACATAGAAATAAAAATGACACCCTTTAAAGATGAGTTGCAGATTTGGATTAATGGTGAAAACGCAGGTTGCATGTCTACCGAAATAGATGGTCGGATATTAACAGTATATTACACCAAGCTTCAACCCGAATATGAAGGTAAGGGATATGCAAAATTACTGTTAGATGCTCTTGTACAATATGCGAAAGAAAATGATCTGCTGATAGACCCTGAATGTCCGTTTACCCTGCAACAATTTGAACATCATCCTGAAAAATACAAGGACGTTTGGAATAACTAGGTTCTATTTCCACCAAACATCAAATTTTTGATCTGCCTGATTGAGATAAACCACTTCGCCCATTTTAGGCATCAGGATGCTTAAGTTTTGTTGACTTCCCAGTTTGGAAAACTCTTCCATTGGCTCAAACCATGCATGTTTTGCCAACGCAAATTTACCATAGTGAACTGGAATAATTTTTTTTGCATTAATATCGAGACTCGCCTTAACGGTTTCTTCTGGCAAAGTGTGTATATAATGCCACGCTTCATTGTATTGTCCGTTTTCCATTACAGCATAATCAAAAGGACCATATTTTTCGCCAATTGATTTAAAATGGGTATCATAACCACTGTCTCCACCTAGAAATATATTTGAAGTAGGAGATTTTAATACGTAGGAAGTCCACAACGTATTATTTCTTTTAAATTTTCTGCCTGAAAAATGTCGTGCTGGCGTGAAAGTGATGTTAATATCATTCATTAATGCAACACTACTTCCCCATTCCTCCTCAATTAGTTGATTCGGTGCAAAACCCCATTTTTCGAAATGCGCCCCCACGCCCAAAGGCAAAATCACTTTACTCACCCTATCTTTCAGGCTTTTAACGGTTGGGTAATCCAAATGATCATAATGATCGTGGGTGATGACCAAATAATCTACATTCGGAATCATTTCCGGTGTAAAATAATCCGCCCCTTTAAACGCTTTGTTTCCAAATTTAAACGGTGAACCGTATGAACTTAGCACAGGATCAATCAAGAAAGAAACTCCATTCGTCTGTATGAAATAGGAAGAATGACCAAGCCATATAAATAGCTCTTCGTCTTTGGAGATCTTTTTAAAATCTGTTTTTACAACTGGAATGTCTTTTTGAGGGTTCAGATGAATATCTTTTTTCCCAAAAAGAAAATCATACATCACTTTCGGCATGGTGTATCCATCCGCTAATGCAGGAGTATAACTTAAATTTTGAAATGTGCCGTTTTTATAATGCTTAGATTGCTTCATGCGCGCCAATCTCTCACCGCTCGGTTCCGCGCCATAAACATCAAGCGACAAAATATAAAACAACACTCCTATGAGGGCTGCTACAAAAAATATTGTAATCATTCTTTTTGGCTTTCTAATTTTCATGTATATTACAGGTAATATCCTTATCTAAGACGCTGCAAAAATAGTTTTACTTTAAATAATTTAATACATTTGAAATTGTTTTTCGAAAAATAATCATGTTTAAGTCAAAGAAAATTATATTTCTCATTTTTATCATTGCTCTGACTTCTTCTTGTGTTTCTGTAAAAAAACATAATGCGAGGTTGGAAACTCCAATTGCTCCCAAATTACTGCGGTCGGATGTAGATTTTACTTACCGCAAACTTCAAAAACTTCACCCCAATTTATATTGGTACATTTCTAAGAATGAACTCGATTATAAAATGGACAGCTTGAAGAAATCTATAAAAAAACCTCTAAAACCTTTTCAGTTCTATGAAAAACTAGCTCCTGTTCTTGCCAATATCAAAGAAGGACACCTTAGACTGAGCATTCCCGAGAAGAAATTTACTAAGGACGAAATTAAAAAACTTGAAAACCAAAAAGGCCTTTTCAGCCGTATGAACTATGTGGTGGAAGGTGACAGGTTATTTGTAAAAGACAATGCCGCAAAGTTCGAAAATATTGCTGTAGGAACAGAAATTCTTGCAATACAGGACGAGCCAGTTGCCGATTACCTAAAAAGATACCGTACCTACATCAATAGCGATGGTAACAATGCAACTTTTCAGAAATACGCGCTGGCAAGACGATGGGCAACCTATTTCACCATTGAAAACGGAATTTTAGATAGTGTAAAAATTCAGACAAAGCTGAATGGAGTGATCAAAGAATTGTATGTTAATAGGGAACAGAAAACTAAAATCGAAAAAAAGGCTGAGGTAATAGAGAAAAAACTTGTGAATGCAACACCTGTTAATAAGGTGAAGGATTATAATATTGTCACCAAAGATTTCAACCGAAAGCTTTCTTATCTCGACAAAGATTCTTCTATTGCCTATATGAAAATCGCTACTTTTTCTGGAACCTACTCACGAACATTTTATAAGCAAAGCTTTAAAAGCATAAAAAATGCGAAATCAAAATATCTGATCTTAGACGTTAGAGACAATTTGGGAGGTTCACTTTCGGAAATCCATAATTTGTATTCTTACCTTACTAATGAGGACTTCCAATTTATAAAAGACATAGAGGTCGCTTCTTTCACCTCCATGCATGCCGCCAATTACTATAAAGAGTTTCCACGATTTCTACAACCTGTAGCAGCCTTGGTTTATCCTGTGTATTTTTTAGGAACTTTACTTTCGGTAAAGAAGCATAATGACAAATTCCTTTTGCGAAACAATAATATTTTTACCTACACCAAACCCAAGAAAGATGCATTTCATGGTAAGGTGTACGTTATTGTAAATGGAAGCAGTTTTTCGGCTTCATCCATCATCGCTGCTAAAATTAAAGGAGACAAAAGAGGTATTATTGTTGGCGAAGAGACAGGCGGAACTAACGATGGAACCGTAGCTGGAAGATATGCGACAGTTGTCCTTCCACATTCCAAACTAAAACTTCCTATTGGTTTAATGCTTATTCAACCCAATATTAAACTGGAAGACAGTAAAAGAGGTGTGCTTCCTGATGTGGAGATTACCAAAACTACTTTACAGATTTTGCAGAAAAAAGATCTGGAATTGGATTGGATTATAAAAGATATCAATATTCAAAAGAATGCAAATTGATTCATCCTCTGTTAAATTGATTTTATAACAGATTTTGACATTCTGTTAATGGTTCTAAAATTCAGCAGAATTTTTTCTTAAGAAATATTAAAATTTTAAAAACAAATTATTTTATTGCCCGTAATTTTATAAAATATTCATTAAAAAAATAATCGAATTGCATTTATGTTATTTTTTAAGCAATATTTTGGCACTTTAATTGTTAAAAACATTATAACTAACAATTAAAATTTGAATATTATGAAAAAGACAATGAAATTTCTAGGTTTGTTCTTAGTGGTAATTATGCTAGGTTTTACGGTAGCTTCTTGTAGCAGAGACGATGATCCTGTGGACAACGATTTCTTCGCAGGAACTTATAAGGGTCATATCACATTCAATGAACCTGGAGGAGCATCAGTAGATCAACCCAATGGTGAAGTATTTGTAACCAAAATTGCAAGTAATACAAAATATAATTTCAGATTCTCTGATAATATTCCTGATTTAAATGGTATTGAATTCCAAAAAACAGGAGATCACACATTGGTAAGTGTAGGTGCAACCGATCTGATTTATATTAGAATTGATAATAATAATCTAAGAATTCTTTATACAAAAGACGGAAAAACTTGGACAGCTAACTGTAATAGATAATTTTCGATCAATCAATAAAAAAAACCGAGATTCTTTAAGATTCTCGGTTTTTTTTTAATTTGCATCTTGTGTTACTTAAGTTTTTTCAAAGCAAAGGAAAGCACGATTTGAAAAATTATTCAATTTAAGCATTTTCTTTCTAAAAATTCTCTGCAATATCTTTTACCTTTTCTAACGCTATCGGAAAAACCTCTGCGAAATAAGGAATGTAGTCTTCAGGAGCATTCACGCTAACGGTGAGTTCCGTTTTGCCGCCAGATTCTACAAGGTCGTATCGTTCTACAGCGTTCTCATCATAGGTTTCGGCTTGTTTTTCACCATTTTGAATTTCGCCTTTGTGAAGAAAATACATCTTTTCAAAAGGGACAACTTCTTCCACCACTCCGAACATTCCATTTTTTTCCGGACTGAGAAATAGAATTTCGCTACCTTGTTTCAAATCCGATTCGTAATAAGAACCTTCCTGAAAAGCAGCAGTCCATTTTCTGTAATTTTCATCATTCCAAAGTGCGTCCCAAACTTTTTCTTTGTGCGCGTTGATATCTATTGAGAATTGCAGTTTTTTCATTTTTTTAAATTTAATTCATACTGAAATTACGAAATTATTTTTAATGTAGAATATTAAAGCAAACTTTCATCCACCAAATTTGGTAGCGTTACTTTTAAATTGGGTTCAGCTTCCATAGCACGTTTGATGGCAAAAATAGCACCTTCATTTCGCGCCCAGCTTCTTCGTGAAATTCCGTTGTTGACATCCCAGAAAAGCATGGATTTTAATCGTCTGTCAGCATCATCACTACCATCCAGTAACATCCCAAAACCGCCATTAATAACTTCGCCCCAACCGACTCCACCACCGTTGTGAATGGAAACCCAAGTTGCCCCACGGAAACTATCGCCAATAACGTTATGGATTGCCATGTCGGCTGTAAATCTTGAACCATCATAAATATTAGAAGTTTCACGATATGGAGAATCCGTGCCAGAAACATCATGATGATCTCTTCCCAAAACCACAGGTCCAATTTCACCATTTTTAATGGCTTTGTTGAAGGCTTCGGCAATTTTCATCCTACCTTCGGCATCGGCGTAGAGAATTCGGGCTTGCGAACCGACTACCAATTTATTTTCCTGAGCTCCTTTTATCCATTGGATATTGTCTTTCATCTGTTGTTGAATTTCTTCAGGAGAATTCTGAATCATTTCCTCTAAAATTTCACAAGCAATTTCGTCGGCTTTTTGTAAATCTTCAGGTTTTCCACTGGTACACACCCAACGGAACGGTCCAAAACCATAATCGAAACACATCGGACCCATAATATCCTGAACATACGATGGGTATTTGAATTCTCTTCCCAGTGTCGGATTTTCGGACATTACATCCGCTCCCGCACGCGAAGCTTCCAATAAAAATGCATTTCCGTAATCGAAGAAATAGGTTCCTTTTTCAGTGTGTTTGTTAATAGCCGCAGCGTGTCTTCTAAGCGTTTCCTGAACTTTCTCTTTAAACAAATCTGGATTTTCCGCCATCATTGTATTCGATTCCTCAAAACTTTGTCCAACAGGATAATAACCTCCCGCCCAAGGATTATGCAGCGAAGTTTGGTCGGAACCAATGTCTATTTTCAAACCGGCTTCATCAAATTTTTCCCAAACATCGACGATATTTCCTAGATAAGCCAAAGAAACCGTTTCCTGATTTTCTTGCGCTTTTTGGACACGTTCAATCAATTCATCCATGTTTTCATGGATTTCGTTCACCCACTTTTGGTCATGACGAATTTTAGTAATTTTCGGATTTACTTCAGCACAAACTGTTACACAACCTGCAATATTTCCTGCCTTTGGCTGAGCACCCGACATTCCGCCCAAACCAGAAGTCACAAAAAGTCCTCCTTTTGGCGATTTATTAATTTTTCTAAAAGCATTCAGCACCGTAATCGTCGTTCCGTGCACAATTCCCTGCGGACCGATGTACATATAACTTCCTGCCGTCATTTGTCCGTACTGAGTAACGCCCAGCGCATTAAATTTTTCCCAATCATCGGGTTTTGAGTAATTTGGAATCATCATACCGTTGGTAACCACGACTCTTGGTGCATCTTTATGCGAAGGAAACAAGCCCATTGGATGTCCAGAATACATCACTAAGGTTTGCTCATCCGTCATCTCAGACAAATACTGCATCGTCAAAAGGTATTGCGCCCAATTGCTAAATACCGCTCCATTTCCGCCGTAGGTAATCAATTCGTGTGGATGTTGCGCCACGGCATAATCCAGATTATTTTGAATCATGAGCATAATGGCTTTTGCCTGTTCCGATTTTCCTGGATATTCTGAAATCGCTCTCGCCTTCATCTCATAATCAGGGCGAAAACGGTACATATAGATTCTTCCGAAATCTTCCAGTTCTTGTCTAAATTCAGAAATAAGCTCAGCGTGAAATTGAGGTTCGAAGTAACGCAAAGCATTCTGCAATGCTAATTTCTTTTCCTCATCGGTTAATATTTCTTTACGCTTTGGCGCGTGATTGATGCTTGTATCGTATGCTTTTGCTGATGGAATTTCTTTTGGAATTCCTTGTTGTATTTGTTCTTGGAAAGTCATGTTTTAATTTGAAATTCGAGATTTGAGATTATTTATTTGAAGTTTTAAAGATATTCAAATTAAAAAAACCTTGCAAAAGCAAGGCTTTAAAATTTAGTCAATCAAATCTTCATTATCTTCCTCATGGTCGTCCTGATCGCTTAAACTGTAGTAATTGTTTTCTTCATCTTCCGAACCAACTTCTTCCATATCATTGTCCTCATCAGATCCGGGAACATCCATATCCATCTCCATTTCGTAATCTTCAAGATTTTCATCATAGATAGGATTTCCATTTTCATCTAAAGAAATATGCTCTTCCTGATTAAAAATATCATCTTTAGCATCGTAATTCATTTCTTCTAAATTACGCTCTTGTTCTTTTGGATTATCTTCTAGTATCATATTATTGAATTTTAATTTGTAGAACGTAAGCAAATAAAAGTCCAAAAAGATATATTACTAACAATCTCATAAAATGGAGCAGTATTCCCAAAAAATTTAAAAATAATATTTTAGTGATTGGTATCACCTAGCATTGGGACAAATTTGTATGCACCAAACTCCTCTTTTTCAAACTCTTTGTCGGAAATTTTTGTAAATCGATATAAAATCTGTTCATCTGTTTTTCCTAACGGAATCACCATCTTCCCTCCTACCTTAAGTTGCTTTAAAAGTTCGGTAGGTAAAGTTTCTGCTCCACAAGTCACAATAATTTTGTCGAACGGTGCAAAAGTAGGAAGGCCTGCGAATCCGTCTCCAAAAATTTGAAATTTAGGGCGGTAACTGAGTTCGCGTAACTTTTTAGTAGCGAAGTCATACAGATCTTTTTGTCGTTCTATGGTGTAAACCTGAGCTTTTAGTTCCAACAATACCGCAGTTTGGTAACCACAACCTGTTCCGATTTCCAAAACTTTCTCACCAGATTGAACTTCCAATAATTCCGATTGCTCGGCAACAGTAGAAGGGTGAGAAATGGTTTGTTTTGCAGCAATGGGAAAGGCACGATCCTCATACGCATAATCTTCGAAAATACTTTCAATAAATAAATGTCTTGGAACGGTATTCATCGCTTGAAGCACATTCTCATCTTGAATTCCGATTTTATTTTTTAAATAATCAACTAATATTTTACGCTTTCCCTTATGTACAAAAGAATCTTGCATGTATTCTGCCTCTAATGGTTCGTTAATAAATGGTGATTTGCAAAAATAGAGAATTAAAAAATCATTACGAAAACTAAAAGCTTTTATCTGCAATCTACTTCCTATTTTCCTATCTTTGAAAAAATTAATTTTCTATGCTAAAAGCAGGTTTAGTAGGTGCTGGTCATCTTGGAAAGATACATTTAAAATTGTTGAAACAGTCCGAAAAATATGATTTGGTAGGCTTTTATGATGCAGATGCCGAAAATGGTAAAAAACTGGAAGCAGAATTTGGCTACAAATATTATGAAAATCTAGATGATTTGCTTAATGATATTGAAGTTTTAGATATTGTAACGCCAACCATTTACCATTACGATTACGCAAAAAAAGCAATTGAGAAAGGACTTCATTTTTTTATTGAAAAACCTGTCACCAATACCCTAGAACAGGCTCAGGAAATCATCAAACTATGCAAAGACAAAGGAATAAAAGCACAAGTAGGTCATGTTGAGCGATACAATCCAGCTTTTATTGGCACCAAGGAATACATCAAGAACCCGATGTTCATAGAAATTCACCGTTTAGCGGAGTTCAATCCTCGTGGAACAGATGTTTCGGTGGTTTTGGATCTAATGATTCACGACTTGGATATTCTTTTAAGTGTGGTGAAATCCAGCATTAAAAATATACATGCCAGTGGCGTATGCGTGGTTTCTAAAACACCAGACATTTGCAACGCCAGAATTGAGTTCGAAAATGGTTGCGTTGCAAATTTAACCACATCAAGAATTTCGATGAAGGCAATGCGAAAATCTCGATTTTTCCAGCAAGATGCTTATATTTCTGTAGATTTTTTAGAGAAAAAAGCAGAAGTGATACGCATGAAGGAAGCTCCCAATAACCCATCACCTTTTGATATGATTATTGAAAATGCTGACGGAGAAAAAAACCAAATTATTTTTGAATACCCTGATATTCAGCCTAACAATGCTATTTTAGATGAATTAGAAAGTTTAGCCGATGCTATTGAAAATGAAAAGCCTATACAAGTGCCTTTAGAAGACGGAACGGAAGCTTTAAAGGTTGCGCTTGAAATTATGAAATTAATAGGTTAATAGGAATGATGATGAAAAATAACATATTGCTCTTTGCATTGGCTGTTATGAGTGTAGGTTGTAAAACTCCATCTTTATCATCAATAGACTCAAAAACTGAGATTTCAAGGTCTTTAACTGATTATCAGGACTCGAGTAGAAACAGAAAAATTCCTGTGGCAATTTTTAAACCAACGGATGAAAAAAAATCTACCCTTATCCCCATACTATTCAGTCATGGTTATGGGATGAATCATGGTGATGCCTATATCAATGATTATCCGTATTTATTAGAAGCTCTTGCGGAGAAAGGATATTTTGTAGTCAGCATTCAACATGAATTAACAACCGACCCCCTGCTTTCGGCTGCATCACCAATAAGACAAGTACGCATGCCCAATTGGAAACAAGGTGCGCTCAATATCGGTTTTGTATTAAATAAACTTAAAAAAGATTATCCAAATTTAAAATATAATAAAGTGGTACTCATCGGTCATTCTAACGGTGGCGATCAGTCTGCACTTTTCACGCAACAGCATCCCGAATTGGTAAATAAACTGATTACGATGGACAATCGCAGAATGGATCTTCTGAGGACATCAAAACCCAGAATTTACACACTGAGATCTAATGACCACCCAGCAGATGATGGAGTTTTACCAACGCTTGAAGAGCAGAAAAAATATAAAATGATAGTGCAGCCAACCGACATCAATCATGATAGAATGGATAAGGACGCTAATGCGGAGGAAAGAAAATTTATAATCACAAAAATATTAGAATACTTAAATGAAAAATAATTTATTGTTCCTATTCATTCTATTTTTTTCGATAGGATGTGCTCAGAAAACAAAAATCTCGAAAAAGTCTGATATTCTACAGAAAGTGGATGAAATTACAAAAGGTAAAAATGCAACTGTTGGTGTTTCCGTAAAAGGGATTAGCTTCCCTTTTGAATACAATAATGCCAATGCAGATAAGCATTTGCCTATGCTAAGCGTTTTTAAATTTCATATTGCAGCTACTGTTTTTAATGAAGTAGATAAAGGAAATTTAAAATTAAATCAGCTTATTGATATAAATAAATCCGACTTATTACCAAATACGCACAGTCCGATAAGAGATGCTTTTCCGAACGGAACAAAAATGTCTCTTTCTGAAATCATCAGATATACGGTGGCGCAAAGTGATAACAATGGTTGCGACATACTGCTTAGGTTGATAGGAGGACCTGAAACTGTTCAAAAATTTATGAATTCAAAAGGAGTTAAAGATTTTCAAATAAAGTACAATGAAGAATGGATGCACAAAGGCGTAGAATATTTGTATCCTAATTATTCATCTACAAAATCGATGACACAGCTACTAATCAATTTTAATAACGGAAAAATTCTATCCAAGAAATCTACAGGTGATCTTATGAAGATGATGTTGGGAACTTCTACGGGAACCAACAAATTGAAAGAACAATTGCCTAAAGGTACTCCTGTTGCTCATAAAACCGGTGCTTCAGGAAAACAGGGTGAGGTTTATGTTGCAGAAAATGACGCTGGAATCATCACACTTCCCAACGGAAAAAAGTATGCAATTACGGTGTTTGTAAAAGATTCAAAGGAAACTTATGACGATAATTGTAAGATGATCTCTGACGTCTCTAAAACCGTTTGGGATTCGCTGAATAAAGTAAGTGAATAAAATAATTATTCAAAATTCCGTATTTTTAAACCCACATTATAAAAATCTAAATTTAATATTATCAATAAAATGAAAAACATTGTTGTCATTGGCGCAGGAACTATGGGGAACGGTATTGCACATACATTTGCACAAACCGCATTTAAAGTAAACTTGGTAGACGTTTCTCAGGAAGCCCTAGACAGAGGGTTAAAAACCATTACTACCAATCTTGACAGAATAATTGCGAAAGGAAATCTTACCGAAGAACAAAAAGCAGAAACACTAGGTAACATCACAACTTATACAGATCTTAAAGATGCTGCTGGGAATGCTGATCTTATTGTAGAAGCCGCCACAGAAAATTTAGATTTGAAATTAAAAATCTTCAAACAGATGGATGAGCTAGCTCCTGAAAACTGTATTTTGGCTACCAATACTTCTTCTATTTCTATTACTAAAATTGCCTCAGTAACGCAGAGACCAGAGAAAGTGATTGGCATGCACTTCATGAACCCTGTGCCTATTATGAAGTTGGTGGAGATTATTAAAGGATATTCTACCTCGAAAGAGACTTTCGATGCGACATACGAAATGAGCAAGACATTAGGAAAGGTTCCTGTTGAGGTAAACGATTATCCAGGATTTGTTGCGAACAGAATTCTGATGCCGATGATTAATGAGTCCATTGAGACATTGTACAATGGTGTTGCAGGCGTTGAAGAAATCGATACCGTTATGAAACTTGGAATGGCGCATCCAATGGGTCCACTTCAGTTGGCAGATTTTATCGGTCTTGATGTTTGTTTGGCGATCTTAAATGTGATGTACGACGGCTTTAAAAACCCTAAATACGCCCCTAATCCACTATTGGTTAACATGGTAATGGCAGGGAAATTAGGTGTTAAATCTGGCGAAGGTTTCTATGACTACTCAGAATCTAAAAAGGCTGAAAAAGTAGCTAAAATGTTTTTGAAATAATTTTCTGCAAATATTTATTAAAGCTTTGTCAAGGTTTAAAACCTTGACAAAATTTTTTTTAGAATGGAAATACCAAGAAAAATAAAAAAAGAAAAAGTTATACAATTTTGCTTGATAATACTAACTGTTATCATGATTGTAATACGTTTTTTGCTGAATGAAAAAGGACGGGTATCACCAGATTCTATAAGATTTTTGAGGTTTGCTAATGTTTTTCCTGAAATTGATAATACAACAACACCAATTGGATATCCTGTTTTTATTAAACTTTTTACTGTTTTTGGTTTGGATGAGTTTTGGAGCAGCAAAGTGGTTGGTCTCCTTTCCTACACATTTATCATATGGTTTGCTTGGAAAAAGAAATTTTACTTCAGAGAAACAATTTTAATTGGTGGATTGTTCAGCTTCGTATCTTTGTTTGCTGCCACTTTAAGTGAGGCATTCACTCTACCCTTTGTTTTTATTTTCATCTATTTTTCCAGCCAAACCATTAACGGAAAATATTCGTTGTGGAAAGCGGTATTTTTACTTTCGACTTCTTTAATTGTTATTTACAATATTAGGTATAGCGGTATGTTTTTCATGGGCTCATGTATCCTTTTTGGATTATATAGTTATCGAAAAAATTACGGAAAAATATTTATCACTAGTGGATGTATTGGATTTGTATTTATTGTTTTGTATAAATTTCTTTTTATAGATACATTTAATAAAAACTATATTGACGAAGCATTAGAAGTGGGTTACTATTCCACTTCAAAATTAATACCAGAACTTCTAAAAGGTTTGGCAGTCTCTTCTAATCCCTTTATTCATATTGCAAATCCAGGTGGTGGATTTATCAATATTGGTATTTATGGAATTGGTGCACTGGTAATTTTTATTTTCTTTTATTTAATATTTAAGAAAGTAAATTCTGCGGTAGATCAATTTTTAATATGTATAGGAATTTGCGGTATTGTTTGTTCCTTTTTTATTCAATATTTTTATGTTATTGATCCCTTAGATTATAGGCTTTTATGTATGTTTTTATTTCCGTTATGGTTAATATTTTTCAGAAGAATATATTATTTTGTCGGAAATAAGGTATATGCAGTAACATTTTTAAGTTTGATAACTGGTTTTATATTTACATGGATGTCTAAGGGAAACTATCTTGAAAACAGAAAGCAAGTTCAAGCTTATCTCCAAAACAACCAATTAAGTGAAAAGCCCATTAAATTTTTTGCAAATTCGTATAATGATGGTGATGCTCTACAATTAGCAGAATTATTCAGTACCGTTAACTCAAATTTAACTGTAACTTTTAAGACTCAAGATACCTTATCTGATAAGACTTTGACAAAATATAAAATTCTGAGAAAGATTAAAATTGATAAAAATAATTATCAATAATTTTTCTATCTTTGAAGTAGTTTACTAAAACCAATTAAAATGAAATTACCTAAGTTTTTATTAGCAGACAATTCTGAAATGCCAGAAGATTTATTCGTAGTACATACAGAATATCCAAGATTTATTCTTAATGTTGAAGAAGAAGAAGTGGAATGGTTGGATGACTTGGAGGGAGATGACGAAGAAACCGTTGCAGACGAAGCTACAAAAGTTGTAGAGGCAGCGTTCAAATGGTGTGACGAAGAGTTGGCAAAATATGACGACGAAGAAGAAGAATAACTAAATTTTAACAGCGATGAAAAATATTTTTTTGTCGCTTTTTTTTGTCTTAAACCTAACTGCATGTACCAGTTCAACTGTAGATCCTGTAGAAGTAGAAAAGACATCAAACTGCGACCAATTTACGATTATTGACCCCGTAAATTATGCATCAATCCCGACAAGCAGCTATCCGCAAGGAGTGAGTATTCAACAGATATCCATCATTGGCGACTGTTTTAAAATACAATATTCCAGCAGTGGCTGTAGTGCAAATACATGGGTGGTTAACTTGTATTCGGATGGTGCATTGGATACTTCCACCACACCTGCGACCAGAAAAGTAAAATTTTCTTTAGTGAACAATGAAATGTGCCTAGCGCAGTTTCAAAGAGAGAAAAGTTTTGATATTGAAAATCTCAGAGCTCCAGGAGCAAATTCGGTTCAAATAAAATTGGAAAATAATTCACAAACTATTACGTACAACTACTAATGAAAAGGGTTTCCAATTTATGGAAACCCTTCAATCTATTTTACTGTTTATTGAACTTTAGAAGTAATAAACTTCCCTGGTAGAGTTCTAATGTATTGCCATTAATGACGTATTTGTCGGCTTTTTGTAGCATTTCCATATAATTGGTTTCTACACTCATATTTGGACAAGCTTTTCTTGTAGAACCTAACTTACCAGCCGAGAAATTACCTGCTGCGGCATCTGCGGTTACGGTTCCGAAATAGTTATTGCAACCTCCATTTCCTGTAATTTTATCACCTTCAATTTGTAATGTTGGCGAAGTTCCTTTTACAGTATCTGCCAACGTCCACTTTGTATTATTTAAAGAAGGTTGCGCCTTTCCTACTTTAGACGAACCTGCAGTTGTTGTCGCAGTACAAGATGCTAAACTCACAGCTGCAAAAATGCCTAATATTAAATTTTTCATTTTTATTATTTTAAATCTACTCAAATATAAGAATTTTTATAAAAGGGATGTATTAAAGGCTTGTTAAAAAAGGTTCGGGCGCATCTTCGATGCGCCCGAACCTAAAAATTATTTTCAAAATCATTATGATCTTAATTCTGCATTAAACTCCTTTTGAAAAGTTTCGATGAGTGAATTCATCACTTCAGAAATTTCTTTTTCTTCCAATGTCTTTTCCTCGTTCAGCAAATCAAAGCTCATGGCATACGATTTTTTGCCTTCTGGAAGATTTTTACCTTCATAAACATCAAAAAGGTTGATACTCTTTATTAAATCTGATTTATTGAGTTGAGCCGATTGTAATAAATCTTTATATAACACATTTTTATCCACCAATAGTGCTAAATCTCTTCTAATTTTATTAAATTTCGGAATATCAACATACTTTAAATGGGCATTTTCGCTTCTCAATTTTTGTGCAAGTTCCAATTCAATTTCTGCATAATAGGCATCTTGTTCCAAATCAAAATCCTTCATCAACTGAGCGGAAACTTTTCCTAAACGCACCAAGGTTCTTTCGCCAACATTAAATACAATTGCATCATCAAATCTTTCATCTTCAAGAACAGTTTCTGAAAACTCTAAGCCTAATTTTTCCAAAAGTACTTTTACATACCCTTTTAAGTGATAAAAATTAGTAGTAGATTTAGGTGACAGCCAGTTTTCGGCGATATCTCTACCAGAAACTAATAATGCCAACTGCTTTCTCTCCTCGTAAGAATCTTTTTTATGGTAAATTTTGCCTAATTCAAAGAACTTTATGTCGGCACTTTTTCTATTGATATTGTAAACAGCATTCTCCAAAAGACCTTCCAAAAGAGACTTTCTCATAAACGCCAAATCGTTGCTTAAAGGATTAAGAAGTCTTACCGCATTGGTTTCATCCTTAACAGAAGTAAGGGAATTGTTCATCACTTCATTAAAACCTAAACTTTGTAATGTTCTTGCCCAGGAATTTTCTAATTCATCCTGATCATTAAAACTTAATTTAACAGGAGTGAAAGAGATTTTTTGTGGTGCATCAATTTTATTATAACCATAGATCCTTAAGATTTCCTCAATCACATCAATTTCACGGGTTACATCTGCTCGGTAAGCTGGAACCGAGATTTCTAAACCATTCTGAATTTCATTGAGCACCTTTATTTCAAGACCTTTTAAGATCTCTTTTACTTTCTCACGGTGAATTTTAGTCCCTAAAATTTGTTCTATTTTAGAGAATCTCAAGATCACATAGAAATCTTCAATTTTATTAGGATAGTTTTCCAGTAATTGCCCAGCCATCTTTCCACCTGCAATTTCCTCAATCAATTTTATGGCATGGGTAATAGCAGTTCTAGTATTGTTTGGATCAATGCCCCTTTCATATCTGAAGGAAGCATCAGTATTTAATCCGTGAGATTTTGCGGCTTTTCTTATTGCAACAGGATTAAAGTAAGCGCTTTCCAAGAAAATATTTTTTGTCTCGGCTGTAACGCCAGAATTCTGACCGCCAAATACTCCGGCAATACACATTGGGTTGTCATTTCCATCTTTAATGATGATTTCAGAGCCGTTCAATTTTCGTTCTACGCCATCCAAAGTAATCATTATTGTACCTTCCGTAACGGTACCAATTTTCACTGTTTTATTGGCAATTTTATCAGCATCAAAAGCATGTAAAGGTTGCCCTAAACCATGCAAAATATAATTGGTGATATCTACAATATTGTTAATGGGAGCCAAACCAATGGCCAACAGTCTATTTTTAAGCCAATCTGGTGAATCTTTAACCTCCACATTTTCTATTACTGCGCCAATGTATCTTGGACAAAGATTGGCATCCTCCACTATTAATTCAAAATCGTTATTTCCCTCTACTGTAATAGGAAGAGACTGCAATTTCTCAAATTCAGCCTTCATCTGATTTGTGGAAAGATAAGCATATAAATCGCGCGCTACACCATAGTGTGACATGGCATCTGTACGGTTAGGCGTTAAACCGATTTCGTAAACGCTGTCGTCTGTAATTTCAAAGTAATCGGCAAAGTTTTTTCCCACTTCATATTTAGTATCATCTAATATCATGATACCGCCATGATCATCGCTCAATCCCAATTCGTCTTCTGCGCAGATCATTCCCTGCGAAACTTCACCTCTAATTTTTGCTTCTTTAATTTCGAAAAAACCACCTTCCTTGTCATAAATTTTAGTTCCCACAACAGCTACGGGAACGGTCTGGCCTTCTTCTACGTTTGGTGCCCCGCAAACAATATTCAAAATTTTTCCATTGCCAACATCCACTGTTGTTTTCTTGAGTTTATCAGCATTTGGATGTTTTTCGCAAGTTAAAACTTTGCCTACCAAAATACCTTCTAAACCTCCTTTAATGTTTTCAAACTTTTCAATACCCTCTACTTCAAGACCAATATCAGTAAGATATTCACCTACTTTTTCAATTTTTAGATCTGTCTTTATGTATTCTTTCAGCCAGTTATTTGATATCTTCATTGGACAATTTCTGTTGTTTTAAAACTGAGAAAAAAATATATTTCTCTCCCTTTTTTATCTTAAAATTTATTCTAATTTTTATGTGTACAAATGTCGTGTTTTTTTGAGAAAGAATAAAATTTTACATCCTCTAAATAGAAAAAGAGGCTCTATTTGGAACCTCTCTTTATATTTTATTATTTGTAAATATTACAATCCTATTACAGGCATTGAAAGCATTAATAAATTTTCGTTTTCTTCTAAACCATCAATAGGCTCTATAATACCTGGACGGTTGGGTTGAGACATTTTCATGGTAATATCATCTGAACCGATAATATTGAGCATTTCTGTTAAAAATTTAGAACTGAAACCAATATTAATATCTTCACCATTATAATCACAAGGAATTTGCATATCTGCTTTGTTGGCATACTCTGTATCCTCTGCATGAAGATGAAGAATATTTCCTGAAAGCTTGAACCTTACCTGATTCGTAGATTTGTTCGACATGATTGAAGCTCTCCTGATAGAACTCAACAGTAAATTTCTGTTAATTGTTAAAACGTTAGGATTTTCTTTTGGGATTACCGCTGTATAGTTAGGATACTTTCCATCAATAAGACGGCAAATCCAAATATTATTACCAAATGTAAATTTTGCCATATTCTCATTAAACTCTATCGTTACATCATCAGATGAGTTAGAAAGAATATTTTTGAAAATCGTTAATGGCTTCTTCGGCATAATGAATTCCATTGGTTCGGCATTCATCAAATCTGATCTTTTGTAAACCACCAATCTGTGGGAATCTGTAGAGACAAAGTTGGTTTCATTTTCACCAAACTGGAACAAGACTCCCGTCATTACAGGTCTCAAAGAGTCGTTACTCGTAGCAAACAAAGTATTGGTTAATGCCTCTGAAAGAACACCTGCTGGAATAGTAACGGTTTGTGCCGCATCAAACTCTGGAAGTTCAGGATAATCATCTGCATTATCTAACGCAACTGCGAAATTATCTTTTTCGTCTAAAATTTCAAGTAGGCTACCAGTACCCTCTTCGTTATCTTTTACAGAAAGAGTAAGAGGCTGTTCACCATAGGTTTTAATAAAATCCTGGAAGATTTTTGCAGGAACTGCCATTTTCCCACTGTCGTCAGATTTCACTTCAACAGAAGTTATCAATGTAGTCTCCCCATCAGAAGCTGTAATTTTAAGATTATCAGCATCCAATTCGAACAAATAATTTTCCAAAATAGGTCTTGATTGTGAACTGGAAATTACTCCACTAACGGTTTGCAAGGCTTTCTGCAATTCACCACTCGAAACAATAAACTTCATAATATTGTATAAAATATTTGGACAAATATAACGATTTGCCCTTAAAAAAAACAATATTTTGAGTGCTATTTTTTACTATTTAAAACCTTATCGTTGAATAAACTTTATTCTTATTTTTGAATCTAAATAAAATGTCCACAAATGCGAAAACCATCGTTAATCAACAGTTTTTTAAACACCTTTTCTGGACTTTGGTTTATGTTGAAAAGCGAAAGAAATTTTCAAATTGAATTTTGTGCACTTCTCATCAATCTTTTTCTTATTTTCTTCTTTAAGCTAAATACTTGGGAGACTGCGCTCATCATCATTGCGTGTTTTGGAGTGCTTGCTGCGGAAGTTTTCAATACGGCGATCGAAAAAATTTGTGATTTTATACATCCCCATTTTCACAAAAATATCGGAATTATAAAAGACATTGCGGCAAGTGGCGTTTTGCTGATGACATTGGCAGCACTCATCATTGGTGCAATTATTTACGGAAAATATGTTGTCGCATTGCTCAACCTATAATACTGCCTTAGTTTTCCCATTATCTTGACCGTATTTTTACGATAAATTAATTTTTGATCTCCATATAAAGACAATTTATTCCTAAATTTAAAAAGACAAATACAATTGAAATTTGTCCACTACTAATCATAATTTTGGGAATAATGAATGAAAATTTAAAGCTAAACCAGCAGCATTTCAACACCTATTTAGAAAAAATGGCTGAAGATTATCATGATATTATCCTTGATCATGATAAACTAGTTGAAGTTAAAGAATCCAATTGCCCACTTGTAGATCTGGAGGATAATACCAAAAGAATTAGCAACCGTATTGCCCGCGAAAACACTTCTTACAATACAGCTTTGGAACGAATAAATGATGTGAATGATTTTGTGGATGTCATTAAACTCCAAAAAATTCTTGAAATTTCTAAATCTGTCTGCAGAATTCTTCGCAATGGTAAACCTGTGGGAACTGGATTTTTGGTAAGTGAAAACATTTTGGTCACCAACAATCATGTCATCGGTTCTTTTGAGGCGTGCAAAGACATTACTGTTCAGTTTAATTATGAATTCAATTTAGAAGGAAAAATACTCGATGTTAAAAGTTTCTTTTTGAATCCAGAAGCTTTTTTTGTTACGTCTTCCCTCGATTTGGAGCCTGGAAATGAACTTTCAGGGCTTGATTTTACTTTAGTAGCCATAGAAACCGTTAATGAACAAAAACAACGGATAGCTGATATTCCTTCTTTGTATTTAGATAGAAATTTGGGTAAGATTATTAAAGGAGAAACCTGTATTCTTATTCAGCACCCTAACGGACTTCCCAAAAAAACGACTCTCAACAACAACTCATTTTTTTCTGAAACCGAAAATTTACTGATTTATGAAACAGATACCCTTCCTGGTTCATCGGGCTCATTGGTTTTGGGTTTAGGCACTTTGGAGGTAATTGCATTGCACCAGCGTGGAATTCCGAAGTTGGATGCGAATGGAAATGTGCTCACAAAATCAGGAACTCCCGCAAACAGTTCTACAACAGACGATGAAGTAGATTGGCTAGGTAACGCAGGAATAAAAATTAGCCGAATATTAGATATTTTGCAAAAAACGGATGTCCCTTCCAGTCAGAAAGTCAAAAAAAATGAAATTTTAAAAAGAAGTAAGGAAAATAAAAAAATCTTGCAGAAAACAGTTCATCAACTAGAAATTGAAGAACCTAATAAAATAATTGATGTTAGTCCTTCTAAAAAAGATGAAACTAAAATTTACACTAATAAAAATAAAAAAACTCCTTTTTTAATTCTTGCAAAAAATAATGTATCAACCATTGAAAAAATTGAGAATCAGCTCAAAGAAAAATTTGATGAAAATTTAGACCTATTTTTTGCAATGCCTATCACCGCAGAAGAAAACAAGGATGAGCTTTTTGTACTTCAAATGAAAGTGGGCGATGAAAACCCCAATGAAGTAGCACAAAAAATCCTTAAGATATCAGGTATAAAACATGCGGAATATGACAATGAATTGGCTTTAAATAACAGTGTTGACAGGTTACCATTTTCAGAAGTGTTCGAAAGTTCATCAAGCACAGATACCTCTACCGAAGACTATTTCTTATCTCTTTACAACTTGAAAAGTTCCTACGTTAAAGGAAAAACTCCTGAAGAATACCGAAAATGGAATTGGGCAGCTTCAGGTTATTCCGGAATTGATAAAGAAGTCATCGGAAAATCATTAAAACTGATTCAGTTTGATACAGGCTATGTAATTCATCCCAAAATGATCGGAAGCTTTAATTTGGATGAAGATTTTGATTTTGTAGATCAGGACGATAATGCTCATGACGATGGTGGAAAAAATATCAGCTTTGCAGATTTTGGTCATGCTGCGCGAACAGGAAGCATTATTGCCGGGATTTCTCATGCCCATTTAGAAAAGGATGGTAATGAAGGTTTTTTGTTTCAGAATCAATTAAAAATAATTCCCTACAGAATTGCTCGCGATGTCATCATCATTGGGCGACAGGCAGAACTCGCCAACGCCGCAGACTCGGCCATTGCTGCAGGAGCTAAGGTGATTACTACGAGTTTAGGTTTACCACCAACCCTTACGACGTATCATATTGCAAAAAAAGTTTACGAAAATGGCATTATTTGGTGTTGTGCAGCGGGTAATGAAGTAAAAAATGTTGTAGCACCCGCTGTGCATGAGGGAACAATCGCCATAGCTGCTTCAAACCCGCTAGATGAAGAATGGAAAGGATCATGTCGCGGAAAAGAGGTAGATATTACAGCTCCCGGAATGCATATTTATGTTCCAAGATTCGATAAAGATGGAAAATTCTCTATGAGCTACGGTCATGGCACTTCGTATGCAACACCTCATGTAGCTGCAGCGGCAGTGCTTTGGCTATCGAAAAACAGAGACGCTTTACAAAACTTTAAAGGTTACCAAATTGTCGAAGCTTTTAGAGAAAATTTAAAAAATTCGGCACGCAAAAATCATCATTTGCCAGAGGGTTTCGGCGCAGGAATTTTAAATATTGATCAACTGCTAAAGCAAAAAATTCCAGATTTGAAATCACTCAAGAATGTATATAATGGGAAAGATCCAAATGCTGTTGTTGCTCAATTTAAGACCCTAACTGAAACATTAAAAATGCTCTGGAATGGACTTTTACGTTCGGGAAGAAAATTAATATCACATGAGGAAAGTTTAAATTCAACTGAAGAAATGTCTTCACAAGGACAAAAAATTCTTGCACAATATGCTAATCAACCTTTAAAAACAGAAGAAAGTCTTGAAGAATTGAGTGTTGATGAGCGATTTGAAATTTACAATAAACTTAGAGATGAAGTAACCTCTTAAAACACAAGTATGAAAAATATATTCGATTTCCACTTTCATCTTCTCTTTAAACATTGGATCAGTGCTCAAAAAGATGGTTCGAAACTTCCATTCAATAAGGAATTTAAAACCAAAGGAATTATGTCCGCCATCGATGAATTGATGGGAAACGCATTTGACGGTCAGTCTTCACCAGCATTAATTCAGAAAAGCGATGTGAAATACGGTGTAACGGCACTGCTGGCTATGGAATTTGCCTTTGCAGAAAATATCAGTGGATTCTTACGTTCGTTTAATAATTCTCAATTACCCATCAACTGGGCATTGATTGATAGCGTTAAAAATAGAAAAACTTCCTATTTTCAACTTTTTAAAGAGGAAATTTCTTATTATCAAACCCATCAAAAAGAACTTTCAGAAAACTATAACATAAAATTTTTAAGTAGGAAGACCAAAGAAAAAATTAACTTAGATGAAGTTGGAACTACTTTTTTGGCTTTTTCTGCGGAAGGTGGACATAACTTTTCAGAGGCAAAAATCAGGGACAATTCAGAAACCACTCATCCTTCCGACAATTATCTTGAAATTCAAAACGATAAAAATTCTGTTGATTTGTTCAGTATCAATTTGGTGCATCTCAGCGAAATTCCGGAACAAATTTTAGCTGGTTTCTCGCAAGGACTCAATTCTACTGCTCAAATGGCTTTCAGAAGCATGGATTTTATTCCCAAATCGGGTTTTGGTATCAGCAATCTTGGAAAAGAATTTATAAAAACTGTTCTTACCAACTCCTTGCCTACTTTAATTGATTTGAAACATATGAGCGTTTACACACGTCATCAATACTATCAATATCGGGAGGAACTCATCTCAAAGTTTCCAAATGTGGCAAAACTTCCTATGATTTCTTCGCATACAGGTTTTACGTTTCAATCTTTAGAAATTTTTGTCAATTCAAAAAAATACAAGCCCACGGTAAGGTACGAAAACGGCCAAACCATCACTGAAATTCAAGCTGAAAATATAAAAATTGGAAAAACAAATTTCTTGCTGAATAATCAACTTTTTGGAAATCCTTGGACCATTAATCTTTTTGATGAAGAAATTGTTGAAATTATGGAATCTGGCGGAATGATGGGTATTTCTATGGATCAAAGGATTCTTGGAGCAGCTAAAGGAAGTATGGATGGTGTTCGCGGAAAATATTTTAAAGATGCCGAAGCAATTCCTATTTTGGAGTGGCGAAAATGGTTTAAAGAGGGACATTTGGAAGTGGAAGGTTTTGAAATTGCAGAAGAAAAATCCGATCGGGAAATAAGACATATTTATCTGTTATGTTGCCATATCATACATGCTGTTCGATTAGGTTATAAGCATTTAAACTGGGTGGGCGATGCTACACCTTGGGATCATATATGCGTGGGATCTGATTATGATGGTTTAATTAATCCTATTAACGGTTATGAGGATGTAACCATGCTAGGAAACCTGCGTGAAGATTTGAAAAAATACTTACCAATTGTTGAAAAGAAAATGGAACTGAATGCTGATGTTTCTATTTTTAAATCTTCGAAAAATAATTTGATAGATGAAAAAGAACTGGATGAATGCATTGAAAAATTTCTTTCCTTGAATGGGAAAAATTTATTGTTTCGTTTTTTGAATAATTGGAAATAACACATTTTTTTAATCCTTTGAAAAATGGTGTTATAAAAAGGTTTCGGCGGCTGCGCCGCCGAAACCTATACAAGTTGCTAATTGTAAAAAGTTTCGGGCGTCGCAGGCGCCCGAAACTCGTTATTTTCAACAAACCTCACAGGTTTTCTAAACCTGTTAGGTTTTAATTTAAACACATATTTTACTTAAAATACTCCACTCCATTTTTGAAGATGTTGTGGTAGTTGGCCGTTGGAATATTTTTCATCAGGCCATCTGCAAAACGTTCTGGGTGACCCATTCGACCGAATATTTTCCCGTCTAAACTCGTAATTCCTTCGATTCCGAAAAGTGAATTATTAGGATTAAACGGCATACCGTGTGCGATATTTCCATCAAAATCGATGTATTGGGTTGCAATTTGTCCGTTTTTATACAGTTCCGTTAAAACCTCTTCCGAAGCCATAAAACGACCTTCACCATGCGAAATTGGTATCGTGTAGGTTAAACCTTTCATGCCTTTCAACCAAGGAGAATCTTCATTCACCACTTTTACGGTTACCATTTGAGAAATATGGCGTCCAATGGCGTTGTGCGCTAATGTTGGCGAATTGGCGTCCAAATCACGGATTTCACCATAAGGAAGCAATCCCGATTTCACCAAAGCTTGGAAACCATTACAAATTCCTAAAATCATTCCGTCGCGTTGCAGCAAATTGTGAACCGCATCTTTCATCTTTTCGTTTTTCAAAACGTTGACGATGAATTTTGCCGAACCATCGGGCTCATCACCTGCCGAAAAACCTCCTGAGAACACCAAAATCTGTGACTGCTCAATCTCCTTCACCCAAGCATCAATACTTTCATTCAATTTATTAAAATCAAGATTGATTAATGGCAAACTGGAAACTTCGGCACCTTCCTTTCTGAAAGCATTTTGCGTCTCGTATTCGCAATTGGTTCCTGGGAAAACAGGTGCAAAAACTTTTGGTTTTGCAATGCCGTGTTTTTTGATGATGATATTTCGTGGATTCGTTGAATTCAAGCTTTCATCAAGATTAACAACGATTTTTTCTTTTTCTGAAGTTGGAAATAAATTTTCAAAAGTACCAACAAAATTGGTTTTTAGATCTCCTATCTGAAACTCGAGATCATTTATGGTCAGTAAATCAGTTTCAACAACATTTCCTATCTTGTTTAAAGAGGGATGAGTCAATTCTTCAATGGATTCGATAATTAAACCACCAATATTTTTATCTAAAATCTGATTTTCATCTAGAGTTACAGTCGCTCCCAAACCGTTTCCAAAGGACATCTTCGCCAACGCTACCGCCACTCCACCTTCTTTGATGGTTTTAGCCGAAACAATGGTTTTCTTTAAAATTCCATCGTGAATAAATTCGTAAACGTCTTTTAAAACACTGTAATTTGGAAGTCCGTTTTCGTCGCTTTGATGATAAAAATGATACAAATGATTGCCTCCCAATTTGAATTCAGGTGAGATAATATGACGCTTCACGCCATTTGCACAGGCAAAAGAAATTAAAGTTGGCGGCACATTGATATTTTGGAAGGTCCCGCTCATCGAGTCTTTTCCACCAATCGCAGCTAAACCAAGATTCATTTGAGCATTGTAAGCACCTAGCAACGAAGCCATTGGTTTGCCCCATTTTTCGGGTTGATTTCCTAATTTCTCGAAATATTCCTGGAAACTCAAACGTATTTTTTTGTAATCGCCACCCATAGCAACGATTTTCGAAACACTCTCAAGAACAGCATTTGCGGCACCAATCATTGAATTCTGACTTGAAATATCAGCATCAAAGCCCCAACTTGCCAGAGAAACGGTTTCCACATTTTCAGCACCAAGAATCGGAAGCGTTTGCACTGAGCCTTCCATTTCGGTCAACTGATATTTCCCACCCAAAGGCATCGTAACTGTCGTTCCGCCCACCGAAGCATCGAACATTTCCAGCAAACCTTTTTGGGAAGCGTTGTTTTTATCTTTTAAGATGTTCACGAAATTCTCTTCCGTAAACTGTATTTTTTCATTTCGAATGGGTTCCAAATGCGAAATTTCCACCGACTGTGATTTCGCACAACCATTGGTATCCAAGAAATCTCGACTTAAATCTACTATTTTATTGCCTTTCCAGAACATCTGCATTCTTCCTGAGTCCGTTACTTTAGCAACAACAACGGCCTTAATGTTTTCTTTCTCGCAGAATTCAATAAATTTCGTTTCATCTTTCGCTTCAATAACGACCGCCATTCGTTCCTGAGATTCGGAAATGGCGAGTTCAGTTCCGTTCAAACCTTCATATTTTAAAGGCAAAACATCGAGATTAATCTCCAAAGAATCGGCAATTTCACCAATCGCTACAGAAACACCACCTGCTCCAAAATCGTTGGATTTTTTAATTAAAGTCGTCACCTCAGGATTTCTAAACAGTCGCTGAATTTTCCTTTCCTCAACGGCATTTCCTTTTTGAACTTCCGTAGAAAGTGTATGAATAGATGTTTCATCCTGTTCTTTTGAACTTCCCGTCGCACCTCCAACACCATCGCGACCTGTTGCACCACCCAAAAGCACCACGATATCGCCAGCTTCAGGCTTTTCACGACGAACCCACGTCTTTGGAACGGCGCCCACCACGAAACCAACTTCCATTCTTTTGGCTTTGTAGCCTTCGTGGTAAATTTCGTTCACTAAAGTTGTCGCCAAGCCAATTTGGTTACCGTAAGACGAATATCCGTTGGCAGCTTGCTTAGTAATCGTTCGCTGTGGCAATTTCCCAGGAATAGTATCTGAAATCGCTTCCAAAACATTTCCTGCACCCGTTAAACGCATCGCCTGATAGACAAACGCACGACCCGACAAAGGATCGCGAATAGCACCGCCTAAACACGTTGAAGCCCCACCAAAAGGCTCAATTTCTGTTGGGTGGTTATGGGTTTCATTTTTGAAAAGCAAATACCAAGGTTCTTTTTTACCATCGTATTCGGCTTCGATTTCTATGGTACATGCGTTGATTTCATCGGAAACAACGAGATTTTCAAGATTTCCCGTTTTACGGAAATATTTTGCAGCGATGGTTCCTAAATCCATCAAAGAAATAGGTTTTCCTTCGCGACCTAAGAATTTTCTTTTTTCTAAATAATCGTTGAAAATGGCTTCCAAAGTGGATTTGAACTGACCTTTGAACTCAATCTCCGTCAATTCAGTTTCGAAAGTCGTATGACGACAATGATCGCTCCAATAGGTATCCAAAACCTTCAATTCCGTCTCGGTTGGGTTTCGGTTTTCTGATTTAAAATGTGCTTGGATAAACTCCAAATCATCTAAACCAAAGGCAAAACCAATTTTATTGTAGAAGTTTTTCAGTTCTTCAGCATTCCAATCGATGAATCCATTGTAAACGATCACTGGTTGTGGCTCGTTTTCGGTTGGAATTTCCAATTTTGATAAATCTTTTTCTTTGGATTCTACTTTGTTAATCAGCAAATCTTTGATTTTCTCCAAATCGGAATCGCTAACGCCGCTCAGTTCAATTAGTTTTCCGCTTCTCACGGTTGCGTTGCCATTTTGCGTCAACAAAGCAATACATTGCTCGGCAGAATCGGCTCTTTGATCGTACTGACCGGGAAGAAATTCGGTGGCAAAAAAGGTATTTTTCACTGGATTTTCTTCGTGAAGAATATCAGTTACGGGATCCACAAAAGTAGAATTCACCACCTTTTGGAAATCGGCATCTTCAATTCCGAAAATATCGTAAATATTATAAACTTTCACGCTTTCGATGTTGGAAACAACGTTTAAGATTTCCGAAAAAACCTTTGGACTCTCCACATCGAACAAGCCTTTCTTTTCTACAAAAATTCTTTTATTCATTTTTTATTAGATTCAAGAGCCGAGAACCAAGATTCTAGACTTTTTCTTTTTAATTTATTTCTTTTGTCATTCCGAGGAACGAGGAATCTCAACAAATATTTTTTTTCAAATTTCTCACTACCGCTTCGACAAGGTTAGTGTCAATTCATAATGACAGAATACTTTATTTTTTTTTGTCACTTCGAGTAGATTTTGAAAAAATCGTATCGAGAAGTTTACTAATTAAAAGTTCTCGATATATTTTTCTCCGCTTTTCTACGAAAAACACTCGAACTGACGATGTATTTCTACTTTCCGCGGCATGTTTTTAGCAACCCGACCTTAAGGAAATCCTTCGACAGACGCAGAATAAACTTGGGCGGAAAAATTGCAATAAAAACAAAAATGCAGCCGACAAGACTGCATCAAATTTATACTTTTAAATCTGCTTCAAGTCCGATTAAGTCCGAATATTTATCGGTGATTGGCTTGGCTTCGTTCTGGATGAATTCCTCTGTTTGAATCGGTGCGAAACCGATGAAATTTTTTGGATCCATTACTTCAGCGATTTTCGATTTGTCCATTTTCAGGGAAGAATCGTTCATCAATCTTTCGATCAAATCGTTTTCCTTACCTTCCATTTTTACTTTCTTAGAAGCCTCCATAGAGTGTTGACGGATGGTTTCGTGAATTTCCTGACGGTCGCCGCCTGCTTTCACTTCTTCCATAATAACATACTCCGTCGCCATGAATGGCAATTCCTCCATAATATGCTTGTGGATGCGGTTTTCGTACACAACCAATCCGTCCATAATGTTATTCCAAATCAACAAAATAGCATCAATTGCTAAAAAGGCTTGTGGAATGGTTAAACGTTTGTTTGCAGAATCATCCAACGTACGCTCAAACCACTGTGTTGAAGCCACCATCGCCGAACTTGATGACAACGACATTACGTATTTTGCCAAAGCTCCGATTCTCTCCGAACGCATTGGATTACGCTTGTACGCCATCGCGGATGAACCAATTTGATTTTTTTCGAATGGTTCTTCAATTTCTTTCAAGTTTTGAAGCAAACGCAAATCGTTCGTGAATTTATGCGCAGATTGTGCAATGTTGGACAATAAAGCCACTACTTTTGCATCTATTTTCCTGTCATATGTTTGTCCAGAAACGCCAAATACTTTTTCAAATCCGAATCTTCTCGATAATTCTTTATCCAAATGTTTTACTTTGGAATAGTCGCCATTAAAAAGTTCTAAAAAACTTGCTGCTGTTCCCGTAGTTCCTTTCACACCACGGAATCTCAAGGTTTCCAAGAAAAATTCCAATTCTTCAAAATCCAAAATTAACGACTGCAACCAAAGTGTCGCTCTCTTCCCCACAGTTGTTAGCTGTGCTGGCTGAAAGTGTGTGAAACCAAGTGTTGGCATATCCTTATACTTGATCGCAAAATCCGAAAGTTTTTTGATGACATTTACCAATTGTTTTCTAACGATTTTTAAACCATCACGAATCTGAATTAAGTCCGTATTATCACCTACAAACGCTGAAGTTGCTCCCAAATGGATAATTCCTTTTGCCAAAGGTGCCACATCGCCGTACGTATGCACATGCGCCATCACATCATGACGAAATTTCTTCTCATAAGCTGCCGCAGCATCAAAATCGATGTTTTCAGCTTGCTCTTTCAATTGGTTGATTTGCTCGTCGGTGATGTCAAGACCCAAATCTTTTTCGATTTCAGCCAACGCAATCCACAATTGTCTCCAAGTTCTGAATTTATTATTCGGGGAAAAATTGTAAAGCATTTCCTCACTTGAGTAGCGTTCTTCAAGAGGGTTTTTGTAGGAATTCATTCTTTCTTTTTACTTTTTTAGATGTACAAAAATAAGGTTTTTACATGAGAGATAAAAGTATTTTTAGATGATGTTTTTCTATGAAATAGTATGAGATTTTTTCGATGTAAAGCTCAAACAACTCAATAAAAATTGTTCCTGTAATTGATTATATTGACATAATTTTGATTTTTGGCTTAAAATTTGAAAATATCAAAAAAATTCTATTTAAATGAAAAAATACATTATAGCCGGAGCACTGTGCATAGGTACAGTCGGCACCATTGCTACCACCATGCAGTCTTGTACTACTATGGCTACAACAGATTTAGGACTTTCTGTAATCAAAAGATTGCTTTTAGGTGGAATTGATAAAGGCTTAAGCACTTTCAACAATAAAGAAGCTTTTTTGCAAAGTAACTTAATTGATAAAGCATTGCCATCCCAGTTGCGTGATATCAATTCTATTTTAGAGAAAATAGCTCCTTCAATTGTAGCTAAAGAAAAAGACTATATCGCTCAGGCAGCCGCTTACACCGTAAACATCTCTCGACCTATTTTAGTAAATGCTGTGAATAGTTTAAATGCAAATGACGTGGCAAGAATTATTTCTGGGGGTAAAGGAACAGCAACGCAGATTCTGAAAGAGAAAACCTCTCAACAGTTAGTGGCGGCAATCGCACCGAAAGTGGACGAAAAACTTAATCAATTTGGTATAGTAAAAACAATTAACACTGCTCTGTCTGGAAGTAATTTATTAGGAAGTTTGTTCGGAGGTAAAACCAACAGCGTAACCGCCGGAACATTAAGTACTTTAGCATCTGAGCAAATGGTAAATGGTTTGTTCTACATCGTTGAAGACTACGAAAAGCAAAATACCGCTTCAATTCTGGGTGGACTTGTAAAATAATTTGCGTAAATTGTGAGTGATATAAACGTTTAATCCATATAAAATTAACAAATTGAATATTATAGAAGGCGACAGCAATAGAAGCTCCGAAGAGTTCTACAACTCTTTAAAAGAGAAATTGGAAGCAACCCATGATTTTCCAGAAGATTATCTTTTCAAATTCATTATCCCTAATGATCAAGCTAAACTAACTGAAATTTACAGAGTTTTTGATGGTATAAAACATACTTTAACCAACAAGGATAGTAAAAATGGAAAATACACTGCGTTAACGTTTAACGCTTTTGTTCTGGATGCTGATCACGTGATTAGAATTTATAAAGCGATAGGAAATATTGAGGGGGCAATTTCCTTATAATAAAAATTTTCAACTTGAAAAAAAAGATTCGGCGGGCTCTACGAGCCCGCCGAATCTTTTTTTATTAAGTTAAACAGTCAACATCTATTTAGCAACTGCTGCCCTCTGTTCTTGCAATAATTCCGAAACTTCTTTCACATGACCCCAATTCTCACCTGTTTTTATTCTGTGAATTTGCATATCGGAAACACCGAAACGTTTAGCAAGGGTTTTTAAAGTCGTATCTCCTTTTTTCAATTTCCTTTTAATAAATAGCACATCGTTTTCTTTAAGCTTACCCATTTTGGTATTGGGTTTTCTTTTAATGCCGGCCAGTTGATCTTTAAATTTTTCAAGTTCAATTTTAGGATTGGAAAACTGATGTTTGGAAACTTCCGCTTGTGATGCCCACTGCAAATTATCCACATGATTATTGGTTTTGCTCCAGTCTTTATGAATAACAAATTTTTGATTTTTTTTAGGCGGTGGAAGAAATAAAGTTGCCACAGCCTTATGAATGAGTACGACTACTTGTTGATAAGACTTCCTGGCGTATTTTGAAGTATTTTTTTTTCTCCGAGCTACAAGCTTGTCCCTTTTTTCCACCAATGTATTGAGGTTTGAAACATACGATCTTTTGCGTTTTGTAGCAGCGTCGGCTTTACGCAATTCCTTAATTTGTGCATTTAACGCTTCGATTTCATCATAAAGCGGCTGCAAGATTTCCCGATACTTGGGCAACATGCTTCTATAAAAAGTTACTCTTACGCAGGGATAACCGCCAACGGACGAGCCTTTAATCTCTTTACCATCGGGGTGGAATTTTGTGTAGGTTTTAATTCGTCCTAAATTCGAAACTTCGAGTCTGTAGTTAGAGTTGTTTTCAATTTTTTCATCAAAGACATATTCTTTCCAAATCTCTTTGGAATTATTTTTTAATTGATCCATAGCATTATTTCATTCAATGATTAAACAAATTACCTTTAATCATCTGTGTTTTTTGAAATAGAAGTTGAATAAATTAATTATCAATAAAAAATTTAACATTATCTAATGGTCTACCAATCATTGCTACTGCACCTTTAATAAGAATAGGCCGCTGTATGAGCTCAGGATGGTCCGCTAAAACCTGCAACAAATCATCATCTGAAAGATTTTTGTTGGCAAAGTTCTCTCTGTAAAGTTTTTCATTGGTTCTGATGATATGGTGAACATCCTCATTGAGTTTTTTCAATAAAACCTTTAATTCATCAACACTTAAAGGATTTTGAAGAATATCTATCACCTCAAACTGTACCCCATTTTCATCAAGGTACTCCAATATTGCTCTAGATTTTGAACAATCACCGTTATGAATAACTTTTAGCACCATTTTATAAATAACTTCTGCTCAAATATAAGCAAAAAAGTGCAGTGTAGTAGTATTTTAACAAAACATTAACGCTTTAGCATTGCAGTAGAGTTGTTGCAGCTTCAAATCAGTTAAAATTACCTATTTAAAACAAACCATGCAGTTCTGTTTCAATCTTTTCTAATATGAAACCAAAATCTTCAGGTCTTTCCACAAAATCCAAATCATCCACTTCAATCACCAGCAGTTTACCCTCATTGTAGTTAGAAATCCATTTCTCGTATTTTTGGTTAAGTTTAGATAGGTATTCGATGCTGATAGAAGCCTCATAATCCCTTCCTCTTTTGTAAATTTTCTTCACCAAATTAGGAACATCTGATTTTAAGTAAATCAATAAATCTGGAGCTGACACAAAACCCTTCATCAAATCAAAAAGAGAAGCATAATTCTGAAAATCTCTATCTGAAAGCAACTTCATATCATTCAAATTCTCTGCAAAAATATGAGCATCTTCGTAAATGGTTCGGTCTTGAATAATGTTTTTTCCACTGTCACGAATTTCTTTCACCTGACGGAAACGGCTTCCTAAAAAATAAATCTGAAGTGCAAAACTCCATTTGCTCATATCGCTATAAAAATCCTCCAAATAAGGATTATGATCTACATCTTCAAATTGAGCATCCCAATTATAATGTTTAGACAGCATTTTAGTAAGAGTCGTTTTTCCTGCGCCAATATTTCCTGTAACAGCGATATGCATTCTTCGGATATTTAAAAATTAATGATAAATGAAAGAGTAATTAATATTAACCAACTAATAATCAATAAAATACCTCTAATCTTCCTTTGTATTTTTGATTTTGTAAAGATAGAGCTTGTCTTGTTTGATTTCAAAATAAGCTTGGATATTTTTATCCACAATTTTCGCATCAGGATCGTTGAAGATTATTTTTAAACCTTCATTGGGAATGTACTGGTAAATGGTTTTATTGCTTACCATTAAAATATTATCATTCTCTCTTCTGAGTCTTTTTCCCTCTAAAAAATCTGCCTCGAAAAGTTTTTCAAATTTAAAATTGAATACCTGAAACTTGTCCTTAGCGATGATGTACACTTTAGATTCAAAGATGAGCATGTCGATAATTTCCTCATACTTCAAATCAAAAGGATAGGAATTGATGGTAGTATCATTCCTGTAATTGTACTGCAAAAGTCTTTTGGTACTTTCGTCGAGCAGCCAAATTTGCTGTAAATCTTCTGCAAAAGCGAGTTTTATAAATCCAAATTTTTGTCGGAAATCAATTTTTTGAATTTCGTTGAGATTAAGATCAACAAACTTTAACTCTTGTCCGTTTTCAGAAAACATTGGAAGCCAAAGTGGATTTTGTACAGACTGAATTTTATAAGGAACCGTAAGCATCATTCTTCCTTTTTGGTTTCCCAAAGAATCGTATTTGGTGAAACTAAAATCCTTGCTATATAAATACAGATTTCCGTAATCATCAATAAGAAGATCTTTGGCGCTGTTGAGTTTCAGAGAATCCAAGGGAATCTCCTTCTGAGACCAAGCCCAAATGCTCAATAAAACTGAAAAAAGAATGAGTAATTTTTTCATTTTTTAAAAAGAAAGCGTTCCTTCATACAGAACGCTAACTTAAGTATTTTTTTAAAGATAGAAATTATTTAATTTCCACTTCATAAATTTTATCCCAATTTTTACCTGTAATCAACATATTATCACCTTTGAATGCGATACCGTTGAGAACATCATCGGTACCTTTGGTATGTCTTTTAGCGATCTCAGTGAAATCAAATTTTCCTATCACTTCACCATTTTTAGGGTCAATTTTTAGAATAATTGGTTTTTGCCAAACATTGGCATACACAAAGCCGTTGTGGAATTCAAGTTCATTAAGTTGGTCATAAACCTGAGCATTTCCAGCTACTGAAACCTGCTTCACCACTTTAGAAGGATCTGATGGACTTAAAAAATAAAGTGTCTTTGTACCATCTGAAAGAATAAGATTTTTACCATCATAAGTTAAACCCCAACCTTCACCAATAGCATTTGGATAAGGAAATTCTGACAATAATTTTAAAGAAGCTTTATCGTAAATGTAACCAACTTTGTTCTGCCATGTTAACTGATAAACTTTATCACCAACAATTGTTGCACCTTCAGAAAACACAGTGTCAGGTTGTTTTGTTGCGGTAATTGTAGTGGTTTCTCCAAGATTATACTTCAGTATTTGCGAAGAACCCGTTTGCCCATCGCTTTCGTAAATGGTATTCCCTTCCAACTGGAAACCTTGCACAAAGTTGGCAGGGTTATGTGGATATTCTTTTATGATTTGATAGGTAATTGTCTTCTCAGGAGTTTTAGCAAAAACGTTAATGGTTGCATCCTGATTCAGTGTTTCTCCACCTTTTGTTTTGATTACAAAAGTGACAGGATTATCGCCAAGCGTAAAGAAATTAGGGTCTATGGTAAGATTTTTTGTTTCCTTCTCGCCAAAGCTAATGGTAATGCTTTCGGCATTATCTGTAACCTCTTTTGGAAGTTCTATTTTATCACCAAAATGATAACCAGAAGTCTCCATAGAGGAGTTGTAGTTGCTAAGATTATCTAAAATGGCTTTGTCTTTATTACAAGAAGCTAAAAGCATTAATGATGCAAACCCAATGATAAAAGTTTTTCTCATGTTTTTCTTAAAAATATTTGTCAAAAGTAGTAATTATTATTCCTCTTTCAAAAAGTTTGGAATATCTTGTCCGAATTGTAGGATGTAATTATTGTTGTCACAAATCGCAAATTCTCGCATTCCCCAGTCAAAATTTTCAATATCATAACAAATTTTCGTTTTTGATTTTAAATCTTCCCAAAGTTCATCTACATTGTTTACATTAAAATAAAACGAACCTGTAAAACCAATTTTTTCGGACAGACTATGAGAATTTGGAGCGGAAAGCATTATTTCTACTTTATCTTTAAAAATCGATGCCCACTGCCAATCGTCATTTCTTTCACCAACAGAGAAATCTAAAATTTCTCTATAAAAATCAATACTTTCGTCGAAATTTTTTGTCCATAGAATTGGACGCAAACATTTCAATTTTGTCATTTCTAATTGCTTTTTTCTACGTAATTTTTTAAACTTTGTTTGACAATTTCTTCCCAACCCTCTTTAAAATTCTCAACTGATAACTCATCACCCAAATCAGCAAAGTTTTCCAGTCCGGCATGTGTTAAAATAACATTTGTTCCGTTTTCAGTAGGATGCAATTCCCAAGTTACCAAACTTTTCTTTGGTGAAAATTCAGGAAAAGCCCATGTGTGCTGAAATTTCGCATTCGGAATAATTTCTAAAATTTCACATTGATGATGGTATTTATTTTCCCCTCCAGGTTCGTAGAAATTAAATGAATGATGAAGTTTCAGCCTAAAATCAGGAATATCAAAATACCAATTCCTCATTTCATCAGCATTGGTTAACGCTCTCCAAATTTTTTCGGGTGACGCTTTTATAAGAGATTGTGCAATTACTTTTTCCATAATAAAAAGAAAAACTGCCAAATGGCAGCTATTGTATTAATGAGGTTGAACTTTTGAAGGATCATCATAATTAATCATCCAATTGATACCAAATTTATCAATAAACATCCCGAAATAAGCGCCCCAAAACGTATCTTCCATAGGCATCGTTACAAAACCATCGGTGGAAAGTCCGTTAAACAGTCTATCTGCTTCCTCTTTAGAATCGACATTAATAGAGATCGAAATATTATTCCCCTGATTGAAATTTCCTGCCCAATCGCCACCCGTATCACTTACCATAAGGATGGTTTCCTTTGAAATAGGTAGTGATATGTGCATAATTCTATTTTTTTGATCTTCGGGAATTTGTTTTCCTTCTTCAGAGGGTGGCATATCGCCAAATCTTCCTACGAAAGGAAATTCACCTCCAAAATTTTGTTTGTAGAAATTGAATGCTTCTTCACAATTTCCATCAAAAGTTAAATACGCATTTACAGTTGCCATAATTTTTTAGTATTTGAATTAAGATTTTTTTACTGCTAAACGATAACCAATTAGAACAAAGGAACATACTAAAATTGCTGCAACCATAAACCAAATTGGTGACGGAATTAAAACCAGGTTGATGATTGTGCAAACCAAATAAATAATCCCACATATAATTGCATACATCTTTTTATTGTCACCTGCAATCTTGGTTGAGGCAAAACCCGCAACAATCATCCCAATTGCATACGCGATAATCACCATAAAAATTGCCATAAAAGGCGCTGTTTCTACGTATTTGGAGAACGCATCAGCATCGTAAGGATCCATTCCTTCTGGAAGCGGGTAAATTTGATGCCCCAACATTTGAACCAAATAAATACAAATGCCACCAAGCAAATAACCACCAATAACCGCTAATACTTTCCTTAACATAACTTACCTGTGCTGATCTATTAAAATCATATTGCCATCGGGATCTTTCAAAAAAATATGTTCCGGACCTGAGGTGTTTTCATCCGCTTCCTTATCTAAAGCAATTCCATCAATTTTTAGTTTTTGCTGAATCGTCCTCACATCATCAAACGGATTTACCTCTTTGGCTTCTTGATCCCATCCTGGGTTAAATGTCATCATATTGCCCTCAAACATTGCCTGAAAAAGTCCGATAAGTGTTGTGCCGTTCTTCATTATGAGGTATTTTTGTTCCATTGCACCGCCCATCACGGAGAATCCCAGTTTTTCATAAAATTCTTTTGATTTTTCCAGATCTTTGACGCTCAAGCTCAAAGAAAACGCTCCTAAATTCATTTTTTTATTGTTTATTTATTTTTCCATTCGGTAGGAAACTGCATGCTACCGTCGTAACTCAACCATTTTCCTGTAAATTGTATATCACTTGATTCAATTTTTTCAGTGGAAGGATTCCATTTAAATATGTAGGTAAATTTCCCTCTCAAAATACCAGAATGCTTGCCTTTATTCTCTTCTGCAAATTCATAATTTCCAAAAACCTTACCTTGCTTTTTGCTGTTTTTATATTTTTCAATGCTAATTTTTCCTTCAAACTTATTATATGTTTTATCCACCAAAGTGTAACCCGCCACATAATATTCCTGATCATTTTTCTTGTTCTGCTCAGAAATGTTGATTTTCAATTTTAATTCTTGTTTATCATTGCTGATATTCCCAATGTATGCCCTGCTGTTGTTGAGCCAGACTGATGATATGTTAGGCATTTGAGCCCAAGCATAAGACGAAATGAGAAGAAATAAAAAGAAAATTTTTTTCATGTGCGTAATTTTAAAATCAAGTAAAATTAATAAAATTTAGTCCACTATACATTTTTATGAATAAAAAAAAGCCCACTAAAAATCTTAGCGGGCTGATATCTTAAATTGTAATTCGTTTACACACCAAATTGTGATAGGTGATGATTGAGATGTTTAGCAAACATATTGTTCCATTCTTGAGCGGTCAATTTTCCGAAAGACGATGACTCTTTGCCCTCAAATGCAGCACTTCCCAGTTGTTGGGTTTTCTGAATAAATCCTATCAGTCTTTTCTTCTCAAGTTCAAAATCCTTATTTCCCACAACTTTAAATTGAGGGCCTGTGGGAATATTTTGCTTGTAAGGTATTTCGTTAACAACTTTTGATTTTACAAATGTTTTGAGTAAAAATTTAGCTAATCCACCCACTTTTTTGTGCTTCTCTGGCTCATAAACGAGTTCATAAGTTACATTGCAATGCGCCAACATCTGATCTACACTCATACTCCCCCATCGAGGTTTTGAATCTTTAGTGAGATGATTAATTCTTTCAATGTAGTTTTGTGCAACTCCCGCATCAAAAATATTTTCCATGATGATTTCTTATGCATTATTTAATAAAATTGCAGCCTCTTTTGCAGCATAGGTAAATATCATATCTGCACCTGCCCTCTTAATACATGTTAAACTTTCAATAATCGCCTTGTCATTATCCAACCAACCATTCTGCGCAGCAGCTTTCAACATGGCATATTCTCCACTAACGTTATACACTGCAATTGGTAGATCTATGGCTTCGCGTACTTTTGCGACAATGTCAAGATAAGGAAGACCCGGTTTTATCATGATGATATCCGCACCTTCTTCAATATCCTTGAAAGTCTCGTTCAAAGCTTCTCTGGAGTTATGAAAATCCATCTGATAAGTTTTTTTATCTTTTGGAATATCCAAATTCTCCTTCGGCGCACTGTCTAGAGCACTTCTAAAAGGACCATAAAATGAACTCGCATACTTTGCTGCATAGGACAAGATACCAACATCTGTGAAACCGTTGATCTCCAAAGCTTCACGCATTGCCTGCACTCTACCATCCATCATGTCACTAGGAGCCAGAACGTCTGCCCCTGCTTCCGCCAATGAAACTGACATATTGGCCAGTGCATCTACTGTAGCATCATTAACAATTTTCCCGTTCTCTATAATACCATCATGACCGTATATAGAATATGGATCTAAAGCCACATCGGGCATTACAATCATTCCTGGAACAGCATCCTTGATAGATTTAATGGTATTTTGCATCAGTCCATTAGGATTCCATGCTTCTTTTCCAGTATTATCTTTTACTTCTTCACCCACTTTCATGTACAGATTGACAGCTTTTACACCGAGCGCATATAAATCTTTACACTCCTTCACCGTTAGATCTATACTCCTACGGAAAATTCCCGGCATCGACGGAATGGGTTCTTGCTTGTTTTCTCCTTCCATCACGAATATTGGCATTACAAAATCGTTGGTGGTAAGGGTAGTTTCTCTTACTAAACTCCTGATAGACTCATTAACTCTAAGACGTCTGTTTCTCGAATAAATCATTTTTTGGAACAGTATTTGTTTTTTACGCTACAAATTTAAGTTAAACTAAACGAAAAAACTATTGCAAATATTATTGTGATTATCTATATTTGTGAGTAATTTTGTTTGAAATAAAATATTCGATGAAGAAATTTTTACATTTGATGATATTTTTAGGTTTTTTTATGGGCTTTTCAGTAAGTATGAATGCCCAAATGAGAGAGCCTGTTTCTGCTTCTCAGAAATCTGACGATGGTGTTCTTGTAGCTTATCCAAATCCAGCAAAAGACTTTTTGGTGGTAAAAGCTAAAGATCCTTCCCTAAAAGTGAAGAGTGTTACTTTTTATTCCATTTTAGGAATGCAGGTAGCAACATATGTTGTAAATTTTAATGCTGGCGAGATTAATATCGAAAGACTAAAGCCTGGCAAATATTTGGTTCGTTATATTTTAAGTGATAATACACAAAAGGTAACGCAAATCGTAAAACAATAGAAAATTAGTTCCGAATAATACATCCTAATGACAATAATCATTAGGATTTTTTTTTGCGAGAGTATTTCTTTTTAATTATTTCACTAACTTTCACGTTCATTTAACCATTTAACAGAAACAAATTTTAATGTTAAAAGCTGAACACGTTACCAAAACGTATAATGCAGGAAAAAAAATAGCATTAGACGACTTTAGTATAGATGTTCCCAAAGCAAGTATTTATGGGCTTTTAGGCCCTAATGGCGCTGGAAAAACATCTTTTATTAGAATTATCAATCAAATTACCCAAGCCGACTCCGGACTCATTACCATTAATGGTGAAAAACTCAATCCCGACCACATTAGGCAAATAGGTTACATGCCTGAAGAAAGAGGTTTGTATAAAAATATGACTATTGGCGACCAGTTGTTGTATTTTGGCGAGCTGAAAGGAATGACCAAGCAGGATGCCCTTACAGAAGCCAAAAGATGGTTTGAAAAACTGCATATCGACCAATGGTGGAAGAAAAAACTTTCTGAACTGTCTAAAGGGATGGCGCAAAAGATACAGTTTGTAGTAACCGTACTTCACCGTCCAAAGTTATTGATACTTGACGAACCGTTTTCTGGTTTTGATCCCGTAAACGCTAATCTGATTAAAGACCAGATTTTAGAGCTTAAAAATAACGGAACTACCATTATTCTGTCGACGCATCGTATGGAAAGTGTAGAAGAAATGTGCGATTATGTGGCTCTTATTAATAATTCAAAGAAAATTATTGACGGAAAGGTGTTTGATGTTCGTGAACAATACAAGAAAAACATTTTCAGAGTGACACTTTCTGAACTTGACAAAGAAAATTTTGATACGTTTAGAAACCAATATGAGATTTTTAATATCTCTGAAGCCAATGGTTTGGTTTCCTTTGATTTAAAAAATAAAAATGATCAAAATGCTATTTTATACAACCTTGTTAAAACGGGTAAAATACGATCGTTTGATGAAAAAATACCGAGTATGAATGAAGTGTTTATCAATGCTGTAAGTAAAATTTAAGATGAAAAATATTATATTAATTACGAAAAGAGAATTCCTCACTCAGGTGAAGAAAAAATCTTTCATATTACTCACTTTGTTGGCTCCACTGTTAATATTGGCTTTTGCTGCTGTAATAGGTTTTATGTTCAAAGCGAATAAAAGTCATTACCGTGTTGAAGTGGTTGATAGAAGTAATCTTTTTAACGGTCAATTAAAATCTAGCGATGATGTAAGCTATACCTTTATTCCTGTGAGTGAAGAAAAGAAGAAAACAGCGCAACTTAAAAGCAGTGAGACAGTTGATGGTATTTTGCTGATCCCTGAACTTGTTGATGCTAACTTTGATGAACTTGAAAAAAATAGCCGACTTATCGTAAACAATAAAATTGGTTTTGAGAATAAACAGCATATTGTTTCCGACGTTTCTAACATTATTAAAAAAGAAAAAATCAAGAAACTGGGCATCACCGAAAAGCAACTCGATAATCTTGATAAAAACTTTGCTCTTAAGACCATTAACATCACCGAAGACAATAAGGAAGATTCTGATTTGGCATTTGGCGTAAAATCTGGGTTGAGCATGGGTTTAATGTACGTTACGTTTATGTTTATCATCATGTACGGAGTAAGAGTGATGAGAAGTGTTTTAGAAGAAAAAAACAACCGCGTGGTGGAAATCATCATTTCATCTGTAAAACCTTTTGAACTGATGTTTGGAAAGATTTTAGGAGTAACATTAGTCGCATTAACTCAGTTTGCGGTGTGGATCGGTATGACCCTTGTGGGCGCATTGTTCTTGAACACCAATTTTTCCAATCTGCAGCAAAATGTGGATAAAACAGAAGAGGTGTCAGCCTCCAACCTCGATATTCAACAGCTTGCAGGCGAAATATCCCATAATTTATTGGAGCTAAATTTCCCGCTCATCATTGGTGTATTTATTTTATTCTTCTTCTTAGGATATTTGTTTTACAGTTCTATCTACGCTGCAGTTGGGTCTGCAGTAGATAATGAAACGGAAACACAGCAATATACTTTATTTGCTATTTTACCTTTAATGTTAGGTATGTACGGAAGTATTTCCATTATGAACAATCCCGATGGACCGCTTGGTTTCTGGCTTTCTATGATACCTTTTACTTCACCTGTTGCGATGATTGCAAGAATACCTTTCGGTGTTCCAGCATGGCAAATTATATTGTCTCTCGCACTGCTTTTAGGGACGACTATTTTCATGATTTTTATAGCAGGAAAGGTGTATAAAGTGGGAGTTTTAATGTATGGTAATAAGGCAAGTTTGAAGGAAATTTGGAAATGGATAAGATCTTAAATCATCGATTTTAATTTCTTAAAGTAATAAAAAAGACTCCGGCGCCTGCGGCGCCGGAGTCTTTTTTTATTATCAAATTTCTAATTGAAAATATAACTTAACGTTACACTAAGTACCTGTTCAGATTTTTTCTTAGAAGCATTAGGATCATTCGTCCAGCTTTCCACGAGATTAGGATAAGTATTAGACAAGCCTAAATCGTATTTTAAGGCTAATTCAAGCTGTCTCTTATAGCTATACCCTATTCCTAAACCAACGCCAAAATTGAAGCTGTTAGCTTTTCCGCTGATGTTAGGATATAAAGGATCTGTAAAATTAGGATCGTAATATGGTCTGGATGGGTTTTTAACATTTTGATTCACCAAAAAATTAAATCTCGGTCCTATCAATCCATAAAACTCAGATTCCGCTTCCGAAAAATATCCTTTAAAATAAACAGGAACACTTAAATAATTATTAGCATACACTGCATCATAACCTGGCTGCCCTTTTGCATCTTTCGCTTTTCCGGATTCCCCAGCACCGTAATATAAGACCTCTGGCTGCAAATAAAACTGATTATTTTTACCAATAGGTATTAATGCCAAGGCACCTGCTTGAAAAGCAAAACGTGCTCCCGAAGGATTATGTGCATTTTTCACTCTTGAATAGTTTCCTCCGACGGTAACACCGAAGCGAGTACTGCTAAAGTCGATTTGTGCAAAGGACAAGGTAGAAAGAGCCAATCCTGATGCTAATAAAAACTTTTTCATTTAGTGTATATGTGTTCGTAAAGAATTATTTAGAAAGTACTTTAGCAACAGTTTCTCCGATGTCTGCTGGAGAAGCTACTACGTTGATACCATGTTCTTGCATAATTTCCATTTTTGCCTGTGCAGTATCTTCAGCACCACCTACGATAGCACCTGCGTGACCCATTGTTCTTCCTTTAGGAGCAGTTTGACCAGCGATGAAACCTACAACTGGCTTAGTAGAACCGCTTGCTTTATACCATCTTGCAGCTTCAGCTTCTAGTCCACCACCAATTTCACCAATCATCACTACTGCGTCTGTCTCTGGATCGTTGATGAACAATTCTAAAGCTTCTTTAGTAGTCGTACCAATAATTGGATCTCCACCGATACCGATAGCTGTAGAAATTCCGAAACCTGCTCTTACCACTTGGTCTGCAGCTTCGTAAGTTAATGTACCTGATTTTGAAACGATACCTACTTTACCTTTTTTGAAAACAAAACCTGGCATAATACCAATTTTAGCTTCTTCTGGAGTGATGATTCCTGGGCAGTTTGGTCCGATTAATCTGCAATCTTTATCAGCGATATAAGATTTTACTTTAACCATATCTGCAACTGGAATACCTTCTGTAATACAAACAATTACTTTAATTCCTGCTGCTGCAGCTTCCATAATAGCATCTGCGGCGAATGCAGGCGGTACGAAAATAATACTTACGTTAGCTCCAGCTTTTTCCACTGCATCAGCTACTGTATTGAAAACTGGTTTTCCTAAATGCTCAGAACCACCTTTACCTGGAGTTACCCCACCGATAACGTTTGTTCCGTATTCAATCATTTGACCAGCATGGAAGGTACCTTCGTTTCCTGTAAATCCTTGTACTACTACTTTAGAGTCTTTGTTTACTAAAATTGACATTGTATTCTTGTTTTAATTTATTTT
>JAEWYW010000075.1 GCA_023458535.1 Bacteroidota bacterium
AATAGTTTTCGCTTCCTTCTGTTATAAACACTTCTTTCAATTTTTGGTTCAATTTCAAAACCTTTTATTTCTCTAAAAAGTTGATGTTCAGAATCAATGGACTTAAATTCAGCCAAAATAATCAAACCAATCAACTCTATATCAGATAGTTTTGGTTTTATAGGTTTAAAATAAAAATCTTCAGTTTCTGAAATGTCTCTTAAATTATTTAAAATTAAATTGTAACTTGCCTCAAGGTTGCTCATAATTGTATTTGATTGGTAGTCAATACAATATACTAATTTTTAGTCAATTGAGCAACCTACTTTATAATGCACTACGAGTTTAATTACTTATTTTTGCGATGTGAATAGTCAATTAGAACTTCAACTTAAAACACTTCCTTCAGATCCTGGAGTGTACCGTTATTACGATAAAAATGAGCAATTATTGTATGTAGGAAAAGCCAAAAACCTCAAAAAAAGAGTGCTATCCTACTTTAATAAGAATTTGTTGAGTTCTAGAACAAGAATTATGGTGGGCAAAATCCGCCGCCTGGAAACCACCATTGTCAACAGCGAGTACGACGCTCTTTTATTAGAAAATAATTTAATAAAAGAACATCAACCGTTCTACAACATCATGTTGAAGGACGACAAAACCTATCCCTGGATTTGTATTAAAAATGAACCATTTCCCAGAATTTTTCTTACCCGAACAATCATTAAGGACGGTTCAGAGTACTATGGTCCTTACGCTAAAGTTCGTCCCGCAAAAATATTGCTGGATACCATAAAACATTTGTATAAACTAAGAACTTGTAACCTTAATTTGGCTCCAGAAAAGATTCAGGAAGGAAAATACAAAGTATGCTTAGAATACCACATTAAAAACTGCGATGGCCCCTGCGAACAACTTGAAAGCAAGCAAGATTACGATGAGAAAATAGAGGCCATACGAGGAATTATTAAAGGGGATTTCAGAAAATCAAAAGAATATTTAATCAATCAAATGATGAAATATGCAGAGGCTTTGCAATTCGAAAAAGCCCAAATGATAAAGGAGCGTATTGATTTATTGGATGATTTTCAAACCAAAAATACCATTATGAATCCTAATATGGATGATATTGATGTTTTTGGAATGACGAGTGATGAAACTGCTGCGTACGTTAATTTTTTTAAAATAAGAAACGGAAATATTATTCAGAGTTACACAACGGAGATTAAAAAAATCCTCGACGAAAGCGATGAAGAAATTATGGAAGAAGCTTTGATTGAGATTCGACAGAAATTTAGTTCAGATTCCAAAGAAATCTTACTGCCGTTTCATCTTTCTGTGGAGATTCCGAATGTGAAAATTATGGTTCCAAAGGTGGGCGACAAAAAACGCATCGTGGAACTTTCCGAGAAAAACGCGAAGGAATACCGTCTTGAAAAACTAAAGCAGGTACAAATTATAGACCCGGAAAGGCATACCAACAGAATTATGGCAGAAATGCAAAAATTATTGAGAATGCCCGTTGAGCCGCGTCATATTGAAGGTTTCGACAACTCCAATATCCAAGGTACAAATCCTGTTTCGGCATGTGTCGTTTTTAAAAATGGAAAACCCAGTAAAGCCGATTACAGAATTTTTCATCCGAAAACGGTTGAAGGACCTAATGATTTCGCCACAATGGAAGAAGTAATTTATAGACGATACAAAAGACTTTTAGAAGAAAACGAGCCTCTTCCAGAACTTATTTTAATTGATGGCGGCAAAGGTCAGCTTTCTTCGGCTGTTAAAAGTTTGAAACTGCTCGGTCTTTACGGCAAAATAACCGTTATTGGGATTGCAAAACGTTTGGAAGAAATTTATTTTCCAGAAGATTCTGTGCCCTTATATTTAGATAAAAAATCCGAAACTTTAAAAATTCTTCAAAGGGTTCGAGATGAGGCACACCGTTTTGGAGTAAAACATCATAGAACTAGAAGAAAAAATTCCACCATTCAAACAGAGTTGGAGGAAATTCCTGGCGTAGGAGAAAAATCCATCGAATTGTTACTTTCCAAATTAAAATCCGTGAAGAGAATTCGCGAAGCCAGCAAAGAAACCCTAGAAGAAATCCTTGGAAAATCTAAAGGGAAAGTGGTTTGGGATTATTTTAATGCTGAAAATTAATTTTATTTTACAGACATTATTCTTTGGCTAAATGTTCCATCTTTTTGGGGAACTTCTACAACCAAATTTCCATTTTCAAAATACGCAAAAGCTGCTGTTTTATTTTCTAAAACCACCCTGTACAAACCTTGCTTTCCTGTTTCTGTAAAAGTTGCATATGCTTGAGAAGAGTTGGGTTTTACTAAAATAAACTGCGAACCAGAAATATTTACTTTCTGCAGATTAACGTTGCCATCTGAAAAAGCATCCGCTGAACTTGTTTGCACAGTATTATTTGTTGTAGTTATCGTAGTTGAAGTAGTATTTGTGGTGGCTACTTGCTGTACATTTTGTGGTTTTGCAGAAAGCTTTGAAGCGCCTGGAGACGAAGCAGCAACACTTGTTAAAGATTTTTTCAATGCATCGGGAAAACCAATTTCAAATTCTTTAGCATCCGAATCACCTTTGGATGATGCAATGATTTTATCATTACAATCTTTAAACTGCAACACAACTTTATTTCTTAACCAAGAACTGTCATCCAAAATATCTGCTTTTGCAACCAGACAAGGATTTTGTTGCAGCTCCATTGGCCACTCGGCAATATTATCTGAAACTACTTTATATTTTTTTGCTTGTAAGCTTTTAGATAAAATAGCATTCAAATTATAAGTATTGATTTTCTTATCAGCGAATTTTGCCGGAACAGAAATGTATTCGTAGGCATTAATATTTTGTGCTGAAAGCGCAACTGAAGTTCCTATTAAAAAGCAAACGGAAAGTATTTTAAACATTTTTATTGAAGTAATTTGATTGAAAATAATTAATCATTCCTAAATTCTCCCATATCTAATTTAAGAGAGAAAAAGTTGGAGAAGAAGTTTGAACCGCCTATTCCCGAGTTCGTAATGGCGTAATCTAAAGTTAAGCCTCGATATTTAATACCTAAACCTGCACTGGGTTGGAAAGAAACTTTTCTTTTTAAATCCTCAATATCAGTGATCGATTGAAACCTGTTAACACCCAAACGAACGAAAAGCATCTTCTGATAACTCAATTCTGCCCCAGCATATGGTGTAATACTTGCAAAATCTGTAGAAACCAAAGCCGCAGTTTTAGCAAAATCTACATTGATACCAGCTTCAGGAAGAATATTAATACTGCTACCCAGTTCAAAATTTCTACTGACACCAGCATTCAATTTTGGCATGGTAAGTTCCAATTTATCTTTTGGAGCAGGGTTAAATTCTTCACCATTTACAATAGTAGATAATTTAGATTGATTCACAGACCAGAAATTTACTGTTGTAGTAATATCTCGAAGCATAGCACCATACGTCCAACCATTATCTGCACGGTAAATACCTCCAATATCAAAACCAAATCCGAATGCATTAGCGAACTTACCCACATTTCTGTACACAATTTTCGCATTTACCCCAACATCAAGATTCTCCATACCGTTCGGGTTAAAAGCGTAGGAAACCAATGCTGCATAATCCGCCTGTGAGAATTTAGTGATTTTATCGTAATCGATGTTTCCCTCAGAATCAATCATCTGGGTAGTGTTCAAAATATTATCAACACCCAATCTTACCAATGAAATCCCGAAAACACCACCGCTATTTTCCAAAACTTTTGCATATGCCATGTAATCGTACTTTGCAATGGATTCGAAGTACTCAGCGTGCATTGCTGCACCTTGCCAGTCTTTGGTGATAGCATTTAAACCTGCGGGGTTCCACATTGGTGAATAAACATCATTTTGGTTAGAGATTACGGCACCGCCCATACCTAAACCTCTGGCTCCAGCTCCAATATTTAAAAATTCATTGGAGTATTTTCTAACAATCTGAGCTTGAGACCACCCAAAACTTATAGAAAGAAGCAGTAAAATATATTTTTTGATCATAAATTATTGATGCTTGATTAGTGTTTTCTGTTTTCTAGCTTTTATTAAACCATTGCTAACAATGGCTAATATCATTACAAACGAAGCGATGTAGAAGACAGGACTCATTTGTTCTGATTCTCCAAAGATAAAAAAAGCTAGTATAATTCCGTAAACTGGTTCTAAATTCACTGTTAAAATTAAAGTAAAGGGTGAAATATACTTCATTAGTTTTACAGATTCCAACATTGGAAACGCCGTAAAGACACTCGCCAACAATAAAATTAACGAGAAATCCCTAATATTTATTTCGGTCATCTGCCCGATTTGCCCTGTGAAGATATAAAAAATGCACAACATTGCCCAACCACAAAAAATCTCGTAAAAAATGATGTTTTCAGAGTCGGTTTTACCAAACATTTTACCGTTGAATACAGAGAAAACTGTCCCAAAAATAGCGCATAAAATTCCAAAAATAATTCCTTCCTTAAATCTAAATTCAGTTTTGAATATGAGTAAGATGCACGCAACAATTACAATCCCCATAATCACTTCGCTGATATCGATCTTTCTTTTAAAAACGATGGGTTCTAAAATAGATGCAAATAAGGTGGATAAAGATAAACAACTCAAAGCTATGGAAACATTGGAAACTTTAATGGAGTAAAAAAAACAGAGCCAATGCAACGCCATGAAGCAACCAATTGCACCCAACTGTAAAAATATTTTTTTGGAGACCTTTAAGCTCTTTCTTTTAATAATTTTAGAAAAAATAAATAGAAAAAAAGCAGCAAAAAGCATTCGGTAAAAAACCAATATTTGTGCATCTGATGTGATTAGTTTCCCCAGTATTGCCGTAAACCCCCAAAGAAAGACTATTAGATGTAGTCTGAAAAGAGCTGAATTTTTCATTTCGCAAATGTACAAATTGGAAGCATCAGTAAAATGCAAAAATTCAAACAGAAATGTAAAATAATTTTAGATGAAAGAAAAATCCCGAAAATTCTTCGAATTTTCGGGATCCTCAAATAATAAACTATTAAAAAAATAAACTAGGAACTGAATAAAGCAACATTTTAATGCCTCACTTTACTCTTTTGTAAAAATATGTAATTTCTACAATTCTTGCAAGTAATGACAAAGTTAAATATTTCATAAAATTCTGAAAACCAAAACCTTAATACACCAATATTTCATTCCTCAGAAACCCTGAAATTTACTATCTTTAGGCTTCAATAAAGCAAATTAGAGAATGGATTTAGAATTTAACAAAAGGGAAGATCAAAATAGATTAAAATTATCAGAAATTACCAGACTGCTAGCCGAAATTAAAAAAGGGGGCGGCGAAAAACGACTTCAAAAAATTCGTGAGGAAGGAAAAATGACTGCCAGAGAACGAATTGATTATCTATTGGATAAAGATTCTCAATCAATAGAAATCGGTGCTTTTGCAGGTTACGAAATGTATCAGGAAGAAGGTGGTTGCCCGAGTGGTGGCGTAGTCGTGGTAATGGGATATGTATCGGGTAAGCAATGCATTGTTGTGGCTAATGATGCCTCCGTAAAGGCTGGAGCATGGTTTCCGATTACGGGTAAGAAAAATCTTCGCGCACAAGAAATTGCCATGGAAAACAGACTTCCTATCATCTACTTGGTAGATTCTGCGGGGGTTTATTTGCCGATGCAGGATGAAATTTTCCCTGATAAAGAGCATTTCGGTAGAATTTTCCGAAATAATGCGAAAATGAGTTCTATGGGAATCATTCAAATCTCTGCCGTAATGGGCAGTTGCGTTGCGGGTGGTGCATACCTTCCTATTATGAGCGACGAAGCGATGATTGTGGACAAAACAGGTTCTATTTTCTTGGCTGGAAGTTATCTCGTAAAGGCAGCCATCGGTGAAACCATTGATAATGAAACTTTGGGTGGAGCTACCACACACTGTGAGATTTCTGGAGTTACCGACTATAAAGCGAAAGACGATAAAGATGCACTGAACAGAATTAGAACCATCATGAAATCGGTTGGTGCATATGAAAAAGCAGGATTCGACAGAACGGAAAGTTTTCCTCCAAAAGAAAGTCCAGAAAATATTTTTGGTATCATGCCTTCGTCAAAAGCGGATCAATATGACACGTATGAGATTATCAAATGTTTGGTTGACAATTCAGAGTATGAGGAATATAAGCCAGATTATGGTAAAACAATCATCTGTGCTACGGCAAGAATCGATGGTTGGGTAGTAGGAATTGTTGCTAACCAAAGAAAACTGGTAAAAAGTGGAAAAGGCGAAATGCAGTTTGGAGGTGTTATCTATTCGGATTCTGCTGATAAAGCAACGCGCTTCATTGCCAACTGCAATCAGAGAAAAATTCCGTTGGTGTTCCTGCAAGATGTTACTGGTTTTATGGTAGGTTCAAAATCAGAACATGGCGGAATCATTAAAGACGGTGCTAAAATGGTAAATGCGGTATCCAACTCTGTAGTTCCAAAATTCACCATTATCACAGGGAATTCATACGGAGCTGGTAATTATGCAATGTGTGGAAAGGCCTACGATCCAAGACTAATCGTAGCTTGGCCTTGGGCAGAATTAGCAGTAATGGGTGGAGCTCAGGCAGCAAAGGTATTGGCTCAAATTCAGGAATCAACGCTTAAAAAACAAGGTAAGCAGATTACCGAAGAAGAGAGTAACGAGATTCTAGAAACTATTTCTAAAAGGTATCAAAAACAAACAGAATCAACATACGCAGCAGCACGTTTATGGACAGATGCCATCATTAATCCTCTAGACACTAGAAAATGGATTTCTATGGGTATAGAAGCTGCCAATCACGCTCCCATAACCGAAAAATTTAACTTAGGAGTAATTCAAGTGTAATTGCTTGAAACATAAAAAACACAAATATGAAAAAAATACTCTCTTTCACTGCATTAGCGATGTCTATGGCAGTCTATTCACAATGTAACATTCTTGGCGCATCGTCCCTTACCATCAATCAAATTGAAAAATACAGTGTAGAAATACCAGGACAGTGTCAAGAGTGCTACGATTGGTCTAGTTCCACCGATAAAATAAAGTTCGAAACCAATATCAAGCAGAAAGATGTAGTTCTGAAAGCTGTATCAGAAGGACAAACTACCATTTCAGTATCAGTCCTCACAGCTCAAGGCGCTCAGCAATGTTCAAAACTTCTTGAAATAAAATCAGCAAGTTCAGAAAAAAATTATGGAGGTGTCAACGCCGAAAAAATCACTTGCGAAGTTGGCATTAACGACTTTAAGGATGTTCTATTGAACGACGAAACCATTTCTTTTGTATTAGTAACCGCTTCCGACAGCTACCAATACAAATGGACAGTTGGGTATGCAAATGGTGAAAAAAGAGAATCTACCCTCAAATTACCACAGTTTCCATTCATCAAAAACAACGACATAACTTCTGTACAAGTACGTATACAAACAACTGCTTGTTATAAAGAGCTCACCAGACTATATCCACATAATTACTGGAGTCCACCAGTGCAACAAACAATTCCGCAAAGAATTTATGAGCACATAAGTTACGACGAATACATCAAAAAAAATTAATAGGAATAGGGTTTACGCAGGTAAACATTTTTCTTAGGAGCTTATTCCCGCTATTCGCTTTTACTCCTCGTTCTTGGCTTGCTTCTTAGCTTACTGCGGGGTATCCGCTTCTATCGGGGCTAGGTAAGAGTAAAAGAGAATGAAAACTTTTCATTATGATAAGTCGCTTCAGTTTGAGGTTTAAGGTTTAAAGTTGAAGTAAATTTTAGATTTTAGATTTTAGATTATAAATTTTAGATTAGTCAGACTACTCTTCATACTGAAAAACGAGTATTTGAGCAAAACTAGGAACTTGTATAGGAAACTTGGTTAATTGACTTTAAACTTTAAACTTTAGACTTTAGACCTTAAACCCTAGACTTTAGACTTTAGATTCCTTACATATTCTAAAAAAGTTAAAAACCTATATTTGAGCAAAACCAGGAACTTAAATAGGAAGTTGGTTAATTACTATAGACCTTAAACTTTAGGCTTTAGACATTAAACTTTCGACTTTCGACTTTAAACCTAATACTAACTTATTTGTTTTCTTGTTTTTAGGGCATAAAAAAAGCTCATCAACAAAGTTGATGAGCTTTTAAAAAAAACTGGCGGCGACCTACTCTCCCGCTTTCGCAGTACCATCGGCGCTAGAGGGCTTAACTTCTGTGTTCGGAATGGGAACAGGTGAGCCCCTCTGCTAAAACCACCCTAAATATTGTATTAAGAGTTTAGCTTTTAGAAGTTAGAGGTTAGTTATTTACTAACTTCTAATATCTAGTTTCTAATTTCTATTTTATCGGTAAATATACATCACAAAGGCAAAACCTTTATCGCACTTATAAGAACTTGTTTAATTGCAACCTATCAGGCTATAAATCTACGGGTAATTAGTACTACTCGGCTATGACATTACTGCCTTTACACCTGTAGCCTATCAACGTTGTCATCTCCAACGACCCTTAAAAGATGTCTCATCTTGAGGCAGGTTTCGCA